>NZ_CP069396.1:585000-1197857 GCF_016887565.1 Archangium violaceum
GAAAAGAAAACAATGAGTGATTCCCAGAGTAGTGGCGAGCGAAATGGGAACAGCCTAAACCGGTGTCACGCAAGTGGCACCGGGGTTGCGGGTCCGCGGTAGGACCTTTGCTGGTTAGCGGAAGCACCTGGAAAGGTGCACCAAAGAGCGTGACAGTCGCGTACGCGAAAACTAGCGGAGGCCGAGCGGGGTACCCAAGTAGGGCGGGACACGTGCAATCCTGCCTGAATCTGCCGGGACCATCCGGTAAGGCTAAATACTCCTTGGCGACCGATAGTGAACAAGTACCGCGAGGGAAAGGTGAAAAGAACCCCTGTGAGGGGAGTCAAAAGAACCTGAAACCGCATGTCTACAAGCAGTCCGAGCACTACGTCGCAAGACAGTGCGAGGGCGTACCTTTTGCATCATGATTCGGCGACTTAATGTACGTAGCGAGGCTAAGCCGATAGGTGGAGCCGGAGCGAAAGCGAGTCCGAAACGGGCGATTCAGTTGCGTGCATTATAACCCGAAGCGGGGTGATCTACACATGGCCAGGTTGAAGTGAGGGTAACACCTCATGGAGGACCGAACTCATGAAAGTTGAAAATTTCTGGGATGAGCTGTGTGTAGGGGTGAAAGGCCAATCAAACTCCGTGATAGCTGGTTCTCCCCGAAAGATATTTAGGTATCGTCTTGGGTAATTCAATACCGGAGGTAGAGCACTGGAACGGCTAGGGGTCTCACCAGATTACCAAACCGTACCAAACTCCGAATGCCGGTAATTGTTATCCCGGGAAGCAGTCAGTGGGTGATAACGTCCATTGGCAAGAGGGGAATAACCCAGACCGACAGCTAAGGCCCCCAAGTCTAGTCTAAGTGAACACTAGAAAGGATGTGGCAGGTCATTGACAACCAGGAGGTTGGCTTAGAAGCAGCCATCCTTTAAAGAAAGCGTAATAGCTCACTGGTCGAGACAGGCCGCGCCGAAAATGTAACGGGGCTCAAGACTAGCGCCGAAGCTTCGGATTGCATGCGTCAGGCGCATGCAGTGGTAGGGGAGCGTTGCAACGACTGCGAAGCTAGACCGCAAGGGCTGGTGGAGTTGTTGCGAGTGCTGATGCCGAAATGAGTAGCGATAAAGGGGGTGGGAAACCCCCTCGCCGTAAACCCAAGGTTTCCTGGGTCAAGTTAATCTTCCCAGGGTTAGCCGGGACCTAAGCCGAGGCCGAAAGGCGTAGGTGATGGCAAGCAGGTTAATATTCCTGCGCCATCTTGTAGACGTTGAACCGAGGAAGGACGGAGAAAGCTAGGCGAGCTGGCCGGTGGTTGTGCCAGTCCAAAGGCGTAGGGGTGTCGCGTACGATGAAAAGGCGCGGCAGCTATCCCCGAGACCCGACGGCGCCCCGCAAGGGGTTAGTTGCTGATGCTCGGCTTCCAAGAAAAGTTCCGCGGGGAGTCTACAGGGTGTCCGTACCGCAAACCGACACAGGTGGGTGAGGAGAAAATCCTAAGGCGCTTGAGAGAACTCTCCTCCAAGGAACTAGGCAAATTTCCACCGTAACTTCGGAAGAAGGTGGGCCTCTGGTAGGTGAAGGCGTACAGCTGGAGCCGAGAGAGGTTGCAGAGAAATGGCGGTAGCGACTGTTTACCAAAAACACAGGACTCTGCGAAGGCACGAAGCCGACGTATAGGGTCTGACTCCTGCCCGGTGCTGGAAGGTTAAGGGGATTCGTCAGCCGCAAGGCGAAGCGATGATCCGAAGCCCCAGTAAACGGCGGCCGTAACTATAACGGTCCTAAGGTAGCGAAATTCCTTGTCGGGTAAGTTCCGACCTGCACGAATGGAGTAACGACTTCCGCACTGTCTCGGAGAGGGACTCAGCGAAATTGAAATAGCTGTGCCGATGCAGTTTACCCGCAGCAAGACGGAAAGACCCCGTGAACCTTTACTACAACTTGACAGTGACACTAGGGTTCGACTGTGTAGGATAGGTGGGAGCCTTTGAAGCCGGGCCGCTAGGTTCGGTGGAGGCAACGGTGAAATACCACCCTGTCGGATTCTGGTGTCTAACCATGCCCCCTCAACGGGAGCTGGGACACTGTCTGGTGGGTAGTTTGACTGGGGCGGTCGCCTCCCAAAACGTAACGGAGGCGCGCGATGGTTCCCTCAGCCCGATTGGAAACCGGGCGGCGAGTGCAATGGCATAAGGGAGCTTGACTGCGAGACAGACATGTCGAGCAGGTGCGAAAGCAGGTCATAGTGATCCGGTGGTCCTGAATGGAAGGGCCATCGCTCAACGGATAAAAGGTACTCCGGGGATAACAGGCTTATCTCCCCCAAGAGTTCACATCGACGGGGAGGTTTGGCACCTCGATGTCGGCTCATCGCATCCTGGGGCTGGAGCAGGTCCCAAGGGTTTGGCTGTTCGCCAATTAAAGCGGTACGCGAGCTGGGTTCAAAACGTCGTGAGACAGTTTGGTCCCTATCTGCTGTGGGCGTAGGATACTTGAGAGGCTCTGACCTTAGTACGAGAGGACCGGGTTGGAGACACCGCTGGTGTACCAGTTGTCTCGCCAGAGGCATCGCTGGGTAGCCATGTGTCGATTGGATAACCGCTGAAAGCATCTAAGCGGGAAACCGACCTCAAGACCAGGTATCCCGGGCGCAAGCCCCAGAAGACCCGTCGAAGACTACGACGTTGATAGGCCGGGTGTGTAAGCGTGGTAACACGTTGAGCTAACCGGTACTAATTGGTCGAGCGGCTTACTATACCTCAATCTCTGGCAGGCTCCCCGGTGTAAACCGGAGGGAGTCTGGAGATTCGAGGCCGAGGTCGAGGCCCCGAGCGCGCTACAAACAGCGGCGCCGGGCCCGGAAGAAGGCACAGAGCTTTTCAGCAGGAATTGAAACTACCCTTTGTATGTACGAGTCACATGTTTTCCGGTGGCAATGTCGGAGGGGTCCCACCCGTTCCCATCCCGAACACGGAAGTTAAGCCCTCCAGAGCCGATGGTACTCCGCGGGAAACCGCGCGGGAGAGTAGGTCGCTGCCGGATTTTTTTGAAGGCCCCGAGTCCTCACAACGTGAGAACTCGGGGCCTTCGCCTTTGCGGGCTTCTTCGGAGCGCGTGATCGCCTGTTCTTCCTCGGGGCAACCCAGGCGCCTCGATCAGCGGCGGCCGAAGCCTGCAAGGGTTCATCCGCACGGTGGCACCGTGGAAGGCGTGGACGCGGCGGCACCCACTTTTTCCTCTGCCTCTGATGTGTCCCACGCAGGCTGCATGGCCGCTACACCGGCCGGCGCTCAGCCCGGTGGCACCCCTCTGCGGCCCCGCGCTGCCGCAGCAGCTGCCCCATCCCTCTCATGCGCACGGATGTCACATCCGCGCCGAGGCGGCTCTCTCCATGTGTTTCGTTCGGCGGTTGGCGCTGCTCGAGATTTCAGCGTGAGGACCAAGCCAGAGAAGCCAGGGGGAGAAGGAGGGCTCACATCATGGCACCACATGTTCTACCCGTTCCGTCCGTGGCGCGGCCGTTGGTCCCGGTTGATCCCTACAGCAACCGGGAGGCATATGCGCGCGTCCTGAGCATGCTGTGCCACGCGGAAGCCGCCGCCCTGGAAGGGTTCAAGCTGCTCACCCACCCGGACTTCGTGCAGACGCATGCGATGTTCGCCAAGGCGCGCCGGTTCCTGGTGCAGGACGAGTCACGCCACCTGGAGGACCTCACACAACTGGTGCGGAGGCTGGGCTACGACGACATCCTGCCGCCGTCGCCCGAGGAGGCCGAGTTCTGGGGCGCATGGCGCTCAGGCCGGCTCTTCGCGTTGCCCTTCAAGCCCAGCGTCGCATCCCTGTTCTGCCTCTTGTCGGAGGGCCTGGGCTATGCCTTCCTGTACAACCTCGCCCAGGCCACCAGTGCCCCGGACATCCGGGCCGTGCTGGAGGCCAACCTGGAGGACGAGAAGTCCCACCTGCAGCTTTCTCTCGTCATGCTCGAGCGGGCGCTGGTGGACGACCGGACCTTCCTGGCGGACTTCCTCATCTACCTCTACGGCTACTCGCTGCTGGCACGCCGCCCTATCCGCCAGCAGCGCAAGACCGTGGAGGCGATCGGCCTGGATTTCTACGTCATCTTCGGCTCCAGCATCCGCTTCGTCTTCGACCTGCTCAAGCTCGTCCTCGCCGAGACGGGGCGGTACTCGCCGCTGTGGAGTGTGCTGGACAAGTTCACCCTGGGGTTGGGGCGCGCTCCCAAGCTCATGAAGCTTCTGCACCTGTTCATGTTCCTGCCAGAGCCTCCCTTCAGCCGGTGGCTCGTCTATCACTGGGGCCGGCTCACGTTGCGCCTCGGCCCCATGGGCCGGTCCTCTCCCCCTTGGGAGCGCCCGCTTCCGGTGCCTTCCCTTGCCGACCTGGTACAGGCATGAGCACGGCACCCAAGGTGCTGGTCCTCGGCTCCGGCGTGGCTGGCCTGTGTGCGGCCTACGAGCTCGCCGAGCGCGGCTGCTCCGTCACGGTGGTGGAGGCCGCCCCCTTCCCAGGAGGGCGCACCTCGTCCTTTACAGACGCGAAGGGTCGCGGCGTGGACACAGGCCTCCACGTGGTGGCGGACCACTACGCCAACCTGCTGGAGATGCTCTCGCGCCTGGGGGTGTCGCACCGCCTTCTCTGGGTGGGCGAGCACACCTACCTGCGCTCCGGGCGCGAGCCGATGGCGTGGGGCTTCCGCTCGTGGCCCGCGCCCTTCCACCTGCTTCGGCCTTTCGCTCGGATGCCCCTCTCCCTGGGCGCCCGCCTCCGGCTGGGCCGGGTGGGTCTCCAGGTCGCCAGCTACTCGCAGGAGGATCTGGCCGAGTTGGACTCCCTGTCCTACGCCGAGTGGCACCGGCGCCGCGGGCTCCAGAGGGACTTCACCCTGGAGCTGGCGGAGGCCGCGGCGGATGCGGCGACCTTCCTCACGGTGGAGGAGGCCGCCGCGCGGCCGGTGCTGTCGTGGATCAAGTACCTGGTGCGCCACCCGCGCTCCGGGGATGTGGGGCTGTGGCGGGGAACGCTGGCCGAGTGTCTGGTAGAGCCTCTGTGCCAGGCTCTCGCGCGCAAAGGGGGGCAGCTGCTGCTGCGCCACGCGGTGGTCGGGCTGGAGGGAGAGGGACAGCGCGTCAAGGGTGTGTGGGTTTCCCCGGCGGAGACATCCGGTCCAGTCACCCACGCCGAGGGGCGCGTCCCGGTGGGCGGGGCCGGCCGCAAGCTGCTGGCCTGCGACTTCGTCGTGTCCGCGATGAACGTCCAGTCCCTGCGTGCCGTGCTCCCCCCGGAGTGGGTGCGCGCAGCCGGGCTCGAGGACGCCATGAGGCTGACCACCACGCCGGCCATGTCGCTCTTGCTGTGGTTCGATCGCCCCATCCGGCCGGTGCCGGCGGGAGCTCCGCTGGTGACGGGCTGCGCCTTCCGCGACTTCGTGGACCTGGCCATGCTGGGCCGTCAGCCCCGTGGCGCACCGGGCTCCGTGTACCAGTTCGTCATCACCCGGGCGCGCAGCCGCTTCCACGACCCGGATGAAGCCATCGTCTCCGACGTGATGCGGGACCTGCGGAGCATCTGGCCAGGGGCCCAGAAGGCGCAGGTGGTGGACTACGCGCTGGAGCGCATTGGCGCGGCCATGTTCGCCGCGGTGCCGGGCGCGCACCAGCTCCGGCCCCCGGCCCGCACCCGGCTGGGCAACTTCTTCCTGGCCGGCGACTGGACACGGCACGAGCTGAACGCCTCCATGGAGGGGGCCGCCCTGTCGGGCCGGCTGGCCGCGGACGCGCTGCTCCGCGACCTGGGACAGGCTGGGCTCGCCATCCACCGCGTGCCGGAGCCCACGGTGATGCCTGCGCTGCGCAAGCTGGGGCGGCCGTTCCGGGGCCCGAGGTCTGGAGCGTCGAGGGAGGAAGAGGCCCTCGCATGAAAGCGCTGGATTTCCGCGATCGCTGGGTGGTCGTCACGGGCGCGTCCTCCGGGCTGGGCGAGCAGCTCGCCCGCCGGCTGGCGTCCCACCACCGGGCCCGGCTCATCCTCGTGGCCCGCCGCCGCGAGCGGCTCGCCGCGCTACGGGAGGAGCTGCGCGCCGCCCATGGCACCGAGGTCGTGCTGCTGCCGATGGACCTGGCCGCGCCGGACGCCGCGGAGCGCATCTTCACCGAGGCGACCCGCGAGCGGCAGGTCTACGCGGTCATCTCCAACGCGGCGGCCTACTGGTTCGGCGAGTTCACCGCCATGCCCGAGCCCCAGGTGGAGCAGCTCCTGCGGGTCAACGTGCGCACGCCCCTGCTCCTCCTCCGGCGCTTCCTTCCCTACCTGGACCAGCGTGGCGAGGGGGGCATCCTGGTCATCACCAGCACCGGAGCGATGATGCCCACGCCCCGGCAGGCGCTGTACGGCGGGACGAAGGCGCTGCTGCAGGGCTTCGTGGAGAGCCTGTACCACGAGCGGGGCAGGGAGCGGGAACGTGTCCCGGTGTGTCTGTGCAGCCCGGGCGGCATGCTGACCGAGATGCTCGTCTCCTCGCCCGTGCTGGAACAGCTCCGCCACCGGCCCCTCATCATCCGCATGATGATGCGCCCCGAGGTGGTGGCCAGGCGCGCGTTGCGCGCATTCCGGCGGCGCAGGTTCCTGACAGTCCCTGGGATCCGGAACCAGCTCATGGTGCTCCTCTCCAAGGTGCTGTCGAAACGGAGGGTGGGAAAGGGGGCGGCCCGAATCTACGGCAGCAGGTAGAGCCTGGAGCCGGCGAGTGCGCCGCAAGTCACGAGGAGGAGCAACCCATGTCCGCCCAGAGCCATCCCCGCACCCTGCTGGTCACCGGCGCCACCGGCTTCGTTGGCCGGGCGCTGTTCCGGGCGCTGCTGCGGGAGCCGTGCAACCGGGTGCGCCTGCTGAGCCGCCGCCCCATGGACGGGGCCGGGGTGACGCCACGGGTGGAGGTGGTACGCGGGGACGTCCGCCACCCCGGCACTTCGGCGCGGGCGCTGCGGGGGGTGGACACGGCCTACTACCTCATCCACTCGCTCGCCGAGCCAGGCTTCCGGGAGAAGGAGCTGGCCGCGGCGCGCACCTTCGCTCGAGCGGCGGAGGCGGCTGACGTCCGACAGCTCATCTACCTCGGGGCACTTGGCGACCCGTCGATGCCGCGCTCTCCCCACGTCGAGAGCCGGCAGGCCACGGGCGAGGCGCTGCGTGAGGGCAGGGTGCCAGTGACCGAGCTGCGCGCCGCGGCCATCATCGGCGCGGGGAGCGCGGTGTTCGAGATGATCCGCGGCTTCACGGAGCGCTTCCCCCTCATCATTTCCCCTCGAGGAGGGGACACCCGCTGCCAACCCATCGCCCTCTCCGACGCGCTCCGCTACCTGCTGGCTCCGCTCGACACCCCGCTCCTGGTGGGCCACATCTGGGAGATGGGCGGCGACGAGGTGCTCACCTACCGCGAGATGATGGAGACCTACGCCCAAGTGAGGGGGCTGGTCCGCCCGGTGCTCCGGATGCCGGTGGCCGTGCCGCGCCTGTCGGGCCTCTGGACAGGCCTCTTCAGTCCCATCCCCAAGCGGGTCGGTGAGCACTTCGTCCGCGGCCTGGGGCACGACGCGGTGGTGCGCGACCCGCGCCTTCGCGAGCTGCTCGGCATCGAGCACCACCTCGGCTTCCGGGATGCGCTGCGATGCGCCTTCCAGGAGGCGGATGAGGCCATGCAGGCGTCCCACGTTCCTGTAGGGGGGCTCTGAATGCTCCAGGAATCCATCCACCCTTCCCCATCGCCGCGCCGTCCCCCCGGGCCCCGCGGGCTGCGCTTCCTGCGAGGGCTGCCCGACATGCTCGGCAACCCGCTCCGTTTCCTGCGCAAGGTGGCCCGCGAGTACGGGGACGTGGTCAGCCTGGGCCACGACGTGCGGCCCATCTACCTGGTGGTGCACCCCATGGGAGTGAAGCAGGTGCTCCAGGACAACGCCGCCCGATACAAGAAGTCCGACCTGACCACCCAGAAGTTCAAGCCCTTCCTGGGGCAGGGGCTCGTCGTGAGCGAGGGGGCCCTGTGGCGCGGCCAGCGCCGCCTGATGGGGCCGTGCTTCACACGGCAGAAGCTGGAGCGGCTGTTCCCCCTCATGGCCCAGGTCACCCAGGAGATGCTGGAGCGCTGGCGGGAGCTGGCCTCGCGCGGGCAGCCGCTCGACATCGGCGAGGAGATGAAGCGGCTGACCCTGGGCATCGCCAGCCGGACCATGTTCAGCACGGACGTCAGCGGGGAGACGGACCTGCTCGGGCCCGCCATCCGCACCGCGCAGCGATACGTTGCCCGGCAGATGACCTCGATGACCGGGCTGGCCAACTACCTGCTCATTCCCCAGCGCGCCGCCTTCCGCCAGGCAACGGACGTCATCAACAGCGTCGTGCTCCGCATCATCCACCAGCGCCGGCAGAGCCTGGACGACAAGGGGGACCTGCTCTCCGCCCTCTTGCTGGCGCAGGACTCGCGGACGGGGCAGGGCATGGACGATGCCCAACTCCTCGATGAGGTGAAGGGCATCCTGGTCGCTGGCTTCGAGAGCACCGCCACGGTGCTCACCTGGGTCTGGTACCTGCTGGACCAGCACCCCGCGGTGCGGCAGCGCCTGGAGGCGGAGGCACGGGAGGTGCTCGGAGGGAGCGCCCCCACGCTGGCCGACCTGCCACGCCTGGTCTACACCCGTCAGGTCTTCGAGGAGGCGCTACGGCTGTACCCGCCCGTCTGGATGACGCTGCGGACGCCCCTGGAGGATGACTGCATCGGCGGCTATCGCATCCCCGCGGACAGCGTGGTGCTGCTCAGCCCCTACGTCACCCAACGGCTTCCGGAGCTGTGGCCCCGTCCAGACGACTTCGAGCCGGAGCGTTTCACCCCGGAGCGTTCCGCCGAGCGGTCGCGCTTCGCCTACTTCCCCTTTGGCGGCGGGCCGCGGACGTGCATGGGCAGTGGCTTCGCCCTGATGGAAGCGCAGGTCATCCTGGCCATGGTCGCCGCGCGCTATCGCCTCGCGCTGGTGCCCGGGCAGCGCGTGGAGCCGCTGCCGCTCCTCACCCTCCAGCCGCGCTACCCCTTCCAGATGAACGCCATCCCTACCGCGGACAGCGTCCTCATGGGGTAGTTCGCTTGCGAGCGAGGAGGAGTCGCACTCCGATGGGGAGCAGACAGCCCCGCGAGCTCTATGGCTGAATCGGAGGTGGCCTCGTGCTCGAGGCCTCCGGGCGAGATGTTCGAGGTTCTCACGGGTGGGAGGTTGGTGCGGACAACGTAGAGAGCCGCGATGAGCTGGACGCCTCCATGGGGCTGAAGACTGCATCCAGCTCGCGAGCGTTGGCGGGTATGAGGAGCTTCGGACCCGGTCTCATGTCTGGAAGGACTCGACCCGTACGCTGCCTGCGACCGCTCTGGTGGCGACAGCCTGAGCGCTCGCTCTCCCGGTCGGGGAGAGGGCCGGATGGCGATAGAGAGGGCCTGGACGTTCTGCTCCAGTCCGAATCGACGGGAAGAGCGAGTCGACGAAGGTGGTTGACTCCAGACGCGGCGGTGGTAGAAGCCGCGCCCCCTCGGACGGGAAGGCGATGCCGCAACGGCGGCGGAGCTCCCGGACGAGCTGAAAGACGGAATAGGGAGTCGACGAAGCGGGGTTGACTCCAAACGCGGCGGTGGTAGAAGCCGCCTCCCCTCGAAACAACGGAAGTCGCCCAAGCGACAGAAGCTGAATCGGAGGGAAGAGCGAGTCGACGAAGGTGGTTGACTCCAAACGCGGCGGTGATAGAAGCCGCGCCCCCTCGGACGGACAGGCGAAGTCGCACTGGCGACGGAGACCTCCGGACGAAGCAGTGACAGACGAAATACGAAGTCGACGAAGCGAGTTGACTCCCGACGCGGCGGTGGTAGAAGCCGCCTCCCTCCGAAACGGCGAAAGTCGCACTGGCGACAAAGCCGAGCCGGAGAGAAGAAGAGAGTCGACGAAGCGAGTTGACACGGGATGCGGAAGCGAAGTAGGTTCCGCGCCCCTCCTCAAAAGGAAGAAACAAGGCGCTCCGGCGCGATGTTACCTCCCAACGAGGCGAAGCGGTGAAACGGAGTGGCAACGGCCACTTGACAGAAAAGCCGCCTCGAAATAAAGAATGCGGCCCCCGAGGTTGAATGGGGTGCAGCTGAGAAGCGCAAGGTAACAGAAAGTCGCGGCAACAACAAGCGACTCGGTCTTTGAAAACCAAATAGCAAGCCCAAGAAGACAGATTGCGGAAACCGCAGTCAATTCTAAACGGTGCCCCGAAGCGAGTCGGCGTGAGTCGATTCCAGGGGTACCTTGAACAGCGAAGTCGGGTGTCCCTTAGCCGGGCCCTGACGGATGCCGGTTCTAAATTCTTCAAATTTCAATTGGAGAGTTTGATCCTGGCTCAGAACGAACGCTGGCGGCGTGCCTAACACATGCAAGTCGAGCGCGAATGGAGCAATCCTAGTAGAGCGGCGCACGGGTGCGTAACACGTGGATAATCTGCCTGGGTGTCTGGGATAACCAGTCGAAAGATTGGCTAATACCGGATAAGCCCCCGGGAGCTTCGGCTCCTGAGGGAAAAGGTGGCCTCTGTATACAAGCTATCACATCCAGATGAGTCCGCGGCCCATCAGCTAGTTGGCGGGGTAATGGCCCACCAAGGCGACGACGGGTAGCTGGTCTGAGAGGACGATCAGCCACACTGGAACTGAGACACGGTCCAGACTCCTACGGGAGGCAGCAGTGGGGAATTTTGCGCAATGGGCGAAAGCCTGACGCAGCAACGCCGCGTGTGTGATGAAGGTCTTCGGATTGTAAAGCACTTTCGACCGGGACGAAAACCCTCTAGCTAACACCTAGGGGCTTGACGGTACCGGGAGAAGAAGCACCGGCTAACTCTGTGCCAGCAGCCGCGGTAATACAGAGGGTGCAAGCGTTGTTCGGAATTATTGGGCGTAAAGCGCGTGTAGGCGGCTTTGCAAGTCGGGTGTGAAAGCCCTCAGCTCAACTGAGGAAGTGCGCCCGAAACTGCAGAGCTTGAGTGCCGGAGAGGGTGGCGGAATTCCCCAAGTAGAGGTGAAATTCGTAGATATGGGGAGGAACACCGGTGGCGAAGGCGGCCACCTGGACGGTAACTGACGCTGAGACGCGAAAGCGTGGGGAGCAAACAGGATTAGATACCCTGGTAGTCCACGCCGTAAACGATGAGAACTAGGTGTCGTGGGTGTTGACCCCCGCGGTGCCGTAGCTAACGCATTAAGTTCTCCGCCTGGGAAGTACGGTCGCAAGACTAAAACTCAAAGGAATTGACGGGGGCCCGCACAAGCGGTGGAGCATGTGGTTTAATTCGACGCAACGCGCAGAACCTTACCTGGTCTTGACATCCTTGGAATCCTTCAGAGATGAGGGAGTGCCCGCAAGGGAACCAAGAGACAGGTGCTGCATGGCTGTCGTCAGCTCGTGTCGTGAGATGTTGGGTTAAGTCCCGCAACGAGCGCAACCCTCGCCTTTAGTTGCCGCGCAAGCGGATCTCTAGAGGGACTGCCGGTGTTAAACCGGAGGAAGGTGGGGATGACGTCAAGTCCTCATGGCCTTTATGACCAGGGCTACACACGTGCTACAATGGCCGGTACAACGCGTCGCCAACTCGCGAGAGGGAGCTAATCGCATAAAACCGGTCTCAGTTCAGATTGGAGTCTGCAACTCGACTCCATGAAGGCGGAATCGCTAGTAATCGCGGATCAGCACGCCGCGGTGAATACGTTCCCGGGCCTTGTACACACCGCCCGTCACACCATGGGAGTCGATTGCTCCAGAAGTCATCCCACCAAGGGGTGCCCAAGGAGTGGTCGGTAACTGGGGTGAAGTCGTAACAAGGTAGCCGTAGGGGAACCTGCGGCTGGATCACCTCCTTTCTAAGGAGACCGGGTACAGAGTGAGCACTTCGGTGCCACGGGCTGTACCAGCAGCGAAAGCTGCCTAGGTCGACCAGGTCAACGTTTCGCAGTCTGTCAGGGCTTGCTGTTTGGTTTTGAGGGACCGAGTCCAAGCGACTCGGCTCTTTGAAAGAGAGTAGCTGTTTCGGGACTCACCAACTGGGCCTATAGCTCAGCTGGCTAGAGCGCACGCCTGATAAGCGTGAGGTCGGTGGTTCAAGTCCACCTAGGCCCACCAGCTCCCCACCGGGGGAGACTGGATGACGCGATGACGGCCGGCAAGGTGCAGCCCAATGACGAACTTTCCGGGGCTGTAGCTCAGCTGGGAGAGCGCTAGCTTTGCAAGCTAGATGTCGTCGGTTCGATCCCGATCAGCTCCACAAGTTTTCCAATCACTGGATTGGAAGCGTTCTTTGACAAGTGCATACGAAGGGTAGAATTCAATTTCTGCTGAGAAGTTCTATCAAGCAAGAAGTCTTCTTTCGGGTCCGCAGCGAAGAGCTGGGGCCTGGACCTTGGTCTCGAGATTCAGAATCCCGCCGGGAGGCGGGCTTGCGAGAGATTAAGGTAAGTAAGCTACTAAGGGCGTGCGGTGGATGCCTAGGTGCCAAGAGGCGAAGAAGGACGTGGGTGGCTGCGAAAAGCTCCGGGGAGTTGCCAACCGAACGTTGAGCCGGAGATGTCCGAATGGGGAAACCCCATGCGAGGAAACTCGTATGACCTCGGCCTGAATACATAGGGCCGAAGGAGCGAACCAGGGGAAGTGAAACATCTCAGTACCCTGAGGAAAAGAAAACAATGAGTGATTCCCAGAGTAGTGGCGAGCGAAATGGGAACAGCCTAAACCGGTGTCACGCAAGTGGCACCGGGGTTGCGGGTCCGCGGTAGGACCTTTGCTGGTTAGCGGAAGCACCTGGAAAGGTGCACCAAAGAGCGTGACAGTCGCGTACGCGAAAACTAGCGGAGGCCGAGCGGGGTACCCAAGTAGGGCGGGACACGTGCAATCCTGCCTGAATCTGCCGGGACCATCCGGTAAGGCTAAATACTCCTTGGCGACCGATAGTGAACAAGTACCGCGAGGGAAAGGTGAAAAGAACCCCTGTGAGGGGAGTCAAAAGAACCTGAAACCGCATGTCTACAAGCAGTCCGAGCACTACGTCGCAAGACAGTGCGAGGGCGTACCTTTTGCATCATGATTCGGCGACTTAATGTACGTAGCGAGGCTAAGCCGATAGGTGGAGCCGGAGCGAAAGCGAGTCCGAAACGGGCGATTCAGTTGCGTGCATTATAACCCGAAGCGGGGTGATCTACACATGGCCAGGTTGAAGTGAGGGTAACACCTCATGGAGGACCGAACTCATGAAAGTTGAAAATTTCTGGGATGAGCTGTGTGTAGGGGTGAAAGGCCAATCAAACTCCGTGATAGCTGGTTCTCCCCGAAAGATATTTAGGTATCGTCTTGGGTAATTCAATACCGGAGGTAGAGCACTGGAACGGCTAGGGGTCTCACCAGATTACCAAACCGTACCAAACTCCGAATGCCGGTAATTGTTATCCCGGGAAGCAGTCAGTGGGTGATAACGTCCATTGGCAAGAGGGGAATAACCCAGACCGACAGCTAAGGCCCCCAAGTCTAGTCTAAGTGAACACTAGAAAGGATGTGGCAGGTCATTGACAACCAGGAGGTTGGCTTAGAAGCAGCCATCCTTTAAAGAAAGCGTAATAGCTCACTGGTCGAGACAGGCCGCGCCGAAAATGTAACGGGGCTCAAGACTAGCGCCGAAGCTTCGGATTGCATGCGTCAGGCGCATGCAGTGGTAGGGGAGCGTTGCAACGACTGCGAAGCTAGACCGCAAGGGCTGGTGGAGTTGTTGCGAGTGCTGATGCCGAAATGAGTAGCGATAAAGGGGGTGGGAAACCCCCTCGCCGTAAACCCAAGGTTTCCTGGGTCAAGTTAATCTTCCCAGGGTTAGCCGGGACCTAAGCCGAGGCCGAAAGGCGTAGGTGATGGCAAGCAGGTTAATATTCCTGCGCCATCTTGTAGACGTTGAACCGAGGAAGGACGGAGAAAGCTAGGCGAGCTGGCCGGTGGTTGTGCCAGTCCAAAGGCGTAGGGGTGTCGCGTACGATGAAAAGGCGCGGCAGCTATCCCCGAGACCCGACGGCGCCCCGCAAGGGGTTAGTTGCTGATGCTCGGCTTCCAAGAAAAGTTCCGCGGGGAGTCTACAGGGTGTCCGTACCGCAAACCGACACAGGTGGGTGAGGAGAAAATCCTAAGGCGCTTGAGAGAACTCTCCTCCAAGGAACTAGGCAAATTTCCACCGTAACTTCGGAAGAAGGTGGGCCTCTGGTAGGTGAAGGCGTACAGCTGGAGCCGAGAGAGGTTGCAGAGAAATGGCGGTAGCGACTGTTTACCAAAAACACAGGACTCTGCGAAGGCACGAAGCCGACGTATAGGGTCTGACTCCTGCCCGGTGCTGGAAGGTTAAGGGGATTCGTCAGCCGCAAGGCGAAGCGATGATCCGAAGCCCCAGTAAACGGCGGCCGTAACTATAACGGTCCTAAGGTAGCGAAATTCCTTGTCGGGTAAGTTCCGACCTGCACGAATGGAGTAACGACTTCCGCACTGTCTCGGAGAGGGACTCAGCGAAATTGAAATAGCTGTGCCGATGCAGTTTACCCGCAGCAAGACGGAAAGACCCCGTGAACCTTTACTACAACTTGACAGTGACACTAGGGTTCGACTGTGTAGGATAGGTGGGAGCCTTTGAAGCCGGGCCGCTAGGTTCGGTGGAGGCAACGGTGAAATACCACCCTGTCGGATTCTGGTGTCTAACCATGCCCCCTCAACGGGAGCTGGGACACTGTCTGGTGGGTAGTTTGACTGGGGCGGTCGCCTCCCAAAACGTAACGGAGGCGCGCGATGGTTCCCTCAGCCCGATTGGAAACCGGGCGGCGAGTGCAATGGCATAAGGGAGCTTGACTGCGAGACAGACATGTCGAGCAGGTGCGAAAGCAGGTCATAGTGATCCGGTGGTCCTGAATGGAAGGGCCATCGCTCAACGGATAAAAGGTACTCCGGGGATAACAGGCTTATCTCCCCCAAGAGTTCACATCGACGGGGAGGTTTGGCACCTCGATGTCGGCTCATCGCATCCTGGGGCTGGAGCAGGTCCCAAGGGTTTGGCTGTTCGCCAATTAAAGCGGTACGCGAGCTGGGTTCAAAACGTCGTGAGACAGTTTGGTCCCTATCTGCTGTGGGCGTAGGATACTTGAGAGGCTCTGACCTTAGTACGAGAGGACCGGGTTGGAGACACCGCTGGTGTACCAGTTGTCTCGCCAGAGGCATCGCTGGGTAGCCATGTGTCGATTGGATAACCGCTGAAAGCATCTAAGCGGGAAACCGACCTCAAGACCAGGTATCCCGGGCGCAAGCCCCAGAAGACCCGTCGAAGACTACGACGTTGATAGGCCGGGTGTGTAAGCGTGGTAACACGTTGAGCTAACCGGTACTAATTGGTCGAGCGGCTTACTATACCTCAATCTCTGGCAGGCTCCCCGGTGTAAACCGGAGGGAGTCTGGAGATTCGAGGCCGAGGTCGAGGCCCCGAGCGCGCTACAAACAGCGGCGCCGGGCCCGGAAGAAGGCACAGAGCTTTTCAGCAGGAATTGAAACTACCCTTTGTATGTACGAGTCACATGTTTTCCGGTGGCAATGTCGGAGGGGTCCCACCCGTTCCCATCCCGAACACGGAAGTTAAGCCCTCCAGAGCCGATGGTACTCCGCGGGAAACCGCGCGGGAGAGTAGGTCGCTGCCGGATTTTTTTTGAAGGCCCCGAGTCCTCACAACGTGAGAACTCGGGGCCTTCGCCTTTTCGAATCACTGGATTTCTGCGCCCCGTGTGTGTCTTTCCCGGGCTACGTGTCTTCCGTGATGTGCTTCGAATCTTCGCGCTGGCGAGGTCTCCTCAGGCTTGCTTGATTTGCATTTCATCCTTCAAGCCCAGGAGCGCCTCTTCCATGAAACATCTGCTGCGTCCCTTCCTCGGTGGTCTCCTCGCGCTCGCCGTCTTCCTCGCCCCGGAGCGTTCCGAGGCGGCTGAATTCCGTCTCACCCTCGGCGGCGATTACCAGTTCGACTCGGGCGCCTTCTTTCATCTCACCGGCGCCATCGACTTCGTCGACCTCGGCCCCCTCTCCATCGGTACCCGCTTCGGCGCCCTCCTCGCCACCCAGCCCAATACCCTGGGCATCCCCCTCGACCTCAACCTGCGCATCACTCCCCGCCGGGTTCCCGTCTATGTGGAGCTCCTCGGCGGACCGTGGATCTTCTTCGAGGGCGATACCTTCCGCGCCCACGCCGCCTTCGGCTTCGGCTACCAGGGTCGTTCCGTGACCTTCGGCATCGAGCTCGGCTACCTCGAGCCCAGGCCCCATATCGGCCTGCGCCTCGGGTGGCGGTTCTAGTCCCGCCGGCCAGGTCGGAGGTCTCCGCCGCGCCTGGTCTCCCCTCAGTAGTGCGGCGGCTTCTCCTGCTGCCTCGCATCCACCAGGCCCGGCTCCCCCTCCAGCTTCTTCTTCACGTGTTCCAGCTCCGCTCGCAGCGCGCCCATCTCGCGCTGCTGCGCGTACAGTGCGTCGCTCAGCTGCAGCAGCAGTTCCTGCTGCTGCATGTAGCGTAGTTCCAGTTCCACGATCCGCGACTCGTCGTCCATGCCCCCTGGGATAACCCGGCCTTGGTCGTGTTGTCCCTTTCCGTGTCCGCTGAGTGCCCTCATGGATGTCTCCCGCCACCTCCAGCGCGCCCGTGAGCTCCTCTCCCGCGGCCGGCCCGAGCTCGCTGAGTCCGCCTTGAGCGATGCCATCGATGCCGCCGTCCAGGCCGAGGATCTCGTCATGCTCACTCGCGCCCGTATGGCTCTCGGCGAGTTGCTGGTCGACCAGGGCAGGGATGATGAGGCCGTTCCCTTCCTCCAGGCCGTCGTTCGCACCGAGATTCCCGATGGCTCCGTTGATGCCGAGGTGAAGTCCTCCGCTCGGTTGCTCCGCAGGATTCGTGGCATCCCCGAGGAGTGAGCAGGGGCTCGGTGGGACTCGGGGCTTGCCGCTGACCCTCACCCCAACCCGCTCCCAGAGGGAGAGGGGGTTTGCTCGGGGTTCAACTCGGGGGTCTTGATACCCTCACCCCGTCCCTCTCCCGAAGGGAGAGGGGTTGTGGGGGACATCACGGCGCTCGGCAGGCGTTTCTTACCGCCTCCATCCGCTCCGGAAAGCGACGCTCCAGGTCCATCCTCGTCACCCTCTGCGCGTCCGTCTTCCCCGCCTGCCTCTGGATTTCACACAGCGCCGCCAACGGTCTCATGTCCGACATGTCCAGGCGATCCGCTTCCCTCAACGCCTCCTCCGCCCCCTCCACATCCCCCATCCGGAACGCCGTCATCCCCAGGTGGAAGTACCCCATCACCAGTTTCGGATCCGCCTCCACCGCTTCCCCGAACAGCTCCCTCGCCTCCTCCATCCTCCCCTGCTTCACCCTCACCAGCCCTTCCTCCACCAAGACCTGCGGCCTTCCCAGCGCCCCCTCCTGTCTCTTCAGGACCTGGATCGCCTCGTCCCACCGGCCCGCCTCGCTCAACAGCCTTCCGTACCTCACCCCCACCCCCACGCTCCCCGGCGCCTTCCCGTACGCCTTCTCCACCGCTGCCAGCGCCCCCTCCACGTTCCCGTTCCTCTCCTCGAAGTCCGCTCTCAGCAGGTCCGCCCTCGGATCCCCTGGCGCCAGCTTCTCCGCCCTCGCGAAGGACTCCTCCTCGCATCGGTTCATCCGTTGTCCGTGGCAGATCCTCGCCAGCACCAGCTGCGTCTCCACCGAGCCCGGCTCCTTCTTCTCCGCCTCCTTCGCCAGCTCGTAGGCGTCCAGCGGCGCTCCCTCCCTCAGCAGCTCCGCCGCCTCCCTCAGGTCCGCCCCCGTCGCCTTCGGGTTCTCCTTCAGCGGCTTCAGCACCTTCACCCGGTGCGCCGCATCCGACATCGCCCTCGCGATCGCCAGGTCCTGCTCCGGCATGTTCCTCGGCAGGAACAGCGGAATCAGGTGGATCACGAACGCTACCCCGATGACGATCAACAGACTCCTCACGCTCCGATCCAGCATCCTTCGCGGTCGGTCCTGTGAGGTTTCGGGGCCTCGGCGTCCCCGGCTCTCTTCGGCGGGAGGTTCGTTCTGCACGGCTTCCCTGACTCTAGAGACTCGCCGCCCCCTCCGCACGGCTCGATGCCCGCCCCCCTGGTCGAGGCCCGACACCGTGTGCCCGGAGCAATCAGCCGGGCTTACCTTCCCCCGAGCTGGCCCCCCTCACGGCACCGCCCGCAGCCTCCTCCTCGGCCCCTGTGACGACGGCAGATCCTCCCCACAGCTCCAACACAGCTCGAAGTTTCCGGGGTTCTCCTCCCCACACCCCAGGCACTCCACCGTCCTCCCCGCCTTCTCCTCGTCCTCCTCCAGCTCCGCCAACAGCTCCTTCCCCTTCTCCACCTCCTGCGGCGGTAGCCAGAGCTCCACCCAGGTCTCCGTAATCGGGATTTCTCCGCTCAGCGGCGCCAGGGCTTCCCCTCGTACCTCCACCGACAGCCCCGAGCCCGCCAGCAGTCCCGCCAGCAGCCTTGCCTCGCCCACCGTCCGGTGCACCGAGAACCGCACTCGCTTCATGGGCTCTCTCTAGGCGCGGACCCTCCCGCCCCGCAACCCGCTCCTCCCGCCTCCTCCCTGGTGGTGCACTCGGGCAAGCAGGTAGAGTGCTCCCCCTCACGGGGGGATGGTGTGCTCGGTTTCGAACTCACTCAGGATGGGTCTCGCGCGTCCCCGCTTCCCTCGGGGTCGTCCTCCGTCCATCCGCCGCCGGATTCCTGCTCCCCAGCACCGGCCTCCTCAGGGGGCTCCGTGGCCTTCCTCTCCGCCAACAGCTACTCCCATCCCTACCGCGCCTCCCCCTGGGCCCGTTACGGACTGGCCCTGCTGGCCTCGGGCCTCGCCTTCGCCCTCCAGTGGCTCCTCTGGCCCTGGTGGGCTCCCTCTCCCGTCTTCTTCTTCCTCGCCGCCGTCATCTTCTCCGCCTCCCAGGGCGGCCACGGCCCCGGTGCCCTCTCCACCGTCCTCTCCCTCCTCGCCATCCGCTTCTTCTTCCGCGAGGCCGGCCCCTCCTCCGACGCCCACCACTCCATCTCCAGCGCCCTCTTCACCGGTGTCGCCGCGCTGATGACCCTCATCTGCGCCCGCGTCCGCCTCTCCCTCCATGAGGCCCAGGTCGCTCGCGCCTCCGCCCAGGCCAATGGTCACGTGCTCGCCATCACCCTGCGCAGCATCGGCGACGCCGTTGTCACCACCGACCCCAATGGCCTCGTCCGCTTCATCAACCCCGTCGCCTCCTACCTCTGTGGCTGGCGCGAGCTCGATGCCATCGGTCAGCCCCTCGAGCGCGTCCTCCGGCTCGTCGACCCCTCCTCCCGCGAGCCTCTCGCCCCCACCTCCGTCGCCCGCGACGAGGCTCGGCCCGTCCAGCTCGGCCACCAGGCCCTCCTCCTCTCCCGCCGCGGCGGCGAGCTCCCCATCGAGCACACCGCCGCCCCCATCTCCGACTCCCAGGGCCACAGGCTCGGCACCGTCATCGTCTTCCGCGACATCTCCGCCCGCTTCCGCGAGGACCGCGAGCGCGCTCAGCTCCTCGCCCGCGAGCACGACGCCCACCTCGAGGCCGAGGTCCAGCGCGAACGGCTCGAGACCCTCTTCATGCAGGCCCCCGTCGCCATCTGCCTCACCCGCGGCCCGGACCACGTCGTCGAGCTCGTCAACCCGCTCGGCCAGACCCTCGTCGGTGAGCTCCTCTCCCTCGGCCGCACCGTCCGCGAGACCGTCTCCGGGCTCGACCCCCACCTCGTCCAGCTGCTCGACGAGGTCTTCCGCAAGGGCACCCCCTTCGTCGGCCACGAGGTGCCCCTGCGCGCCGACTTCTCCGGCTCCGGCCGCGATGAGGTGAAGTACTTCGACCTCACCTGGCAGCCCTGGCGCGGCGTCGACGGGGAGATCCTCGGCACCATGGGCCTGTGCGCCGAGGTCACCGAGCAGGTGCTCGCCCGCCGCGAGGTCGAGGCCCTCGCCTCCGACCTCCAGCAGGCCCTCCAGACTCGCGACGACTTCCTCTCCGTCGCCTCCCATGAGCTCAAGACGCCCCTCACCTCGCTGCAGCTTCAACTGCAGATGCTGAGGCGCTCGCTCCCGGAGCTCGACGACAACGGCCTCCCGCACCCCTCTCGCAAGCGCGTCGAGGCCTCCCTCCGCCCCGCCGAGCGTCTCCACCAGCTCGTCAACAACCTGCTCGACGTCTCCCGCATCCGCGCCGGCCGCCTCGCCCTCGAGCACGAGACCGTCGACTTCGCCTCACTCCTCCAGGACGTCGTCTCCCGCGCCGAGGCCGATGCCGCCGGCGCTGGCTGCAAGCTCATCCTCTACCCGAGCCCCCCCATCATCGGCCGCTGGGACCGGCTCCGCCTCGAGCAGGTCGTCACCAATCTGCTCTCCAATGCCATCAAGTACGGCGCCCACCAGCCCGTCGAAATGGCCGTCATCCAGGAGGGCTCCTTCGCTCATCTCACCGTGCGCGACCACGGCATCGGCATTCCCCCCGAGAGCCAGGCTCGCATCTTCCAGCGCTTCGAGCGCGCCGTCTCCGAGCGCCACTACGGCGGCTTCGGCCTCGGCCTGTGGATCTGCAAGCAGATCGTCGACTCGCTCGGCGGCGACATCCGCGTCGAGAGTCTTCCCGGCCAGGGCGCCACCTTCACCGTCTCCCTCCCCCTCGAGCTCCCTCCCAACGGCAAGTCTTCCTCCGGCTCCTTCCCCTCCGTCTGAGCCGGCTCGCCCGGGCCCCGGTCACTCCTCCTGGCGCAGCTCGTGCGGCAACACCGCGTGCGCGTGCCTCGGCGCCCGCTCGTGCAGCTCCTCCGTCAGCAGCGCGTCCAGCTCCGCCAGCAGCTCGTCGTAGGGCTCTCCCGCTCCCCTCGCCGTCTGCCCCGCGTGACAGCCCAGCCTCACCCTCGGCGTCTCCTCGTCCTCGAACGCCAGGCTCACCGCCATCCCCCTCGGGCCTCCCGCCTCCGGCGTCAGCGCCGCCGGCGCCGGTTGCCGCTCCGCCTCCTCCACCAGCGGTTGCAGCCTCTCTATCTCCTCCTCCGTCAGGTCCCTCTCCACCACCGTCTCGCCCTGCTCCAGCACCCGCAGGTGTCTCATTCCCTCCACCCGTACCGCCTGCGCCCCCGTGTTCGTCCTGCCGCTGCGCTCGTACGTCACCGTCTTCACGCGCCACCTCCTCCCCGCCCCTCGGGTCCTCGTGCAGGTGGAGGTATGCACGGTCCCGCTCTCCCGCATTCCTCCCGGCTCCTTCCCGACACTCTCCCCGTCCCCCCGGGTCCGCTGCCTCCTCCTCCCGCTCCTCCTACCTTCCTCCTCCCCCGTGCATCCCGCACGGGCTTCTCTCCTCGAGGTCTCCTTCCATGCCCAACAACCCCAATGACCAGCGCTCCAACGTCAAGAACCCCAACAACGACTCCTTCAAGAAGGACCAGGACAACCGCTCCAATCAGCAGAACCCCAACAACGACGCCCATCCCTCTCGCCAGGCCGACAGCGGTGGTTCCTCCTCCAGTGGTTCCGTGCCCGGGTCGCCCCCGAGCCAGACCAAACGTTGACCTCCGGTTCTGTGTCCCCGGGGCTCGTTCCTCTTCGCGGGTCTTGGGGTGGAACTCGGGGGCCGAAATACCCTCACCCCGTCCCTCTCCCGAAGGGAGAGGGGTTCTTGCTCGGGCTTTTTTTCCCTGGGTTTTTTCCCTGGGTTCTTGACGGTGGTTGACGGTCCAAGTGTCCGGTAGACCCTCACCCCGTCCCTCTCCCAGGGGGAGAGGGGGTTTTGTTCTTCCCTTGTTGACGCACCGCGTTCGGTTCCTGCTGCCTCCGCCGCTCCCTCGCCATTACACTCCTGCCGTGCGTCCTCAACCCGTTGCCCAGACCGCTCCCGCTCCCGCCCTCCGCGGTGACTCCGGCGCCGTCCCGGCCCTCCCTTCTCCTCCTCCCCAGCCTCCCGCTCCTCGCTCCGAGCGTCTGCTCGCTCTCTCCTCCCAGTCCTTCGATGTCCTCGTCATCGGCGGCGGTGTCACCGGCTGTGGCATCGCCCGCGATGCCGCCCTCCGCGGTCTCCGCGTCGCCCTCGTCGAGCGCGAGGACTTCGCCTCCGGTACCTCCAGCCGCTCCTCCCGCCTCATCCACGGCGGCATCCGCTACCTCGAGCACGGCCACCTCGGCCTCGTCTTCGAATCCAGCATCGAGCGCTACCGCCTCCTCCGTCTCGCTCCCCACCTCGTCCGGCCCCTCGCCTTCGTCTGGCCCGTCTACAAGGGCGCCCGCATCGCCCGCTGGAAGCTCTCCGCAGGCCTCATGCTCTATGACGCCCTCGCCCTCTTCCGGAACGTGAAGGCCTCTCGCGGCCTCAACGCCCGCCAGGTCTCCGAGGTCATCCCCGGCCTCCGCTCCGAGGGCCTCACCGGCGGCGCCCGCTACTACGACGCCGCCACCGACGACGCCCGCCTCACCCTCGCCAATGCCGTCGCCGCCTCCGAGGCCGGTGCCGTCGTCCTCAACCACGCCTCCGTTCGCGCTCTCCTCCTCGAGGACGGCCGCGCCCGCGGTGCCACCGTCGTCGACTCCCTCACCGGCCGCGAGCTCTCCGTCCGCGCCCGCGTCCTCGTCAACGCCACCGGGCCCTGGATCGATGAAATCCGCAAGCTCGACGCCAACGGCTCCACCTCCACCGTCCGCGGCTCCAAGGGCGTCCACATCTCCGTCCCCCGCGAGCGTCTGCCCACCGACTGTGCCCTCACCCTCCTGTCCCCCGTCGACGGCCGGGTGATGTTCATCCTCCCCGCGGGCACCCACACCATCATCGGCACCACCGAGACCGCTACCCAGGCCCACCCCTCCGAGGTGCGCGCCAGCGTGGCCGACGTGGACTACCTCCTCGCCTCCGCCAACGGCTTCTTCCCCCAGGCCCACCTCGTCCGCGAGGACGTCGTCAGCGCCTGGGCCGGCATCCGCCCCCTCGTCGCCAGCGGCTATGGCCACGGCGATGCCAACAGCGCCAGCCGCGAGCACGCCATCCACACCAGCCCCACCGGCGTCCTCGCCATCTCCGGCGGCAAGCTCACCACCTACCGCGTCATGGCCCGCGACGTGGTGGACGCCGTCGAGAAGGCCCTCGACGTCCCCCACCACAAGGCCACCACCAACTCCATCCCCCTTCCCGGTGGCGACTTCTCCTCGCTCGACGCCCAGCTGGCCGCCGCTCGCGCCGAGGTGGGGCGCGAGGACACCGCCGTCCACCTCGTGCACGCCTACGGCTCCCGGTGGCGCCTGGTGTGGGCTCTCACCCGCGAGCAGCCCACTCTCGCCGAGCCGCTCGTCCCCGGCCTCCCCTACATCCGCGCCGAGTCCGTCCACGGCGTCACCCACGAGTTCGTCCACACCTTGTCCGACCTGCTCGTGCGCCGCCTCAAGGTGGCCTTCGAAACGAGGGATCTCGGCCGCGCCGCCGCCCGCGTCGCCGCCTCCGACATGGCCCCCCTCTTGGGTTGGAGCCCCGACACCGTCGAACGCCAGCTGGCCGACTACTCGCGCGATGTGGAGCGGCTCTTCGCCATCGAGCCCACCTCGCGCTGACGTCCACCAACTCGCCCGCCGGGAGGATTCACCCCCGTCCTCCCTACCGCCCAGCAAGCGGACGACCTACCGTGCTTCAATGGGAATGGGACCCCCCGCCACAGGTTGGCCGGGCCCGTTCCTCCGCCCGGTACCGCCACCGGCGGTGCACCCCCCTTACGGACGGGGCAAGGAGACGCGAGACATGAGGCGATTGGTTCTACTGGGCCTGATGGGGCTGAGCACGACCGCCTGTACGGAAGAGCCCATCGTCGTCGAGCCCAACGTGACGGAGCAGCCCCTGTGCCCGGAGCTGGTCGTCCAGGGCGGCCTCGAGGATGTCACCTCCGCCATGGCGGTGGGCACGGCCGCCTCCGCGCTGCGCGGCGACACGCCCGCCTCCGACGCCAACGGCCGCCAGCGCGTGCTCGTGCGCTTCCGCAAGCAGACCGGCGTGCGCGCCGCCGCCATGTCCCGCCAGCGCGAGCAGAAGGTGCAGCGGCTGGGCGCCTCCATGAAGTACCACTGGCCCTCGATGGACCTCATGGCCCTGTCCCTCACCCCCGAGGAGCAGGCCCAGCTCGCCCAGGACCCCGACGTCGCCTCCATCAAGCCGGACCGGGTGGTGCACGCGCTCGGCACCTCCCCGCTGCTGCCCGTGTCCTCCCTGCTCGCCGCCCCGGGCACCACCACCGGCAACCCCAGTGAGTACACCTGGGCCGTCAAGATGGTGCAGGCCAACGCGCTCTGGGATTTCAACAACGATGGCGTGCTCGACCCCGGCGCCCCCAATGGCTCGGGCATCAAGGTGTGCATCGTCGACAGTGGCATCGACAAGAACCACCCCGAGCTCGCGGCCGCCATCGTCGGCGGCAAGGACTTCGTCGACGATGACGAGGACCCCGAGGACAAGGACGCCAACGGCAAGTGGGGCGGGGGACATGGCACCCACGTGGCGGGCACCATCGCCGCCCAGCTCGGCTCCGCCGGCAATGTGAATCCCAATGACGACACGCTCAGCCCCCAGGGCATGGTGGGCGTGGCCCCCGGCGCCTCCCTCCTCATCGCCCGCGTGCTCGATGAGCGCGGTGATGGCCGCACCTCGGACGTCATCGCGGCGGTCAAGTGGTGCAAGGAGCAGGGCGCGAAGATCGCCTCGCTCTCGCTCGGCTCGCCCAACCCGGACGAGGACGAGCAGGCCGTCTTCGCCGCGCTGTGGGACGAGGGCAGGGGAATGCTCTCCGTCGCCGCCAGTGGCAACGCCGGCGAGACGGCCACCCCGGACTCCAAGGTCTACCCGGCCGCCTACCCCTCCGTGCTCGCGGTGGGCGCGGTGACCTCCACCGAGAAGCACCCCAAGTTCTCCCAGGGCGGCGACCACCTGAGCCTCGTGGCCCCCGGTCAGTCCGTGTACTCCACCTATCCCGGCGGCCAGTCCCCCTACGCGGAGCTGACGGCCGGGGGGAAGTTCTACACCTCGAGCGTGCTGGATTTCGTTCCGTTCGAGACCCACGAGGGCACGCTCATCGACTGCGGTCTGGGCAACAGCATGCGCTCGTGCCCCGGCGCCACCTGCGAGGGCTTCGTCGCCTACGTGGACCGCGGCGACATCAAGTTCGCCGACAAGGTGAAGAACGTGCGCTCCCAGGGCGCTCGCGCCGTCATCATCGGCAACAACGACCCGGCCGATGACGAGGCGCTCGCCTTCACCCTGGGCAGCCGCGCCAGCTGGCCGCCCGTGACGTCCATTCCCACCACCGCCGTGCCCTTCATCCGCGCCCAGTTCGGCCAGACCGTGCGCCTGGGCGTCAAGGGCAGCGACTACGCCTACAGCACCGGTACCTCCATGGCCACGCCCCACGTCTCCGGCGTGGCCGCGCTGGTGTGGAGCTCCCGGCCCTCGCTCACCGCCGGCCAGGTGCGCGACATCCTCGAGAAGAGCGCGAGGGACCTGGTCGACAGCGGGGAGCCGACGTCCGTCGAGGGCAAGGACCCCATCTTCGGCTACGGCCTGGTGCAGGCCCAGAAGGCCGTGGAGGAGGCCAAGAAGTATTAGTTGATGACGGGCTTCACGGACTGGCGCGGCGCTCCCGTTTCCCACGGGATGCGACCGCGCCAGTGCCGTTCTCCGCCTCAGTGCAGCGGCTGCGCCGGCGACGCCAGCAGACACGCGCCGAAGCGCGCCTCGACCCGCGCCACGGCCTCGAGGCTCGGGTCCATGCACGCCTCCACCTGCGCCACCGAGACGAGCCCGTCCCGCCAGGGCTCCTCGGAGAGCGTCAGCGTGGGGTTGCCCGGCACCAGGCTGAGCAGCACGAAGAACACCGCCGCCGCGGCCCCCATCGCCATCATCCCCCGGTGCGACCACTCTCCCCGGCGCGGCGCCGCCGCCGCCGCCCGGAGCCGGGCCTCCAGCGCACCGAAGTTCAACGCCGCACGCGCGGGCATGCGCCTGGCCCGCTGCGCCATCCACCCGCGCTCCATCCGCAGCCACGCCAGGGATTGCGTGCATCCCGCGCACGTGGCCACGTGCTCGCGCACGCGCTCCGCTTCCTCCGCGGACAGCTCTCCGGCCAGCAGCGCGTCCAGGTCCGATTCTCGGCACGGGTGGCTCATGGACGACCTCCGGTTCCCACATGGGCGGAGAGCCGCTCGCGCAGCTGCAACCGGGCCCGGTGGATTTCATTCTTCACCTTGGGGATGGACCAGCCCATCACCTGGGCGATCTCCTCGTACGGCAGACCATGGTCGATGCGCAGCAGCAGCGCCGCTCGACGCTCCTCGCGCAGCTCCCCGAGCGCCTCCGCGAGCAGCCCCTCCAGCTCGCGGTCCAGCAGCAGATCCTCCGGCGAGGGCGTGGGCAGCGCCGCCTCCAGGAGCAGCTCGTTCTCCTCGGCGGCGGCGTCCAGGTGCACCACCCGGCCCCGGCGGGACTCGAGGTACACGTGGCGTGCGATGCCCAGCAGCCACGAGGCCAGCCGCGCCTCGTCACGCAGCGCCCCGAGCTTCCCGTGCGCGCGCACGAAGGTCTCCTGGGTGGCCTCGTCCGCGACGGCGTCGTCCCGGGACAGGTCCCGCAGGAAGCGCCAGACGGCGGGGGCGTGCTGCTCGAAGAGGGAACGGAAGGCGACCGGATCGCCCTGCCGGGCGCGAGCCAGCAACCGGCGCTCGGCGTCCTGTGCCGAGGACGCGCCGCCGGCCAGGGTCGTCATACGCACCGCGAAGAGATGGGCCACGCGCCGTGGTGACATGAACCCGCCGGGAGTTTCACCGTCCGTTCTCTTTCATCCCGGTCCGGTCCGTCAAATGGGTCCCCGCTGGCCCGGAGAGCCGCCGAGGGGGCAGGGGGATGCGGCGGGCCGGGTGTGTCCCTCCACGAACAATTCCCACCTTTGCGCCACGGGGGAGGGGGACGACGAGGAGGACGGCATGCGGAGAGCCATCTGGATGGCGCTGGCCTTGGGGACTGCCCCTCTGGTGGCCCTGGCGCAGCAGACTGGAGGAACGGGCGGCGCGGGAGGAGCGGCGGGAACTGGAGGAGCCCAGGCGCCGGGTACACAGGCGAGCCCTTCGGGGGCGGGCAGCATCCAGGGGGGCCAGGATACGACCGGGCTGGGAACCCCGGGGGCACCCGGACAGCAGTCGGCTGGCTCGGTGGGGACGACCCAGGGTCAGCCCGCGACGGGCGGCGCGGGAGCGCAGGGGACGGGGGGACAGAGTGGCGTGTCCCAGCAGCAGACCACACAGGGGGGAGATCAGGGGCTGACGGGCGGCGGGACGGGAACGGGCGGAGCGGGGGCGGGAGGGGCGGGAACGGGCGGGACGGGGACCGGGGGAACGACGGGTCCCACCTATCGGGGCACCACGTCGGAGACTCCTTCCGCGACACCCCCCGTGGATGTCGGGACGCGGGTGGGGCCGGAGCCGGGTGAACAGGCGGGGACCGGCGGTACGGGCACCACGGGGACAGGCTCGGGTAGTGGCGCCAGTGGAGGCGGTGGCGCCGGTACGGGTGGTGCTGCTGGGAGCGGAGGAGGCGGCACGGGGAGCGGCGGAGGTGTCGGGGGTCAGGCCTCGGCGCAGCAGCCCTCCGTACCCCAGAGCCCCGAGGCGATGCAGCGCGAGTTGAGCACCCTGCGCCAGCGCGTGGCCCAGTTGGAGGGCGAGGTGGCCGGCCTGCGCGGGACGGGAGGCGGAGGCACGAGCACAGGTACAGGTGGCACAGGCACCCCGAACACGGCGGACATCCAGGTGCGAGGTCCCGTCACCGTGGCCACCGCGGTGTTCGATGGCCGGGTGCGCGACGTCACGTCCAAGCACATCGACATCGTCGACACCTCGGATGGCAGTCTCTACCGGCTCCGCATCGACGAGCAGACGAAGGCGTTCAGGGGTCCCCAGCTGAGCCGCATCCGTGTGAGCCAGATTCCCGAGGGGACGCAGGTACGGACCTCGTTCGAGCTCATCTCCTCCGGGGAGGAGGTCGCGCGCTACATCGTCGCGCAGCCTCCCCAGCAGCAACAGCAGGGGCAAAGGGAAGACCGGCGGCAACAGCAGCAACAGCGCCGGGAGCGGATGGGGCCCGGGCAACGGATGGTGGTGCCACCGGGCTCTCAGCAGTGAGCCTCGACCGACCCGCTCGTGGGTCAGCGATGGAATGAGGGGCCGTGGCCTTGCTCACGGCTCCTCGCGATGACGGGAGTCGTCCTGGGGAGCGGACGGAGGGCCGGACGCGTGCTTCCCATTTCGCCCGGTGCTGGCGACGGTTGCCCGAGGGGGGCCGTCGCCCAACGTTCTACAAGAAGAAGGGAGCGCGGCGTCGATGCGGAAGCCGACCTGGTGGGATTTCGGGATCGCGGTGCTTGGCTTGTTCCTCGTGTGTGGCGCCACGCGGAGTCTGGCTCAGGACGCTCAGTACCCGGGGATGGGGAGCACGGTCCAGCAGCCCACCGAGGGCTCGGACGTATCGGGGGCGGCGGACGATACAGGGGGCTCGGGGCAGGCGGACACGGGACAGACAGCGGACACGGGACAGCAGACGACCGGCACCCAGCAGATGTCGAGCGCCGATGCCCGGCAGGTGCAGGAGATAGCCCGGTTGCGCGCGGAGGTGGCGCGGCTCCAGTTGGAGCTCGCGCGGATGCGGTCGCAGCTCGCGCAGGCCCAGCAGGCGGGGGGCGCCGGACAAGGCGTGGGGGGCGGCGGTTCCGCCGGAGTCGGTAACGCCAACGCCGAAGCACCGGCCGGAGCCACGGGACTCGGAGACCCCAACGCGGAGGCGCCAGCGAGCGCCCAGGGGAGCGGCACTCCTCCGGTGAATGAAGGCCTGGGCGGCGGTAGTCGCGCGGGTAGCGCCCAGGCCGGTCCGGACACCGACAACCAGGGCTATGCCGTGGCCAACGTCATCCACACGGGCCGCGTCCGCTCGGTGTCCCAGCAGCGGCTCGTGCTCGTCGATGATACTGGCGCCGCCAATACGTTGTCCCTCGCGCCCGACGTGCGTGTCCTGCGCGAGGGGCAGCAGGTGTCGCTGCGGAGCATCCAGGAGGGCACCGTCGTGCGCGCCTCCGCCAGCCTCTACACGCGCGGCAATCCGGTGACGGAGATCGAGGTGGTGCCTCCCGCCCGTTCGCGGACTCGATAGGGGAGGGGGCCTGAGCGGCCCCATCTTCGTGGAGGGTGAAGCTCAGTCCGGCAGCTTGATTCCCGAGAGCCGCTGGTACAGATCCACCGCGAAGCCGTCCGTCATCCCAGACACGTAATCCGTCACGCACAGCAGCCGCTGGTAGGGATTGAGCCGCTCGATGGCTTCCTTCCGGCTCTCCACGTACGGGCCCGGGCGCTGGAAGAACTCCAGCGGCAGCAGTTGCCGGAGCTTCTCCTCCTCCCGGTTCGGCGTGTCCGCCAGCACCGCTGGCGCGAACCTGTCCAACAGACCGCCCAGTGTCCGGAAGCCCGCTGCTTCGATCTGGAGCACCCGCTCGCTCCAATACCCCTTCTCGCGAGTGATGTTCGTGATCGTCTTCAGCCGCGCGTCGGCCTCCGGGCGTGCCGATACCAGCGATCTCTCGAAGCTCCCCGCTTCCATCTCCATCACGTGCTCGGCGAACGCCGTCACGCACTCCTGGATGAGCGCGAAGATGGCCCCGGCCCGGGCCCGTCCCAGCCGCGACTCCCAGTCCACCCGGTCCTTCAAGGGCTTGAAGCTCGACTGCATCGCCGCCACGTCCTCCATCAGCGAGCAGACGGTCTCCATCGGGATGAGGCCCAGCTTCCCCGAGTCCTCCAGGTCGATGATGGCGTAGCAGATGTCATCCGCGGCCTCGACGAGGAAGGCCAGCGGGTGGCGGCTGAAGACATACGGCTCGCGCTCGACCAGCCCCAGCTTGCCGTACACCTCGCGCGCCAGCTGCGCGTCATCCTGGAAGAACCCGAACTTCTTCTCCGAGATGCGCGCCTTGTCCCGGTCCCGTCCCCTCGGCAGGACCGAGGGCCTCGGGTACTTGCTCATCGCCCCCACCGTCGCCACGGTGTAGCGCAGCCCGCCATCCCGGTTGCGCGATTGCAGCCGGTTGAGGATGCGGAATCCCTGCGCGTTGCCCTCGAAGCTGGCCAGGTCCTTCCACTCGCCCTCGGTGGCGAACGGGTGCCGCGCGTCCTGCTTCTCCACCGGAACGAAGCGCTGGAAGTTCCGCTCCACCCAGTGCTGGATGGCCGCCTCGCCCGAGTGCCCGAAGGGCGGGTTGCCGATGTCGTGCGCCAGGCACGCCGCCGCCACGATGGTTCCCAGGCACGACGGGTCCACCTCCACGTCCTGCGCCCTCAGACTCCGCCCCGCCAGTTGCCCCAGCGAGCGCCCCACGCACGAGGCCTCGATGCTGTGCGTGAGCCGGGTGCGCGTGTAGTCGCTCGTCGACAGGGGGAACACCTGCGTCTTGTCGTGCAGGCTCCGGAAGGCGCTCGAGAAGACGATGCGGTCGTAGTCCTTGTCGAATTCGGTCCGCTCGTCCGCGCTGTCCGGCGCGGGCGCCCGGTGCTGCGGATTGCCCACCCGGTGGGTGGAGAGGAGCTGACGCCACCGATCGGTTCGTTGAGTGCTCACGGAGGCCTATCCTGAGCCCGGGTCTGACAACGGCAAGTTCCCGGGCTGGAGGCCTCCCGTTCCGCTCTCAGAGGAACACGTTGAGCATCAGGCCGGTGGTGGCCAGGGGGATGCTGATGGAGTCGCCGCCGTTGTCGAAGCGCAGCTGGGCGCCGACGATGCCGGACACGCTCAGCCGGGGGACGATGAAGTACTCGACACCGAGGCCCCCGCCGAGGGCGAAGTTGATGTCGCCAGCGTAGCCGAAGCTGATGCCACCCTCGGCGAAGGGGCGCAGGTTGCCGGTGAGCAGGTGGTGGCGGTAGCTGGCGTCGATGGCGAACTGGGCGTTGACGGCCGGCTTGAAGTTCATGGTGAAGCCCAGACCGGCGCGCACCGAGCCCACGGGGCTCACGTAGTAGAAGCCACCAATCGTCGGCAGCTGGTTGACGCCGAAGACGAGCCCCTTGGCGCCGGGCGCCGCGCCCGTGCCATCCGCGCTCGCCAGGGGCGCGAGCGCCTCATCGGAGGAGGCGGCGGGCTTCGCCTCGGCGGCGGGACGGGAGGTGGCGCCCTTGGCCGGCTCGGCGGCGAGGGCGGACTGCATCGGCAGCAGGAACAGGGCGAGCGGGGCGAGCTGGGCTGGACGCATGGTGTGTGACCTCGGGTGGATGTGGGGCGATGCGGGAGTGACTTCCGGCCGCGCCTTATAGCCGGAAGATCCCGGGTCGATAGGATTCGGACACCTCGTCCTCCGCTGGCGCGCGGCCGGGTCAGTCCGGGCGGGATAATGCGTCCTCGACGCGGAGTGTTCGCACCTCACACCCGGAGAGGACCATGCCCACGCCGACTTCCAATGCCCGTACCGCCGCCACCCCGACGGGGCCGGACCTGCCCGAGGGCCCGCTGTCCGAGGGCAGCAAGGGCCCCGAGGCGCAGCGGCTCCAATTCGTGCTCATCCAGCTCAAGTACCTGGGAGGCAGGGCGGATGGGGACTTCGGGCCGAAGACGAAGGACGCCCTCATGCGCTTCCAGCGCGACTGGCGGCTCACCGCGGATGGCACGTACGGACCGGCCACGCGCACCGCGCTCCTCAAGGCGCTGACGCCGGTGCACAAGCCGCCCGTGGTGTCCAAGCCCTCGCCCAACTTCGAGTCGCGCAACGGGGTGGACATCGACGTCATCGTGCTCCACCACACCGGCTCCAACCGCGTCTCGGTGGACCTGGCCACGCTGCGCAGCACCAAGGGGAGCCGGGTGAGCTCGCACTACCTCCTGTCGCCCACGGGCACGCTCTACCAACTGGTGCCGGACAACAAGGTGGCCTGGCACGCCGGCGTCTCCTCGCTGCGAGGCGTGACGACTCCCAGCGTCAACGCGCGCTCCATTGGCATCGAGATAACCAACGACGGCAGCGGCCAGACGCCCTTCACCGAGGCGCAGTACCGCGCGCTGGAGCAGCTGGTGCCGTACCTGGCCCGGACGTACAAGGTGCCCAAGGAGAACATCCTCGGCCACCGTGACGTGGCTCCGGGCCGCAAGACGGACCCGGCGGACAACTTCGACTGGGAGCGCGTGCGCCGCGCCGTCGACCAGGTTCTCTGAGCGCCTACCCCTTCACGGGCCCGGCGTCTTCCACCCGCTCGACGGTGGCGAGCCAGGCCAGGGCGCCCTGGGGGTCCGTCTGCTCGTAGTGCGCCTCGCGGATGGCCTTCACGCGCCAGCCCGGGCCGAAGGCGGCGCGGAGGGCCTCGGGCGGGACGGCGCGGGGACCCTCGCGGAAGTAGAGCGCATGGTAGCGGCCGCCGGGGCGGAGCACGCTCGCGAGGCTGGCGACGAACGCGGGCCGATCCTTCGGCTCGAAGACGTGAATCAGGGCCGAGTCGATGAGGGTATCGAAGCGCCGGCCGAGCGTGGCCAGGTGGAACGCGTTGCCGACGCGCAGGTCCACGTCGAGCCTCCGCGCCCGGGCCGCCTCGCGGGCCCGGGTGATGGCCGGTTCCATCATGTCCACGCCGCACACCCGCAGGCCCTTGGACGCGAGGAAGAGGGCGTTCTCCGCGAAGCCGCACCCCACGTCGAGCACCTCTCCGGAAATCTCTCCGGCCTCCCAGAGCTCGACGAAAGCACGCTGCGGCCGGCCGATGTCCCAGGGGGCGCCCAGCGCATAGGCGGCGCGGAAGAACTCGAGCCGGACGTCATCCACCTCATGCTCCTGCCGCATGTCGCACCTCGTTTCCGCGCTCGACCCGAGAGCGGGGCGTTGGAATGAGCCTGACGCCGAGTGGCTGGAGCGCGAGCGCGGGGCGGGCCCGCACCACGCAGCCCGGAGCCAGCTCCAAGCGGAACCGCCGTGCCACGCAGGCGGTGATGAGCACGGTCTCCAGCATGGCCAGCGCCGCGCCGATGCACAGGCGGGGGCCACCCCCGAAGGGGAAATAGACATACCGGTGCATCCGCTGGGCGTCCTCGGACAACCAGCGCTCCGGCCGGAAGGACTCGGGCGCGTCGAAGTAGCGCGCGTCCCGGTGGGTGACCCATTGGCTCACCGCCAGCGTGGTGCCCGCCGGCACGTGGAAGCCGCCGAGCTCGCAGTCACGCAGGGCCTCGCGGCTCGTGATCCACGCGGGCGAATACAGACGCATGGCCTCCTTCACCACCGCCTCCGTGTAGCGCAGACGGGGCAGATCCTCGGCGGTGGGGGCCCTCTCACCGAGCACCTCGTCCAGCTCACCCTCCAGCCGTTGCTTGGCCTCGGGGTGCCGGGCCAGCAGGTACCAGGCCCAGACGAGCGCGTCCGCGGTCGTCTCGTGCCCGGACATGATCATCGTCGCGAGCTCGTCGCGCAGCTGCCCTTCGGAGAGGGGCTCCGGGGAGGACAGCAGCAGGGCGAGCAGGTCCGTGCGCTCCGAGGGGTGCTCGCGGTAGCGGCGCACGAGGGTGGCGAGCAACCCGTTGAGCTGGCCCAGGGCGCGGCGCAGACGGAGGTTGGTGGGGGTGGGCACCCAGATGGGGAAGCGCAGGGGGCTGTCGGTGTGCCGCATGACGGCGTCCACCGCGGCGGCCACGTGCCGTGCCTCGTCGTGGATGGGCGTGTGGAAGAGGAAGCGGCTGACGATGTCGAGCGTCAGCGCGGAGACGTCCGCGTGGACATCCCGGGCCTCGCCCGGGCGCCAGGACTCGAGCATCCGCTCGGTGAGGGACACCACGGTCTCTCCACACGCGGACACGTACTTGCGATGGAACGCGGGCTGGACGAGCCGCCGCTTGCGCAGCCAGTCGTCGCCCTCGCTGTTCATCATCGCCTCGGGAAAGCCTCCCTTGCGGGGCTTGCCTTTGAGGAGACCGGCGAGCTTCACGAAGTTGCCGTCCCCGTTGACGAGCACCTTCTCGATGAGGTCCGGACGGTTGAGGAGGTAGTTCGTCTTTCCCAGCCGCACGACATCGCCGTACTCGCGGGCGCAGCGGGTGAGGAATCCCAGGGGATCCTCGGAGAACTCCACCAGATTGCCAGCGATGAAATGACCCTTGGGCCCCGGGGGGAGGAGCACAGGCGACATGGGTGGATTCCTGGGGAGTGGTGGAAACGGCAGCGGGGCGGAAGTTCCGCCCCGCTGGTTCGGGCGGGGCAATCACTTGCCCTCCACCCACTTCGACAGGGTCATCAGACCCGACCGGTCGGGGCGCAGTCCCCCGCCGGTTGCCGACTAGTAATAGATGTAAGGGGCGGACAATTTGTCCGCACGAGCAATCCGCATCAGCACAGCCAGGGAGTACAGGGTTTTCTTCATGGGGGCTCCTTGGTTTGGGGGGTGTTTGCGTGTTGCTGTTCGCTGCCCTGATGGGTCAGCTCAGGTAATGTGACACAACCCGCGTTGATAGGGCAAGGCACCCTGTCTGATTATTTTGGAAGAGCTGTTTTTCATTCTTGGAAGAACAACTCTTCATGAGCGATGGGGCCGCGAATCTTTTAGCGAGGGTGTATCTGTTTGATGGTGCACATGCGAGTCATTGGAACCTCGCCAGGGCCAATCTAGAAGGCCCAGCCCAGGCCCACCGACATGCGCGGGCCCAACCACCAGCCATTCGGAGGGAAGCCCCCCAGCCCGCTGGTCGAGTGCCCCGTCAGTGTGCTGTCGGAGAGTATGTCCTCGGCGTTGAAGAGCGCCGCGAGCCCCACGCCCACCTGGGCGGTGAGGCCCGGGGCGAGGATGGCGGTGTAGCCCGCCCACGCGCTCCCACCGTAGCTGAGCGTCCGCATGCGAGACCTCACGGTCCGTGGCCCCTCCGGGGTGACCACATCATCGACACTGTTGTGCTGGTACACCGAGGCCTCGAGGTGCGGACCCACCCAGAAACCCTCGGGGGCTCGGCCCGAGAGGTAGAAGTGCACGCCCGGCTCCAGCCCCACGCCGAAGCGGCGGGTGGTGATGTTCCAGGTGGAGTTGAACGCGTCGCGGTCGACCGTCGCGCTGAGCTGGAGCCTCGCGGTGAGCGCCACGTGCTTGCTCAGCGCGTGCTCCACACTGGCCCCGAGCTGCCCCGAGAGTGCATTCAGCGGCTGCGCCAGCACCACCGTGCGCCGCTCCTGCTCGGCCTGCTCGGCACGGCTCTCCGACGGCACCAGTCCCACTCCCACTCCAGCAACGAAAGCTCCCCAACGAATCCACGAGTGCATTGCAATTCCTGTCCGTGCACCGTCCGACCGGCGGCGCGCGCCGCGAGGATGTGCAGCACGTGTGCCACGCCGTCTGCTCTTGTTCCGGACCGGGTGCTCCGAGGGAAGCCGCGAGGAGCCTCGCCCCTCCGGCGGACAGATTGGCGAGCGCGCTCGCGGGGGCATGTGACAGCTTGTCTCGGTTGGACAGTGCTCGCGCGGTCATGCTCCCGGGCGGCGGGCCAGCAGGGCGTTCCGGTGCTTCGTTCCTATGTTTGAGGATGGGGGCGGGCCCGGGAGGGGGCCGGCCCCGAGGAGGAGTGTCATGGCCAGCCTCAAGCATGCGGCCCGTCGAATCATCGAGGAGGTCTATGGAAAGGGGCGGGTGGAGGTGCTCGACGAGCTCTGCCATCCCGGCTACGTGAGCCATGACCCGCTCACGGGGGACGCGGACATCGCGGGTGTGAAGGCGTACGTGCGGCTGCTGCACGCCTGCTTCCCGAACCTGGAGGCGCGCATCCTCGCCATCTACGCGGAGGGGGACACCGTCATCATCCGATGGCACATGGAGGGGAACCTCGCTCGGAGGCTGCTCGGGGTGGAGCCACGGGGCCAGCACGTCACCCTGGAGGGACTCACCGTCTCCGAGTTCGAGGATGGCCAGCTCGTCGAGGACACGAGCGAGTGGGACACCTTCGGGTACCTGCGGCAGCTCGGGCTGGTGAAGCCGTTGGGCTCCATGGCCGAGGCCGAGGAGGAAGAACGGTCCGGAGCTTTCCAGGAGTGATTCGCCGGGGCTCGCCACGCGGGCGCACACATGGTAGGGGCGCGGTCAACGGGCCGACCCTTTCCCCATGGCCCGTCGCGAGGGAATTTCCGAATTGAACGTCACCACCTCCACCACTTCCTTCCTCATCCAGAACTACCGCCGCCAGGACGTGAGCTTCGTCCGTGGCAATGGCTGCTACCTGTACGACGGCGCGGGCCGTGAGTACCTCGATGCCTTCGCCGGCGTGGCGGTGTGCACCCTGGGGCATTCGCACCCGAAGCTGGTGGAGACGCTGTCGCGGCAGGCCGCGACGTTGCTCCACACGTCGAACCACTTCGGGCAGCTCGGGCAGGAGGAACTGGCGGCGAGCATCGTCCCCCAGGCGTTTCCAGGGCGGATGCTGTTCTGCAACTCGGGGACGGAGGCCAACGAGGCGGCCTACAAGCTGGTGCGCCTGTGGGGCAACGTGGCGCATGAGGGCCGCAAGCGCCGCGTCATCGCCTTCGAGGGGAGCTTCCACGGCCGCACGCTCGGCGCACTCAGCATCACGCACACGCCCGCCTACCGCGCGCCGTTCGAGCCCCTGCCTCCCACGGACTTCGTTCCCTTTGGCGACGTGGACGCGCTCGCCGCCGCCATGAAGGATGACGTGGCGGGTGTGTTCATCGAGCCCATCCAGGGAGAGAGCGGTGTGCGCCCGACTCCGGCGGGATTCCTGCGCCGGGTCCGGGAGCTGTGCACGCGCCACCAGGCCCTGATGGTGGTGGATGAAATCCAGACGGGCATTGGCCGCACCGGGCGGATGTTCGGCCATCAGCATGAAGACATCACCCCCGACGTGATGACCCTGGCGAAGGGGCTCGGCGGCGGCGTCCCCATTGGCGCCGTGCTCGCGACCGAGCCCGTGGCCGCGCTGCTGAAGCCCGGCCTGCACGGCACCACGTTTGGTGGCAATCCCTTCGCGTGCGCCGCCGGACTGACGGTGATGAAGGAAGTCACCTCGCCGGGGTTCCTGGGCAACGTCGTGGAGCGAGGCCTTCAGCTCATGGAGGGCCTGCGCCGCGTCTTCGGCCCCACCCATGAGGTGCGTGGCAAGGGGCTCCTCGTGGGAGTCCAGCTCCAGCGGCCCCCCGCCGAGCTGGTGAAGGCCGCGCTCGAGGAGGGGCTCGTCGTGGGAGTGGCGGGCAACAACACGCTGCGCATCGCGCCGTCACTCATCATCACCGCGGCCCAGGTGGACGCGTTGCTCGAGAAGCTCGCGGCGGCTCACAGGGCTACCCACGGCCGCTGAAAGAGCCGAGGGGGCACACCCGGGAGCCGCTGCTGCTCAGTGCTGCTTGGTGCGGTGATCCCTCACGATGGGGGGGCTCTTTCGCGTGGGCACGCGCGGCGCTGGCTTGCTCAGGCGCCGCGCGAAGACGAGCGGATCCACCTTCGTCTTCGCGGCAACGGCGGCACCCAGACTCACGCGCGCGGCGATGTTGACGATCATGAAGCTGGCCTCGGCCTCCCAGCTGCCGTCCAGGAGCTTCTTGGACTCCTCGTAGACGCGCTCCGCGCTCTGCTGGGCGTTGGTGAGCAGCATGGCGGACTCCTGGCCCATGTCCTCCATCTCCTGCTTCAGCACTTTGGCCAGGAGCTCCTTGAGAACCTTGTCCCAGAGGGCGGTGAGCGCCCGGTTCATGAAGGAGCGGTCGATGTTCACGTCGATGTCCTTGAGCGACAGGACCTGCCCGGGGGCGACGGTGAAGCTGTAGTGCACCTGATCGTCGTCACGGAACGACAGGTGGTGCGAGATCTGCCCCTTGGCGGAGAGCTGGGAGCCGTTCTTCGTCACCTTGATGGGCTTGACGTTGTACTCGTGCTTCTCGATCTTGATCTTCTTGACCTCGGGCCCCTCGAGGGCGGCGTGCATTGCCTTCTCGAAGTTCTTCTGGTTCACCATGATGGATTCCCTCCAATGGTGCCTGCAGGTTCAGCAGGTGGAGTCTTCTCGATGGATTCGTGACGAGAGCCCAACCCGAATCCGTATGCTCCCCATGCGGACAGGTCGAGCAGGCCCGTGGATCGCCAGCGACGAGTGCCGCCTCTGGCGATAGTCTCTTCCCACTTCGATCCAGACGAGGGCCCAGCAATGGAAACCGCATCTCTGCAAGAAATCGCCGCGCCAGAAGGCATCTGCTACGGCTGTGGTTGCGACAATCCGCACGGTCTGCACATCAAGAGCTACTGGCATGAGGATGGCATTCACGTCATGACCACGCACATCCCCGAGGCCAAATACAGTGGTTGGCCCGGGCTGGTGTACGGCGGACTGATCGCCATGCTGGTCGACTGCCACTCGAACTGGACCGCGATGGCCTATCACTACCGCGCCGAGGGCCGCCAACCCGGCAGCCTGCCGCGGATCGAATGCGTCACCGGCAACCTCGGCGTCAAGTTCATCAAACCCACGCCCATGGGAGTGCCGCTCACGCTCCGCGCGCGGGTCGAAGGCGAGCTCGGCCGCAAGAGCCGGGTTCTCTGCGAGGTCCATGCGGGCGATGTGCTGACCGCGGTGGGCGATTCGATCTTCGTCCGCGTCGATACCGCGCAACTGACGGCGGCGGCGCACGACCGGAAAGCCTGAAGCGGTCATGAGGCCGTGGTCGCGACCACTGGCGCGTGTGCACCCAGGAAGCGCGAGACGCGTGCGCGGACCTCGTCACGGTGGGTGAAGATGCCCACGTGCTCGCCGCCCTCGAGCGGGAGCAACTCGGCGCCAGGGACGCGGCTGGCGAGCAGCTGCGCCTGGGCGAACGGGGCCGCGCGGTCGCTCGTGCCGTGCATGACGAGGAGCGGAGAGGAGATCCGCTCGAGGGGAAACGAGAGCTCGCTATGCGTGAGGGCGATGTCGTTCTCCGTTCCCTGAATGCGGAGTGGTAGCCGATCGAACGTGCTCCGCTGCAGCTCGAGGAGCAGGGGGCCCGCCTCGGGCTCTCGCAGCGTGCGCTGGCGCACGACGGGGTCCCGAATCGAGTTGCGCGTGGCCCGCTCCGGATCCCGTTCGGCCTTCCTCCTCATCGCGGCGACGAGGGGGCCACAGCGGGCGGCCAGCTTCATGATGTACCAGCCCAGCGGCGGCCGCTCCGCGATGCGGGTGCAGACCGACGAGATGATGACGAGACCCCAGCAGCGATCCGGATGGCTGAGCGCGAACTGGAGCGCGGAGGGGCCACCGCCGGAGACGGCCATCACGGCCACTCGCTCGATGCCGAGCGCATTGAGGAGGTCGCGGTACATGTCGGCCTGCTCCACGGGCGTCCGGCCCAGGGAGAGCGGCGTCCCGAGGTAGCCGGGGCGAGAGGGGGCGATGTACCGGAAGCCCGGAACCCCCGCGGTGCGCGCCAGGAGCAGCGCCTGATCGTAGCCTCCCATGGCGCCATGGAGCGCGAGCACGGCCGGTCCCTCACCGAGGAAGGCGCACTCGACGGGCCCGCGCCGCGTGTGCACCGCCACCGGGCGTGAATCGCCCTGTTCCGTCGCCGCCCCCCGCGGCGGATTGAGCTCATGTGAAACGCGCATGCCGTCCTCCTCTGTGGTCCGGCCTCTCGTACCGAACCCTCCGCGCGGGGTCTTGTGAGAATGCGACACGGCAGCGCCAGCCACCAGCCGGCTAGGGGCGGTGGCGGTGGACGACCCGCGTCTCCGCCCGCTCGAGCCGCCGGTTCTGGAACGCGTCCTTCTCGCCGGGAAGGCGGTCGGTCAGCGCCTTGAAGTCCCGGATCAGATGCGGCTGGTCCGAGTAGCCGCATTCCTGGGCGAGCTCGGCGAGGTTTCCATAGGTGCCGGAGTAGAGCGCGCCGAAGACGTTCCAGAGACGGACGAGCCGGCTCATGCGCTTCGGCGTCATGCCGTGGTGCTCCAGGAAGAGGCGCTCCAGGCTGCGCACGTGGAGGCCGAGCTCGGCGGCGAGCTCGTCGACCCTGAGTCGCCCGCCATGCGCTTCGAGGAGACGGGTGGCCCTTCGGCAGCGTGCGTCCGTGACGAGCGGCGGGGCTTCACCCCTCAGCAGCTCCGCCAGGGCGCGCTGCCTCGACGCGAGATCCGGCAGGGCGCGCAATCGCTCGGCCACCGAGTCGATCGGCATCCCACCGAGCCGCGTCAGCTCCACGAACCCATTGGTGAGCTCCGAGGAACGAACGTCCGCGAGGCGCGGCACCTGGCCGGGCCGGAAGTGGATGCCGAGGTATTCGGCACCGGCCTCGCGCTCCACGGTGGCTCGCTCGGTCGTGGGCCCGAGCAGCACCAGCCGGCAGCCGCGTGGAGAATGGCGGAAGATGAGGTGCCCGCCGGCGTCGGGGAGGAGCTCGTGGAACGAGGTGCCCGCCCCGGTGCAGCCCGACGTCGCCCAGCACAGGTCGATCTGGCCCGAGAGCTCCGGGGGAGGTGGCGTGAGCACGCTCGAAGGGGTGCCTTGATCGAGAGGGAGCGGTGGCGTGAGCATCCGGTGTGCCTCCGGCTTCATTCATATCATCCAGGCGTCGAGGGAGCGGCGTGGGACACAGGCGGCTCGCCGGTAACTGGACAATCCACCGGCCCTCGCCGCACCTTGTGGCGGTGACATCATGAAGACCTCCGACGTCGACGAGCCCATCTCCCTGGTCGAGCCCGACCCTCGATGGCCCGAGCTCTACGCCTCCGAAGCCGAGCGCGTGCGCGGTGCCCTCGGTGACGTCGTCACGCGCCTCGAGCACGTGGGCAGCACCGCGGTGCCCGGGCTCGTCGGCAAGCCCATCGTCGACCTGCTCGTGGGCGTGCGCTCCCTCGACGAGGGAAGGGCCGCCACGCCGCGCCTCGTCGCGCTCGGCTACGAGGACTTCGGCGAGGTGTTCATTCCGGGCAGGCTCTACCTGCGGCGACGGGGGCCGCCCCACTTCAACGTCGCCATCGCCGAGGAGGGAGGGGCTTTCTTCACCTCCCAGCTCGCCGTCCGCGACTACCTGCGCGCGCACCCCGACGAGGTGAAGGCCTACGCCGACGAGAAGCGCAAGGCCTACACGCACGGCGCGCGGCTCTTCTCGACGTACTCGCAGCAGAAAAACGCGTTCGTCACCGCGCTCGTCGAGAAAGCGCTGGCGTGGAAATCATCCGCGCGGCGGCCATGACGCGCGGTTCGCGCGCCTATTCCTCACCGGCTCGCGAGCAGATGAGTTCGGCCAGGCTCTCGTGAATCACGCGGGGCAGTGCGTGACCCATCCCTGGTATCTCCGCCAGCCGGGCTCCGGGAATCAACCCAGCGAGGTGGCGCCCGTGCGGTGGAGGGTTGAGCGGATCCTTCGGAGCCTGGATGACCAGCGTCGGCGTGGTCACCTGACGCAACTCGGTCCCCCGTGACAGCGCCACGGGTGTCGCCAGGGCGTGGGCGGTAGGCTGCACGATGGTGCCCGCGTGCTCCATCGCTCGTTCCTCGTAACGCCTGAACTCGGCGGCATCGAAAGGCAGGGCATCGCCGGCCAGCGTTCGTCCGGCCACGACATCGCGGAGGCGTTCGCCCCCATGATGAGCAGCATCGGAGGATCGACCGGGTCACCCAGGGCCTCGCTCCAAAGCGTGACATCGCCCGATCGCACCATTCGCTTGGACATAGGGACTCCTTCGCCGGTCAGGCCGGCAACTCCTTCAGGAAGGCCAGCAGCGCCGCGTTGACCTCGGCCGCGCGCTCTTGCTGGATCCAATGGCCAGCGCCAGGGATGACGAGCACCTCCTCGAGATTGGGCACCAGCGGCTTCATGAGGTCGACCGGGGCAAAGGCGCGCCCCGGATCCTTCTCTCCGATGATGAAGAGCGCGGGCTGCTCGATCCTGACCGTCGCGAGCTCGGGCAGCTCCTCCCAGTCGCGGTCCATGTTGCGATAGCGGTTGAGCCCTCCACGGAATCCGCTGCCCTCGAGCTCCTTCACGAAATACGCGAGGTCGTCTTCCGTGAGCCAGTCGGGGAGCTTCCCGGGCGTGTCGATGCCCGTGAAGAACTTGTCGCCCTTCTTCCTGGACCGCACGACCTCGGCCGTCGTATCGAACCCGGGGACACCACCAGAGAGGATCGTGCGCATCGTCCTCGGGATGTCCGCCTCGAACTCCGCCTCCGCGACGCCGGGCTCCTGGAAATAGAGGATGTAGAACCACGAGTCCTTGAACATGGCTTCGAAGAGCCGCGTCGGCGGCATGGGCGGGCGGCCGAGGTGCGGGACGCTCATGCCGACGACGGCACGGTAGCGGTCGGGGTGGAGCGCGGCGCTGTTCCACGCCATCGCCGCGCCCCAGTCATGGCCGACGACGACGGCGGTCTCCTCCCCGAGCGCATCGAGCAGGCCGATGTAATCGGCGAGCAGGTTCTTCATGCTGTACGCCTCGATTGCCAGCGGCTTGTCGCTGCGGCCATAGCCGCGAACATCGGGCGCGACGGCATGGTAGCCGGCATCCGCGAGCGCCCGGAGCTGGTGGCGCCAGGAGTACCAGGACTCCGGCCAGCCGTGGAGCAGCAGCACGAGAGGGCCTTCGCCGGCCTCGGCGATGTGGAGGTGGATGCCGTTCGTCTCGACGGTGCGGTGCGTGATGTCAGACATGGGGCGCGGGTCCCTTCCTGGTTCGTGGCGACGATGACTTCCGGGCCACCTTGTCCCAGGCCCGCATCGCGATCTCAACAATCGCGAGGAGCTCGGCCTCGCTCGCTCCATCCTGGGCCTGCACCGACATGCCCTGGATGATGGCGCCGAAATATCGAGCGAGCGCCGCCGGGTCCGTCCCGGCCGGCAACTCCCCCTCGGCGATGCCCTGCTCGAGGCGGGTGCGGAGCGCCGCCAGCGCACCGGCTCTCAGGGTGGCGACATGTTCGGCGACCGGCTGGTTCTCCTCCGCACACGTCAGCACCGCCGTGGAGATCATGCAGCCGCGCGGGTGCTCCCGGTTGGAGAAGCCCCTGGCGGCCTCACGGAGGATCCTCTCCATGGCGGCGCGGGCGGTGGGCTCCTCGGTGAGCGCGCGGGGGGTGGATGCGCCCTGGCTGGCCCGATAGCGCTCGAGGACCTGCCGGTAGAGCTCGGCCTTGGACCCGAACGCGGCATAGAGGCTGGGCGCGGCGATGCCCATCGCCTCGGTGAGGTCGGCGATCGACGCGCCCTCGTACCCCAGCCGCCAGAACACCTCCAAGGCCTGGTCGAGTGCCTTCGTGCTGTCGAAGCCGCGAGGGCGCCCACGCGCACGCCGTTCCGTGAGGGAGTCGTTTTTCATAGCGATCACTATTGAAACGGAGGGAGGGGCTCCTTATTTACGGAGCGGTCACTATATAAACAGGAGTGCCACCCCATGTATTCTGCCATCGCCACCGCCCTGGTGGCCGTCAGCCTCGCCCAGTCTCCCGCCACTCCCGACGTCTCCGAGGAGCGCGCCCTCGTGGCGCGTCTGGACGGGGTCATCGAGAAAGCGATCGCGCAGAAGCGCATCGTTGGAACCGTCGTCGTCGTCGCGAAGGACGGCAAGGTCATCTACCGGCGCGCCGCCGGTTTCGCGGATCGCGAGGCGGGGCGCCCCATGCGGGAGAACGAGCTGTTCCGCCTGGCGTCCATGTCCAAGCCGCTGGTGTCCGCGGCGGCGCTCGCGCTGGTGGACCAGCACAAGCTCACGCTGGAGGATCCGGTCACGAAGTGGATTCCGACCTTCCGGCCGAAGCTGGCGGACGGCAGCGAACCGGTCATCACGGTGCGCCATCTGCTGACGCATACCTCGGGTCTGACCTACGGCTTCATGGAGTCCGAGCAGGGGCCGTATCACAAGGCCGGGGTCTCCGATGGCCTGGACGCGTCCGAGGTGTCCCTGGATGAGAACCTCCGCCGGATCGCCTCGGTGCCGCTGTCGTTCGAGCCAGGGAAGCGCTGGAACTACTCCGTGGCAACGGACGTCCTGGGCGCGGTCGTCGCCCGGGCTGGAGGAGCGCCGTTGCCCAGGGTGGTCGAGCGGCTCGTGACCAGACCGCTGGGGATGTCCGACACGGGCTTCAGCGTGAAGGACGTGAAGCGGCTGGCGACGCCGTACGCGGATGGACAGCCGGAGCCGGTGCGCATGGGCGAGGCGCAGGTGGTGGTCTACAACGGCGCTGGGGTCCACTTCGCCCCCGGTCGAGCCTTGAACCCGCGCGCCTTCCCGTCCGGAGGGGCGGGCATGGTGGGCACGGCGGGTGACTACGTGAAGTTCCTGGAGACGTTGCGCAAGGGCGGTGCGCCGGTATTGGCGGAGTCCACCGTGCGGCAACTGAGCACCGCGCAGGTGGGTCCGGAGGCGGAGACCCAGGGGCCCGGCTGGGGCTTCGGCTTCGTGGGGGCGGTGCTCGTCGACCCGGCGAAGACGCGGAGCCCGCAGTCGGCGGGGACGTACCAGTGGGGCGGAGCCTACGGCCACAACTGGTTCGTGGATCCGCGGCGCGGCCTGACGGTCGTGGCACTCACCAATACGGCATTCGAGGGGATGTCGGGAGCCTTCACCATCGCCGTCCGCGACGCCGTCTACGGCGCCAGCAATTGAGCGGCAGTCGCGTCATGGCCATGTCCGATGCCATTTTCGCCACGAATGAGAAACAGTTGCATGTCTGATGATTGCATTGCATACCCATACACTTCGGTTTCAAAGTGTCCAGGCGCGTCCGTGCGCCTGACATAGAGAGGTGTGAAGTTGCATTTGCGTGCCATCCATTGGGTTCTTCTCTCGGCGATTCTCTTCCTCGCGGGCACGCCGTTGCCGGCCAGCGCCCTCACCTTCTCGAACCGGGGCGCCCAGGTCGGGCCGAGAGATGTCTCCACGGGACAGAGCGTCAGCTTCGTCATCGGCATGCAGTCACCGGAAGCCGTGTCGAACGTCACCCTCACTTTCGAGGTCCGGCCGTACACGACCGCGGGTGGCATCTCTCCATCCGCGGTGCACAGGCAGGTGGTGACGGGGCAGAACTTCAGCGCCGGGGAGACGAAGCAGTACACCTGGGGCTACACGATTCCCCCCAACCTCGTCACCGGTGACTACCTCTGGATGACGAAGGCGACCAACGCCGCGGGCACCGTCATCTACTTCGAGGCCGGGAGGATCGTGGACAACTACACGTTCCACGTGAACGGCGTACCCGCCCAGCGCTACCGGCGGGGCATCAACCTCATGGACCTGGGCAATGCCGGCGGCGTGCTGCCTGGAACCTACGGGAGCACGTACTCGAAGCCGTCCCTCGAGTCCCTGCGGTACCTGAAGAGCCGCGGCCACGACGTGGTGCGCATCCCCTTCATCTGGGAGCGCATCCAGCCCGTCCTGGGCCAGGGGTTGAACACGGCCTACACGAACCTGCTGCTGCAGACGCTTCGCGACGCGAACACGGCGGGCCTCAAGGTCATCGTCGACATGCACAACTATGGCCGCTACAGGTCCGGCGGGGTGACGCGGACCTTCGGGGAGACGGGAGGGCCCACCAAGGAGCAGTACGCGTATGCCTGGCGCCTGATAGCCTCCGCCATCAAGGCGGACGCCGCGGCGTACTCGGCCGTCTACGCGTACGACATCATGAACGAGCCCCACGACCTGGCCGCCGTCGAGGGGACGCTGTCGGGTGCCATTTCCATCTCGAGCTTCGAGGCGGGTCTGGATGGCTGGGTCGCCCAGAGCACCGAGGGCGTCGTCCGGGAGATCCGCAACAGCCAGGGCTCGATGAAGATCACCGGCCCCGCCGCGACGGGGGACTACAAGATCTTCGGCGCGCGGCTGTACTCGAGCACGAAGTCCACCAGCAGCGCCAACGGGAAGACCTTCCAGGCGAAGGTCTTCGTGCCCACGACGACGCCCGGCTCGGTCCGCGCCCGCATGGTGATGTCCTCCATGGACTGGTCGACGAACTACTTCAGTGACGAGTTCCCCATCACCAAGGGCATCGAGAACCGGGTGTACTTCAATCCCGACCCGACGCTGTGGGCCAGCTACAAGGTCATTGGCATCCAGTTCATCGTGGATGGAACGGATGGCAGCGCCCCGCATGTCTTCTACGTCGACCAGGTGAGCCAGGGCACCCGGACCGGCGAAATCAAGCCCGCGCGGCAGTGGGAGCTCTACTCGCAGGAGGTGGTGAACACGCTCCGCAACACGAACAACGACAGCATGCTCATCATGGTGGAGGGCTATTCGTGGAGCTCGGCGGAGGATTGGCCGAAGAACCACCCGAGCAAGTGGATTACCGACAGCTACAACAACACCCTGTATCACGCGCACATCTACATGGACGTCCTCGAAACCCCCGAGGTCCCCGGGGACGGCGGCGGGAAGTACCTGTCCCATCACGACGTGTATCTGGCGGAGGCCAGACGCAAGGGCCATGCGTCGGTGGGCGCGTACACCGTGGCGCGGGTGAAACCCTTCACGGACTGGGTGGCGGCCCAGGGCACCCGGGGCTTCATCGGTGAGTACGGCTGGCCCAGCACGCAGATGCACCCCAATGACCAGGGCGCCTGGGAAGCGGACGGTGAGGTGTTCCTCAGCTACCTGGACAGCATCGGCATGGGCGCGACGATGTGGGCCTCCGGGAGCTGGGAGAAGCTGCCCGCCTGCAACATCCTCAATGCCTACGAGCTGGAGCCGGTGTTCCAGCCGCTGTCGCAGGCCGCCGTCATCGAGCGGCACCGCGGCAATCCCTGAGCGGAGTCTCGCGCTCCTCAGCCGATGAGCGATGGCCAGTTGCGGCCGACCCAGGCGCGGTGCCCGGCGTCGGCTCGCCACTGGCCGTCCTCGCGATCGATCCGGTGTGAGCCGGCGAGCAGCGGTTCCAGCGCGGAGAGCATGCGCTCGGCGAAGGGCGTGTCGTGCACGACGAGCATCGCCTCGCTCTCCCAATAGGCCGCGGTGACGTCCAGGTTGGCGCTCCCCAACGCGACCGCGGCCGTGTCGCAGACCAGGAGCTTGGCGTGCACGTGCGGGAAGACCCGCTCCAGCTCGGGCTCCCAGGCTGGCGCCGGAGGCATCGCGAACTCGTAGGCCACTCCGCCCGCGGCGATCACCTCGTCGAGGCGGCTGCGGACGTACCAGTCCGCCACCTCGCGAAGGGCTCCACCGGGGAAGTGGATTCCCTGGCCGTAGTGGGGGCGGACACTGCCGAAGAGGACCTCGACGCGCACACCACGCTGGAGCGCGGCGACCAGCGCGTCGCGCAGCTCCAGGAGGAGCGGGAAGGTGTTCACGATGACCAGCCGCGACCGCGCATGGCGGATGAGCGCGAGCTGGGTGTCCAGCGTGTGGGTGTCCGTGAGGCCCTCGTGCAGGACGAGCCGTGCGGACAGGGTCCCCACCGGCGTGGCGGAGGGCACCGGATAGGGCTGGCCCCCCGCGCGCGTCCACTCGGCCAGGAAGGCGCTTTCGAGGACCGGGACCAGCGGGCCGGCGAGCCGCGCGCCGCAGTCGAGCCAGGGCACCTCGCGGTAGCTCGAGGTTCTCCGCAGGGGCACCTCGTCGAAGCCCGTGTAGTAGGGCGCGCCCATGTTGCGGCCCGAAATGAAGGCCCGCTCCGTGTCGATCAGGGTGACCTTCCGGTGGTTGCGCTGCTTCAGCTCGGCGAGGCTCGGCATCCCCGTCAGGGGCGCGATGGCACGCACCTCGATGTTGGGCGTCTCGGACAGGGCGACGAGGGCCGGGTTCATGGCGCCGAAGGAGCCGTATCCGCTGTAGAGCGCGTCGGCGAGCAGGCGCACGCGCACGCCCCGACTCGCCGCCCGCTTCAACGCCTCGGTGAAACGCGCGGTGACGGCGTCGTCCTCGACGATGTAGCACTGCCAGTGGACGCTGCTCCGGGCGCTCTCGATGGCGGCGATCACCGACTCGCGCGCCCGGGCATTGTCGAGCTCGAAGTCGATGGCATGTCCCCCGAGGCAGACACCGCCCCCGGCCAGGGCCAGCTCGCGGAAGAAGGGGGAGGGCTCCTCCGGCACCGGCAGCGGTTCCGGCACGGGGCCACCTGGCAGGAGCAGCAGCTCGTCCGGGGTCAGCGTCCGGATGAAGGGGCTGCGGGGTTTGTGCTCGTCCCTAGTGACTACCGCGATGATGCGGGCGCCGCCGGCCACGAGGCGCGTGGCCACACGCAGCAGGCGCTGGGCATCGACCTGGCGCGGGACATCCTCGGCGCGTGCGTCATCGAGCCACGCACTGGCATCGAGCAGCAGGGGCCTCCCCAGGCCCGGCAGGCTCCTGCGCAGGCGCTCGCGGTGCATGTCGAGCGGCTCGCTGTCGCGCAGGCGGACGAAGACGAGGTGTGCCACCTCACCCATCATCGAGAAGGCGGCCTCGAGCGGGGCCCGGTCGAGAGCGCTGTCGAGGAGCAGCAGGGGCCGCTCGGGGGCGACCACGTGGCATGGCGCGAGGTCCCTGGCGGCGTCGCCCGTGAAGGCGAAGGCGAGGGCCCGCTCTCCGCGGACGTGGGAGAACCAGGAGGACGGGAGGGCCGCGGTGCCGCCCTGGTGCCGTGCCGCACCCAGGGGCGCGCCGCCCTCGAAGACCCTCAGCTCACCCGGCTCCGGCACCGAGACGTTCGACAGGAACCCGACGCCCTCGACCGCGAACCGGGGTTCCAGACCCGGCAGGACCAGTGAGTCCGATACGGCGTAGCGCTCCTCGATGAGCGAGGAGGCGGGCAGCGTGCGCGGCAGCAGCAGCGTGGGGACGTGTGCCTCCTGCATGGCCCTGGCCCCGAACAGGCCGATGCTCAGCGCGCGGAGGTCGTCGACGGCATCGGTGGGCGCGAGCAGGAGGTCCGCCCCGCATCGCAGCGCGGCCGAGTCGAAGGCCTCCGCCCGGCCCGTGCGTCCCTCCAGGAGGGATTCGATCCGCGGCGTCTCGGCGATGCCCAGGGCACGCGAGAGCGTCTGGAGCTCGCCGGCCCGGTCCGGCGACGCTTCCGAGGTGAGGGCGATGAGCTCGACGGGCCGCGCGTACCCCGTGAGGAAGGCCGCCACCGAGCCCAGCCCCCTGCCATCCGGGGCCACCGTGATGCCGATCCGGTTGCCGGGCGCCTGGGTCTCCGGACAGTGTGCGCCTACCGAGAGCACGTGCATGCGCTCGCGGATCGCGAGCGCCAGGATGACGCCCACGCGAGCACGTGGCGATGTGCCGAGCAGCGGACCGACAATCACCAGGTCGGAGCCGAGCCGCGTCGCCGTCTGGATGAACGCCCCGATGTCGAGGTGTGTCTCGAGCTGGTGGCTGACGCCGGCCCGCACGGGCCAGTCGCGGGTGGCGTCCTGGAGGTGGGCGAGGACGGTGAGGCTGGGCGGCGGGTGCGTCTCGAGCTCGCTGCGCTCGGGAGCGAGGCCATACAGGTGGATGCTCTCGGGCGCTGGGGCGAGATGCCGCGCCGCGGTGAGCACCGGGGCCGGGGCCGAACCGGCGTCGAAGAGGAGCAGCAGGCGTTGGAACATGGCGAGCAGTTTTCACCCGGAGTCGTTGGCGTGCATACTTCACATCCCCACCCATCGCGTGATGACGCGGAAGGAGCCCCCCATGAAGAGCGTTTCGAGCTTCGTCGTTCCCCTGGCCGCCAGCTTCCTGCTGGCCTGTGGTGCCGGTACCGAGCCGGTCGCGGATGAGTCCGAGGCCCTCGTCTCCACCCCTTCCCCCGAGCAGTCCGGCCAGGTCTCGGCCCAGGCCTGCACGACGCTCTACCGTCCCCGGTACAGCTCCTATTGGGAATCGTTCCCCATCCAGGTCGATGGGCAGGTGGGGGGCTGCGAGACGAACGATGATTGTACCGTGAGCTGCTGGGGCGAGCAGAACAACAACGCGATCCACTCCGGCTTCTTCTACTGCACCTACTGCTATTGACGGCCCATCGCCGTTCTCCGGCTCGGACGGACCCGGACTCCGGGTCTGTACCCTCCGTGCATGGAGTCGCACGGTAGGAGCGGGGGAGGATGGGGAGGCAACTCTCGCACCCCTCCTCGCGACAATTCCGTAACGCTTTTCCCCCGAGCCTTTCGCCGGACCGGAGTCCCCCATGAGCACCATCGAGCGCGGTCGCAGCCTCCTCCAGTCCGTGCGCACGGGTACGCAGAACGCCGTCGACAAGGCGCAGCAGACCGTGAGCCAGGCGGCCAACACCGTGGTCCAGGGCGGCCAGAAGGTGGGCCAGTTCGTCGACGGCTTCGAGAGCAAGGCCGTGGACAAGGCGAAGGCGCTGGGAGGCCTCTTCGGTGGCTCCAAGCCGGACCGCGCGTATGACGGGCACCTGGTGGGCGCTGGCGGCCAGACGTTCCCGCCCGGCACGCCGCTGAGCCAGGTTCCGGGTGTCACCCCGCGCGACAATCCCAACCCCACCCAGACGTTCCTCTACGTCAACGGCATCGGCAACACGAAGGACCAGCAGTTCGGCAGCCTGCAGAAGATCGCCGACACCACGGGCGCCAAGGTGGTGGGCCTGCACAACGCCACCGAGGGCATGGTGGCCGACCTGGCCCAGTGCGTGAAGGACAAGCTCGACAAGGGCACCAACCCGGCGGTGGACTCGCTGGCGGACACCGTCTACTCGGAGCTGAAGGCGGGGCGCTCGGTGCACCTGTTCGCTCACAGCCAGGGTGGCCTCGTCACCAGCCGGGCCCTCAATGACGTGGCCAACCGGCTGCGCATCGAGGACGGGCTCTCCAAGGAGGCCACCGAGAAGCTGCTGGGCAAGGTGGACGTGGAGACCTTCGGCGCCGCCGCCGGTCACTACCCGGACGGCCCCAACTACGTGCACTACGTGAACAACAAGGACCTGGTGCCCACGCTCTTCGGCCAGGGCAACGGCAAGGGCCTGGACGAGTTCTTCCGCGATGCCGGCAAGGGCGCGGTGGTGCACCGCTTCGACTACGGCCAGGGCATCAGCGGCACCCACCGGCTGGACCAGGCCTACCTTCCCCAGCGCGTGCCTTTCGAGCAGGCTCGCCAGGGCAAGTTCAACTGACGGAGAGCTTCGCGATGCTCCAATGGATTCTCTCGGCGGTGGGCCTCGTGGCGCCGCCGCCCCCCAGTGGTGCCGCCCTCACGCGCGAGTCGGCGAAGGAGCTGGTGGCCTGGTACGTGCGCTCCGAGGGGGCCGTGCTGAGCCCGGGCCTCAACGAGCAGGGCTTCGGTGGCATCGCCATCGGCGGGGCCCAGGTGTACTTCGAGTACCACGAGGAGACGCACTCGCTGGAGTGCAGCGCGCTCGTCTACCGCTTCCACGAGCCCCCCAAGCCGGGCGTCCTGGAGGGTTTCCAGGCCGAGGCTCGCGAGGGCACGGACACGGGCGGTGGCACCGTGGACTACGAGCGGGAGAACCGCGGTCTCTATCTCAGCCGCGTCTACACGCAGGTGCCCCAGGGCAATGCCTTCTCCAAGGACATGAAGCGGCTGGCCAAGGCGAGCCTCGTGTGGGGCGACGAGGTGCTGGATCGCGTGGCCTCGCGCGTCTTCCACCCCGAGGAGCTCGAGAAGCGCTGAGCCCCGGTGGCTACTTCCGGATGAACCGGGAGGCGTCGGGCGCGGCGCGCAGCAGGGCTTCCTCGAAGGGCGCCGGGTCGAGGTAGACGCGGATGAGCTCGCCCGTGCGGGAGAAGAACTTCACCACCTCGGCGGTGAAGTGCATGTATTTGCTGTGCGTGAGGATGCTCACGCTCTTGAGCGCCGGGCGGTTGGCGCTGAACCACTCGGTCCACGCCTCCTGCACGGGCAGGTTGGCGCCGGTGACCTCATCCATCTCGAAGAACAGCTCGATGGGCGCGTAGCGACTGATGTCCTCGCGCAGCTCGTCCATGGGCGCGGTGCCGAACTCGCCCTTGTCGTTCCCCACGATGCGGATGAACACCACGCCCGGGCGCGGCCGCTGGTAGGTGAAGCTGCACCGCTCGCTCGCCAGCCGCACCGCACCGTCTTCCATCGTCGCTCGCTTGAACGCCACCATGTGTCCCTCAGCCCTTCTTCTGCTGCAGGGTGACGCCGGGCGCCGCGCGCTGGAAGGCTTCCTCGAAGGGCGCCGGATCCATGTAGACGCGGATGAGCTCGCCCGTGCGGGAGAAGAGCTTCACCACCTCGGCGGTGAAGTGCATGAACTTGCTGCGCGTGAGGACGTTCACGCCCTTGAGCACCGGGCGGTTGCGGCTGAACCACTCGGTCCAGGCCTCCTGCACGGGCAGGTTGGTGCCGGTGGATTCGTCCATCTCGAAGAACAGCTCGATGGGCGCGTAGCGGCGGATGTCCTCGCGCAACTCGTCCCTGGGTGCGTCGCCGAGCTCGCCCTTGTCGTCCCCTTGCATGCGGATGAACACCACGCCGGGGCGCAGCCGCTGGTAGGTGTAGCTGCACCGATCCCCGGATAACCGCACCGAGCCGTTCTCCAGCACCTCTCGTTTGAACGACACCCCGTCCTCCTGATCTCCCGGCGGGCGGGGGCGCGCGCTTTCCGCGTGGCCGCCCCGGGGTTGGTTCTCGGACAGAGCAAGCCGCGCGCCATCGCCGGGCCGTAGTGAATCCGAGGGTTTGGATGATACGGGGATGAGCGCACCGTTCGATATGAACGAGCCCTCTTCCAAAATGAAAGAGTCACCGATGAGAGCCAGAGACCTGCGCATCGAGGCGCTGTTGGAGGTGGATGCACGGCAGGGCGTCCGCTTCGCGGGCGAGCGGGCGCTCATCCTGGACGCGGTGGCGCTCGGGATGCTGCGCAAGCAATTGGTGGAGATGTTGGGGCTGGCGGGAGCGCGGGCGGTGCTGACGCGCTTCGGTTTCGCTCACGGCTGGCGCATGGCGGAGGCGATGCGCACGGGTTTCGACTGGGAGAGCGAGAGCGAGTGGCGCGCCGCCGGAGGACTCATCCACACCCTTCAGGGCCTGCTCCGCGTCCGGTTGGAGGACAGCGATCCGCTGGCGCCCCGGGGCGTCACCGTCGAGGACTCGTACGAGGCGGAGCAGCACCTGCTGCACCTGGGGCGAGCGGAGGCGCCCTCGTGTTGGACACAGTGCGGCTTCGCCAGTGGCTACATGAGCCTCGTGGCGGGCCGGCCGATCTACGTCCTGGAGGACCGGTGCGTGGCGAGGGGGGATGCGGCCTGTCACTTCGCGGGACGGACGCTGGAGGAGTGGGGGAGCCAGTTGGAGGAGCACCTGCCGTACTTCCAGGGCGAGGTGCTGGACGCCTCGCTGCACCAGGTGGCGAGCGCCCTCAAGCGCACGGAGCGCAAGCTGCGCGAGCGGGCACGGGCGCTGGAGCAGGTGGTGGGCGAGGCGGAGGGACCCGGAGGGCTGGTGGCGCGCGGGGTGGAGATGCGGCGCGTGGTGGACCTGGCGAGGCGGGCGGCGAGGAGCGAGGCCACGGTGCTCGTCATCGGGGAGAGTGGCACGGGCAAGGAGCGCGTGGCGAGGCTGGTGCATGAAGAGTCGGCGCGCTCGGCGGGGCCGCTGGTGGCCATCAGCTGCGCGGCGCTCACGGAGTCGCTGTTGGAGGCGGAGCTGTTCGGCCATGCGCGAGGGGCCTTCACGGGGGCGACGCACGAGCGCCCGGGGTTGCTGGAGGCGGCGGCGGGCGGGACGCTCTTCCTGGACGAGATAGGGGAGATGCCGCTGGGGATGCAGGCGAAGCTGCTGCGCGCGTTGCAGGAGCGCGAGGTGCGGCGGGTGGGGGAGAACCACCACCGTCCCATCGACGTGCGAGTGGTGGCGGCGACGAACCGGCCGCTGGCGGAGGAGGTGGCGGCGGGGCGCTTCCGCAAGGACCTCTATTACCGGCTGCGCGTGGTGGAGCTGATGGTGCCCCCGTTGCGCGAGCGGCGCGAGGACATCCTTCCGCTGGCGCAGGTGTTCCTGGTGGACGCGGCGAGGCGGGTGGGGCGCCCGGCGCCGAGCCTGGGGACGGACGTGGCGGACCAGCTGCAGCGCCATGACTGGCCGGGCAACGTGCGCGAGCTGCGCAACGCGATGGAGCGCGCGGTGGCGCTCTCTCGGGGGACACGTATCGAGCTGGAGGACCTGCCCGAGGACGTGCGGGTCGCGCTCCCCGTGCCCGCGCTGGTGGGGGAGGTGCGCACGCTGGAGGCGCTGGAGCGCGAGTACATCCTCGCGGTACTCGCGAGGAACGGGGGCAACCGGACGCGCACGGCGCAGGACCTGGGAATCGGCGCGACCACGCTCTACCGCAAGCTCAAGAGCTACGACCGCGTGACGCGCCGCCGCAAGCGGTGAGCCACGGCTTTCCACTGGACGCGGATGATGCCATGGTTTTGGAGATGCTCGACGGTGTGAACCCCGTCTCGGAACCTTCACGCCGGGTCTCTATATTGAGACGGTGTCTTGGCCAATAGGCCCTGTTCATTCGCGGCTTGCAACTCACCGTGGGATTGTTGTCCTCTCGCCCTGCGCATGCTTTTTGTGGCAGCGGGAGTAATGGGGAAGCGAGTAGGCTCAGTCCTGGAGAGATTTGAGATGGCAATCCCCTGGAGTTCTGAACAACGGCGGGCTGTTGACGCTGTACTGCAGCGACATCCGCGCGACAGCGGCAGGTGTGACGAGGCCGCGCAAGCAATCCTGCCCATCGCCAAGCAGTGCGATGGCAATGCCCGGATCCTGCGGATCCGTCCCAAGGGGCGGGCTCGGTTCGTCGAGCCGAAGCTTAAACCCACGATGCCATGGTACGAGCATCACACGACTGAAGTCGCGGTCCATTGTGTGGACTCCCTGACGGGTCCAGATGGCACGAATGTCAATGCCTATCTTGACACTCACTGGGAGCATACTGACTGGCTCGATGTCCAGGCCCTATGAGTTCACTCAAGGACACAGTTGTCACCTATGTCGATGAGCAACTCCGGGCCATTCTGGCAGCGCCCGGGATGTGGGGCTCTGACGAGAGCGTCGAGATGCAGGTCCTGCAGTTGCTCGAGTTTCGATCCGTCACCCTTCGTCCCGAACTCGAGAAGCGGGAGCCTAGAACCGTCCTCGACGCATACCACCGTTTTTTGAAGGAGCACTTCAAGGGTGCTCCGCCCTATCCGCTCTTTGTTCTGGTCGAGAAATACAACCGCAAAGCCGAGTTCATTGGCCTCCTCAAGAGCTTCAGTGAGCAACTGATTCGCGAGATGCAACCTGACGACATATTCGCGAGTCATGATCTGGTTCTGAGACTCTTGATGCGCGACTCTGTGTTGGAACCACGGGCTTCCTCACTGAGTTCATACTATGAGGCTTTGCATAAAGTGCTCCGTGCCATCTCCAGGCGTACGGGCACTCGCGGGCGCGCCTCCCACGAGTTGGAAGAGGCCATCGATTTTGCCTTGTCTGATGTGATCATTACCCCGGCGAATGGTCATCCGGCTCAAATCGTGTTGCCGCTGGACCAGGTGCAATCATCCAAGGTCCAAGATGTACAGCGAGGGCTTCAGAATCTGGTGGCCGTCAACGAATGGGCCGCGAGTTCCCAGGAACCTGTTGAGTCATTGCTAGACAGACTTTCCGAAAAAGAGGAGCCAGAGCGGATCGCGACACTGGCCATGCGCCTGGTTCCAAGCGAAGAAGAGTCGATCCAGATCGTCGAGATGGGGGGACGGCTCGTGGGTGGTTCGAAGCCCGTGGAGATCAGACCCGCCCATGCGGAGCGTATGTTTACGGTCGTCAAACAGCGCCGCCGTGCTCGTGATTTTGATCAGGTTGGTATTATCAGGGCGGTCGACATGGATCAGCGTTCGATGCGCATCAAAACGGAAAAGCGCTCGTACAAATGCTTCTTCAGGGAGCAAGCCCTCCTCGAAACCGCCCGTGAGGCTCTTGGTGAGCACGTACGCGTATCAGGGCAGGTTTATGAGTCTTCCGGATTGCAAGGGGTTGTCGAGGTGGCGAAGCTCTCTCCTTGATTCTCAGCCGATTGAGTTGATCAGCGCTATCTCCCGTCCAGCAGGCCCATCCGGTCCTTGAGGCGCAGCACCCGGCGCACGGCGGCGTCCAGCTGCTCGGCCATCTTCGGGTCCGACTCGGCCAGCTTCGTCAGGATGCCGAAGTAGTCCAGGCCCCCCGACCAGTCCGGCGGCTCGGTGGTGAGGATGAGATCATTGCCCGCGAGGAAGGCGCGCCGCACCACCTCCTCGCGCTCGGTGCCGAGGTGCTCGGCGAGCGCGCCGATGGCCACGTCGTCGGTGACGGAGATCCACCCGCTCTCGTGAGCCATGGCGACGAGCGAGGGCTCGAGGATGGCGGGCGCCTTGCCGAGCTTCTCGTAGACGATGTTCGACATCATCACGCCACCCAGGAACCGGTCCGCGGCGAGGAACGCCGACGCCTCCTGGCGCACGCGCTCCACCTCCCAGTCGGCGATGGCCCGCACGTGGTCCGAGTCGGAGTCGAGGTCCCCATAACCCGGGAAGTGCTTGCCGATGGAGACCACCCCGGCCTTCGCCAGCCCCCGGGCGAAGGCGGTGGCCTTCTGCTTCACCACCTCGGGGTCTCCGGAGAACGCGCGCCCGTTGCGGAACATGTGGCCCTTGGGCGACACGTCGAACACGGGCGCGAGGTTCATGTTGAGCCCCACCTCCCGCATCGCCTTGCCGACGCGCACGCCCCACGCCTCGACCGCGGCGTCCTCCATCGTGGCCATGTCCCGCGCGGATGGAAGCTCCTTGAGCGCCGGGTGCCGGTTGAGGCGGTTGAAGCCGCCCCCCTCGATGTCCACCGCGAAGAAGGGAGGCACGCGGGAGCGCTCGCGGGATGAACGGATGCGCTCCTTCGCCGCCTCCAGCTTGCGCAGCGTCCCGCCCACGAACAGCACCCCGCCCACCTCCACGGGGTTCTCCTTGCCGACCTGCGGATAGGCGAGGAGCAACTGCCCCACCTTCTCGCGAGGGGACAGCGACTGGAGGACGCGCTCCACGCGGGCCTCGTCGGGCACGCGGTCATGGATGCCCGGGTGCGTTCCCCCCGGAGTGGCCGCTCCGGCGACGGTGGACACCACGAGCGTCAGGACGATGAGCGATGAGCAATACACTGCGCGCATGAGGGGCTCAGTCTTCCACGGAGGCGCTCCAGGGGCTCGGACCAATTCACTGGCGGGTGACGGCATGCCCGGCCGCGAGGCTGGCGGGCGGCCGCGCCTGTCCCCTCACCCCACGTCCCAGGCCAGCGGCAGGTGCTCGTAGCCGCGCACGAAGAAGTGGGGCCGGCGTACGGGGCGGAGCCCGTCCTGGTAGCGCAGGTTCGGCAGCCGCCGCAGCAGCACCTCCAGCGCGATGCGTCCCTCCTGCCGTGCCAGGGGGGCTCCCACGCAGAAGTGGATGCCCCGGCTGAAGGCCAGGTGCGCGTCCGAGTTGGGCCGGTGCAGATCGAAGCGCTCGGGGTGGGGGAAGACCGACGCGTCATGGTTGCCCGAGGCGTACAGCACGTGCAGGCGCGCTCCCGCCGGTAGCTTCACCCCGCTCAGCTCCACCTCCCGGGTGGTGGTCCGGAAGAGCCCCTGCACGGGCGCGTCCATCCGCAGGCTCTCCTCCACGGCCTGGGGGATGAGTCCCGGGTCCTCGCGCAGCGCTCGCAGCTGCTCCGGCCGGTCGAGCAGCAGGACGAGCGAGTTGCCGATGAGGTTCGTGGTCGTCTCGTGGCCCGCGTTCAGCAGCTGGCTGAGCATGCTGACCAGCTCCGAGTCGCTCAGCGCCGAGTCCCGCTCGTTCCGGCCCGTGACGATGAGCGAGAGCAGGTCGTCGCGAGGCTCGGCGGCGCGCTCCCGGACCCGCGCCAGCAGGTACTTCGTGAGCTGCACCATGCCCCGGGCGTACTCGAGCTGCCGCTCCAGGGGCTCGTGGGCCGAGCCGAGCAGCCCCACCATGGCATCCCCCAGCCGCTTGAGCTCGGGCATGTCCTCGCGCGGCAGACCCAGGATGTCGGCGATCACCCAGCCCGGGAAGGGCGTGGCGAATCGGGTGATGAGGTCCGCGTGGCCCTCGCGCACGAAGGACTCGACGAGCTCCTGGGCCGCCTGGCGGACGCGTGACTCCAGGGCCGCCACCTGGCGGGGCGCGAGGGCCTTGTTGACGAGGTTGCGGAACCGGGTGTGCGACGGCGGGTCGTTGTCGACGAGCGAGGGGGTGATGGGGACGCCCTCCGCCAGCACCGCCAGCACCTCCGGTGGGAACCCGCTGCCCACCGATGCGGCTCCCAACGAGGAGAAGGTCGCCGGGTCCTTCACGACGGTGCAGATGTCCTCGTAGCGGGTGACGAGCCACATCTGCAGCTCGGGGCTGAAGAACACCGGCTGCTCGGCGCGGGCGGTGGCATAGACCGGGTAGGGGTTCTCCATCTGGTGTGGAGACGTCGGATCGAACTTGGGCACGGGGGCGCTCCTGGGTCGGGGGGGTGACGGCCCCACGGAGTTTCCCATGAAGTGCTGACATTCCAGTAATCCCCGGGCCCTACCCGCTCACAGCGCGTCGCCGCGGCGCAGCTCGCGCACCACGGCCACCACGTACAGGGCGATGGACACCGTGAGCAGCGCTCGCCGAAGCCCACGAGAATCTCCAGGTCCGAGCGCGCCTCGCCCGGGGGTCCACCAGCTTCTCCACCAGGTGGTAGCGGCGCTCGGACTGGGAGAAGACGCCCTCCTTCTCCGACCACATGGCCGCCGGGAGGAAGACGTCGGCGAGCTGCGCGGTATCGGTGGGGAAGATGGAGTCGCTGACGACGAGGAAGGCCTTCTCCATGCCCTCGCGGTAGCGGTCCGCGTTGGGCAGCGAGCGCGCCGGGTTGGTGGCCATCACCAGCGCCGCGCGCACCTTGCCCTCGCGCATGGCCTCGAAGAGCTGCACCGCGGGCAGGCCGGGGTTGGGCGAGATGCGGCCCTCGGGCAGCCCCCACAACTTCTCCATGTCGTGGCGGTCGTGCTCCTTGGTGACGAGCCGCCCGGCCGGCAGAGCGTGCGCCAGCGTGCCCGTGTCTCGCACCCCGCCGCCCGCGTTGGGCTGGCCCGTCAGCGAGAAGGGCCCCGTCCCCGGGCGTCCAATCTGTCCGGTGAGCAGGTGCAGCGCCATCACCATCCGGTTGGCCGCCACCCCGTGCGTCTGCTGGTTGAGCCCCATCGTCCAGAAGCTCATCGCCGCCTGGGAGATGCCGAAGAGCCGCGCCGCCTCGCGAATCTCCGCCGAGGACAGGCCGCACAGGTCCGCCACCTTCTCCGGCGCGTAGTCCGCGAGGAACTTCCGGAAGTCCTCCCGCGTGAGCGGCGGCGAGTCCGCCGTGCCCTCGCGGAAGGTGACGAACTTCTCGATGAAGGCCGCGTCCACCAGGTTCGTGTTCAGCAGCTCGTGGGCCATGGCGTTGAGCAGCGCCACGTCCGTGCCCGGGCGGAGCTGCAGGTGCAGCGTGGCGTCGCGCGTGGTGGGCGTGCGCCTCGGGTCCACGACGATGACGCGCGTCTCGGGCGCGGTGCGGATCCGGTCTCGCACGCGCTCCCAGACCACCGGGTGGCACTCGGCCATGTTCGCGCCAATGACGAAGAAGAGCGTCGCGTGCTCGATGTCGTCGTAGCAGCCCGAGGGCTCGTCCGCCCCGAACACCGACTTGTAGCCGAACGCCGCCGACGCCATGCACAGGCGCGGGTTGCCGTCCACGTTGTTCGTCCCGATGCCACCCTTGAAGAGCTTGTTGGCCGTGTAGCTCTCCTGCGTGAAGAGCTGCCCCGAGCCGTAGAAGGCCACCGCGTCCGGTCCTCCCTGGGCCAGGGCCTCGCGAAAGCCCGCCGCCGCCGCGTCGAGCGCCTCGTCCCACGTGGCTCGCACCAGCTGCCCGTTCTTGCGCACCATCGGGTACTGGGCCCGGTCCGAGACGTAGAGGATCTCCCGGTTGAGCAGGCCCTTGATGCACAGCCGGCCCCGGTTCCACCCCGACTGGAGGCCCTCGACCTTCACCACCTTCCCGCCTCGCACGCCCACCCGCGTCTCGCAGCCCGAGCCGCAAAAGCGGCACACGCTCTTGTGCCAGGAATCGACCGGGATGGCCTCCTCGCGCGTCCAGCCGATGCACCCGGACCCGCTCAGGCCCGCCGCCGCCGTCATGCCGAAGTACTGGAGCAGCTCGCGCCTCGTCAGGTTCATCTTCCCTCCGGGCCCGGCATCTCAACCCGGGTCCGGAGGCTCTGATTGCGCTTGTGTGCCTCTCGTCCCGGAGTTGTCCGCTCAGCGACGGCGGCGGGACTGTTTTGTCTGGGTGATGCTCGTGGGTGAACGGTGCGGCACGGGCACGGGCTCGTATACCCTCACCCTGTCCCTCTCCCAGAGGGAGAGGGGTTGTGTGGGCTCAGCGGCCCACGGCGCTCGGCGTCAATGGCTTGAAACGCACCACGAGGAACGGCGGCTGCGTCTGCGCCTTCCCGTTGTTCAGCACCGCGTGCCGGTGCAGTTGGTTCACCGTCACGTAGAAGTACCCGTCCGGCCCGTAGCTCAGTCCGTCCGGCCAGCGCAGCAGCTCGTCCTTCACGTACTCACCATAGCTCCCGTCCGGCTTCGTCACTCCGATGGCCCCCGCACCCAGGTCGGTGATGTACAGGTTCCCCCCGGAGTCGATGCTCATTCCATCGCTCACCGCCTTCTCCCCGTACCGCTCCACCTTCCCGCCCAGCTCCGCTGGCGACAGCTTCGGGTCCGCCACGTCCTTCAATGGCACCCGCCACACCGTGCGGCCGTTCATCGCTCCGAAGTAGAGCCACTCGCCCTTTGGATCCATCGCGATGGGGTTGAGGCCCAGCCTCGGCTCCACCTGCATGCCCTGTGCGTCGGACACGGTGAGCTTCCGGCCCTCGACGGTCATGGAGACGTCCTCGGCGTTGAGGCTCGGGTGGCCCATGAGCACGCGCCGGCCCTGGCCGCTCTGCAGGTCCACCACCACCAGCGCCGGCATGTTCTCGCCCACCAGGTCGCCCCGGCCCATGTCCGCCAGCACCGCCACGCCCCGCTCCGTGTCCACCACCAGGTCCTGCAGGAAGGAGTTGGGCGCCGCTACCGGCTGGGTCAGGGGGATGCTCTTCACGAGCTTCTCGCCCCGCGTGTCCCAGCCCACCAGCTTCGCCCCCTCGCCGCCGCCCTTGCCGTTGTCGAGCATCCACAGCACGCCGTTCTTGTCCGACTCGAGCCCGATCACCGTCCGCAGGCCGATGCCGTCCGCACCAGGGGCTCGGGCCCACTGCTCGGTGGGGTAGGGGCGCGTGGTGCCTCCCGGCAGTAGCTCCACCACCGAGTGTTGGGGGCCGCCGAACGGGTGCAGGCTGAGGAAGACGCGGCCCTCGGGGCTGATGGCGATGTTGCCCGGCGTCTGCTCCAGACGCGCCACCACCTCCAGGTGGGACGGGCGCTTCTCCAGCGCCGGGAAGTGTTCCCGCATGGCCAAGGCGCCCTGCGTCTCCTGCACGTCCTGCTGGGCCGTCTGGGTGGAGGACTCCGCGCCGGGCGAGCTCTTTCCGCTCGTGGCGCAGCCGGTGGAGAGCAGTCCCAGGAGCAGCAGCGCGCGGGGCGTACACGATCGATTCGACATGGTTCGAACCTCCGAGGAAATGAGGAAGGCGCCTATTTAGCGTGCGCGGAACGCGCTCCTCCAGTGCCGCTTCTCGAGCACTCTCACGTTGATGGCATCCGCGAGCGTCGCCAGGTACCTGGACAGGTGGAGCAGCTCGTCATCGTGTTCCGCGCCTTTGTACTCGCTCACATAGATGGCGTTGCCGTAGTTGTGGCCGCATTTCTGGGGCGTGTCATCGACGATCAGAACGCGTTCCAGCCGGTAGCCCTTGCGCTTCAGCTTGTGCAGCTTCTTGACGTAGTTGTAGTGATTGGACGGGTCCAGATACCCGGCCATCTGCACCAGCTGATGGTCGAGCGAGAACGTGCACCGGCTTCGCCCCCAGATGAACTCGAGACGAAGCTCCGGCGGGAAGATCTTCTTCACGACTTGCGCCGCGTAGTCATCGGAAGCGGATGACCAGACCGCGAGACGGAAGTGGGCCGCGCACTCGAGCAGGAAGCGCTCCACATGGGGGCGCACGTAGACGAAGTAATCGAAGAGACGGAAGTCCTCGGCCCGTTCCAATCGCTCGTCGCTGGCGTGGATCAACGTCTCGTCGAGATCGAGCACCAGCAGTATCTTGTCCGTGCCTGTCATGCTTCCGCCGGGAGCCGCCGCGTCGAATATGGCATGGGGTCGGGCTTCAGGAAGGCGGCGGGCAGTACGTCTCCTGCTCCGCCTGGATGCTGACCCTTTCGAGGGGCGGTGGCGAAAAGTCCTGGCCAAGTTCAGGACGCGGCCTTAGTCTTTTCCGCGACGCGCCACCCGCGTCTCTCATGATCTCTGCCCGCTAGAACCACCGCTCCGCCGTGCGACCCTCTGGGGTGAGCCGTCTACCGCACCGGTAGGCAGGCTGCCCGTTCGTTGCCACGAGTGCTCAGTGCCTGCGGAGTGGGGTGCCGACAAGCGAACGAACCGAGGCCCTGGTTGCCCACCTGTGTGGGTGCCTCGCGCTCGCTCGTCACCCGACAGAGTGCTTCCACTGGTGTTGGGGCGAGCAGCCCGGGCAAGACATCCAGAGCCACGGCTCTCCATCGCGTGTCGGTTCGTCCTGGACCCGAACCGCTGTGATGACCGGAGGACCTTATGAGAGTCGAAACCCTGTTTCTCGTTTTCACCTATGGTGTTTTTCCTGCGTGGGCACTCCTGTTGTTCGCACCGCGTTGGAAGTGGACGCAGAGGCTCGTGCACTCGGTGTGGATACCGGTGATGCTGGCCCTGGCCCATATTGGCTTCCTGCTGCTGGCGGCTTCCCCTCCCGAGGGAGCCAGCGCGGCGACCCTCGAGGGGGCCATGCGGCTCTTCCAGGAGCCGTGGACGGCGTTGGTCTGCTGGATTCACTATCTGGTGTTCGATCTGTTCGTCGGCGCGTGGGAAGTCCGGGATGCGATCCGACGCAAGCTTCCCCACCTGGCTGTCGTCCCCTGTGTCCTGCTGACGTGGCTGTATGGTCCGCTCGGGTTGATGCTGTACTTCCTCGTCCGGTTCATCGTCCGCGGGACGGTCACCCTCGAGGAGATGCCCGAGGCCGCGAAGGCATCCGCTCTTCCGTCAGCGGAGACTCCGGCCTCGGGGCATCTGGTGAATGTGTGACAGAGGGCCCACTGCGCTGGCGGACCTGTCAGCGCAGTGGGTCACCGTCTAGTCTCCGCGTCGCTTCGCTCGTGAGCGCTGCCTGCCTTCCAGGATGCGGTTGCGCTCGACGCGCTTGTGCTCGCGCTGCAAGGCGCTGCTCGCCTGACGCGCGTGGAAGGCCTGCTCGCGCTGGAGCTTCTCGAAGCTCCTGAGCCGCTCCTGGGTGAGAGCCCCGGTGTCCACCGCGGCTCGCACCGCGCACCCCGGCTCGCGCCGGTGTGTGCAGTCCGAGAAGCGGCAGTCGGCGGCCAGCGCGAGGATGTCGGAGAACGCCTGGTCCAGGCCCTCCTCCTCCCCCCACAACCCGAGCTCGCGCATCCCCGGCCCATCGATGAGCAGGCCACCCTGGGGCAGCACGAAGAGCTCCCGGTGGGTGGTGGTGTGGCGGCCCCGGTCGTCATCCGGCCGGACGGGCTGGGTGGCCAGCCGTGCCTCTTCCAGCAAGCGGTTGACCAGGGTCGACTTGCCCACGCCCGAGGAGCCGAGCAGCGCTCCGGTCTTCCCGGCGGGAATCCGCTCGCGGAGCGCCTCGAGCCCCGTGCCCTGTTGCGCGCTCAGCGCGAGCACGGGGACCCCTGGGGACAGGGCTTGCACCTCCTGGATGCGTTCGGAGACGTCCTCGTGGAGGTCGGCCTTGCTGAGCACCACCACGGGCTCGGCGCCGCTGTTCCAGGCCACGGTGAGCGCCCGCTCGATGCGTCGCGGGTTGTAGTTCCCATCCAGCCCGGTCACCAGGAACACCACGTCGAGGTTGGCGGCGATGAGCTGGCCCTCGCGCTCGCTTCCCGCCTCGCGTCTCATGAGGACGCTTCGGCGGGGAAGGACGGCGTGGAGCAGCGCCTCGCCCTCACCGGAGGGCAGCAGCAGGGCCACCCAGTCGCCGATGGTGGGCAGGGCCTCGGCGCCCGGGGCGTGGTGGAGGAGCCGTCCCGAGGGCCGCGCGAGGTACGCCCGCTCGGACGTCTGGACGGTGAGGAGCCCGCGCTCCTGGCGCACCACGCGGCCAGGGACGAGGGGAAGGGAGGATTGGGACAGCAGAAGGGAAAACGCGTGGGTGAGGTCTGGACCCCAACCGAGGGACTCGAGTGACACTGAAAGGACTCCGGGCAGAGCGGTGCCTGTGGCGCACCTGGTTCTTCAGGGCACCCAGCGGGGAGTCAGGGACGCGCTGCGACGGACCTACGGAGCCGAGCCAGGCGGCCTACGCCCTCTGGGCGAACAGGACAGCAACCGCGGCGGGGACAATGGGCGAGTTCATGAGTGCCTCCGAGTGCTCGCGGGGCGGCGTTCATCGCCGCTCGGCAGCCCAGGACATAACAGGCTTGTGGGTGTCAGGTCATCCCCCCTCGGGTCAGCGCGCGCCGGTCACGGGGTCCGGCGCGTCCACCTTCTGGTGCCCCGTCACCGTCACTTCCGTCCGGAAGCGCACCTTGTAGAGGAGGACCCCGCCCGAGCCGACGATCTTCATCCGCGTGGGCTGCTGCTCGCACGGGGTCTCCGCGTAGGCCAGGAAGTCCATCTGGAGCTCATCCAGCATGGGAGGCATGTCGGACGGGGACATGCGCAGGGTCATCACCTTCCCGGCCCGCGCGTCCACCACCGCCTGTCCCTTCATTCGCTTCTTGTCCGCCTTCACGGGGGCGAACTTCACGGTCAGGAGCCCCTCGCTCGGGCCCGGTGCGGAGTCGAAGCGGTAATCCGCCCGGGCTCGCGGGTGGAACGGGGACAGCCTTGCCTTGTCGTCCTCGTCCTTCGGTGGGTCCTTCGGCTCGGCCTTGAGCTGGCTGGTCAGGTCCCCCTCTTCCTTCTGGGAGAGCCGCTTGCGTGCAACCACCGTGGTTCCGGACCGGGTGACCTCGTAGCTGCGAGTCAGCCGTCCCGTCACCTTGCCCTCCTTGTCCAACTCCTCCGTGACCGAGCTCTCCACGGTGCGGCAGGCGGGGACGGCCAGTTTTCGCTCCTCCGCCTCGCCCAGGCGTTGGAGGAGGTCATCCAGTGGCGCGTCCGCGCGGGCGGAGACACCGAGGAGCAGGGGCAGAAGGGCAAGCACGCGCATGGCGTGGAACTTAATCTCCACCCGTCTTCGAGTCGCAACCGAATGGCGATGCGCGAAGACTCCGTCCGGGTGGGGACACTCCCGGTCAGAGGACGTGCGCCACCTCCACGTCGAAACGTTTCATCTTGTGCGAGAGCAGGAGTTGATGGAGCCGCTGGGAGATGAGCAGAAGCGGCCGGGGGCGATAGGGGCCCATGCGCTGTCCCACGGCCTGGCGTGTGCAGTGCCAGTCCGCGGCGTTCACGCTGGCGCGTTGGACGTGGACTTCGGAGAGCACGTCGAACCCCGCGACGTGCCCTTCTGGGCAATGCGCATCATCTGGCGCGGGCGCGAAGAAGCCGTGTCCCACCCGTGTCTGAGACGCCAGCTCCAGCCGGCATTCGGGCAGCAGGAGCTGGTTCCAGGCCGGGCTCGGCTTGCCATTTCGATCCACCACCGGTCCCAGCTCGTAGCCACGGAGACCGATGGACTGCATTGCCTCGGCCAATCGCGCGGATACCACGATTTCTCCCCCGAGAGTCTGGGCGATGTCCCGCTTCGGTATCCTCTTCACGTCCAGGTGCAGCGGCCCTACCTGCCTGGCGCCGAAGCCGCACCTGGGACACGCTCTCGTCTCGTCATAGCCGGTGCCGCAATCCTCGCCCGTTGGCTCGAAGAGTGGGCGCACCTTCATCCAGAGGAGCTCTGCTTCGTTCAGCTCCCTGGGCGTGTATTTCCGGTGAATCTCCCAGAAGGTCACCGCCAGCGATCCTTGCCCGCGCTTCTCCTGCTCGTATTGGCGTATCCGTTCGATGAGCGGATCATCCATCTCGAGCACCACCCGGCGTGACATGCCGATCTCCTGCCCCACGTCCGGTGGGAGGAACTGTTTGGCGTCGTCCGCGAAGAGCCGGACCTCGAGGGTTTCTCTCATGGTCAGAAGTGGACTCCGGGGAGAGGGTATCTGGCGTAGACCCTCTTCATGAGTTCCCACACGACTTCGAGCGGAGGTGGTTTCAGCCCATATCCTGCCAGGCGCCGGAACTCGTTGGTGATGAGTTGATGGTAGGCGCGATCCAGGTCCACGGTGGGGCCGTTCTCCGGGCCGCCGAGGTAGCGGGGGTGGATGTGGTGTTTCTGCTTGGGGCCACCGGCCAGGTGGGGGAAGGCCCTGCGGGCCTCTTGCATGCCCTTGTCGTACAGCGCACGAGCGGACTGCGGGTCCAGTGAGGGGGGCGCCGACAGGACGACGAGTGCGCCCACCCCGGTTCCCAATACGGCGGTGACCGCACCGGCTGGCACGGCCATCTCCGCCACCATCAGCGTGCCCTGGGCACCGAGCTTCAGGACCGGGAGACTGGCTCCAGCGCCTGTCACACGTGCCCCCATCTCCAGCCCTCCTCCCGTCAGCATGAGCAGGTGCGTGGACAACCGTGCTGCTTCCCGCACCTGCTCGCGCAAGGGTCTGTCGCCGTAGCTGGCGAAGTACTCGGGAGAGGATGCAATCAATGTGGCGACGGCAGTGGGGAGCTGGCGCAGACCCTCGAGCGTGCCAGGGATGTCCAGCAGGCTGGTGGCCAGGGCCCGAGCCGTTTCCTCCAGGGCATCCTGGGCGCCGTCCAAGGCCGTGTTGAGGAGGTCCTTGTCCAGACCCTGTTCGCCCAGGGGAACGTGGCTGGAGCGGCGGAGCTCGTCGTCCAGTGGATAGAAGACACCACCCAGAGAGAGGTACATGCGACCGACGAGGAAGCCGCCAGCGACGAATGTGCCTTCTCGCAAGGTCACCTGCCCCATCCATTGCACGGGCTGGCCAGTGGACACGGAGGCGAGGTAGCCGTCCGGCCGCATGACGACGAGGGCGAGAAAGCGCTCGCAGAGGGAGTCCAGTTCGGCGGCGGGTACCACGGGCCTCGCCGAAGAGAAGGACGACGGAGTCAGTAGTCGCAGCGGATGCGGCTGCGTGCGGTCCATCCGCCAGTGCGAGTCCGTGACACAACCCACCAGCACTGACGTGATGGCCAGGAGCAGTCCAAGGCGAACGTGAGCCACACGAGACGTGGAGCGTTCAGTGGTGTCCAAGGGCACTCCTCGTGCGTTGGGCGCGGTGGACGTGGGTGGGCTCCGCTCGTGGAGCCCCGTTTTCACTCGTGGGAGCCGGCCCGTCGCTGCGCGGGAAGTCCGGCGTTGTCGGGCACGGGGCTGCCATCGGGCGCGCGGGCGGGAGTGGCGGAAGCGGGTGCGTCCTGCTCCTGCTTCTCCTCCGTGCCCTGGGCCTTGGCGAGCGCCTGGCGGGCCTCCTCCGAGCGCGGGTGGAGGGCCACCGTGCGCTCCAGCCAGCGCAGCTGCTCCTCGTGCTTGCCCTTCCGGCCGTAACGCGCGGCGATGCGCATCATCTCCTCCGCGTAGTCCGGGTGCAGCGCCGCGCCCGTGGTGGCCTCCTCCAGCGCGGGCCAGAGCTCCTCCGGGTCCGACGTCTCGTCCAGCCGGGCCCGTCGCAACTCCTCCACCTGCGAGCTCCGCCACTCCTCGTCGAGATGCTTCACCTCGGTCTGGAGGGCCTCGCTGAAGCGCAGCTCCGTCGGGCACGTCAGCTGCTCGCAGGCGGCGAGGTAGTCGGTGAAGAAGGCGAGGGGGCCTCGCGCGGGGTACTCCCGGAGCTTCTCGGGTCCCAGGGCCTGTTCCAGCGTGCGGGCCATCTGCGCCCCCACGCGGATGAAGAGCGAGCCCCCGCGAGGCTCATGCGCGGTGCGCACGCGCGCCAGGGCGGCCGGGGGCTCCTGGGCGATGGTGGCGCGGTCGAGCAGCGCGGATACCTGAGAGAAGGCCTCGGGCAACTCTCCCGGCTCGGGAAGCGCGCCAGGCCCCCGGGTGGCCCATACGTGCCAGGCGAGCCCGTAGGTGAAGACACGGGAGAGGCCCTCGTGCACCACCGCGTCCACCTCGTCCGCGGCGTGCGTGTCGCGGCGTACCTGCCCGTCCTCCAACAGCACCTCGATGATGCGCAGCGATATGCGCCGCAGCCGTTTCGCCTCGCCCTCCAGGTTCGTGGCGAGCGCGATGACGACGTCCTCCGCCGGCAGCATGAGGAGCAGCGTGGTTGTCTCGGGCTGGCCACCCGCGTGGGCCACCACGTAGTGGCCTCGCAGCGGGTAGGTGGCGAAACCCATGCCGTAGTCGGTGAGCTGGCCCTCGCGGGTGCTCATGGACGTCTGCATCCGCCGCGTGGTGTCGGGTGCCACCAGACTGCTCTGGAGCACGGCCTGACCGAAGGCGAGCAGATCCTCCACCGAGGCACGGGCGCCGCCTCCGCCGAAGCGGCTGGACACGTCCAGGTAGTGCGAGGCGACGAGCTGCCCCTTCTGGTGGCGGTAGCCCAGGGCGTGCTGCTTGTCGCGCGTGCGGTAGTCGTCCAGCGCCGCGTGCCTCATGCCGGCGGGGCCGAAGACATGGGACTTCAGGTACTCACCGAAGCGCTGGCCCGTGGCCGTCTCCACGGCGGCGCCGAGCAGGTTGTAGCCCCAGGTGGTGTAGACGAACTTCGTGCCGGGCTCGGCGACGAGTGGCTTGTCGGCGAAGAGCGCGAGGGCTCCCGCGGTGTCGAGGTGCTGCGTGTTCTCCGAGCCCTCGGGGCCATCGTAATGGGACACGCCGCCGAGGTGTCCCAGCAGCTGGCGCACGGTGACGGGCCAGGGCTTCTCGGGGTAGCCGGGCACCAGGGTGTGGATGTCCGCGTCCAGGTCCAGCCTGCCCTCCTGCGCCAGCTGCAGCACGGCCATGGCGGTGAAGGACTTGGTGATGGACGCCATCCGGTACGTCGTCCGGGGCGTGGCGGGCAGCTTGTGGGCGAGGTCTCTCAGCCCGTAGCCCCGCGTCCAGCGCATGCCCCCGTGGAGCACGCCCACCGAGAGCCCCGCGTAGGGCCCCCGGGCGAGCTCGGCGCGGACGAGGGCATCCAGCGCGCGCTGCACCTCCGGGGGGAAGGCCTTGTCCTTCGCCTTGGAGGAAGCGGGAGTGGAGGCGGCCGGAGCGCGCGAGGGGGCCGGACGGGGGTCCGCCAGCGCGGTGAAACCGAGGAAGAGGAGCGCGACGGGGAGCGCCCTCACCGGGTCTCCTCCGAGGCCTGGAGCGCCGGGGCCAGGGTGGCCTGCCGGCTGGGGTCCTCGGACTCCACCCAGCCGCGCAGCAGCGCATCGGTGAGGAGCTGGCCGAGCAGGTCGAGCCCGTGGCTCCGCGGGTGGACGAGGTCCTCGTGCACGAACCCCGCCTGGACGAAGCGCGCCAGCGAGCCGGAGCCTCCCATGGCGGAGAAGATGTCGAAGAAGGCACAGCCCTCGGCGAGGGCGATCTGCCGCTCGATGCCGATGACCTCGTCGAGGTAGGGCCGCTGGGTGAGCTTGTTCGGCCCGTTGCCGCCGCGCACGGCGTCGATGGGGCCCATCACCAGGCAGGCGCTGTCGGGGCTGGCGGCGCGCGAGCGGCGGATGAAGGTGCGCAGACCCTCCTCGACCTCGGCGAGGTTGGAGCGGCCCCACTCGAGCCGCTTGGCCTCGTTGCCGCCGAGGATGAACAGGAGCAGGCGCGGCGAGCGCTCGGCGAGCTGGGCTCGGAAGATGTCCTCCTGGGCGCGCAGGAAGAGGTTGGCATCGGCGGAGGGTACTCCCAGGGTGTCGAGCACGATGCCGGGGCGCTGGTGTTGCAGCACCACGCCGAGCACCACGGCGCCTCGGCCCTCGGCGACCACGTCCAGGTTGCGAGCCCCCGGAGGGAGGTCGAAGGTGAGCGCCTGGGCCTGGCCGTTGCCCCGTGGCTCGGCGCGGGCGAGCTCCTTGCCATCGACATGGACGGACAGCCGGCCGGCGCGGGGCATGTCGAGCCACCACAGGGTGCCGCGCGGCTCGCCGGTCAGTTGGAACCGGCTGCTGGCCCTGGGCTCGGTGGTCACGTGGTAGACGCCGGTGAGTCCGAAGGGCAGCTCGGCGAGCTTCAGCTCTCCCAGGGTGCGAGCCTCCCAACCGCCACGCGCGAAGCCGGCGCGGACGCGGGGCCCGTACGGCGCGAGCCGATCCACGAAGAGCACGCCGCGGCCGCCATCACCGAAGGCGCCGCCGAGCTCCTCGCGCACCACGTCCACGATGCGGTCCCCGGCGATCAGCGAGTTGCCGAACGCGGAGATGACGGCGGGGGTGGAGGCCTTGCCGGAGGCGAGGGTGTCGAGGGACTCGAAGAAGGGGGTGAGGGCCGTGCGGGAGCAGGAGGCTCCGGACTGAAGGACGCAGGGGTTCTCCAGGCCGATCTCTGGGCGGACGCCGAGCTTCTCGCCGATCTGGTGGAGCTTGAGGGCCCGGGGGGACGGAGCGGGCAGCGCGCGCCGGATGGCGGGAGCCGGAGCCGGAGCGGGCTGCACCGGTTGTGCGGACGAGGGCGCCTGGGCGAGCCGGAGCGGCTTGCCGGGCGGCACCGGGGACCGGACGGTGCGCGGGGCACGGGAATGCCGGGGTACCGCGGGCCGAGACCCGAAGTGCCAGAGGGCCCAGTCGAGCGCACCGAGGAGGAACGGGATGAGGATGAACGCCCACCGCCGACCACGAAAAGCTTCGAGCATGCGGCCCGGGACTCTAGACGAAAGCTCCGGACCGAGACAGGAACCGGCCGCGAAGCCCCCGAGCCGGGCGGCCCACCGCTCTCCCGCTCGCCCTCCCTCCCCGCTTTCAGACGGCGCCGGACAGACCTCCATCCACGTTGATGGCCGTGCCGCTCACATAGGAGGCGCGCGACGAGACGAGGAAGGCCACCACGTCGGCGAACTCCTCGGCCCGGCCCACCCGCCCCAGGGGGACTCCCGCCTCCCGGCTCCGCTCGGCGTACAGCTCCTCCGGCGGCTTGCCAGCGGCCTGGGCGCGGCGCTCCCACTGGCCGCTCTCGATCATCCCCACGAGCACGGCGTTGACGCGGATGCCCTCGGGTCCCAGCTCCTTGGAGAGCACCTTCGTCAGCGCCATCCCCGCCGCGCGGGACACCGACGAGGGCGTGGTGTTCTTCCCGGGCTCCTTGGCCTTGATGGACAGCACGTTGACGATGGCCCCTCCTCCGGCCGCGCGCAGGTGAGGCACCGTCAGGCGCACGGCGCGCATCGCGGCGAACAGCTTGAGCTGGAGATCCTCCTCCCACTCCGCGTCGGTGACCGACAGGAAGGCCTTCGCGGAGGCCGAGCCGGCGTTGTTCACCAGCGCGTCCACGCGTCCCCAGCGCTCGTGCGCGGCGGCCACGAAGCGCTCGAGGTCCTCCGCGCGCGACACGTCGGCGGGGACGGCGAGCACCTCGCCTCCGAGGGCGCGCAGGCGGGCCGCGGTGGCCTCCAGCCGCTGCGGATTCCGGGCACACAGCGCCACGCGTGCCCCCTCCTGGACGAGCCGTTCACACACGGCGGCGCCCAGTCCCTCCGAGCCACCCGTTACCAGCACCACCTTGCCAGCGAGCTGCAAGTCCATACGAGAGGGTCTCCTCCTGCAGAGAGGCCCTCCTTATACACACCGTCGTCACGGAGTAGGTGAAGGACCGGAGCCTCCCACTCCCTGTTGGGACTGCTGCTCCTGGGCCATCGTCGCCCACTGATTCCGGATGGCGTCCTTCTGTGTCTCATCGAGCGCCAGCCACTGCTGGCGGAGCGTTGGCCACTGGGCCTGGAGCTGATGGAGCTGTGCGCGTTGCTCGGGGGGCAGGCTGGGGTAGAGCGCGGAGAGCTCCCGGGCCGCCTTCTCCTCGCAGTCCGCCTGCTTGGGCTGGGCCGCTATCTCCTCCATGAAGAAGCAGAGGGCCTCGGCATTGGCCTCGATGAGCCCCGCGGGGGGCGTTCCTCCTGGAGTGGGTGGGGCGGCGCTCGCCGGCAGTGCCTGGAACAGCGACAGCGCACAACAGAGCGAGGGGACGAGGCGCGGAACTCTCATCGGGCTTCCTCCTGGGTGTTGCCCGGGCACGACACGATGAAGCTTTGTCGTGTCCCAGAAGAGAGGAGGCGGCCCCGTGGTGTGAGGCGTCGGTCCCGCCGAGCGCTCCGGCCCCGGTCTGGAGGCACGCATGCGGCCTGTCGGTGATTCGACCCGCCGCGTGGTGACGGACGCGTCACTCCTCCGGGGAGCCCGTCCCGGTGTCCGGAGGAGCCGCGCGGCGGCGGCGAGGGGGCGAGGCGTGAACGAGCGCGGCCTCGGGGGCGGCGTCCTCGCGGCGGAGGACCTCTCCCTCGACGACGGTGGCGCCCTCGGGGGTGACGGGGTGGCCGATGGTCGCGACGAGCTTGCGGTGGGCCTCCTCCAGCCGGCGGTGGAGGGTGTTGAAGGTCTGCTGGGCGGTGCTGGGCATGTCCTCGGTGTAGGTGAAGTACCAACGCAGGGCGTCCAGACACTCGTAGAAGTGGTCCACGACCGACTGCTCGCGCGCGGGCAGGTTCATGAGGTCGTGGAAGGTGGCCGAGGCATAACGGGTAGCCAGGGTGCTGAGCATGGGCTCGCGGCTGCGCAGGCGGGAGAAGAGGACGAACATCTCTCCCCGGCGCGCCTCGAGTCTCCGCATGATGCTGGCGGAGTCGAGCGCGATGAGGTTGCGGACGCGGGCGGTGATCTCATCGGCCTGTTTGCGGCGAGCCATGGCACGGAGAGCCTACCGCCGAGTGCGCTTCCCGCGTAGGCGGTACCGTGGTGACGGAAGAAGTTCGAGGGCTCAACGTACGGGCACCTCGTGGATGTCTGCCCCGTCCAGCTCCAGGCGCCGGAATGTGTCCACGAAGCGCTCGGTGGCGATGAAGATCGTTTCGAAGTCGCTCAGCCGGAACAGGTCGGTGTCTGCCGGGAGTGATGCCGCGTCCAGGACGGGGTCGTCCGGGAAGCGGAACGAATCCAGACCACACCTGGCGCACGGTGGAGGCCGTGGTGGCGTGCAGTCCGGATGCAACCGGCCATGGGCTGGAATTTCCAGTTCCAGCAACTCCGGGTGTTTCTTCTGCCGGAAGCGCAGCTCCGTCGGGAAACCGCGCAGACCTTGTACGCCCGCGGCCTGCAATTGCTCCAGAGCCTCACGCCGTATCAATACCGCTCCCAGGAGATGGAGATAGAGCGCGCTGAAGGTTCCGGTGGCAGTGCCCGTGAGCGGACCAAACGTAGAGCCCGGGAGGAGTTGGCTCCCGGGCATCACGAGTGGCCGCACCCGTTCTCGTAGACGCACGAATTCATCGAGGGGCTCCGGCCGGGATTTCTCATACTCGTCGCGTTCGGGCAGCGAGGACAGGTCCACGCTTGGATACGCGGTGAACCCTCCCGTCCATGTGTCCTTGCATTCAGTGCAGCGGAGCCATGGGAGGCTGCCCCACTTGTGTCTGGCGTTGATGTCACCGGTGTACCGCGACGTTCTTGGCTCCTTGAGCCGGTAAAACCTCGGCATCTCGTTACCTTCTCCCGCGTTGGTACGGCGCGATGGGGCCTGTCAGCCCGAAGCGGAACATCAGCTCGCCCGCGTGGCGGTATATCTGTTCGGGTGGAGCATTGGGGTAGGTGTTCATGAACTCCCTCCACGCCTGGTTCCACAGGCCCCCATTGGGTCCGCCGCTGTGGAGTCGGATATGGACGTGCTCGGGGATGAGAATGGTAAACTGATGGATGTCGGGTACTCCTCGGCCGTGGAACCAGTTCCTGAGTACCTCTGCCTGCGGGAAGATGTGGTGCTGGACCCAGCGGCCTGGAGGAAGGGCGAACGCAGGGGGCTTGGGGTCGAAGTGCCGGTTGAAGCGGAAGGTGAGGACGGGCTCGTTGTTCCGTGGCCATCCTCCGGGGCGGCCCCACCAGCGGCGCGGAGAAGCGGGTGAGGCACCCGGGATGTAGATGGGCCCGCCGCCCCGGTAGGCCAACAGTACCTCGCCAGGTACTGCCTCCCGGCAGCGAAAGAAGCCACACTCCTCTCCATCGTCACGGCACAGCAGGACGAGGCTGCGTTCGTCCTCGCAGCCCTCCTCCCAGGAGGAGGACACCACCTCCGGTGCTTGGTTCTCTTCCAGCGCGACGGGGCTCGAGGTCGCGCATGCCGCCAGCAGCCCGAGCAGCAGCAGCCAGATTCTCGTCAGGGCTCTCATGGGTCCGCGGAGCGTAGCCTGTTCCTCATCCGCCACCTGCCCGTGTCCTCGCCGTTTCCATTGCCGCTCAGGCAACGCGGCGCGCGCTCGCCACACGGTTGCTGTTGAACCGGAGGGCCATTCGGGACCAGAAAGGGGTCTCCATGGCCCAGACGAAGCGTCCGCCGCCCAACGACCCCTCGTACGACCTGCTGCACCTGCGAGGCCGTCATCCCCTCGACGCCATCTTCAATCCGCGCAGCGTGGCGGTGGTGGGGGCGAGCGAACGGCAGGGGAGCGTGGGGCGCACCATCCTCTGGAACCTCATCAGCAGTCCCTTCGGGGGCACCGTCTACCCCATCAATCCCAAGCGCACCAACGTGCTGGGCATCCGGGCCTGGCCGTCGCTCGAGGCGCTGCCGGAGCCGGTGGACCTGGCCATGATCGTCACGCCGTCCACCACCGTGCCCGGCGTGATGCGCGAGTGCGCCCAGGCGGGGGTCAAGGGCGTCATCATCATCTCCGCGGGGTTCAAGGAGATCGGCCCCGAGGGCGTGAAGCTGGAGCAGGAAGTCCTCCAGATCGCCCGCGAGGCGGGCATCCGAATCATCGGTCCCAATTGCCTGGGCGTGATGCGGCCGCCGAGCGGACTCAACGCCACCTTCGCGGGAGGCATGGCGCGGCCGGGCAACGTGGCCTTCGTCAGCCAGAGCGGCGCGCTGCTCACGGCCATCCTCGACTGGAGCATGCGCGAGTCGGTGGGCTTCAGCGCCTTCGTGTCGATCGGCTCCATGCTGGACGTGGGGTGGGGAGACGTCATCGACTACCTGGGGGACGACCCGCGCACGCGCAGCATCCTCCTCTACATGGAGTCCATCGGTGACGCGCGGGGCTTCCTGTCGGCGGCGCGAGAGGTGGCGCTGCACAAGCCCATCATCGTCATCAAGGCGGGGCGCTCGGCGCAGGCGGCGGCGGCGGCGGCCTCGCACACGGGTTCGCTCACGGGCAGTGACGAGGTGCTGAGCGCGGCCTTCCGGCGCACCGGCGTGCTGCGCGTGGACTCCATCGCGGACCTCTTCTACATGGCCGAGGTTCTGGCCAAACAGCCACGTCCGGACGGCCGCCGGCTCACCATCGTCACCAACGCGGGCGGCCCGGGGGTCCTCGCCACGGACGCGCTGGTGATGGGCGGCGGCGAGCTGGCGAAGCTGTCGGACAAGACGGTGGCGAAGCTGGACGCCATCCTTCCCTCGGCGTGGAGCCGCGGCAACCCGGTGGACATCCTGGGCGACGCGGACCCGGAGCGCTACGCGAAGGCCCTGGAGGTGGCGGGCGCGGACGAGAACAGTGACGGCCTGCTCGTCATCCTCGCGCCGCAGGACGTGACCGAGCCCACCCAGACGGCGGATCGCCTCAAGCCCTATGTGAAGATGGGCAAGCCGGTGATCGCCAGCTGGATGGGAGGCTCGGAGGTGGCGGCGGGCGAGCGCATCCTCAACGACCTGGGGATTCCGACGTTCGGCTACCCGGACACGGCGGCGCGCATCTTCAATTACATGTGGCGCTACACGTACAACCTGGAGGGCCTGTACGAGACGCCGGTGCTGACGCAGGAGCCGGAGCGGCGCGAGGAGGCCGAGGCGCTCATCCGCGAGGCGCGCGCCGCGGGCCGCCTGCTGCTGACGGAGCTCGAGTCCAAGCGGCTGCTGGCCGCGTATGGCATTCCGACGGTGGAGACGCGGCTGGCCACGAGCGTGGACGAGGCGGTGCGCGAGGCGGAGTCGCTGGGCTACCCGGTGGTGCTGAAGCTGCACTCGCAACGCATCACCCACAAGTCGGACGTAGGCGGGGTGCGGCTGAACCTCTGTGACGCGGACGCGGTGCGAGGCGCCTTCGAGGGCATCCGCCAGAAGCTGGAGGAGCTGGGTCGGGCGGACGCGTTCGACGGGGTGACGGTGCAGCCGATGGTGAAGCTGGACGGCTACGAGCTCATCATGGGCAGCAGCCTGGACGCGCAGTTCGGGCCGGTGCTGCTGTTCGGCGCGGGCGGCACGCTGGTGGAGGTGTTCAAGGATCGGGCACTGGCGCTGCCGCCGCTGAACACGACGCTGGCGCGGCGGATGATGGAGCAGACGCGCATCCACGAGGCTTTGCGGGGCGTGCGCGGGCGCAAGCCGGTGGACCTGGTCGAGCTGGAGAAGCTGCTGGTGCGCTTCAGCCAGCTGGTGGTGGAGCATCGCTTCATCAAGGAGGTGGACATCAACCCGCTGCTGGCGTCGGCGGATCGGCTGGTGGCGTTGGATGCGCGCGTGGTGTTGCACGGCCCGGAGGTGAAGGAAGAGGAGCTGCCGCCGCTGGCCATCCTCCCGTACCCGGTGAAGTACGTGGAGCGATGGAAGATGAAGGATGGGTCGGAGGTGATCATCCGTCCCATCCGGCCCGAGGACGAGCCGAAGATGGTGGAGTTCCACAAGACGCTGTCGGAGCAGACGGTGTTCTTGCGGTACGCGGGGATGATGAAGCTGGACCAGCGCGTGGCGCACCAGCGGCTGGCGCGCATCTGCTTCAACGACTACGGGCGGGAGATGGCGCTGGTGGTGGAGAGGAAGAACGGCGGGGAGATTCTCGGGGTGGGGCGCCTGACGCGACTGCCGGGGACGCAGGACGCCGAGTTCGCGATGCTCATCAGCGACGCGGTGCAGCGGCAGGGTCTGGGGTCGGAGTTGCTGAGCCGGCTGGTGGCCGTGGGCCGGGATTGGGGGCTGCGGCGCATCGTCGCGGACATCCTGTCGGGCAACGGGGCGATGCAGCACGTCTGCCGCGGGCTGGGCTTCACCATCCACCAGGCGGAGGCAGTGGGGGACGGCGTGGTAAAGGCGGTGAAGGTGCTGGAGTGAGGAGGGCCCTCTGTTCACACGGTTGGATCCGCGGCGGCTCGAGACGTTCAGGGTAGTGGCCACCACGGGACAGGTGTCGGCGGCCTCGCGGCTGCTCCACCTGTCCCAGCCCGCGGTGACGGCGCAGGTGCGCCAGCTCGAGCGCGAGTGTGGCCAGCCGCTGCTGGTGCGCACCGCGCGAGGCGTGCGTCTCAACGACGCGGGCCGCGCCCTGCTGGAGTACGCGCAGCGCATCCACCAGCTGCTGGACGAGGCGGCGCTCGCGGTCTCCGTCGAGGAGGAGCCGGGCGGAGAGCTGGTGCTGGCGGCGAGCACGACCGTGGCCAGCTACGTGGTGCCGGAGCTGCTGGCCTCCTTCCTGCGCTCGCACCGGGGCGCGCAGGTGCGGGTGGAGGTGGGCAACACCACACAGGTGCTCGCCTGGGTAGGCGAGGGCCGCGCCCCACTGGGCCTGGTGGAGGGACACGCCCGCGCCGCCCTCATCCGCCTGGAGCGCTACCTGGATGACGAGCTGGTGCCGGTTGTCTCCTCGCGGGCCCCGGCGGAGCTGCTGCGGGTGCGCTCGGTGGAGGCTCTTCGCTCGGTGCCGCTGCTCTGGCGCGAGCCGGGCTCGGGGACTCGGGCCGTGATGGAGCGGGCGCTGCGCAAGGCGGGCGTGCGCCGGGGGCTCCAGGCGGGAGACCTGCAGCTCGGCGACAACGAGGCCATCAAGGGCGCGGTGCGGCTCGGCCTGGGCGTCGGCTTCCTGTCCAGATGGAGCATCCAGGACGAGCTGGCGCTGGGCCGACTGCGGGTGCTGCCAGTGCCGGGGCTGAGCGTGGAGCGGGCCTTCTCCTGGGTGCTGCCGGTGGATGCGCCCTCGGGGCTCGCGGGCCGCTTCCTGCGCCACGCACGCGCCTCGCCACCGCCCCTGCTGCTCCCCTGAGCGCCTCACTCCACGAGGCGCAGGACGATGGCGCCGAGGCTCAGGCCCGCCATGCACACCCAGAGCGCCAGTCCCTGGGCGAGGGGCCGCACGCCCACCGAGCGGAGGGCGCCTCGGGTGAGGCTGGCGCCGATGAGGAAGAGCGTCAGGACCAGCGCCTGCCTGGACGCGGCCGCCACCAGCTGCCCCGCCGGCCGGAGCGCGGGCACCCAGGTGACGATCGCCGCCGTGGCGATGAAGCCGAGGATGAACCAGGGATGCCGCGCCCTGCCCTGCTGGGGCGTCGCGTCACCCGAGCGCCGCCGCCATGCGCCGACGAGCAGGGTGAGCGGGACGATCCACAGGGCCCGGGCCAGCTTGACGGTGGTGGCCACCTCCAGGGCCTCGGGGCCGAACTGGATGGCGGCGCCCACCACGGAGCTGGTGTCGTGGATGGCGAGGGCGCTCCACAGGCCGAACCGGCGCGCATCGAGTCCGACGGCATGACCGATGGCGGGGAACACGAAGAGCGCCACGGCATTGAGGAGGAACACGGTGCCGAGCGCGACGGAGACCTCGTGCGCCTTGGGGCGCAGCACGGGCACCATGGCGGCGATGGCGCTCCCGCCGCAGATGGCGGTGCCAACGCTGATGAGCAGACCAGCCTCCCGGGACACGCCGAATGCCCGGGTGAACAGGGCGCCGAGCAACAGACACACGGCGATGCCCGCCACGGTGTAGAGGACGCCGTGTGCGCCCACGGCCGCGACGACGCGCAGATCCATGCCGGCGCCGAGTCCCACCACGGAGAGCGCCAGCAGGGGATGGGTGACGCGGCGGGTCCACTCCACGTAGGGGTTGCCCACGAGCAGGGCCACGAGGACGCCGGCCACGAGCGCGACAGCGGGAGCGTTCATGCGCTCACGATGGGTTCGGAGCCTTCGGGAAACCAGACGGAAGACGGGATGAGCCATCAGCTTCTTGGATGGCTCGCGAACACCCTCTCCCCCTGGGAGAGGGCCGGGGTGAGGGTCTGCGCTCTGGCTCCCTGTCGACAACTCGAGACAGGGCACCCTGGCCCCTACATTCATGGTCACGTCCAGGTGTGCTAGCTGCCATGCGCATGGACCCACTTGCTGGCCTGAAGGAAGCGCTCGCGCTGCCAGTGGCCTCGTTGCGCAAGGAACCTGGGGCAATCACCCTCCTGGTGTATGCCGTGCTGGATGCACCTCCCGCGGAACGGGGGCTGGCCATCGAGCGTCTGCTCCAGCTCACCGAGGCGCGGATGCACCTTCCCCTCCAGGAAGCGCTTCCCGGCCGTGTGGTGGAGCTGCTGGAGAGCGAGCAGTCCGAGGTCCGGCGCATCGCCGCGCGGCTTGTCGTGACATGTCCGCATGCCGCGGCCATCCCGGGGTTGATCCGCTGCCTGGCGGACGACGATGTCCGGGTCCGCGAGGACAGCATCCTCGCGCTGCGGCACGCCGACTTCGACACGGGCGCTCTGGTGCCGCACCTGGGCTCGGAGCGCGCGGAGGTCCGGGAAGCCGCGCTGCGCGTGCTCCATCCCCCGGCGCCTCCATCCGTTCGGGCCGAGCTCCAGCGCCTGCTGGGAGACGACGTGCCGGGGGTGCGCCACCTCGCCGCGGGATTCCTGCCGGATGACGACGGCACGCCCGGGTTGTGGGGCGTCACGGTCGATGCGCTTCGGGCGGGAGGGGACGAGAGCACGCGAATCCAGGCGGCCGGGCGCCTGGGCCGGCTCGAGCCCCAGCCGGAGACATCCGAGGTGCTCCTGGAGGCGCTGAGCACGGGGACGGCGCGTGTCCGAGCCGCCGCCGCCGAGGCGCTCGCGCGGTTCTCTCCCGCGAGCACGGAAGCCGCTGGCGCACTGCTGGAAGCACTTCACGACTCCTCCTCGGCCGTGGCGTGCAGGGCCGCCGCCGCGTTGTCGGTTCGAGGCCCTGCCACGGAGGCACTCGCACCGAGCCTGTTGGCCGCGCTGGAGGATGTCTCCATTCCCGAGGAGGTGCGGGGCCAGGTGGCGCTGGCGCTCGGCAGGCTCGGGGTTCGCGAGGCCATCCCGCCGCTGTCGCGCCTGCTGGACAGGCCGGACTCGTCCTTCCGGCTCGTGCTCGACGCGTTCACCGGCCTGTCCTCGCTCCCGGGGCTGAAGCATGACGCGGTGGTGGCGCTCGGACTGTTCGGTCCGCTCGCGGCGGAGGCGGCATCGGCCTTGTCCCGGCTGGCGCGCGAAGGAGGCCCGGCCCTCCGCCATGCTGCGTCCGAAGCACTCGGGCACATGGGCCTGTTCGCATCATGAGGGGTGAGATGAGCCTGCAGACTTCGAGAATGTCGCTCGCGGGTGCGCCCGCGCTGGTCGTCCACCGGGGTCCTCGCGAGGAAGCCCTCCGCCGTGGCGTGGTGCTCTTCTTCCACGGGCTCGGCGCGTCCAAGGAGGTGAACGAGCGGGAGCTCGGCGTCTTCGCGGACCGGGGACTCGTCGCGGTGGGGCTCGACGCGATGGGGCATGGTGAGCGGCGCTACCCGGACTTCGATGCGCGCTTCACCCACGACAACCCGCGCGCGGAAGAGGACTTCCTCCAGGTGGTTCGTGCGACCGCGAACGAGGTGCCATCGGTGCTCGATGCACTCGTGTCACTCGGGGCGGATGCGGAGCGGTTGAGCATTGGCGGTGCTTCGCTGGGCGGGTTCATCACCTACCGGGCGCTGCTGCTGGACCGGCGGCTGCGCGTGGCGGTTCCGCTCATCGGCTCGCCCGAATGGGAGCTCCCGCTGCCCGAGAGCCCGCACTGTTTCCCGGAGCGTTTCTTCCCCGTGGCGCTCTTCAGTCAGACGGCGGGCCTGGACGACGTGGTGCATCCCGGGATGGCGCGAGCCTTCCATGAGCGCCTGGTCCCTCTCTATGCCCAGGCTCCCGAGCGGCTGCGCTACCGGGAGTTCCCCCTGTCCAGGCACAGGATGCGGCCCGAGGACTGGAACGAGGCCATCCAGGACGCGGCGGACTGGCTGGTCCGCTTCCTGGGCGTTGAGCGGAGCCACCCTTCGCGGAACGCGGTGTAGAAGATGAAGAACGAGAAGGTGCACATGGCGGACACGGGTTTTTTCAAGGGGTGGTTGGGGCGCTTCAAACTCCTCAGGCGGTACGCGGCCAGGAAGCCGGAGCAGGACACAGAGGAACCAGGCCGACTCTACGAGGCCTACAACGTCCTCGAGGACAAGCCGGCCCTGGTATTGATACCGAGCGAGCGTGCACCCATGGAGCCCCAGGAGGAGTGGCGGGTGTGCTTGCGCTCCCAGGCCATGCCTCCCCATTTCGTGCTGGAGGTGGAGAAGGCTCCGAGCTCCGGTCGGTTGTCCCAGCTCCGTGGGATGCTCGAACAGCTCGGCACCGCCGTCGGGCGGTTGGCGAACGATGAGGAGGCGCGTGCCCATCTCACCCGCGTGCCGACGGGGCCGATGGAGTTCATGTGGCACCTGCCCGCATCCGCCTGGAAGTGGGTACGCGCCAGTCGCTGGCGCACCGCCGCGGCGATTGTCCTGATGCTCCTGTCCTCGCGCCTGGCCATCCATCTGGTGGAGCGGGACATGTATGCGCAGGAGCAGGACACGAGCCGTTCGTCCGTGGAGCGGTGGAGGGCCGAGCAGGCCATCGCCGCGCACCGGGCGCCCGCGTTGATCAACAAGGCCAGGGTGGGTCAGGCGCCCATCGCCTATCCCCTGCCCAAGGCGCCATTCGTCGATCAGGCCAAGACGCCCTGCAAACCCAATGAGGACGAAGTGGAAATCAACGGCGGCTGCTGGATGGCACTCGAGAGGCGCCCGCCCTGCCGCGAGAACCAGGCCGAGTACCGGGGCAAGTGCTACCTGCCGGTCTCTGCCAGCTCCCGGACGCGTGAGCCCCAGTCCCTCCACCGGTGAATCATGGCGAGCAGGACCATCGAGGAGAGCCGTATCCAGCGGCTCAACACCCGCGAGTCGAAGGGTGGCGAGTACGTCCTCTATTGGATGCAGCAGAGCCAGCGCGCCGGGTTCAACCCCGCGTTGGAGTACGCCATCCAACGGGCCAACGAGGCGAAGCTGCCGCTGCTGGTGGGCTTCGGGCTGATGGATGGCTACCCCGAGGCCAACGTCCGTCACTACCGCTTCATGTTGGAGGGGCTCCAGGACACGCAGCGCGCCCTGGCTCGCCGGAAGATTCCCCTCGTGGTCCAGCGCGGTGCCCCGGACGTGGTGGCCCTGAAGCTCGCCCGGCACGCGGCCCTGGTGGTGTGTGACCGGGGCTACCTGCGCCATCAGAAGCAGTGGCGCCGCACGGTGGCCGACAAGGCCTCCTGCCCGGTGATTCAGGTCGAGGGGGACGTCGTGGTTCCGGTGGCGGCCGCCTCGGGCAAGGCCGAGTTCGCCGCGCGCACCCTTCGTCCCAAGATCCACCGTCTCTGGAGCGCGTACCTGGTGGAACTCGCGCCCACGCCGCTGAAGACGGACTCGCTCGGGCTCGGCGTGAAGGGACTGGACCTGGAGGACCTCGACGCGGTGCTGGCGAAGCTGGACCTGGACCGCTCCGTGCCTCCGGTGAGCCACCGCTTCAAGGGCGGCACGAGCGAGGCGAAGCGCCTCTTGCGCAAGTTCCTCACGGAGCACCTTCCCGAGTACCAGGAGAGCAGGCCCCACCCGGAGACGACCCACGTCTCGCACATGAGCAAGTACCTCCACTTCGGGCAGGTGAGCCCGGTGGAGGTGGCGCTCGCGGCGCGCGAGGCGAAGGTGGCGGACCATCAGCGCGAGAGCTTCCTCGAGGAGCTCATCGTCCGGCGCGAGCTGGCGCAGAACTTCGCCGAGTACACGCCCCTCTACGACTCCTTCGAGTCCCTGCCCGAGTGGGCCCGGAAGACGCTGGAGAAGCACCGGGGCGACGAGCGGCACCACCAGTACACGAAGGAGCAGCTCGAGCGGGCTCGCACGCATGACCCGTACTGGAACGCCGCCATGCGCGAGATGCGTTACACGGGCTACATGCACAACGCCATGCGCATGTACTGGGGGAAGAAGATACTGGAGTGGAGCAGCACCCCCGAGCACGGGCACCGCACGGCGCTGGAGCTCAACAACAGGTACTTCCTGGATGGGCGGGACGCGAACTCCTACACCAACATCGGCTGGGTGTTCGGCCTGCACGACCGGCCCTGGGGCGAGCGCGAAATCTTCGGCACCGTGCGCTACATGTCCTCGGGCGGTCTGGAGCGGAAGGCGGACATGCGGGCCTATGTCGACAAGGTGGACCGGTTGGTGTCCGAGGCCAGGGCGGCGGGAGTCCGCTTCGAGGGGGACTGAATCCTCGCCGCCCTCGCGATGCACGCCGCCGTACGCACCCCACCGAGCGCCGTGGCCAACGTGCTCTGCCCCGGGAACACCGAGTCCCCCACCAGCCACAGCCCGCGCTGCACCTCGCGGGGCCCCAGCGTGCGGTAGTGGTGCAGCCCGGCGCGCCGCGGCACTCCGCCCACTGCCCCCGCCTCGCGCTGGGTGAAGCGCTCGAAGGTGCGCGGCGAGGCCGTCATCTCGTGCTGCACGTTCTCCATCCACTCGGGCGCCAGCCGTCTCAGTCCCTGCCGCATCCGCTCCTGGATGGTGGAGACGAGCCGGGCCTGCTCCTCCTCGGAGCGCGCCATCAGCGAGCGCAGGGGCACGTGCGTGGACACCGTCAGCGTCCGGTGGCCCGGCGGCGCGCGGCCCGTGTCCGCCTCTCCGCTGAGCGAGGCGAAGAGGTGGTTGCCCTCGACGAAGGGCGCCTGCTCGTTCTGCACCAGCTCCAGGTGGTGCGCGCTCGGTGAGGCCTCCCCGGGTGCTCTCACCACGAGGTACAGCATCACCGCCCCCCAGCCTTCCTCCACCCGTCCCGCCAGCGTTCGCAGGTACGAGGGCACGCGCTCGGGCGGCAGTCCCAGCAGCCGCACCAGCCCCTGCGGAAGCATGTTGGCCACCACGTGGCGCGCGTGCAGCTCGCCCTGCCGCGACGTCACCTTCCAGCCTCCGGGCACGGGCTCGAGCGACTTCACCCGGTTGGCGAACAGCACCTCGCCTCCCCCGGTCTCCACGGCCCCCGCGAGCGCGCTCGCCAGCCGGCCGATGCCTCCGCGCACGTGCCCGGTGCCTCGCCAGTAGTAGTCCATGGCCGCGAGCGCGAAGGGGGCCTCGGCCTCGGTGGCGCCGCACTGCACCGTTATCTGGCAGAGCGCGTCCAGGTACGTGCGCAGCGGGGTGAAGCCCAGCAGGCCGAAGCGCTCCAGCACGGCCCCGAGCGGCCGTCCCATCCAGCGCACCAGCGGCAGGTACCGCGTGGCGCGCGAGGTGTGCCGCAGCAGTGCGCGCAGGTCGAGCGGCGGCAGCAGCGTGGGATCATCGAAGAGGGGCCACAGCGCCTGGGCCACCTGCTGCTGCAGCGTGAAGAAGCCGCGCAGCGCGTCGGCCGGGGCGCCGGGGAAGGCGTGGAGCTGGTCCATCAGGCGCTGGCGCTCGCGGTACACGCCCAGCCGCATGCCCGGGGTGCGCAGCTCCACCAGCGGATCCAACCAGTCCACCGTCACGTCCAGCCCGAGCTGGCGCACCCAGCGTCCGAAGAGCTGCTCCTCGGCGAGCCCGGAGAAGAGGGTGGCGCCCGCCTCGAAGGAGTAGCCGTGTCGGCGGAAGGTGCTGGCGCAACCTCCCGGATAGTTGAGGGTCTCGCAGAGCGCCACGCGGGCGCCCCGTTGGGTGAGCTCGAGCGCCGTGGCCAGTCCGCCGAAGCCCGCGCCCACCACCACTGCGTCATACCAGGTGCTCGTCATCGTCCCGTGCCGCGTGTCCGTCGCGGCAGGAGATAACGCTCCCCGCGTGGCCGGTCACGTCCGATTTCCACGCGGCGTGGTCCGAGGTGGGAGCACTGGAAAGTTGCCGCCTCCCTCCCCGGTGGGCGTCAGGGCTCGGAGGGTTCCTCGCCCTGGGGCTGGACGCCCTGCTCCGGCTGGACGCCCTTCTCGCGCAGCACGCGCACCACCTCGGCGGCCATGACGCGATGGCCCTCGGCGCTCGGGTGGATGCCGTCCACCTCCAACCCGTCCAGGAAGAGGTGCACGTTGTCCGGCTGGCGCGTCACCGCCTCGAGGTCGATGACGTCGGGGAAGGTGCTTCGAATCCACGCGTTCATCGCCAGCCGGTCCCTCTTCACCACCTCGTAGTCGCCGTGGTTGGACTTCTCCTTGGGAAGCAGCGTGCTCACCCAGGTGCGGCACAGGGGCGCGAGCCGCGAGAGGAGCAGGTTCATCCGCGTCTGCAAGCCGCTCACTTCCAGCGAGCTCAGGTCATTGGTGCCCAGCAGCACGATGCAGTCGGTGACGCCCTGGAGCGACAGCACCTCCTGATCCAGGTTCTGCAACTCGTCGTAGAAGCCCTGGCCGGACACACCGGCGTTGACGATGGGCACGCCGAGCTGGGCCTCGGCCAGCGAGGGCCAGGCCTTGCGCGTGTCATCGTGCTCGGTGATGTAGCCCTCGGTGATGCTGTCGCCGATGGCGACGAAGGCGCGCGCGGGCGGGCCCTCCACGTCCACGGTGGCCAGTCCCACCGCGCGGGCCCAGGCCGAGCCACCAATGGCGCCCGTGGTGCCCGTATAGGCCCCCGAGCGCACGTAGCTGCCGGGCAGCGTCTCGATGGCGCTCACGCCCAGCGCGCCCTGCACTTCGAAGGACACGGCCAGCTCGTCGCGGAAGCCCACGGGGAAGGGCACGGGATCGGACACCACGCGCTTCCTCGCCCCCACGGAGAAGCCCTGTGCACCGGAGAACGTCACCGTCACGGGCGTGGAGGCCAGCGAGCCGTTGGGACCGGCGCGCGCCACCGTGGCCCGGCGCAGCACCAGGCTCCCATCCCCCGATCGGAAGGCGAGCCGCACCCGTTGCCCCGCGCGGCCCACCGGCACGCGCAGGCGGAACGTCACGTTGCCCGTGCTGTAGGACCAGCGCAGCGCCGCGTGGTAGCCCGGCTGGAACAGCGGGGGCACGGCCCGGGGCTGTCCCACCTCAGGCTCCACGTTGACGGGCGCCACCTCGAGCCCTCCGTTGGGCAGGGGCGCCTCGGTGGACACCTCCCCGGAGGTGCCCGGCTCGGAAGGGAAGGACTCTTCCCACCCGTCCCCGCCGGGCCCGCAGGCGACCCCGAGGATTGCCCAAGCACACACCAGGACTCGCGTCCGTTGGCTTCCGTTCATTCCTTCCCCTCCGTTGCCGGAAAGGGTGTGCACCTCCCAGGCCAATGGGGAGCGGGCACACCGTCCAGAATCGGTCGCTCGCCTCGTCCCTTCGGGTAGGACGGGCGCGCACCCAAACACCACGGCCCCCGCTCGCGGAGTGCGCGCGGAGGCCGGGGGAGTGCCGCTTTTTCAGGTGCCAGCGACTACGGCAGGATCCGGGCCACCAGCTTCCACTTGGAGCTGGTCTGGGCCTCGTTGTCGAGCCACGTGGACACGCCGATGAGGCCGGCCATGGTGGCGAGGCTGAAGACGCCCAGCCAGTTGACGAGCTTGGTGGCGTTCTTCACGTCCTGCGGGGCCTCTTCCGCGGCCTTGCTGCCGGACTCCATGGGGATGCCCTCCTGGAGGGAGCGCTTGGCCAGGAAGCCGCCACCGATCAGGTTGACGAGCCCGCTGACCAGCGTGGCGCCCATGAGGAAGTCCTTGGCGATGACCAGCTTGCGCGCCACCGGCGAGATGCTCCGGCCGCTCACCTTGGAGCGACCAAAGAACCAGGTGAGGGCGGACGTCCCCAACCCGATGGCGTTGACGATGTTGTAGCCGTTCCACGCCGCGTTGACGATCTTCGCCCGGTCCTGCTTGTCGGTGATGAGCTTGGCCGACGGATTGAGGGCGATGCGGCCGAAGAGCGAGCCGCCGAAGCCCGAGGCGAGACCGAGGTTGTGGAGAACGTAGGCGCTGGTCGTGAGAGTCGGTGTGGGCATGATTCAACCCCTCCTTGCTGCGTTTGTGGTGCGGGGGTGAAACTACGCATGCTCCGTGTGACGGCTCGGCAACCTCGGTCCCCTGCTCGGTGGGAGGCTGGGTGGGCCTGTAGCTCCTTCCCGGATTTCCTCGGCTGGACGGAAGAGCCGGCGGGAAGTCGACACGTGCCCTCCCGAATCCGTTGAGAGTGGATCCGCGTGCGGCCGAGCGGGATGCCGGGTGTCAGTGCGTCTGCCGCCGGGGAAGCTTCACGGTGAAGGTGGAGCCAACGCCCAGCTCGCTCTCCACCCCGATGGTGCCGCCATGGGCCTCGACGATCTGCCGCACGATGTAGAGGCCCAGCCCCAGCCCACCGAAGTTGCGCGAGGACGCGCGCTCGAAGCGCTCGAAGATGCGCTTGCGGGCCTCGGGCGCGATGCCGATGCCGCGATCCCTCACCACCAGACAGACCTCGCCCTCGTGTCCGCGCACCGACACGTCCACCGGCTTGCCCTGTCCGTACCGCGAGGCGTTGGCCAGCAGGTTGCCCACCACCAGCTCCATCCGGGCTTTGTCCCATTGCCCCACCATCGGACCGTCCACGTGCAGCGTGGGTCTGCTCCCGGTCCACGCCAGCTCCTCGCCGAGCCGCCCCACCACGCCGCGCACCACCTGCTCCAGGTCCAGCTCCTCCCGGTGCAGCTCCAGCCTCCCCAGGCGGATGCGCGAGATGTCCAGCAGCTCACTCACCAGCCGCGCCAGCCGCTTCGTCTGGCGCTGTGCCACGTCCACCATCCGGTGCAACTGCTCGTCGGTCAGCGCGTGCGTGCCCTCGCCACCGGCCACCGTGCGCTGCAACCGCTGCAGGTTCATCAGCAAGGGCGTGAGGGGCGTGTTCAGCTCGTGAGAGGCGATGGAGAGGAACTCGTCGCGCACGCGGATGGCCTCCTGCGCCTCGTGGTAGAGCCGGGCGTTCTCCACCGCGCTGCCCGCGCGCCGCCCCAGCTCGTGCACCAGCGCGCGCTCCGGGCCCGTCAGCGGGCGCTCCCGCGTGAAGACGGTGATGACGCCCAGCACCCGCTCGCGGTGCATCAGCGGCACGATGAGCAGCGCCCGCGCCCGCGCGTCCCTCGGCAGTGAGAGACACTCGGACCCGCCGGCCAGCCGCTCCAGCACGCCGCGCGGCAGGGGCGAGAACAGCTCGGGCTGCCCGGTGCGCAACACCTTCTGCAGCGGTGACTCCGAGTGCTCGTCGAGGACGTAGCGGATGCACCGGTAGCGCTCCTCCTCCTCCCGGTGACGCGGGTAGCGGACCGCCAGGCGGCGCAGCGAGCTGCCGTCCTCCTCGAACAGGTCCACCAGGCACCCGTCACCCACCTCCGGTGCCACCTGGCCCGCCAGCAGCTCCGCGATGGTGGGGATGTCCAGGCTGCGCCCCAGCAGGGCGCTGGTGTCCGCCAGCAGCGTCAGGGTGCGCTGGGCGTGCCGCTGCTCGATGTCCACCAGCGAGCCGAGCAGGGTGAGCGCCAGACCGGCCAGCGTGGCCACGCCGATGGCCACCGCGCCCAGCCCGCCAATCTCGAAGCCGCTGGCGACGTACCCCGGTGGCATGGGCGTGGGGACGAAGCGGGCCGCCGCCATTCCCGTGTAGTGCATGCCGGAGATGGCCGCGCCCATCAGCAGGGCGCTGACCAGCTTCGCCCAGGACCAGGCGCGCTGCTCCCGCTGGAACCGCAAGGCCAGCCACAGCGCGGCCAATGACGCGGCGATGGCGACGAGCACCGAGAGCGTGAACAGCAGCGGGTCGTACTGGAGCGTCGCCTCCATGAGCATGGCGGCCATGCCGATGTAGTGCATGGCGCAGATGGCCAGCCCCATGAAGATGCCGCCCGTCACCAGCCGATCCGGCGTGACGAGGCTGCGGCTGACCACGAACAGGGCCGCCCACGCCCCGAGGATGGCCACCCCCATGGAGAGGGCCGTGAGCCCGGGCCCGTAGCTCATCGGCATGGACATGCGGAAGGCCAGCATCCCCACGAAGTGCATGGACCAGATGCCCACGCCCATCATCGCCGCGCCGCTGCCCAGGATGACCCGCCGCGCCATTCCGGTAGTGCCCGCCACCCGGCCCGCGAGGTCCAGGGCCGTATAGGAGGCCGCCACGGCGATCAGGATGGAGAGCAGGACCAGGCCCGGATGATAGGCCCCTTCGATGTGCGCCCCGGCGCATCGAAGGCACCCGAGCAGATTTCCCGCGAGTATCTCGGAGCCCCAGTGCACGATGTCTCTACAACCTGTGCATGCCCGGCACTCCATGCTCCCGTCCACCCGGGGCGGTGCTCCGGAAAACGCGAGCGCCCCGGCTCACCGGCTGACAGCTCGCCGGGGGACCAGGGCACGGAGCGCTCGTCGTGGCGTCGGCCTACGGGCGCTTCTCGGTCACGCGAACCGGCACGGGCACGGGCACGGGCACGGGGCGCGACACCTCCGCGCGGGGCACGGGCCTCCACAGCAGGTACGCCATGCCCAGCAGCAGCCCCAGCTCCAGCGGCAGCCTCCAGAACTGGTTCATCACGGGGAGCCCATCCAGCATCACCGGCCGTCCCTGTACCTCACGGATGCCCACCAGCAGCGCCACCATCATGTCCCCCAGCAGGGGCAGGGCACAGAGCCGGGTGACGAGCCGCGTCGCCGGCAGCCACGCGGCGAGGATGAGTCCCAGACCGCACAGCAGCTCCACCGCGATGACCATCCATGCGTTGAGCAGGGGGAAGGGGATGCCGAGTCCGGCGATCAACCTCGCGAAGCCCTCCGCTCCCGTCGTCACCTGCAACCCGGGCGCGCCCACGAGGATGGGCAGCGTGGTGTCGAAGATCTTCATCAGCCCGAAGACCATGAAGATGATGCCCGTCACGCCGCGCAGCTGGTAGCGGCCGGCGGTCTCGGGGACGCGCTCGAGCCAGGAGTCGAGCCGTTCGCGCGAGACCCGCGAGCGCACGAGGCGGAGGCACGGGTTGCGGCTCTCGGCGGGGCGGGCGGGGACCAGAGTGTTGGCGGCCTGGGAGGTGTGAGGCATGGGCGAGTTCATGGGTGTCTGTCTTTTTTGTGTTGGAGTGTCATTCATTGTCATTGACTGCCACTCTCATGACGCACTGCGGGGTGTTTTGTTGTGCGGGCTGAATTTGTCTGGATTATTGTATGGGATTGTTCGCTCAGGGCGCGTGCTCTTCCGCGTGCGCGGCGGCGACGGGGCGCAGCAGGGCCTTCAGCTCGCGCCGCGCCTGGTGCAGCCAGAAGCCCACGGTTCCCGGGGTGGTGCCGAGCTTCTCGGCGATGGCCTTGTAGCGCAGCCCCGCGAGGTGCAACTCGAAGGCGGTGCGCAGGGGCGGCCGCAGGCGCGTGATGGCCCACCGCAACTCCTCGTCGGAGACGCGCTCCCAGGTGCGCCACGCGCGGGGCTCACGCACGAGCACCGGGGCGCCCACGCGTTCCAGGTCCGGGCCCTCACTGTTCTCGGTGCGCTGGCGGCGGCATTGGTCGAGGAACTTCCGCTGGAGCGTGGTGCACAACCACGCGCGGCGCGTGCTGTCACTCCACTCGCGCAACTGGTCGAAGTGGCGCAGCGCGCGTTCCAACGTGTCCTGGACGAGGTCTTCCGGATCCGCGGCGCCGCTGTTGCGGCACAACTTGCGTGCGAGTCCGAGCAGGAGTGGCCGGTGCGGGCCGATGACGGATTCGAAGTGCTGGCCATCTCCAGCGAAGGCCTGTGACATGAAAACCTCCCGCACCAATAGAGGAGGCTCGATTCGAAAAGAACGCGGGCCGGACAATGTCCGGCCCGCTTGCTCGCTGGTATGGGGGCCTCAGTGGACCGTCGCACACCCGCTATCAGTCTCCCAGGTGGTCCGCCGCGCCACCCGCGACAGGTCCTCCAGGGTGATGCGCCGGGAGGGCGGACCCTGCTGGCTCGCGCCCGAGTCCGTCAGTGTCCGGTTCACCACCTCTTCAAACTCGGTCAGCTCCGAGCACTTGGAGAGGAAGGCCCGGACGCCCGGGGCATGCGGATCCGTCGCGGAGCTGTGCATGATGATGGGGACGTCATGCAGCTCCGCGTCCTGCACGAGGCGCCGGCACAGCTCGACCCCGCTCATGCGCGGCATCTGCCAGTCCGTCACCACGAGGTCCGGCCGCCGCTCGTGGGCGATCTCCAGGGCCTCCCTTCCATCATGTGCACGAAGCACACGGTGGTCCATCAGCTCGAGAACTTCCGTATAGAGGTCGAGGAGCTCGGGCTCGTCATCGACAAGAAGAATGGTGCTCATGACTTCACCTGCTCCTTTCCGTGGAATGGGGTGAAAGCGGGACGGAGCCTCTCCAGGTGGGAACTCCATTCCCCGCCTCTCTATAAGGTGGAGTCCTCGAATCACTGGTGTGATGTGTGAGATTTGGTGCGCGTTGCGCGAGATGGCCACGGCTGCGTCAGCAGGGCCCGCTCGCCTCGCTGGTGGACGCGCCCGCGAGCGCGGACCACGAGAGAAATAAGACGTTACCCCCACCCTCTCGGACGGATGCGTTGCTCGGCTCCTCGTGCACGCCTAGCTTGTGAGGGAGGGGCGGGGGGAGTGCCATGGGACGGACCGGCGATCAGGACGGCCAGGGGTCGGTGCATCTCCATTGGGATGAAGCGAAGCCCGGGGTGGACGCTGCGGCGTCCGACTTCGGCGATTCATTCCTGATGGAGGTGGCCAGCTATGGCCCGGCGTCGACGTTCCGCCGGCTGCTCCCCGGAGAGCGGCTGGGGGGCGCGGACGGACGCCGCTTCGAAATCATCGAGGCGCTGGGGGAGGGCTCCATGGGCCAGGTGTTCCGGGCCCGGGACGACGAGCTGCAGCGCGTGGTGGCCCTCAAGTTCCTCTTTCCGCGCGAGGAACTCGCCGGCATGGGCCTGAGGGAGGCCCGGGCCATCGCGCAGCTCGACCACGAGAACATCGTCCGCATCTTCGACGTGTCCGAGTGGAAGGGGGGACCGGGCGAGCCCACCGTCCCCTTCCTCGTCATGGAATGTCTGGATGGCGAGTCGCTCGCGGACCTGCTGGCGCGGGAGCGGCGACCCCCCCTGCGGCGCACCCTGGAAATCATGCGCGACGTGGCCGCGGGGCTGGCGCACGCGCACGAGCACCACATCATCCACCGCGACCTCAAGCCCAACAACGTCTTCATCTCACGCCAGGGCACGGTGAAGCTGCTGGACTTCGGCCTGGCGTGGCTCGTCACCCCGGGCAGCGCCATGCACCTGCCCATGGCCGGCACGCCTCCTTATATGGCCCCGGAGCAGTGGCTGGGCGAGCGGGTGGACGCTCGCACGGACGTCTGGGCGGCCGGCGTCATGATGTACGAGCTGCTCACCGGACAGCTGCCCTACCCGGGTCTGATGGTGGAGGAGATGCGCGAGAAGGCGCTCTCCCCGGAGCCGGTGCCGTCCCCGCGCGAGCGCAACCCGGAGCTGTCCTGGGAGCTGGAGTCGCTCCTGTCCGTGGCGCTGGCGAAGGATCCCGAGAAGCGTCTTCTATCGGCCGCGGAGCTGAGGGACGAGCTGCGCGAGTTGGAGGAGCTGCTGCGCCCGGGACGCGAGTCGCGGCGCCTGGTGGCGCCCCAGCGCCGGCAGGTGACGCTGGTCTTCTGCCGGCTGGCGGGGCTCTCCCCGCTGGCGGAGGAGTTGGATCCGGAGGACTTCGGCGAGCTGGAGGCGACCTTCCACCGCGCCGGCTCGGAGGTCATCCAGCACCACGGCGGCTTCGTCACCCTGTGCATGGCGGACGAGCTGCTGGCCTGCTTCGGCTATCCGGTGGCGAAGGAGGGGGACGCGGAGTGCGCGGTGCTCGCGGGGTTGGACCTGCCCAAGGCCGTGCACGACGCCCTTCACGCGAAGCTGCCGCCGGGGACGAGCCCGGAGCTGGCGGTGCAGGTGGGCATCTACACGGACATGGTCGTGCTGGACGACATCCTCCCGGAGCTGCGGGGGCGCACACCCACCATCCAAGGCGAGGCTCCGCGCATCGCCGCCTGGCTGGCGGGGCAGGCCGGGCCGGACGAGGTGGTGGTCGGCCCCAACACCCACAGCCTGGTCCAGCGTGCCTTCGACACCGAGCCTCTCGGGGCTCGGGCCTTCGACGGGCGGCGCACCCTGAGGGCGCACCACGTCTTGCGCTCGCGCGCGGCCGTCATCCGTTTCGAGCGCACGCTCGAGCGGGATGGGAAGTTGAGCTCCCTGGTGGGCCGCGGGCGCGAGCTTCAAGTGTTGCTCGACGCCTGGCGCCAGGCCCGCGAGGGACATGGGGGGTACGTGCTCGTCAGTGGTGAGGCGGGCATCGGCAAGTCCCGCCTCATCCAGGAGTTGCGCGAGCGGGTGCTGAAGGAGAAGCCCCTGCTCCTGCGGCTCCAATGTTGGAGCCAGTTCAGCACCAGCGCCTTCCACCCCGTCATCGAGATGTTGCAGCGGCTGTGGGTGCGTCCAGAGCGCACGCCCGAGGAGAACCTGCGCGCGGTGGAGCGGTTCCTCGAGGAGCGGGGGCTGAGGCCGGTCCAGGTGCGCCTGCTGGCGTCGCTGGTGTCACTGCCCGTGGCCGAGGACTCGCCGCACCTGCGCCTCACCCCGCAGCGGCAGAAGGACGAGACGCTGGCGGCCCTGGCCTCGCTGCTGGTGCGCAACGCCGGCGAGCGCCCGTTGCTGATGGTGGTGGAGGACCTGCACTGGGCGGACCCGTCCACGCTGCAACTGCTGACGTTCCTGCTCGGCATCGTGGAGAAGACGCGGCTGCTCTTCGTCCTCAGCGCCCGGCCCGAGTTCCGCCCGCCCTGGGCGCAGCGCCCCGGCTTCCAGTCCATCACCCTGGAGCGGCTGCCAGCGGCGTGCACGCAGCAGCTGGTGAACGAGGTGGCGCGGGGACAGGGCCTGCCGGACGAGGTGGTGTCGCAACTGGTGGCCCGCACGGACGGCATCCCCCTCTTCGTGGAGGAGATGACGCGCGTGATGTTGGAGGGCGGCTCGGCGGCGTCCATCCCCATCACGCTGCAGGAGCTGCTGCTGGCCCGGCTGGATTCATTGCCGCGCCGGCACAAGCAGCTCGCGCAGCTGTGCGCGGTGGTGGGGCGTAGCTTCTCGCATTCGCTGCTCGTCCTCCTCACGGGGCTGGGCGAGGCCGCGCTGCGCAGGGACCTGCTGGGGCTGGTGTCCGCGGGGCTGCTGCAGTCGCGGGACGCGGAGTCCGAGCCCGGCTACCAGTTCCGCCACGCCCTCATCCAGGAGGCGGCCTACCAGTCCCTGCCCCGCAGCGCGCGGCGGCAGTACCACCAGCGCATCGCTCGGGCCCTGGCGGAGCACTTCCCCGAGGAGGCCGGGACCCGGCCCGAGCTGCTGGCCCACCACTACACCGAGGCCGGCGAGGTGAAGCCCGCCATCCGCTACTGGAGACTCGCCGGCATGCGCGCCAGCCTGCGCTCGGCCAACCAGGAGGCGGTGAGCCACCTCACCCAGGCGTTGAAGCTGCTGCGGGCCCTCCCGGATGCCGAGACGCTCACGAAGGAAGAGCTGCAGCTGCTCATCGCCCTGGGCATTCCGCTGATGCATTTGCACGGCTTCAGCTCCTCCGAGGTGGAGAGCACGTACACGCGGGTGCGGCAGCTCGTCCTCCAGGTGGGTGAGGAGCTGCCCCGCCTGGAGCTGAGCTTCTGGGGCGCCTTCGCCTACTACTTCGCGCGAGGCAAGACGCGGGAGGCGCACGAGGTGGGCGAGCTGCTGGTGAGCCTGGGCGAGCGCCAGGGCAACCAGGAGCTGCTCTCCATGGGGCACCGGATGATGGCCACGGACTTCTTCACCTGGGGCGAGATGAGCCGGGCGTTGAAGCACGTGCGGCAGGCGCTGGAGTACTCGGACTGCGAGCTGGAGCAGCACCGGCTCCTCGCCGTGCGGCACTGGGTGGACCCGCGCGCGTCGGCGCTGGCCTATGGCTCCGTCATCCTCTCCGTGATGGGACGCGGGGAGGAGGCCGAGCGCTTCGCGCGGGAGGCCCTGGAGCTGTGCGGGCGCATCGGCCACCCTCACACGACGGCCTTCGTGCTGACATACTGCGCCCTCGGCGCCCAGCTGCGGTGGGACGCGCGGACGACCCTCTCGCTGGCGGATCAGTGCATCCCGCTCGCACGCGAGCACCGCTTCCTGCTGTGGTACCTGTGGCCCTCCGCGATGAAGGCCTGGGCCCTCTCCGAGCTGGGTCAGCCGCGGGAAGGCCTGCGGCTGATGCGCGAGGTGATGGAGCAGTGGAAGCTGTCGGGCATCCTCGCCGGCATGCATCACAACCTGGGCATGCAGGCCATCATCCACCTGCGGCTGGGAGAGGTGCGGGAAGGACTGGCCACCGTGGACGAGGCGTTGACGTGGCCGGCGGTGACGGAGGAGTACTCGTACCTGCCCGAGCTGCACCGGGCCCGGGGCGAGCTGCTGCGGCGGGCCGGCCGCGAGGAGGAGGCCCGCGGGGAGTTCCTCCAGGCCATCCAGCTCGCCCACGAGCACGAGATGTTCGCCTACGAGCAGCGGGCCCAGGCGAGCCTGCGCCGCCAGCTCCAGGAGACGGGCTCGCACGGCGAGGAGCCGCTGCACCCGTGACGCCGGGCGTCCCCCTTGGCCACTGGGACGCGCCTGTGCTCCGCTCGCGGCCATGAGCTCTTCTTCCCGACGCGCCCTGGATGCACCCGAGGGTGAGCTGGTGGTCCTCTCCCGCTCGCTCGTCGAGCAGGCCACCGAGGTCTCCCGGACGAGTCCCCGCCGGCGCATCATCCTGCCCTTCCACAAGACCGAGGCCGAGACGCTGCACCGGATGCTCAACGTCATCCAACCGGACAGCTATGTGCGGCCCCACCGGCACCTGGAGCCGCCGAAGTCGGAGGCCTGGGTGGTGCTGCGGGGCGCGGTCGCCTTCTTCACCTTCGAGGAGGATGGCCGCGTGCGCGACTGCCTGGCGCTGGAGGCCGGCGGCGAGCACTTCGGCGTGGACCTGGCCCCGGGCATCTTCCATGGCCTCGTGGCGCTCGCGCCGGACACGGTCCTCTACGAGGTGAAGAACGGGCCCTACGCACCGGCCAATGACAAGTCTTTCGCGCCCTGGGCGCCCGCGGAGGGCACCCCAGAGGCCACGAGCTACCTGGCCCGGCTGAGCGAGGAGTTCCGGCGGCGCTACCCGTAAGGGGGACTGGCGGACCACCCATTGGCCGGTTGCCTGGGGACCGGCGGGGGAGGCGCACGCGAACGCCCCTCCACCAAGTGTGTCACGAACGCGCGTCGAGCCCTCCAACGTCCATGGGAGCACTGCACATGGACGACACGAGCGCACGCGTATTTCCAGTTCGAGAGACCGAGGCGACGGGGGACACGCTCCTCCCGCGGCGTCAGGAGGTATCACCCCGGCGGGCGCGAGCCAGGGCCCGAGTGGCCGCGAGGCGCAACGCGCTGACCGTGGTCGTTCCCATCCAGTCCGACCCCGAGGGGTGCTGGCGGCTGGAGACGGTCCTGAAGGAGATCGGCCAGGACATCCGGCGCAACCCGCACATCTCCTTCCAGGCGTTGAGGGCCACGCACTTCCTACGCTGGGTCATCGTGCCGGGCCGCGACCGGCGGATGCTGGCCCTCGAGGCCAACTTCGACGGCTCCGTGGGGGAGTTCCTCGACGACCTCATCCAGGTGGCCGGGAAGACGTTGAAGGAGAGCCTCTACTGCCACTGCGAGCCGGCCATCCAACGCGAGGATCCGGACGAGGCCCTCAAGGGCTACCTGCTCGACCACGCGCTGCCTGAGTCGCTCTTCTACCGGGGCTATCCGGGCCTGACCGTCGAGAGCATCGAGAACGACGCCCGGGTGCGCGCGCTCACCAATGAGTATCTCGACCTCCCCCGGAAGGGCCGTTGGAAGTCGGCGTCACAGCTCCAGGAGGACATCCGGCGGTACCTCGAACGGGCCGACCCGATGCCGCGGCTCGACCCGGAGCCGGTGCCGTGGAAGACGCGGCTGATGCGGACGCGCTTCGTGCGCACGCTCCTGGGCGGGCTCTCGCTGCCGGTGGGCATTCCCCTGGGACTGGCCCTGCTGGCCCATGAGGGCGTGGACGTGATGAAGGAGAAGGTGAAGGCGCGTCTGGGGAGACGCTCGCCGGTGTTGCACGCCTACGGTGACGAGGACGCCAGGCGGTTGGGCGAGCTGCTCGTGCGAGAGGACTTCCAGGCGCAGAACCAGCTCACCCACGTGGTGGACCTCAAGCCGGGCCTGCTGCGGGTGCCGCTCATCAAGCTGGCGTTCCGCTACTGGGGCTACCTGGCGACGTACTACTTCGACGAGGGCAAGCTCGGGGGCATCGAGGGCATCCACTTCGCCCGCTGGGTCCTCGTCAAGGACCGGCGGCAGCACGGGAAGCGGCGGCTCCTGCGCCGCGCGAAGTACCAGGTGCTCTTCTTCAGCAACTACGACGGGAGCTGGGAGAGCTACCTCGGCAGCTTCGTGGACCGGGCCAGCATCGGCCTCACCACCATCTGGTGCAACACGGTGGGCTTCCCCCGCACGCGCTTGTGGTTGCGGCCCTTCCGTCTGGAGCTGGGCGCGGACCGCGAGGAGGCCTTCAAGCAGTGGGTGCGTCAGCACCAGGTTCCCACCCAGGCCTGGTTCTCCCGGCACCCGGACAAGAGCATCGGCAACATCGTCAACAACAGGGAGATCCGCTCGAAGGTCCGGGCGCGGATGAGCCCGGAGCGGACGAGGGAGTGGCTGCTGTGTCTGTAGCGCCACGCGGGGGATGGGAGATGGAGAACATGAAGCAACCACTCGAAACACATGACATCCAGGCGCTCGCCTTCGCGGGTTATGGCGAGCTCCGGCGCGCGCGCTACATCTTCCTGCGTCTGGAGGACGCGGCGCGGGCGAAGAAGTGGCTGAGGGACATCGCCTCGGAAGAGGTGACCACCCAGAAGGCCCTCGAGATGCGCAAGGCGAAGGGGGAGAAGAAGCGCCATGCGCTGCACGTCGCCTTCTCCGCGAGCGGCCTGCGGAGCCTCGGGTTGAGCGAGCAGGTGCTGGGCTCCTTCCTGCCCGAGTTCGTGGCGGGCATGGCCGAGGAGTACCGTGCCCGCGCCCTCGGTGACACGGGCTCGAGCGCGCCGGAGAAGTGGCAGTTCGGCGGTCCCGACGCGCGAGGGGAGCGGGACATCCACCTCGTCCTCATGCTCTTCACCCATGGGAACCTGGACCAGTCGGGGTCGATGGACGCCTACCACCTGCGTCATCGCCAGCGGTACGAGGCGCACGGCCTGCGCGAGGTCTTCATCCAGGACGCCTGCCTGTTGCCGATGGTCCGCGACGATGGCACCGAGGACGGCTCCCGCGAGGCGTTCGGCTACCGGGATGGCATGACCCAGCCCACCCTTGAGGGCACCCATCACAAGCCCGGGCAGAGCGCGCCCCTCAAGGCCGGGGAGTTCATCCTCGGCTACGAGAACGAGTACGGGCAGCTGCCCTTCACACCCGTCGTGCCCGCCGAGCAGGATCCCCAGGGCCTGCTGCCCGTGCTCGACGTCAAGGGCTCCTCGGCGAAGGACCTGGGGCGCAATGGCTCCTACCTGGTCATCCGCAAGCTGCGGCAGGACGTGGACGCCTTCGAGCGCTTCCTGTCCGAGCACTGCCATGACCCCGAGGATCCGGAGGGGGACGCCGCGCGCAAGGAACTGCTGGCGGCCAAGATGATGGGGCGCTGGCGCAGTGGCGCGCCGCTGTCGCTGTGCCCGGAGAAGGATGACCCGGGGCTCGGCAAGGACCCCGCGCGCAACAACGACTTCTGCTTCGAGTCGGACCCGAAGGGGCTGCGCTGCCCCCTCAACTCACACGTCCGCCGGAGCAACCCGCGCGACGGGCTCATCCCCGGAGACCCGAAGGAGTCGCTGAAGATCTCCAACCGCCACCAGCTCCTGCGGCGTGGCCGGCCCTACAAGGACCCGGATGGCGAGCAGGGGCTGATGTTCCTCGCGCTCAACGCCAACATCCGGCGCCAGTTCGAGTTCGTCCAGCAGACGTGGATGAACAACCCGAAGTTCGGCGGGCACTACGACAGCAGGGATCCCATCGCCGGGGACAACCATGACCCGGCGGTGGAGGGGAGCGATCCCAAGGCCTATTCGGTGACCATCCCCGGGGAGCCGGTGCGCCAGCGCATCACCGGGCTACCCCGTTTCGTCCACACGCGAGGCGGCGGTTACTTCTTCCTGCCGGGAATCCAGGCGCTGCGCTTCCTGGCCTCGTGACCGTCTTGCCCTTCCGGGAGGGTGAGCGGCCAGCCCCCGACATCGCTCCTGCCCTTCCGACCCGTTGCATTGCCCGGTGACCATGAGACCCATAAATTCATTCATCAAGGCCCTCCGAGGCGAGGGCTCGTCGACCGGGGAGCAGGGAATGCGAGACGAGACCGGTCACAGCAAGGAAGCGTCCCAGGTCGATGACGTGGACTTCGACGATTCCTTCCTGAAGGAGGTGGCGCAGCAGCCACCGCCCTTCCGCAAGCCGGCCAACGGGGAGCGGCTGGGGGGCTCGGATGGCCGCCGGTTCGAAATCCTCGCGGAGCTGGGCGGTGGGGCCATGGGCCGGGTCTTCCGCGCGCGCGACGAGGAGCTGCAGCGCGTGGTGGCCCTCAAGTTCCTCCTCCCGCGCGAGGGCCGGGGCGACCGCTGGATGATGACCCTGCTGCGCCAGGAGGCCCGGGCCATCGCGCAGCTCGACCACGAGAACATCGTCCGCATCTTCGACGTGTCCGAGTGGGTGGGGGAGCCCTGGGAGTCGCGCATTCCCTTCCTCATCATGGAGTGCCTGGAGGGCGAGTCGCTCGCCGCGCTGCTCCACCGGGAGAAGCGGCTCGGCGTGCGGCGCGCGCTCGACATCATGATCGCCGTGGCCGCGGGGCTGCAGCACGCGCACGAGCGCCACATCGTCCACCGCGACCTCAAGCCCAGCAACGTCTACCTGGGCAAGCAGGGCACGGTGAAGTTGCTCGACTTCGGTCTGGCGTGGCTGACGTCCGGCGTCGCCCCCGGGCAGTACATGCCCTCCGCTGGCACGCCGCCGTACATGTCCCCGGAGCAGTGGCGGGGCGAGAAGCAGGACGAGCGCACGGACATCTGGTCCGCCGGCGTCATGTTGTACGAGATGCTCACCGACGAGCTGCTCTACCCGAGCGCCACGCTGGAGGAGCTGCGCGCGAAGGTGGTGTCTCCCGAGCCGGTGCCCTCGGTGCGCGAGCGCCACCCGGAGGTACCCGAGGAGGTGGCGGCGTTGATCGCCGAGGCCCTGGTGAAGGATCCGCGGCGGCGCCTGCGCTCGGCCACCGAGCTGCGTGACAGGCTGCGCCGGTTGGAGGAGCGGCTGGGGCCCTGGCGCGAGGAGCCGCGCTCCCTGGCGCCTCAGCGCCGGCCGGTGACGCTGGTGTCCTGCCGGCTGGTGGGGCTGGTGGGGCTCGCCGGGATGTTGGATCCAGAGGACTTCAGTGAGCTGGAGGCCGCCTTCCAGAAGCGCTGCTCGGAGATCATCCAGGGGCATGGCGGCTCCATCACCACCTGTCTGGGAGACGAGGTGCTGGCCTGCTTCGGCTACCCGGTGGCGCGCGAGGAGGACTCGGAGCACGCGGTGCGCGCGGGCCTGGAGTTGATCGGCTCGCTGGCGGACGAGCTGCGCGAGCGCCTCGCCCACCCCTTCCTGCGTTCGCTGGCGGTGCAGGTGGGCATCCACACCGAGCTGGTGGTGTTCGACGACATCCTCCCGGAGCTGCGGGGGCGCACGCCCACCATCCAGGGCGAGGCCCCGCGCATCGCGTCCTGGCTGGCACGGCGCGCGGAGCCCGGCACGGTGGTGCTCAGTCACACCACGCACACGCTGGTGCAGCGCGGCTTCGAGTCCGAGGCGATCGGTGCGAGCACCTTCGAGGGTCTGTCCGGAGCGCGTCACATGGAGGCCTGGCGCGTGACGCACGCGCGCAAGACGGTGTTCCGGTTCGATCGGGCGCTGGTCTCCGGTGCGCTCTCCCCGCTGGTGGGCCGCCAGCGCGAGCTGAGTCAACTCCTGGGCCGCTGGGAGGCGGCGCGCGAGGGCAGGGGCTCGTTCGTGCTCGTCACGGGCGAGGCCGGCATCGGCAAGTCCCGCCTCGTCCAGGAGCTGCGCCAGCGGGTGTCTCCCGCCACCAGCATCCAACTGCGTTGCCAGTGTTGGAGCCAGTTCACCAACAGCGCCTTCCACCCCATCATCGACATGCTGCAGCACCTCTTCCGGTTGGATCCGGAAGGCTCGCCGCGTGACAACCTGACCCGGCTGGAGGCGAGCCTGGGCGCGTTCGGCATGACGTCGGAGCACATGGCCCTCATCGCCGCCTTCCTCTCGCTGCCGGTGAAGGAGAACCTGCCCGTCCTCCAGCTCTCGCCGGACCGGCAGAAGGAGCGCACCATCGAGGCGCTGGCGGCCCTGCTGCTGCGCATGGCCCGGGAGCGTCCGGTGTTCGGCGTGGTGGAGGATCTGCACTGGGCGGACCCGTCCACGCTGGAGCTGCTCGGCCACGTCCTGGGCCGGGTGGATGGGTCTCGTGTGCTGCTCGTGCTGAGCGCCCGCCCGGGCTTCCAGCACACCTGGCCCTTCCAGGAGCGGCTCCTCTCCCTGTCCCTGGACCGGCTGCCGGCGCGGCTCACCGCCACGCTGGTGCAGGAGGCGGCCGGCGGCCTCGAGCTGTCCGGGGAGCAGGTGCACCAGCTCGTGGCCAAGACGGACGGCATTCCCCTCTTCGTGGAGGAGATGACGCGCATGGTGGTGGAGGGCGGCACCCTCTCCTCCATCCCCGTCACCCTGCACGAGCTGCTGCTGGCGCGCCTGGACCGGCTGCCGGAGCGGCGCAAGGCCCTGGCCCAGGTGTGCGCGGTGGTGGGGCGCGACTTCTCCCATGCGCTGCTGGCCACGTTGACGCGGCGCGACGCCTCCGAGCTGGTGGAGGACCTGGATGCGCTGGTGGCCGCGGGGCTGCTCCAGCGCGAGGAGGAAGGAGATGGGCCCAGCTACCACTTCCGCCATGCGCTGCTCCAGGACGCGGCCTACCAGTCCCTGCTGCGCAACACCCGGCGCCAGCACCACCGGCGCATCGCCCAGGCGCTGGTGGAGCAGTTTCCCGAGGTGGTGGAGACGCAGCCGGAGTTGCTGGCCCACCACTACACGGAGGCGGGGGAGTACGAGCCGGCCATCCGTTCGTGGATGCAGGCCGGCATGCGCGCCAGCCTGCACTCGGCCAACCAGGAGGCGGTGAGCCACCTGCGGCAGGCGTTGAAGCTGCTGCGCTCCCTGCCCGACGCGGGACAGCGCATCCAGCAGGAGCTGCAGTTGCTCATCGCCCTGGGTATTCCGCTCTCGGCGGTGCAGGGCTACCGCTCGCCCGAGGTGAAGCAGACGTACGTGAGGGCGCGAGAGCTCTTCGGGCTGGTGGGGGACGCGCTGCCGGACCTGGGGCTGTCCTACTGGGGGCCCTACGCGTACTACTTCGCCCGCGCCGAGTACCGCCTGTCACACGAGCTGGCCGAGCAGCTCGTGGGGCTGGGCTCGCGTCAGCACAACCAGGAGCTGCTGGCCCTGGGCTACCGGATGATGGCCACCGACTTCTTCATCTGGGGCCGGATGAACGACGCGCGCGAGTTCGTGGAGCGCGCGGTGGCGTGCGCGAACTTCACCCTGGCGCAGCACCGCGAGCTGGCCGTGCGGCACTGGGTGGACCCGAAGTCGATGGCGCTGAGCCACGCCTCCGTCGTCCACTCCGTGCTCGGCCAGCCGGAGCGGGCGCGGCGGTACTGCGATGAGGCGCTGGCGCTGGCCGAGCGCATCGGCCATGCGCACACCCGGGCCTATGTGCTGCTCTACGCGGCCGTGTCCTGCCAGCTGCGCCACGACGCGCGGGGCACGCTCGAGCTGGCCGAGGAGTGCCACGCCCTCTCGCGCGAGCACTGGTTCCGTCTGTGGCTGGTGTGGTCGGGTCTGCTGCGCGGCTGGGCGCGCGCCGAGCTGGGGCTCCCCGAGAAGGGGCTGGAGCAGATGCGCGAGTGGCTGGGCAAGTGGCGGACCGCGGGTCTGCGGGCCGGCATGCCGCACCATCTCGGGTTGTTGGCGGAAGTGCACCTGCGGTTGGGGCATCCCCACGAGGCGTTGCTCTCGGTGCACGAGGGATTGAAGTGGGGCGAGGCGGTGGGCGAGCGCTTCTATGAGGCGGAGCTGCACCGGATCGGAGCCGAGGCCCAGCGGTCGCTGGGCCACGAGGAGGAGGCGCACGGGTGCTTCCTCGAGGCGGTGCGCGTCGCGCGCGAGCAGGGCGCCGGGGGTTACGAGCGGCACGCCCTGCTGGCCATGGGGCGCTCGCCAGCGGAGCCGGGACCCGGAGCGGAGACGCCACGGCCGGTGTGAGTGGAGAACATGGAAGCCGAGAGGCCAGGACGAGGGAGAGCCATCATGCAGTTGGAAGAGCGCGAGAAGCTGGAGCAGGAGATCCGTGAGCTGTGCGGCCGGGGCGAGATGGCCGGGGCCGTGGAGCGGGCCCTGGAGGGATATGGGCAGGAGATCATGCGGCTGATGGCATCCGTGCTGCACGATTACGAGCGGAGCCGGGATGCCTTCAGTCTCTTCAGCGAGAACCTGCTGCGGGGATTGTCGGGCTTTCGTTGGGAGAGCTCCTTCCGGACGTGGGCGTACCGACTGGCGCGCAACGCGTGTTACCAGGTGATGCACGCGCCCTCGGGCCGCGAGCAGCCGGTGAGCATGTCGGCGCTGCCGGACGAGGCGATGAAGCCACGCTCGGAGACACGTCCCTGGCAGCGCACCTCGGTGAAGGAGCGTTTCCGCGCGCTGCGCGAGAGTCTGGATCCCCAGGAGCGCATGTTGTTGTTGCTCCGGGTGGACCAGCGGCTGTCCTGGGAAGAGGTGGCGCGGGTGATGTCCGAGGGGGAGGAGGACCTGACGGACGCTGTGCTCAAGCGCAAGGCGGCGGCGCTCCGGCAGCAGTTCCAGCGCATCAAGACACACCTGCGCTCGCTGGCCGAGGAGGAGGGATTGATTGCCTCGGGGGACTCCTCCACGCACGTGTAGGGCGTCGAGTCAGCGCACGGGGAGGGGTTGGAAGCTGATGCCATCCAACCCCAGCCGCTGACAGGCGTCGGCGAAGCGCTCGGTGCAGACGAGCACCCCAGAGAAGTCCCGCAACCGGAACAGGTCCAGTGGGTCTGTCACCGTGGTGGAGTCCAGCAGGCGGACCTTGGGCAGGGAAACAGGGTCCCGGCCGCAGCGAGGGCAGGGCGGTTGACGGCCAGGGGGCAGGCAGTCCGGGTGCAAGCGGCCCATGGGGAGGATTTCCAGCTCGAGCAACTCGGGTGATTGGCGTTGGCGGAACCGCAGCTGGGTGCGGCAGCCCTTGAGGCCGCGCAGGCCCTCGGCCTGGAGCTTATCCAGCGCTTCGCGCCGCACCATCAACAACCAGGGAACGGGAGCTACGAACGAGCCGAAACGGCCCCGGCCCCAGCCCACGAACGGACCGAAAGTCGTTACCGGAGCGGGTATGGCTCCCGGGGGGAGTAGGGGACGTACCAACTCACTGAGCCTTCTGTACTCCTCGATGGGCTCGGCTCGGGATTTCTCGAAGTTCGCCAGGTTGGCGACGGGGGTCAGGTCCACGGAGGGGTATGCGAAACCGCCTCCCCAGATGGCCTTGCAGAGAGAGCAGTTGATGGCCGGAAGTGCCCACTTGTACGTGCCATCGACGTAGCCCGTGTAACCCGACGCTTTGTCTTGCTCGATGGTGAAGTAGCTCATGCGTGGACCTTCAACTGCTCCTCAGTCGCAATAGTAGGGCACCAAGGGGCCATTCACCCCGAAGCGATTCATGAGCTCGCCCGCGAACCGCCACATGTCTTCCGCGGAGGCGGTATCACGGTTTTCTCTCATGAACTGCCGCCAGGCCTCGTTCCACTGGCCGCCTTCGGGTCCGCCACTGTGCAGCCAGGTGTGGAAGCTCTCGGGAAGGCGGATGGTGAAGGCGTGGATGTCGATGTGCCTGCTCTCGAACCAGAGGGCCAGGACCCTCTGCCGTGGGAAGATGTGGTGCTTCTGGAAGGGCTCTCGCGGACGGATGATGCAATGGACCCGGTACTCCTTGAGCTTCAACCGCTCGCGTTCCCGCCAGTTGTGCCAGGGGATTTCGAAGACCGGGTCCGCTCTCGTGGGCGCCGCCAGGGGCACTCCCCACCAGCGGCTGGCATTGTGTACCTGGGGCAGGCTCGGTAGCGGCTCCACGACTGTCGCCTGTGCCAGCAGCACCGGGTGGGTCTCTGCCTCCACCACGTCCTGGCATCGCCAGACGGCGCAGCGCTCCTCGTCGCACAGAGGCACCACGCAGCTCGGATCCGCGCGCCTCCTCCCACGAGGAAGACACGGTCTCGGGTGATTCGTCCTCCTCGCTCACGGTGGGCATCGAGGTGGCGCAAGCGGTCAGCAGCAACCCGAGGAGCGCGAGCCCCCTCTTCCAGGTCAGGACGTTCATCCAGCGCAGGCTACTTCCAGGCGTTGTCCTCGACGGGCGGAGATGCTCGGCCATGTGGTGGCGAGTGCCCGCGGTTCTTCCGCGGCTACGGGCGCGAGCGGCCGGCCAGGCCCTCTCGTGCCCTGGCCCTGGACGGACGAGTGGAGCGCGAACCCGCTCGCTCGCTGCATTGGAGCACGACAGGCCAAAGCCTTGGGGCAAGCCGAAGACGGCTCCCAGCCAAGGAGGCCAGGATGACGAAGGGTTTCAAGCGCGCGATGGTTCTCGGCACGGCGGCCACGGCCCTGCTTCTGGCGGGTGGTTGTCGCGACCAGCAGCGGGGCCAGCAGGGTCCGCAGTACGTCCCGTCCCAGCAGGACCAGGGCACGGGCGGCGCGGGCCAGTCCGGCTCACAGCAGCAGCAGCCGGTGGACGTGAATCCCCAGCCGGACCAGGAGGGCTTCAAGACGGCGCCCGAGGAGCAGACGGCCCCGCACGGCATCGGCCAGGACGAGGGGCAGGGCGGCTCCGGGACGCAGCAACCCGTGGACGTGAACCCGCAGCCGGACCAGGAGGGCTTCAAGACAGTACCCGAGGAGCAGACGGCTCCGCACGGCATCGGCGATGAGCGGGACCCGGAGGGCTCCCGGGAGGACCCGCGGGAGTAGCGCGACGAGCGGCCGGGCTCACTCCTCCTTCAGGGGGAGTGAGTGCAGCTCCGCGGGCCAGTCCTCTTCCTTCCTGGGTGCTGCCGCGGAGCGGCGCCTGGCGGAGTCGGGCTCGTAGGGAGCCGACAGGAGCTCTTCCTCGAAAATCTCGTGGAGCAGCGCATCGGTGGCCTCGCTCGCCTGCTGGAGCGTCGTGAGCTGGGCCTCGGTGGCGCGTTGCCGCTCCTCGCGGGTCAGCGGGATGACCGCCACTGCCGAGGGCGGCATGACCCGGGGGACTCGCGGCGCCGCGGGCTCCCGGAGCGTGGCGGGCTGGTCGAAGATGCGTCCGTCCCCGGAGGGAGTTGGTTCGCGCTCCTCGGGTTCCTCGGATGCGCCGTGGGCGCCTTCATCACTCTTGCCCATCATCTGTTCCTGACTGGCGCGGTACCGGACAGCCACCCACCGCGTCCCTGGCCTAATGCATGGCGCCTGATAGAGGGTGGGGCAAGGGTCCCCAGATGGACGAAAGCCCGGAACCGCTTCGCGCTCCCGGGCCCTGGACGCCAGTCTGGCGCTCGGCTGTCTGCTTCACATCTCGAGGGGCGGCTGGGGGCCAGGGATGATGCCCGCGATGTCCGGATCCTCGTCGCCCGGCTGCCTGGGGGGCTTGGTATCCTTGTCGCGCTGGCGCTCGGCCTTCTTGGCCTCCTTGTCGCGCTGTTTCTGCTGGCGGGCCATTTCCTTCTGTCGCTTTGTCGACCTTCCCTGCATGGGTTCTCCGGGGAAAGGGTGAAAAAAGAAGCCCAGCCTCAAGGGAGGCCGGGCCTCGTGAATGAAAGGTAAGGAGCCGGAGGCGCGCGATCAGCCGATCGGGCGAACGTTCTCGGCCTGCAGGCCCTTGGGGCCCTTCTTCACGTCGAATTCCACCTTCTGGCCCTCGGCCAGGGTGCGGAACCCGTCGGTCTGGATCGCGGTGTGGTGGCAGAACACGTCGGGGCCCCCGCTGTCCTGGGTGATGAAGCCGAAGCCCTTCGCGTCGTTGAACCACTTCACAGTTCCACTTGCCATTGCTCTGATTCTTTCCCTTGCAGTCCGACGTCCATCGACGAACTGCTCGCTCACTGGAGCGATAACCGGGCCTACACCCGTCCAGGGGGCGAAGTCGAGCCGGGAAATCCTCCCGGTCCCGCTTTCGCACTGTTGGATACAGGGCCGCGATCCACCACATAACACTCCTGGGCGGGCACCTGTTCCGATGAAAATCCAAAGGGGGCGGGTCCGAACGACCCCAGGGGAATAAGGGCCTTCAGGCCTGGGTGCCGCTCGACACCGGGTGAGGTGGCATGGCGCGGCGCCACCGGGCCCACAGCAGGTCCGTGCCCGCGGCGAGCACCACGCCGGCCGCGTAGCAGACCAGGTCGGAGGCGACGAAGCCGCGGCCCAGGAGGAGGGCACCGAAGCGGTTGGCGCGGAGCGCATCGAGCCAGGGCGTGTGGAGGAGCTGGCTGAGCTCGACGAGCACGGAGATGCCGAGGGCCCAGGCCGCCGCATGGCGCACCCGGAGGCGCGGCAGGGCGAACAGGAGGCACAGGTAGACCATGGAGGCCCACAACGTGTCGCCCGCGTACTCCCGGAAGAAGCGCGGCAGGTACGCCGCCGCCATGGCCGAGCGCGAGCCCAGGCCCAGCGCGATGACGAGCAGCATCAGGGGTAAGAGGAGCAGCCGCCCGCGCGCGGGAGGGAGTGGCTCGGGGGCCGGAGGAGTACCGGGGCTCATGCGGGACAGTGTACCGCCGCCGCGTCCCTGGCCTGGAGGAAGGCGGCGAGCTCGGGCCACTCCCGGGCGAGGTACTCGTACTGGGAGGCCCGGACGGGCTTCTCGGGCAGGACACATCCCAGCTTGAGCGGAACGAGCTGCCCGCCCAGCCGGCCGCGCGCGAAGGCGTGGAGGACCGCCACCGCGCCCACGTCCAGCTCGGGCACGTTCTCCCGTGTGGCGCTCTGGATGCGTTTCACCGCCTCCACGTACCTCCCGGCGCGGCAGAGCAGCACGGCCTGCGCGAGCAGCGCGTAGTCCGTCTTGTCGAACATGGGGCGCCGGATGCGCTCCACCCAGTGCTGGGCCTCGTCCGGCACGCCGTACAGGGCCAGGATGGCCGCCATCACCCCTGGGGCCCGCGCCTCGCGCAGGGCCCGCGTCCCTTGTCCCCAGGCCCGGGTGGTCGCCTCGCCGAAGGACAGGGCGCGCTCGTAGTCCCCCTGGCGGAGCCACGCGAGCGTGAGCCCGTGGTAGCTCCGCGCTCGGAGCGACTTCCTCCCTTCGTACGCCGCCCCCGTGAAGGCGCGGATGGCCGCGTCGGGCCTCCCCGCCCGGAGCAGCTCCCAGCCCTGTCGCTCCAGGCGCTTCACCTGCCAGTGGTGCCAGGCGCCGAGGAGGACTCCCGCCCAGAGCAGACCCACGAGGAACACGGGGATTCCCGCCACCGTCACCGCTGGCGCCAGGGGCCACGGGTAGGTGTCCTGTCCTTGGGACACCCAGGGAACGATGCCCATGAGGCCGGCGCCGAGCAGGACGGTCGAGAGGAGCTTCAGCCCTCCGAGCCAGAGGCGGACGGACAGGCCGTGCGTGAGCGGAAGACGGAGGGTGTTGTCGAGGGAGGTCGTCATGTCCGGGCGCCAGTGCAAGGCGGGGCCCAGTCCGCGCCCGAGTCATTTCCGGTATCTGGCGGCCGGGTGCGTCCGTGCCCGGAGATGCCGCGTCCGGACAGGGCGACCATCATGCGTTTGAATGATGACGCCCGCTGCCCGTCTGAGTGGACAGATGCAGCAAGGACATCACCCCAGAAGGATGACTCCCATGAAGGCCCTCTTCGCCGCCGTTGCCCTGCTTACCGCCGCCGCCGCTTCCGCCCAGACCGCTCCCGTCCCCGCCCAGGCCGCCCCGGCGCTCGCGCCGCCTCCGGGCCAGGCCACCGGCAGCGCGCCTCCGACGGCTTCCGGGTTCCGGGGCGAGGACAACAACGAGCTCTGGCGCGGCCGGCGCGGCACGCCCGTGGTCGTCGAGCGCGAGGACCTGGAGCAGCGCCTCGCGCGGCTGGAGCGGTTGCTCGGTGAGGCCTTCGAGCGCAGCGGGCGTGGCCAGGGCAAGGGCAAGCTCCGCGAGGCCTACGATGAGCTGAACGACATCCGCGAGGTGATCGCCGAGGCCCCCGAGCTGCGCGGCCACAACCCGCGCCCCACGCCGCCCCCTCCCCCGGTCCCGGCGTATCAGCCCATCGCCGACGGCAGGCTGCAGAAGATCATGAACGCCATGTCGCGCGAGCCCTTCGGCAAGGACAAGATGAACGTCCTCGAGGATGGCGCCGAGGGTAACTACTTCCTCGTCGGCCAGGTGCAGCAGGTGCTGGGCCAGTTCCAGTTCTCCAAGGACCGGCTGCAGGTGGTGCGGATGCTGTGGTCGCGCGTCCTGGACCGGCAGAATGGCTTCCAGCTCTACAACTCCTTCCAGTTCTCCAATGACAAGGAAGAGCTGAAGCGCATCATCTCCGGCTGAAGTCCGGGTTCGCCGGAGTCCCTCCAGGGGCCAGGCTCGCGGGGCGCGGATGCCCCGACGGGTCTGGCCCTTCGGCTTTCCGGGTCCGTGCGCGCGAGCACGTTCGCTGGTTGAATGCCCCCGCTCATGCGCCCGCGCACCCGCAGAGTGACGCTCCTCTCCGTGTTGGGAGGACTCCTGCTCCTGGCCCTGCTCGTCGTTGCGGGGTACCTCCGGGGCCTGTCCCTCGTGGTGAGGGCCTCCGGCATGAAGGGAGGCGCGGCCGAGCGCATCGCCCGCTGGGGCACCGGCCCCTTCTCCGTCGAGGACGCACGCATTCCCTCGCGCCACGGCCCCTTGCGCGCCCGCGTCTTCCGGCCCGAGCACCTCCACGGACGCACCGTGCTCCTCACCCCCGGCGTGCACGCGGACGGCATCGACGAGCCCCGGTTGGTGGCCTTCGCCCGGAATCTCGCCGCCGGGGGGCTCACCGTCATCACCCTGGAGCTGCCCGACCTGCTCCGCTACCAGCTCACCCCTCGCGAGCCGGACATGATCGAAGACGCCGCGCTCTGGGTCTCCTCGCGGCCGGAGCTCGCGCCCGAGGGCCGCGTGGGCCTCATGGGCATCAGCTTCGCCGGGGGGCTCTCCGTCGTCGCCGCGGGCCGGCCCTCGCTCGCGGGCAGGGTCGCCTTCACCTTCTCCCTCGGAGGGCATGGGGACCTGTCGCGCGTGCTCTCCTTCCTCTGCACCGGCGTCCAGCCCGACGGTCAGCCCCGCCGGCCCCATGACTACGGCGTCGTCATCATCCTTCTCAACGTGGCCGGCCAGGTCGTCCCCCCCGAGCAGGTGGAGCCGCTGCGCGCGGCCCTCCTCACCTTCCTCCGGGCCTCGCACCTCGCCATTCACGATACGCCGCGCGCCAACGAGACCTTCGCCGAGGCCCGGCGGATGCAGTCGCGGCTGCCCGAGCCCGCCGCCACCTTCATGCGCCTCGTGAACGACCGGGATGTCGCCGCGCTCGGGCCGCTGCTGTTGCCGCACGCGAAGGGCTTCGCCGATGACCCGGCGCTCTCGCCCGAGCGCTCTGCCGCCCCTCGGACGCCCGTGTACCTGCTGCACGGCACGGACGACACCGTCATCCCCGCCGTCGAGTCCACGCTCCTCGCGCGCTGGCTGGAGCCCCACACCGGGGTGCACCTCCTGCTCTCGCCCCTCATCTCCCACGCCGAGCTCGACCGCCGGATGCGCCTGTCCGACGTCTGGCGGCTCGTCGCCTTCTGGTCGGCGCTGCTCGGCGAGTAGCGCGCCCCCACCGCGTCAGGCCGGGGGCAGGCCCAGCAGCTCGCGAATCTGGGCGAGCATCTCCTGCTCGGAGAGGTTCACCTGGGCGTCGCTCTCGATGAGCGTGCGCACCGTCGCGAGCACCTCGTCCGGGCGCTGGCGCAGCAGGCCCAGGTTGGGCGCCGGCATGGGCTCGCCCAAGTCCAGGCACTGCTCCAGCCGCTGGAGCTCCGGCAGAGGCACCTTCCACCGGCGGGCCGCGCCGAGCAGGGCCCGGGCCTCGCGCGCATCAATCTCATCATCGCTCCAGGCCACGTGCAGCAGCAGCTTGAGCAGCTCGATGTGGAAGCGGTCGTCGGTCGGTGTCGTCATCCGCGTGTCTCTCGGCCCCCGAGCGTCGCTGGTTCCCGTGCACGCGTCCACGGACGGGCAGTGGCTCGCCCCCCGCCTCGGCACGGGAGCGTGTTGTAGCCATCCGGGCGACGTTTCCCGCTCCAAAGGCCTCCCGGCGGGACCGCTCCCGGTGCGCGTCGGCCCGCTGTCGCCCCGGTGACAACACGCCACGCGGCTTCCGCGTTGCCCGTCTGGCTATTCCCGCTGTGCCCTGGATTCCGCTCTCCCTCGGAGCGCGAGTCTGTCCGGATGTTGGCACATCAACTGCACAGCCCCCGTCCGCCGTCGCGAGCCTTCCTGCACGGGCGCTCGACGGTCCCCTTTACTTCTCATTCTCCAAGGAATTGGTTACATGACCCAGATTCGTCAGGTGCTGCTGTCCCTGGTGTGTTGTGTCCTGCTGCTGTCGACGCAGGCGTCCGCGCAGGAGTGCAGCCAGTTCGACCGTGGGGAGTACGACGCGGTCTCCGCCAAGGCGGAGAGCCAGCTCATCGAGCTGGAGAAGATCGCCGATGGCATCCTGGAGAAGGGCGTGCTGTCCGGTGAGGAGGGGGACCGCTACGACGCCCTCACCAATGATTACGCCTCGAGCATGATGGCGGCCTATCAGATCGTCTACACGGCGGCCGAGACGGCGGGCAAGTCCGAGGGCAAGGAGGGTGACGCGCGGCTCACGGCCGAGTTCGAGCTGCTCGCCTCCAAGCACGAGACGCGCACCGTGGCGCTGGCGCTCAAGTGGGAGAAGATCCACGCCGCCATCGCGCAGGGGGAGATCAAGGAGGCCCACCTGACGATTCCGCAGGGCGCCCCGAGCCCCGTGCAGCAGCTCACCCAGGAGGGCCAGCAGCAGCTCGCCATGCGGGACGTGCTGCGCCCCGAGTTCCTCCAGATTGCCGCGCTCGGTGAGCAGGAGAAGAGCTCCTTCGCCAACACCTGCAAGTCGGCGGCCTCGGTCATCGGCAACCTCATCATCCCCACCGCCGAGGCGGCGCAGATCGCCCGCTGTGTGCGGCCGTGCGTGGCCAAGAACTGGAGCGCGTGCGTGAGCTGCATCCGCAACGCGGGCCCGGTCGTCATCAACGCCTGGAACGACTTCGTGGGCTGCTGGAACGGCACCGGGGCGTGCAAGTGGTACAAGCCGTGGAACTGCGTCAAGAAGGCCTGGTGCCTGGCGAAGCTCATCGCCGTGCTCGCGTAACGCTCCTCGCGCCAGCTCCCAGACGCCCCGGATCGGCCGAGCGGCCGGACCGGGGCGTTCTGTCTTTCGAGGCCCCCGTCGTGTCGGGGAATTGTCGTGTTAACGTTCGTTCATGTCTTCCATCGAGCGTTCTCGTGGCACGACCGACGTTTCTCCCGAGGCTCCCGGGGCCGAGGACGTCAGCGTGACGAGGCCCTACTCGCACGCGCACCGCTCCTCGGAGCTGCCCGCGGTCCGGCGCTTCCTGCTCACCGTGGTGGAGGGGCCCGGGGCCGGCGCCGTCTGGGACTCGGTGTCCGATGCGTGCTCCATCGGTTCGCACCCGAGCAACGACTTCGCGCTCGATGACCCCACGGTGTCCCGCTTCCACTGCGACATCCGCGTGGGCCCCAAGGGCGCGCGGGTGAGAGACCTGGACAGCACCAACGGCGTCATCCTCGATGGGGTGCAGGTGGCCGAGGGCTACCTGCGGGGCGGGAGCCTGTTGCGGCTGGGCCGCGCGGTGGTGCGCTTCGACTACAGCTCGGACAGCAACCGGCTGCCCGTGTCCGAGCGCACGCGCTTCGGCTCGCTGGTGGGCGTGTCGGTGCCGATGCGCATGTGCTTCGCCCTGCTGGAGCGCGCGGCGGCCCGCGACGTGACGGTGCTGCTGGAGGGCGAGACGGGCACCGGCAAGAGCCAGGCGGCCCAGGCCATCCACCAGGAGAGCGCCCGCGGCGACAAGCCCTTCCTCACCGTGGACTGCGGCGCCATTCCGCCGGACCTGCTGGAGAGCGAGCTGTTCGGCCACGAGAAGGGCGCCTTCACCGGCGCGGCCTCCCGGCGCATCGGCGCCTTCGAGGAGGCCCACGGCGGCACCGTCTTCCTCGACGAGATTGGCGAGCTGCCCGCCGAGCTCCAGCCCAAGCTGCTGCGCGTGCTGGAGACGCGCGAAATCCGCCGCGTGGGCACCAACACCTACTCGCCGGTGGACGTGCGCATCATCGCCGCCACCAATAGAGACCTGCGCGCGGAGGTGAACGCGGGCCGCTTCCGCTCGGACCTCTTCTTCCGGCTGGCGGTGCTGCGCATCCCCCTGCCGCCGGTGCGCCAGCGCCCGGAGGACCTGCAACTGCTGGTGGAGCAGATACTGGGCTCGCTGGGTGCGGACCCGGAGCGGACGAAGGCGCTGCGCTCGCACGGCTTCATCTCCCGGCTGGAGCAGGCGGCGTGGCCGGGCAACGTGCGCGAGCTGCGCAACTACCTGGAGCGGTGCCTCGTGTTCGAGGACACGCTGGCGCTGACGGACGTGGCCCTGACGGGCAGCCGCTTCGAGGTGGATCCGAAGGTGCCCTACGCCGAGGCGAGGCGGCTCGCCCTGGACGACTTCGAGCGGCGCTACCTGCGCGCGCTGCTGGAGCTGCACCAGGGCAAGGTGTCCCAGGCGGCCGCCGGCGCGGACATGGACCGCGTGTACCTGTACCGCCTGCTGCGGCGGCACGGCATCAAGTGAGTCTCACGCCGCGCGCCGGGTGACGTGGCGCAGGCTCTCCTTCCCGGGGAGCGGCGCCACCTGGAAGGTGTCCTCCAGCCCCGCGAGCGCCGTCTCCGTCACCACCACGCCCCGGCCCGGGTGCCCCGTCGTCCAGGCCGACAGGCGCAGCAGCCGGCCTCCCCCCAGGCCCGGTCTGCCGCTCGCATCCGGCCTCAGCGTCGCCGTGTCCACGTGCAGCGTGGGCGCCAGGAACACCCGAGCCAGTTGGATTCGCTGGGAGGGCTCCTCCGCCAGCGCGAGCGCCAGCTCCAGCACCCGCCGCCGCGCTTCCCGCTCGGCGCCCGCGTCCTCCGGCAGCGCCGCCACCCCCAGCAGGAAGCTGCTCCCCTCCACCATCACCGTCAGCCCCAGCGCGTCCGCCTTCGTCCGCGCTCCCTCCAGCAGCGCGTCCACCACGTCCAGCGTGATGTCGTCGATCTGCCCCTCGATGAGCGCCTCCACGTACAGCCCCAGCGCGCGCACCTGTCTCGAGCGGCCCGACCCCGTCTCCCTCACCGCGCGCCGCAGCTCCTCCAGCGCCGCGTCCACGTCCGGGTACCGGTCCTCCCGCCGCTTCTCCAGGCAGCGCCCCACCACCGCGTCCAGTGCCGCCGGCACCGGTGCGCGCTCACTGGCCCTCGGCACCGGCGCGTGCAGGTGCTGCTCCTCCAGCTCCACCAGCGTCGTGCCCTGGAAGGGCGGCCGCCCCGTGACGAGCTGGTACAGCATCACCCCCAGCCCGTAGAGGTCCGTCCGCGCGTCCGGCGTCTCCCCGCGAATCTGCTCCGGCGCCATGGACAGGGGCGTGCCCAGCACCATGCCGGTGCTCGTCACCATCGAGCCCGCCTCCTCCGGCGCCAGCAGCTTCGCCACCCCGAAGTCCACCAGCTTCACCAGCGGCCCCGACGCCCTCGGCAGCACCACCACGTTCTGGGCCTTCAGGTCCCGGTGCACGATGCCCGCCCCGTGCGCCGCCCGCAGCGCCGAGCCCACCTGCTCCAGCAGCTCCAGCGTCTCTCGCGCCGAGAAGGGCCCTCGCGCCGCCAGCTCCGCCGCCAGGTCCCTCCCCTCCAGCCACTCCATGGCGATGAAGGGCCGGCCATCCGCCAGCGTCCCGTGCTCGAGCACGTCCACGATGTGCGGGTGCCGCAGCCGCCGCAGCGTCTCCGCCTCCTGCTGGAAGCGGCGCAGCGCCCCCCTCGCCGCGGCGAACTGTGGCCTCATCACCTTCAGCGCCGCGAGCTCCCCGGTGCGGGCCTCGCGCGCGCGATAGAGCGTCGAGACGCTGCCCCGGTAACGGGTGCTCTCGACGATGTAGCCACCCACCTGGGCCCCGGGTGAGAGCTCCTCTCCATAAAGAGAGTGCTCCCGGGCCTCGGGCTCGGGCGGGGTGGCTCGCGGCGCGTCCTTCGGGTTCGTCATGGTCGGGGACCCGGCGGTCTACTTGCCGCGCGACCGCCACTGACAGAGGCTCGCGTCCTGCGTCGCCAGGAGCTCGCACGGGGCGTGGAGGTAGACGGTGACGGGCTCATTCCACTCGTTCTGCTCCGGGTCCAGGCACTGCTCGAAGTCCCCATCCCCGCTGACGAGCGGCCCGTCCTCCACGCCGCACATCGAGGCGGAAGGCATCGAGGGGTTGATGCACGCGCCCGTGACCTTGGCCGCGCAGTCGGCTCCCGAGTCGCCGGGCTGTGCGCACACGCGGTGCAGGGCGTACGCCATCCCCTGGCTCCACTCCGGCGCGTAGCAGGAGAACATCTTCCGGTACATCGAGCCATCGACGTGCTGATCCTTGCCCACGATGCGGCCATCCTTGGTGACGGACACCTCCGCTGCCAGCTCCTCGGAGTCGAAGATCGTCCCGTAGAAGGCGCCCTCCCGGTAGCGGAAGACCTCGCCCTCGGAGAGCGCGTAGGCCGTCCCCGCTGGGGTGCCCGTCTCCACCCCCACGCTGGCCGTGCTCCCCAGCCAGCTGCTGTACGGCGCCAGCATCACGTTGAAGTCCCCCGACGCGGGGCAGGTGAACGTCACCGCGGGTGGCGTGGTCGAGCACGTGCCCTCGCTCTGCGCGAGCCGGCGCGGGTTGGACGCGTCGCAGCCGATGATGCCGGCACAGACGCGCAGCACCGAGCGGCCACTCGTGGTGGAGCCCAGCGCCGGGCCCGTGGCGCACCGGTCCGGTGCCCGCCCTCCCGCTCCCAGCCGCACCGTCTGGCCGGGCACGCACCGGCCGATGTGGCCCGGCTGCCAGCCGCAGTTGCGGTTCGCTCCGCTCTGGAGCGTGGTGCAGCCCTGGAAGCTCGGCACGTACTGCGCGAGGTCCGGGTCGTAATCCACCGCTCGCGTCTGCGGCTCCAGCTCGAAGCGCGTGATGTCGGCTGGGTCTTCGCCGCGGATGGACAGCTCCACCCGCCGGCCGAAGGCGTTGTTGCGCGCCAGGATGCAGGCCGACACCCGGCGCCTGCACTCCTCCGTCGGCACCCCCCCCAGCCACTGCGTGCACAGGCCCGCCTTGCCCTTCCACTGGCGCACCGTGTTGCTGATCGGCTCCTTCCAGGTGAGGGCCTGCGTCTCGTCGAGCGCGCAGCCCGCCAGGTACTCCATGAAGTGCTGCGCAGCTACGTCCCGCAGTTGCAGTTGCAGGTACGCGTTGCCCGTTGCCGGGTCGAACAGGTCCGCCAGTCCCTGACCCGGGAGTCCCTCGGACAGCACCCCCTTGCCCGCCACCAGGTCGTTCGCCTTGGGGTTGGTGGAGATGGCGTTGTAGACGAGCTCCCGCGTGGTGAGTGAGTTGGCCACGCGCATCTCCTCCGCCACCACGTCCAGGGCCTCTGTTTCCACCAGCTGTTCGGGCTGGCAGCCCAGACCGCCGAACAGGGTCGCCACGCCCAGTACGAGGGTGTGGAACCGGAAGTGCATGGAACGGAAGGACCGCCGGATGGACGTGGAATTCATGCGCGCGGGGTGTGCACGGGGCGGGCCATGGGGAGCGGGCATTTCGTGTCCTCGGGTAGACGGTGGGGAAGGGGGGCGCTGTTGCCCTGGAGGCTACAGGGCCGGGGGGACGGGTGTTGCTTCCCAGGCTACGCGCAGCGCGTCCAGGCGCGAGCGCCACAGGGGGGAGGCCGCCGCGGTGCGCTCGGCCCGGGTGAGCCACTCGCCGGCCTCGTCCCGGCATCCGGCGGCCAGCGCGGAGCGGGTGGCCTGGTACAGCACCTCCGTCAGCTCGTCGCCCGAGGTGTTCGGCTCGGCCTCCGCGACGAGCGTCTTCCAGTCCTCCGCGCTCCTCGTGCCGGCGTCGGCCTCGCGCACCTGCAGCTCCACCAGCCGCCACAGGGCCAGCGTGTTGGGCGGGGCGCTCTCGCGTCGGCAGCGCTCGGCGAGCCACGCCAACAGCCTTCGCGCCTCCTCCAGGTCTCCGCGCGCCGCGCACACGCGCGCCAGCAGCACCGCGTCCACCGCCACCGGGTGCTCGTCGAAGAAGCGCACGCCCAGCTCGTGCGCGCGCCGCGCCAGCCGCCAGGACTCCTCCGCGCGCCCGGCCCAGTGGAGGAACTCGGCCAGGTTGCCCGAGGCCCAGCGCTCTATCTGCGGGTGCCCCAGCTCGCGCGCCAGGGCCGAGGAGCGCCGCAGGTCCTCCAGCGCCGCCTCCACGTCCCCGCGCACGCGCCAGAGGAAGGGCCGGTTGATGAGCGTGGCCGCCTCGTGCAGCGTGTCCCCCTCCTTGCGGCACAGCGCGAGCCCCTCGTCGAAGGCCCGCATGGACGCCTCCGCCTGCTCCTGGAGCGCCAGCCCCGTGGCCCGCATCATGAGCGCGATGACGCGCGTCTCCGTGTCCTTGAGAAGCGTGGCGGACTCCTCCGTGGCCGTCAGCAGCCGCGTCGCGCGCGTCCAGTCCCCCTGCCGCCACGCCTGTCTCGCGCGGGCCAGCGAGCAGCGCACGGAGAGGCGCGGGTCATCCAGCGCGTCGGCCTTGTCGAGCGCCTCCTGCGTGCGCGCCGCCGTGCCCTCGCCGTCCTCCAGCCAGTCCAGCACGGTGGCCTCCTCCAACAGCAGGTCCACCTCCAACGCGGTGTGGCCCAGCACCCCGGCCAGCTCGCGCGCCGCGTCCAGGTCCGCCAGGGCCTCGCGGAAGCGGTGCGTGCGGTAGCGCACCCGGCCCCGCCCGGCCAGGACACGCGCGCGCCGCTCCGTGTCTCCCTCGGGCAGCTGCGCCAGGGCGTGCGAGTAGTCCTGCTCCGCCTCCACGTAGCGGTGCGCCTGCCGCGCGCCCTCGGCCAGGGAGAACCAGGCGGTGAAGGACTCCTCGTGCGCGCCACAGGCCGCGGCATGGCGTGCGCGCCGGCGCTGCTCCGTGGCGCCTCCTCCCGAGAGGCTTCGCAGGGCCGCCGCGTGCAGGGCCCGGCGCCACGGGGCGGTCAGGGCCCGCTCCAGGGCGTCGCGCAGCTGGGGCTGCCGGAAGGCGTAGCGGTCCGGAGCCACCGTGCGCAGCACTCCCGCGCGCTCCAGCCTCGCGAGCCCAGCTCCCGCGTCCAGGCCGGCGACGCGCGCCGTGTCCTCCTTTGTATCGAGGTGCCGCTGGGCCGCGTCCACCTGCGCCACCGTCAACTCCTGGCCCAGCACCGCGCACAGCTGCGCCAGCCCCTGGTGCGCCGCGGGCAGCACGGAGAGGGCCCGTGCGGCGAGCCGCTCGAAGAGGGGCGTCACCGAGACGTGCAGCAGCTCGTCCGCGGCCACGTACCCCTCGCCGCCCGCCGTGGCGCGCAGGGCCCCCGAGGCCCTCAGCGCCCCGGCCACCTCCACCAGCGACAGCGGCACGCCCTGCGCCAGTTGCTCCAGGCGGGCCAGCACGGGCTCGGCGATGAACTCGGCGGGGCGCAGCAGGTGCCGCAGCAGCGCGCGGCTGGCCTCGGGCGCGAGCAGTGGCAGGACATGGCGCGCGAGGTGTCCGGCCCGCTCACCGAGGAGGGGACGCATGCCGAGCAGCTCGGGACGGCCGGCGGCGCACACCCAGAGGGGCACGTCCGGCGCGGCGAGCGTGGCCACCTCCAGCGCGTCCAGGCACGTGGGGTCCGCCTGGTGCGCATCGTCCAGGAGGAGGGCCAGGGATTGCCGGGTGGCGAGCTGGCGCAGGGCCTCGGCCACGGCGCGGGCGAGGGTGTGGCGCCGGGCCCTGGAGGGTAGCGCGGGGGGCGTGGCCGTGTCCGGGTGGGCGTGGGCCCAGAGCGCGTTCAGGAGCGCATCCGAGACGGACTCGTCGGGATGGGGCGCGGTGAGCCGCACCACCCGGGTCCGGCCCTCCGCCTCCAGCCGGGCGGCGAGCGCGTCGAGCAGGCGCGTCTTGCCATGGCCCGCCTCGCCCGTGAGGACGGAGAGGCCGGGGCCGTGGCCCGAGAAGGAGCGGGTCGCGTCGGTGAGGAGCGAGTCGAGCAGCGCCTCCCGGCCCACGAGGGGCGGAGGCTCGTGCGTGGCCGGTGCGCGGGTGATGGCGGAGTCGCTGGTGAGCAGCAGGGCGCCCGAGGGGCCCGGAGTCGTCGCGCCCTCTCCGAGCCGGGCGGCGGCCTCGGGCGTGGCCAGCAGCAACGAGTCTCCGCTGGAACCTACGTCGGGCCACCAGGAAGCCGGCTGCTCCAGGGCGGTGCCCGCCATGCGCGTGACGGTGGCACCGGGGCGCACGCGCAGCTCCGCGAGGTGGAGGACGGCGGTGGTGCCGGGCTCGTCGAGCAGCTGCCGGGCGGAGCGGGCGGCGGCGCGGAGTCCCGCCTCGGCCGAGGGGTGCTCGGGGAAGGCGACGAGGTAGCGGCCCGGGTGTACGCGCGCGAGCAGTCCGCCCTCGGGCGCCACGGTCGAGACGAGCTGGTCCACGGGCAGCTCGCCGCGCACACCGAGGAGCGCCATCAGTCGCAGGCCCTGGGGCCGGGAGGGGGCGAGCGCGTCCTCGGCGGTGCTGGACGCGGAGGCTTCGGTGCGGCGGGCGGCGTCGAAGGCGGCGAGGAGCTCGGAAGCGGAGCCGAAGCGCGCGGTGCGGTCCTTGGCGAGACACCGCAGGAGGACGTCATCGAGGGCCGGTGGCACGGGAGCGCGCTCGGAGACGCGGGGGGGCCGGAGGCTGACGTGGCCCCGGAGCACCTCGTCGGGCCCGCCGGTGAAGGGCGGTGCGCCGGTGAGCAGCTCGAAGAGGAGGACGCCGAGCGCGTAGAGGTCCGTGCGCGCATCCACGTCGCGGGCCTCGAGACACTGCTCGGGGGCCATGTAGACGGCGGTGCCGAGCCGCTGGCCGGTGCGGGTGAGGCTGAGGGACTCCTCGGGCTCGCCGGGGTCGGAGGCGTCGAGGAAGCGTGCGAGGCCGAAGTCGAGGAGGCTGAGCGCGCCGCCCTCGCGGAGGAAGACGTTCTCGGGCTTGAGGTCGCGGTGGACGAGCCCCGCGCCATGCACGCGCTCCAGGGCGCCGCACAGTCCGGCGAGCAGCTCGTGCACGTGCGAGAGGGGGGCGGCGCCGGAGCCGGGGAGCGCGGCCATCCAGGCGGCGAGTGTCTGTCCGCGCAGACGCTCGAGGACGAGGTAGGGCAGGGGGCCGAGGGTGCCAACGTGGAGGACGTCGGGGACGGTGGGAGGGCCGACGCGGCGCAGGGCGGAGGCCTCGCGGGCGAAGCGGGGGCCGAAGGGGCCGAGGGCGACCTTGAGGGCCACCTCGCGTCCGTCCTCATCGTGGCGGGCGGAGAAGACGCGGGAGAAGCCCCCGGAGCCGATGAGCGCCAGGGAGTGGAAGCCGGGCAGCCCGGGCACGGGGAGGGGCTCGGGCTCCAGGGCGGACCGGGGCCGCTCCGCGTGCACGGGACAGACGGCGCCAGGAGCGAGGCGACGATGGCAGACCGGGCAGCGCATGGGAGAGGGCGGTGGGGGAGCCGCCGGGGCGGGAGGTTAGCAGAGACGCGGGGCCGGTCGCGTGCCGGACTTCGCCACGAGAGCCATCGGAGCCTCGGCCCCGCCTCCTCCAACAGGACGCGGAACTTCTTCCTCGGTGCGCTCCTTGCCTCCCGTGGTGACGAGCATGTGCAAGTTCAGCAGCCCGCCGTCCACTCCAGCGGGTCCGAGCTCCCATTCAATGACGTAGAGCCGGCCACCTGAGCCAGGGATTGCCGCGCTTGCAGGAAGATTCGTACGGCGTCCTCATCGCGCCAATGATGATTGTCGCTCGCTGCGCCTGGGTGGCCGCAGCTCGCGCACGACCTCTCCCCGCTCGTCGATGACGAGGAGCGAGCCGTCCTCGCGCTCCACCCGCGCCTGCCCGTTGTAGAAGGGCTCCACCATCGCGAAACGCCACGCGTACAGGGGCTCGCCCGCGGTGTCCACGTGGTGCCAACCGCGCTCGTCCCGCGCCCGCGCATATCCCTTGTGGAACACGTCCAGGTCCAGGAAGCGCCGTCCGTTCAGCGGGCAACCGTCCTTGTCGATGTGCAGGTGCGACCCGGAGGGTTCCTGCACCACCGCGATGCCATCCCGGAAGTCTCCGGCATACGCATACCGTTCCGGGTACGCCGGGCGTCCCTTCCGGTCGACGTGTAAGTAGGGACCCTCCACCGTGCGCACCGTGCAGCGGCCATCCTGGAAGTTGCCGCACCACGCGTACCGCTCGGACGACAGCTCCGTGCCGTCCGGGCGGAGGTGGAAGGCACGGCTCCCGTCCTCCACCGCGGCCACCCCCTCGTAGAACCCGAAGGTCCGTGCGAAGCGCCGCGCGTACACCGGCCGGCCCTCGACGTCGATGTGGAAGGCTCCCGTGTCGTCCTTCGCGGCGGCCAGTCCTGGTGCGTGGAAGGACAGCACCTCGGTGAACCGGGACGGGTAGAGCGGTGCTCCATCGAGCGTGTGGTGGGTGCGGTCCGCCGAGACGCGTGTCCTCGTCCACTGGCTCATTTCGCCACCTCCACCGGCTGGCGCATGTTGCAGCTTCGGCACAGCGGGTGCTCCAGGTAGGTCTCGCGCAACCGCCCGTAGGCCTCGCTGTTCCACACCTCCTGGATGCCCACCTGGAGCAGGTTGCCGAGCTCGCCGAGGGTGCGCCGCTGCGCATCCGGCGCGCAGCACGGGTCGAAGCGTCCCTCCGCGCTCACCCAGGCCTCCTTCCCCAGGAACGGGCACCGCGCTCCCGGTGCCAGGTCCTCCACCGCGCCCGCATCCAACTCGAGGATGTTCTCCAGCAGCACCCGGCGTCCGTCCGGCAGCGGGTTCTCCTCCACGGCCCGGCGGGCCTCGCGCACCGCCGCGTTCCACCGCGAGATGGCCTCGGGAGTACGCCGCATCGACAGCGGTTGGAGCTGCTCGAAGTGCGCCCACAGGTGGTGCCCCTTCACCCGGTCCACTCCGAGGCTCGCCGCCAGCCGGACGATGTCCGCCAGCTCGGCTACGTTGCTCTCCAGGAAGGTGAGCTGCAGCGTCACCCGGCACCGGTGTCCGCCCGTCCGTGCGTGCGCGTCGCGCTCGGCGATGAAGGTGCGCAGGTTCTCCAGCACCCGCTCCCAGCGCGTGCCGGGCATGATGGCTTCCTGCGTCCCCTTCGTCGCTCCGTTCCAGGAGATCTTCACGTCCGACAGGATGGGCACCAGCCGCCGTGCCCATTCGCGCGCTCCCCTCCGGGGGAAGGTGCCATTCGTGGTCAGGTTCATCAGCAGCCCGTGCGCCATGCACTGGTCGATGATGTCGTCGAAGTGCTCGTAGATGAGCGGCTCGCCCATCGTGGAGGGGATGATCTCCCGCAGCGGCGTGTCCCGCGAGTCCTCCAGCACCCGGCGCAACAGCTCGATGGGCATGCGCCGCTGCGGCTTCCCGGCCGCTCTGCGCACCTGCTGCCTGTCGCTGTAGGGCGAGTGCTCCTCGCACATGATGCAGCGCAGGTTGCAGTCATCCGGGTTGGTGTCGAACGTGATGCGCCAGGGTCCCGGCTTCGAGGGCTTCCTCGCGGCGCGCTTCTCCCGGATGACCCGTGCGTAGAGCGCCTCCACGTCGTGGACATGGTCCTTCATGTCCACCACGTCGCCGCTCTCCGACTGGAGGTAGCCTCGAGCGCCCAGGCGTGGCGCCAGCGCCGGCTCGTCCACCAACCGTTGCAGGGCTCGCGCGAGGGCCGCCGGGCTCCGGTGCTCGAAGAGCAGGCCGTTGTGCTCGTCCTGGACGTACTCGCGCATCCCACCCGCGTCGGCGGTGATGACGGGGACGCGGGACTGGAGGGCCTCGTGGATGACGAGCGGCGAGTTCTCCGCCCAGACGGAGGGCACCACGATGGCATCCACGTGATTGAACACGTCCCGCACGATGTCCGCGTTGCGGTACTCGGGCAGCCACTCGACGCGTGTGGCGGCATCGCCCGGCAGTGTGCGAGCCAGGGCCCGGAGTGCCTCCGTGTCCGCTCCACGGTGCCGGCCGTAGATGCGCAGCTTCGCCCGTCCCCGTACCTGGCCGAATGCCTCGAGGAGATGGTGGATGCCCTTGGCCGGGATGTGCGTGCCGATGTACCCGAAGACGAAGTCCTGCTCCGGCTGCCGCCGCCGGCCGGTGAGTCGCCCGAGGTCGAAGCCATAGTCCAGGTAGCGCAGCTTGGAGGCGGGCAGGCCGAAGCCATCGCGGAACCGTTCGAGCAGGTAGCGCGAGGGCGCGATGAACAGGTCTACCCGCTCCGCCATGCGCCGCACGTGCGTCATCCGCCGGTGCACCCAGTCCGCCCACTGGGTCACATCCTGCTCGCGCTCCTCGGGGGCGCCCGAGAAGTAGCGCGCGTAGCAGCGCTCGGCGCACTTACGGTCCTCCTGTCCGCTACAGGCAGCCCAGAGATTGCCTGGGTCCTCCGGGTGCATCTGCATGAACTGGCCGCGCGGGCACATCAGCCAGTAGTCGTGCAGGGTGAAGACGATGGGGATGCTCCGGGATGCCGCCTGTTCGATGAGTGAAGTCGACAGGTGGTTCAAGTGCCCCACGTGGACGACGTGGGGGCGGCGCGCGTCGAGCAGCTCGGCGAAGCGGTGGTCCACGCCCTCGTGCCGGTAGCGGTCCCGGCTGTTGGGCATGTTGACGAGGTGCAGCTCGATGCGCGGGTCATCCGGATCCCGCTCCTGGCGCATCGAGTAGTCCGGGACGAACGGGTCCTCGTAGCGCGTGAAGACGTGGACCTCATGGCGATCGGCGAGTCCCTGAGACAGGGCCTGGGTGTAGACCTCCGAGCCGGCGTTGAACCGCATCGGGTAGCCGTGAATCACCTGTAGGATGCGCATGGATGCCCTCACTGGATGAGGGCGGCTTCGGCCGACACACTTCGAATCCCCCGTACCGTCGGCCTCGAGTCCTCGCCGCCATTCGGCCTACCCCCGCACCGGCCCGAAGGCCAGCCACCCGACTCAGAGGCGGAACCCCGCGGAAGTAGGGAAGAGGGAAGCCTAGACCCCTCGACGCCGGGATGTCATGAGCCCCCCGGGCCGGTGTCGGATTTGTGGCTTCAGGCGAGGCATACTCGGGCCGTTCACGCGTACCGGTGTGACCTCATTCCGGAGCCACCATGCTCACCACCCTGCTCGTCCTCTCCGTCCTCCAGTTCTCCCCGGCGGATGCTCCCCGGCTCGAGACCCGGGAGCCTCGTGCGCTCAGCCTGCTCGCGCCGACGCTCGCCGCGCCCTCGGGTTACGGGCTGCTCTCGCATGAGCACCAGCCCGGAGTCCCCGCCCGACACTCGTCCTTCTCGCTCCTGCGGCCGCTGGGGGAGTTCTTCACCGGCTTCGGCACGCAGCTCCTCGTGGGCACCGGCATGTGGGCGGTGGAGGTCGTCACCCTCTTCGGCGCCACCGTCCTCACCTCCGCCTTCACCGGCAGGGAGGGCGTGGACTTCGTCCTGGGCGCGGGCACGCACGCCATGATCCTCCTCAACGGTGCCGTCCTCCCGCTCCTGAGCACCATCCCCATCTGGCTCATCGCCGCCACGGAGCTCGACTACTCCCACAGCTTCATCTGGACGTGGCTCTCGGGTGTCGCCACCTACGGCGTCTTCTGGGCCGTTCAGTACAGCCGGCCCCAGCGCAACGGAGGCCTCGACCTCGTCCTCTGGCCCGCCCATGTCGGCAGCTGGCTGCTCGTCGCCCTGGTGCAGACCCTCTTCATCAACCTCACCAAGGAGCCGGATCGCGCCTTCGCGTCCAGGGCTCCCTCACCCGCGCTCCTCAACGTCGACGGAAAGCGCGTCTCCCTGGGGGCTCCGCTTCCCGTGATCACCTCGGACGTCTCTCGCCCGGGTCGAATGATGCCCGTGTTCTCGCTCGCGCAGGGCCGGTTCTGAGGCGGGACGGACGGAGCGCGTGAGTTGCCGTCCTGCCTCGTTCCCTCCTATGACGAGTGGTGGAGACTGAAGGGGGTCCCGTGTCGCCTGCCACCTCGCGTCGCTTCGTCCCGGTGAATCCACGGGGAGTCCTGCTCGGGCTCCTGTCCGTGGGACTCGCGCTGCTGCCGGGAGGGGCCCTCGCCGAGAAGGATGTCTTCGGCCTGGGCAATGGCCAGCAGGGCTCGCTGCAGGTGAGGGACTCGGGGGACGTCATCAATGCCTCCACGGCGCTCACCGCCGACGCGCCGGCGGGCACCACCAGGCTGCGCGTGGAGAACGCAACGCCCTTCGACGAGGGCGAGCTGGTGCTCGTGCTGCAGGTGGGGGAGACGGTGTCGCTCGAGCAGGCGCGCGTGGACGCGTTCGACCTGGAGGGCTCGCGCGTGGGCCGCTGGGAGCTGGCGCGCCTGGAGGACGTCTCGACCGGAGTGCTGCGCCTCTCCGCGCCGCTCGTGAATGACTTCACCCTTCCGTCCCAGGTGGTGCTCGTGCCCGAGTACACGGACGTGCGCATCTCGAGCAGTGGCTCGCTGCGGGCTCCGCCGTGGAATGGGCGCAGCGGCGGAGTCCTGGCCTTCCTCGCCACCGGTACCGTCTTCAACCAGGGCTCGCTGGACGTCGAGGGCCTGGGCTTCCGCGGGGGTGCGGCCGAGGCGGGCGTGGCCGAGTCCCTCTACGACTGCACGGAGCAGGACGGGCCGGCGACGAGGGGCGGCGGTGCGCGCAAGGGCGAGGGCTTCGCCAGCAGGCTCTATGATGCGCTCTCGCACGGGTACGCCCGGTTCGCCAACGGAGGAGGCGGCGGCAATTGCCACGACGCGGGCGGAGGCGGGGGAGGTCACGTCGGGAGGGGAGGGCAGGGCGGCCGTTCCTCGCAGGAGTCACCGGAGCGCGACGTAGGGGGCCGCGGTGGCATGGCGCTGCGCTACTCGCGCTCCGTGGAGCGCCTGCTGTTCGGCGGCGGTGGTGGCGCGGGAATCGAGGGCTCGGCGGGAGGCGCGGGGGGCGGCATCGTCTTCGTGCGTGCCCGTGAAATCCAGGGCCCTCGCCCTCGCGGCATCATCACCGCCAATGGCCTGGCCGCGCTCGCGGCCACGGCATCGCAGGGGGGCGGAGGTGGCGGCGGCGCGGGTGGCACGGTGCACGTGCGTGTCGCGGAGGGGCTCGGTTGCACGGTGCTCTCGGCGAAGGGCGGCGCGGGCGCGGACGGCACTGCCTCTCCGGGTGGAGGTGGGGGAGGGGGGCTCGTGCTCGTCCAGGCCGCGGGCGGTGTGCCCTCGGAATGCACCGCCTCCGCGAGCGCGGGGCTCTCGGGTGACACGCCCGAGGGCCCCCGGGGCGCCGAGCCCACCGTCGCGGGCGCGCCCGACTTCGAGGGACGCGTGGAGGTCATCGCCCAGGCCTTCGCCGCGCCTGCCGTGCCCACCTGGGTCTCTCCCGGCAACGGAGAGGCCGGCGTCTCTTCGTTGCCCCAGCTCGAGGGCAGGACGGCGCCCGGCGCCACCGTGCAGGTGTTCCTCGATGGCTCCCCCGTCGGTGCTCCCGTGGTGGCGGATGCTTCCGGAGGGTTCGTCTTCGTTCCTCCCGAGGCGCTCGCGGAGGGCGCCCACGAGGCCCAGGCCCGGGCCGAGCAGTTCGGCATGAGGAGCGCCCTCTCGGCTCCGCTTGGCTTCTCCGTGGGAGGCCTGCTCAACCTGCGGGTGGGCTTCGGGTGTGGCGTGGCCTCGGGCGGCGGCGCGTGGGGACTCGGGCTCGCCGTGCTGGCATGGCTGTTGGGACGTGCGCGACACTCCCGAGCATGACGACCCAGCGGCGCATCCTGCTCGAAGGCTATACGCCCGAGGACATCCTCCGGCTCTCCGATGAAGAGCTTCGGGCCTTCGTCTTCACGGACGAGCCCCTCGTCTTCCAGGCCGGGTCAGCGAACATCCTGGGCCGGTTCCAGGTGAAGGAGGCTCGGCTCGTCGTGGAACTGGCGCAAATCGACGGCGGCGGTGAAGGCATCCTCCGGACCCTCTGGCGTCTGGCCGAGCGTCATGCTCGCGACCGTGGGCTGGACTCGGTCGAGTGGATCGTCCACGCGGTCCACTGTGCCCAGCCGAACCTGAAGCTCCGACGGGTCCTCGATGGATTCGGCTTCGTGGTGCGAGAAGTGCCGGGCCACGGGGTGGCGTACCACTATGTCCACGACCTCCAGGGCGTGAAGCGGAGCCGCTGAACGGAGGGAAGGCGGAGTGACCATGAGAATGAAGATGATGCGAACCCTCGGCTGCCTGGGCCTGCTGACCACCAGCCTGGTGGGTGGGAGTGCCCTGGCGCAGTGGACGGGGGCCGTGTGCGGATGGGGCTCGGACGACTGTAATCAGTGCGTGCCCGACGCGGTGGGCGCCGTGAACGGGCTGCGAGACCACGGAGACGTGCTCGGCTTCTTCCCCATCGGCGATCCGGTGACGCAGTCCCATCACTGGCAGGGCATCCAGCGCCTGCCCGCCGCCGGAGGCCGTCACCTCGCCGTCTCGCACTCGGGAGCGACCAAGGCCTTCACCGTGGTGGAGATGGGCTCCCGGGACACGGGCGGCGCCCGCTTCCGCTCCAACCGCCTCGAGGCGGGTCTCTCCTATCCCGCCACCCTCCCGTCCGGCTCGGACCGCGCCATCACCGACGCGTGGTTCTCGGACCTGGACTACACCCACTCGGGCGGCATGCAGGCCTCGGGGAACCTCCTCGCGGTGTCGCTGGAGTCGAGCTCCTCGGGAGCCAGGAGCCGCGTCGTCTTCTACGACCTGCGCTCCCCCTCGAGCCCCCTGCGTCTGCCGGTGAGCCGGGTGGGCACGTCGGAGCAGGCGGGCACGGCGTCGCTGGCGAAGCTCGCGGACGGGCGCTTCCTGCTCATCCTCGGACGGGCGGACGCGAACAACCTCGAGTTCTACCGCTCGACGGGCGCGGACCTGCGCTCCCCGGCGGTGGGCTTCGAGCCTCTGGACGAGTGGAACGAGAACGAGCTGCTCTCGGCCATCGGTGACTGGGAGTTCGGCAACTACCAGAACCTCAACCTGGTGACCCAGTGTGATGGGTCGCTCTTCCTGGCGGGGACGCACCAGAACACGCTCGGCGGCGAGGATTGGATCGACCTGTACCGGGTGACGGAGCAGAACGGCCAGGCGGTCATCACCAAGGTGGCGCGCAAGCACCTGTACTGCGGCTATCCCTCGCCGGGCTACGACAGCGGCACCAACCGGCAGTGCAACCTCGACGCGGCGGGCGGCCTCTACGTGGACCCGTGGGGCCAGCTCCTCGTCTACGGCACCGAGCACGACAACGATGGCCCGGGCGGTTCGGTGAAGATGATGGAGTTCCGCTCCACCTTCCCGAACCCCGGCTGTGACAGCGACATCCACCGCGCCTTCGTCGAGCTGTACGACGACTCCGACTTCAGCGACCGCGGGTTGATGATCGACTACCCGGATTACGGGAGGGAGAACTACGCCAACTTCACCTCCATCGAGGGCTTCAACGACAAGACCTCGGCCGTGCGCTACTGCCTGCCCCCTGGCTGGAGGTTCCGCCTCTACGAGCACGGCAACTTCGGGGGGAGCTACAAGGAGCTCAATGGCCGCGGCTCGTTGAACCTCAACACGGTGGGCTTCGGGGACAAGACGTCCTCGGGAAGGTTCATCTACCTGGGCTTCTAGGTAGACTCCTCGGCATGCCGGAGCGGTTCGTCTACGAACATACCTTCGAGGGACTCTTCGTGCGGGGGCTCGCGGGGCGCCTCTCGCCGAATGTGAAGGAGCGCCTGCGGGAGATCGGGCTGGACCTGGACCGCAAGCTGCTGCCGGCCTACTCCGTCGAGACCTGGACCCGAAGCGTGGCCATCGCCATCGAGGCGCTGTACCCCGGCGAGCCGGAGGCGGTGGCCTACCGGCTGCTGGGCGAGCGGATGCTGGCCGGGTACCAGGAGACCTTCACGGGCCGGGCGGCGTTCCAGGTGCTCCGGCTGCTGGGCCCACGCCGGTTGGTGGAGCGCACCCAGCAGAGCTTCCGCTCCGGCAACAACTACACCGAGGTCCGCGTCACGGATGTGGCGCCCAACGTGGTGGACCTCTGGGTGAACGAGGTGGGGCCGGCCCGGTACATCGTCCAGGGCGCCATCCTCGCGGCGCTGCGTGCCCTGCTGCCCGGGGACGAGGGCGTGCGCGTGGACGTGCTCGGTTTCACGGACAAGGGCATCACCCTGCGCGTGTCCTGGACGGGGTAGTGCTCAGCGCTTCAGGCTGGCCGCGACCGCCTGCGCGAGCGGCGTGGTGGGGCGTCCGATGAGGCGGCGCAGATCTCCGCTCTGATCGTCGAGCTCACCGCGGGCGATACCCTGGTCAGCGCTCGCGAGCATCCTGGCGACGGGGGCGGGCAGCCCCACCCCCTCGAGCGCGCCGATGTACTGGTCGGCGGGCAGGTCCTTGTAGGTCACGGGCTTGCCGGCCTGGCGGGAGACCTCGGCGGCGAGCTCCGCCATGGTGAAGGGCTGGTCGCCCGCGAGCTCGTACACCTTGCCCTCGTGACCCGGGGTGGTGAGGACCGCCACGGCGGCGGCGGCGAAGTCGGCGCGGGTGGCCGCCGCGATGCGCCCGTTCCTGGCGGCGCCCATCAGCGCTCCGTGCTGGAGCGCGGGAGCCAGGTTCCCGGTGTAGTTCTCGATGTACCAGCCGTTGCGCAGCAGGACGAACGGCAGGCCCGAGGCGCGGATGGCCGCCTCGGTCTGGAGGTGCTCGGGCGCCAGCGAGATGCCGGAGGTGTCCGCGTGGAGGATGCTGGTGTAGGCAATGAGCCGCACACCCGCCTTCTTCGCCGCGTCGACCGCGGCCTGGTGCTGGCGAACGCGCTGGCCCACCTCGCTCGAGGAGATGAGGAGCAGCTTCTCGGCGCCCTGGAAGGCGGCCTCGAGCGTCGCGGGCTGGTTGTAGTCGGCCTTGCGGACCTGGACGCCGCGGGCGGCGAGGTCCCTGGCCTTCTCGGGGCTCCTCACGGCGGCGATGACCTGACTGGCGGGGACCTTCTGGAGCAGCTGGTCGATGACGAGCCGGCCCAGGTGTCCGGTGGCTGCGGTGACGACGATCATGGCGGTGTTCTCTCTTTCCTCTGCGGTGTGTGGAGGCGACGCGGAACACTTAACCCCGTCACTTACGTTTCGTAAGTACCCACTTTCAGGTAAGTTACTGGCATGGCGATCACGAGACGGACAGGGCGGCTGGCGCAGGAGCTCAGCAAGCGGGCGAGGGAGCAACGCGGGGAGCTGTTCGCGCCGGCATGCCCGTCGCGCGGGGTGCTGGAGCACGTGACGAGCCGCTGGGGCGTGCTGGTGCTGGTGGCGCTGCTCGAGGGCACGCACCGCTTCAGCGAGCTGCGGCGGAAGGTCGGCGGGGTGAGCGAGAAGATGCTCGCCCAGACGCTGCAGGCGCTCGAGGCGGACGGCTTCGTGCGGCGCGAGGTGTTCCCGGTCATCCCCCCACACGTCGAGTACAGCCTCACGCCGCTGGGACAGGAGGTGGCCGAGCGTGTGGAGGGGCTCGCCGACTGGATCGAAGAGAACCTGGGCCGCGTCCTGGCCGCACGCGCCGAGCGGCAGGCCCGGCGCGAGAAGGACTAGTGTTGCGCATGCTCCCTCTCCCTCTGGGAGAGGGCGGGGGGTGAGGGTCGTCACCCGCGTGTTCCTCGCCCCGGCTTGCATCGCGGCACGCAACCGCCCCCCTCGCCGCCCGGTCATGCGCTCCAGGGGAAAGACCCTCACCCTAGCCCTCTCCCAGAGGGAGAGGGTACATCCACGGGCCCTCGGACTCTGTCCAAGGACTTCGTGGACCACTCCACTAGAACACCTGTCGTCCAGGCCTGTGTGGGCCGCTCAGAAGCCGGCCCAGATGAAGTCCAGCGTCGGGACGAAGTTGTTGCCCCGAACGCGGACGCGCTCACTGAAGCCGTCGCTACCCGTCACCACCTTCGTCGCCCCCTGGTCCGCGTTGGCCCACAAGACGCCCAGGGTGAGGCGGCTGTGCTGGAAGAGGGCGATGTCCAGGCCGACATGGGCGGTGACGACGAGCGGAGACAGTGGAGCGAGTGGCCCCACGTTCGTGCCCGACACCTCGAGGTCGCCCTGCGGGCCGGTGACGTAGAGGTCGAGCTCGCCGCGCAGGCGCAGGCGCTCGGTGAAGGCGTGGTCGTACGCGCCGCCCACGCGCGAGCGGAAGCCGGTCAGTGGCGCCGCGAGCAGGAGATCCACCGGGGTGAGGAAGGAGTTGAGCGGCTCGGCGCTGTTGGGGCCCAGCGCAACGCGGAAGGACGCCTCCGCCCGGAGTGTCCACACGTCGTGCGCGAGCGCGTCGCCGGACAGCATCAGGCCGGCCCGTGGAATCAGCATCCAGCCGATGTCGTTCTGGCTGGTGTCCCACGAGGGGAAGAAGAACCCCTTGGCCAACCGCATGGCGAACGTCGGCACCGAGAGTCCGGCCTCGCCCGTCAGGCGGAGGGGCGATCGCACCAGGGCGAAGCGGGCATCCACGTGGGGGGCCACGAAGAAGAGGAGCGGATGCGTCTGGAGCTCGACCCGGTCATGCACCGCGAGGCGCAGCGGGTTGAAGACGCCCACGCTCCAGGAGCCACGCGGGCCCACGTCGGCGGTGTCCCGAGCGGGCAGTGGCTCCGCGAGGGCGAGGGTGCCGCCGAGCAGGACGAGGAGCAGCAGGGCTCTCATGGCAGCCTCCACGTGCCGGCCACGGGGGCGTGGTCGGACAGCCGGAGGGCGTTGCTCTGGACTCCGAGCCGGCCGGGTTCCTGGATGACATCCGTGTCCGTCCACGTCTCGCCCTTGCGGATGAAGAGGTAGTCCAGCGTGCGGTTCCAGAAGCCGGGCACGCCCTGGTCGTTCACCGCGTCCGGACCGAGCATCGAGTGCGTGAAGTAGGGCCGTTGATTCGCCTCGCCCACGCCGTAGCGGGCCAGCGGGATGAACGGCTCGAAGTCCTCGTAGAACGGCTTCATGACGCTGGGCGTGTAGGGCGGCTGCTCGAACTCGGTGCCCTTGCTGCTCTCGCGCTCGTCCAGGAAGCTGGACAGACGCAGCTTGCCGTCACAGGCCTCCGGCGCTCCCGCGGCCGCGCGCTCGTCGCACACCGGCGGCAGCTCGTTGAAGTCGCCTCCGATGACCCATGGGAGCGTCTCCGCGCGCAGCACGTCGTGGATCTGCTGGATGTGCTTCTGCTTGGTGCCGTCCTGGTCGTACGCCTCGGTGTGCACCACGTACGCGGCGATGGTGCGTCCGTTGCCCACGTCCACCTCGGCCCGGCCGATGACGCGCTTGATGTAGAAGGTCCCCGTCACCACGTCCTGGTCCGTGCGGTCGACCTGGCGGATGCTCTCGGCCTTGGTGATGGGGTAGCGCGAGAAGATGGCGTTGCCCAGGTTCATGCGGCCCACGCCCTCGGACGGTACGTAGCGCGAGTCCCAGGTGGACATGTACGCCGCGTAACGGAGGTTCGTGTTCTCCAGCAGGAAGCTCACCATGTCGATGTAGGCGCTGCGCTTGGAGTCGACCTCGATCTCCTCCGTCATGAGGATGTCCGGGTCATACTCGCGGATGAGCGCCGCCACCTTGGTGAGGCAGTCCGTCACCTCGGTGGAGGACATCTGGACGCGGTCTCCCCAGAAGTCGAACCAGAAGTCGATGCGGCAGGCACCGTACTTCACGTTCCACGCCATCACCTTGAGGGACGTGGGGTTCACCACGGGCGCGGGGTGGTCCGCTTGTGCCTTGAATCGCGGGACCTCCTCCCGGGTGAAGTTCATGGGGTTGGCCACCCATTCGCAGCCGGCCAGGAGTACGAGCAGTGGGAGTAATCGTCTCATTCGGTGTGCGATGGTACTTCAGTGGCCGGGGCATTTCGCTGGCCCTCAGAGAACACGTCTCTCGGAAAGGTAGAACTCCCATGGGTAGGAACATGAAGTCCCCCGACATGAAAGGGCTTCTCCAGACGGCGGCGGCCGGCCGCTACTCCCGCCGCGACCTGCTGAAGCTGCTGGGTCTCTCGGGCGCGGCGCTCGCGATGCCCACGCTCATCGGGTGCTCGGACTCCACCGAGTACGACTACATCATCATCGGTGCGGGCTCCTCGGGCTGTACGTTGGCCTCCCGGCTCCTCACGGACTCGGACGCGCGCGTGCTGCTCATCGAGGCGGGAGGCACGAACGACCGCGAGGAGATCCGCGACTTCACCCAATCCTACCGGCTGACACAGCCGGGCGCCGAGACCGACTGGGCCTTCAAGTCCGAGCCGCAAGCGGCGTTGAAGGGCAAGGCCCAGTCCTATTCCTGTGGCCGGGTGCTCGGCGGCAGCAGCTCCGTCAACGGCATGGTCTGGGTCCTTGGCAACCGGGCCGACTACGATGGCTGGGCCGCGGCCGGGTGCTCCGGCTGGGACTTCGCCAGCGTCCTGCCCTCCTTCCAGGCCCTGAGCGGGCCGATCCGCCCCTCGAACGCACTGACCGCCCGTCACACGCTGTCCCAGGCCATCGTCCAGGCCGCCATCGGGCTCGGCCACCCCTTCAACGAGGACTACAACGGCGACAACCAGCTGGGCACCACGTACAGCCAGCTCAACGTGGTGGATGGCATCCGCCAGGACGCCTTCTCCGCCTTCGTCTCGCAGCACCTGGCCAACCCCCGGCTCACGCTCATGATGAATGCCTGGGTGAAGCGCCTGTCCTTCGATGGGGCGAAGAAGCTCGACAGCGTCATCATCGACCAGCAGGGCGGAGAGCTGTCCGTGCGGGCCAGGCGCGAGGTCATCGTCTGCACCGGCACCATCCAGACGCCCCAGCTGCTGATGCTCTCGGGCATCGGCGCCTCGGCGGAGCTCGAGGCCCACGGCATCCCCGTGGTGGCCAACGTGCCCGGCGTGGGCAAGAACCTGCACGACCACCTCGTCTCGGTGGCGGTGCGCAAGCTGCGGCAGCCCGAGCCCGCCTCCCACACCACCACCATGGACGTGAACCTCTTCGTCGGCAACGGGCCCCGCCCGGGGTCTCCCAAGTTCCAGGTGCAGTCGTATTACATGCGCTACGGCTGGGGCTCCTATCCCTCCGAGGCGCTCGCCTTCGGCCTCATCAACCTGCACCCCACGAGTCGCGGCAGCGTGAAGCTGCGCTCGGCCAACTTCCGGGATGCCCCCATCATCGACCCGAACTTCCTGGGCACGAACGAGGACCTCGCCAACCAGCTCGAGGGCTACAAGCTCATCCGCCAGCTCCTGGGTTCGCCGGGTCTGCGCGACCTGGTGGAGGACGTGGAGCACACCCCCGGCCCCGACACCGTCACCGATGAGCAGACCGTGGAGGCCGTCCGTCAGTATTCGGAGTCCGACTTCCACTCGGTGGGCACGTGCAAGATGGGCACGGATGAGCTGGCGGTGGTGGATCCGCAACTGCGCGTGCGCGGGGTTCAGGGCCTGCGGCTGGCGAGCGCCGCGATCATTCCCGTCGTTACTTCGGGCAATACCAACGCGCCCGCGATGATGGTCGGAGATCGCTGCGGACGGCTCATCCTCGAGAAGGCCTGAGCCTTCCAAGGGGGCAACCCGGGGGACTCGATACCCTCACCCCGTCCCTCTCCCAGAGGGAGAGGGGTTGTTGTTGTTGTTGTTGTTGGGATTGGGGGGCGCGGCCGGCAGGATGACCGTCAGCGTCGTGCCCACCCCCTCGCGACTCTCCGCCCTCAACGTGCCTCCCAGGCTCGACACGATGGCGTAGCTCACCGACAGCCCCAGTCCCGTGCTCGCTGGTCTCGTCGTGAAGAAGGGCTCGAAGAGCCTCGCCAGCACCTCCGGCGCCATCCCCACTCCCGTGTCCTGCACCTCCACCACCACCTCTCCCGCCGGCCCCGTGTACGTCGCCACCCGCAGCACGTTGCGCGCCGCGTCCAGCTCGCTCATCGCCTGCACCGCGTTCAGCAGCAGGTTGATGAACACCTGCCCCAGTCGCCCTTCGTCTCCCTCCACCTGGGGCACCGGCCGGAAGTCCTTCTCCAGCCGCGCCCGGTGCCGCAGCTCGCCCTTCACCAGGCTCAGCGCGTGCTCCAGCACCGGCACCACCTCCACCCGCTCTCGTTGCTCGGGCGGTGCCCTCGACAGCATCCTCAGGTCCTGAACGATCGTCTTCAGCCGGTCCGCCCCATCCCTCGCCTCCCCCAGCGCCTCCTCCACGTCGTCCAGCTCCTCCTCCAGCTCGTTTCCCTGCTCGCGCAGCGTCTTCCGGATGCGCTCCAGCTCCTCGTTCGCGAAGGCCAGGTTGGCCAGCATGTAGGCCAGTGGGTTGTTCATCTCGTGCCCCACCGCCGCCGCCAGCGAGCCCAGCGCCGCCATCCGGTCCGCCTTGAAGAGCTGCGCCTCCATCTGCTTGCGCGCCGTCACGTTCTTCGCGAACACCCGCAGCCCCTCGGGGTCCAACAGCAGCGCCACCGTCAGCTCCCAGTGCCGTCCCCCCAGCTGCACCGTGGGCGGGGACTCGCCTACCTCCGCCCCTCGCTTCGCCCACGTCAGCGTCGCCTCCACCAGCGGGTGCCCCGCCCCGCGCACCAGCAGGTCCGGAAAGGCCGTGTGCGCCGCCGGGTTGGCGTAGCGCAGCGCCCCGTCCATCCCCACCTCCAGCATCGGCTCCGGGTGCAGCAGCGGGAAGGAGGCCAGCCGGTACAGCTCCTCCTCCAGCGCGCGCAGCTCGGTGACGTCTCGCACCAGCAGCGCCGTGGTGGTGCTCGCCCCGCTGCCCGGGGCCGGTGCTCGCACCGTGGCCTCGGCCGCGTACCACCGCGTCTCGCCCTCCACCTCCAGACGGTACTCCACCCGCCCTCCCACGCCGCTGTGCCGCGCCGCCCGCGCGAGCGCCACCAGCGCATCCCCCGCCTCCGGCCCCAGCACCGCCTCCAGCCGCCGTCCCTCGGCATGGCGCGTGTCCCGCCCGAACGCCGAGCCCGCGGGCGTCCACAGCCGCATGCACCGCTCCTGCGCGTCCAGCTCCGCCGCCAGGTACTCCGTGTGCCGCACCGCGCGGGGCGGGGGCGGCCGGGGCACCGGCATGCTGGAGAGGACGAAGCCCTCGCTGTCGAAGAGGCCCAGCAGCGGCTCCAGCCCCGCGCCCCTCACGGCCAGCGTGGTGAGGATGGATACCAGCGCGGCCGCGTCCGCCTCCTGCAACCGCGAGGTGAGGATGAGCCCGTCGGCCAGCGTGGGCTCGGTGAACTCGAAGGGGATGAGCAGGCGCTCGTCCGTCCCCACGTGCTCGGCGAGATAGGCCCGGACGGTGTTCTCCTCCGGATGGCTGGAGTAGATGGCGGCCACGTCCGCCTCGCCGGCCAGCAGCGCCAGCAGCGCCTTGCGGTAGGTGCCGTGGAAGCGCTCCTCGGCGAAGGTGTCCGAGGGGTTGAGCCCCTGGGCCCGCAGGTGGCGCATGGGCAGCAGATAGCCGCCGGTGGAGCGCGGGGCCACCCAGGCGGCACGTCTGCCCTTCAATGTCTCCACGGTGAGCGGCCGCTCGGCCCGGCACACCAGTGCCGCGTGGTAGTACCAGAGACCGGCCCGCACGGCCCTGAGCACCGCGCGCGCTTGCGGCTCGAAAGCGGTGCACTGCTCGGCCGTGCCCCAGGCGAGGTCCACCCGGCCCTCCACCAGCTCCCTCTCCAGCGCCTCGTACGAGGGCGCCAGCTCCACCACCACCGGGCGGCCCAGCCGCTGGGTGAGTGCTCGGCTGAAGAGCTCCGCCCGCACGTGCTCCTTCACCTCTCCGAGCGACGGGGAGAGGAGGAAACGGAGGGGCGCGGCCGGTATCATCACGTGCATGTCTTCGCGGGCGTCCGGAGCTCTCCGGAGCTCCTCCGTTCCCGAAGCATGCCGGACGTCCCGGGCGCGCGCATCTTTCGCGCCCGGAGAGGTCTCATGCACGCGACCCTCTCACGCACGCCGGGAGGGCTCAGGCGTAGACCTGGTCGCTCTCGACGGACGCTTCCAGGCGGTGGTTGAGCTGCTCGAGCCGGCTGTAGCGGGCCTGCAGCATCTCTCGGTAGGCGCGGTGGTCCGAGTGGGCGATCTCGTCGAGCAGCTCGCGCAGGGACGAGTCGAGGACCTCCTTGAGCTCGCGGGCCTCCACGGCGGTCAATTCCAGGAGCATGACGGCTTCCTCCTCACGGACACGTTAGGCACCGCGCACCCCGGTGGCCCCATGCCTCCGCACGCCGCATGCGCGCCGGGGCGAGGAGCCGCCCCCTGCCCCCAGGGCTGCCCCTCCTGCCTGCCCTTGCCGTGGCGCCGGGTGTTCCCCACTCAGAAGGAGAGGGGCCCGGTGCGGGAGGGCGCGGGGGCTCGTGAGGAGGACGTCATGGTGCGGCTGGACGAGGTGCGTGAGGGCATGGTGGTACGGGACGCGGAGGGCCGGAGGGTGGGGCGCGTGGGCGCGGTGGGCGAGAGCCACTTCGAGCTGGAGCCTCACCTGCTGTCGCGCGACGAGTTCCTGGTGGAGTACTCGGACGTGCGCCACGTGCGCGACGGCGAGCTGTACCTCGACCGCACCCCGCACCTGCTCAAGCTGGAGGACGACGATGGTGGCGCCCTGCCCCCGCGGCACAGCGAGGGCCTGGAGGCGGAGCCGGTGAACGTGAACGAGGAGGAGGAGCACCCCATGGGCCATGGGCTGGACGGCTCCCTGACACACCTGTGACGGGCCCATGACGGGCCGCGGCACGAATCCCGCACAACCCGTCAGGCCTGTCGTGAAGAGGACGATAACTCCCGGGAATCACAGGAGAAGTGTGGCCCGGGGATGTCAGACCCGGAGTGTAGACCCGTCCCTCTCGGAACGGAGTGGGGAGGGTCATGAAAAGGGTTTCGACGTCCTGCGCCATGGTGGCGCTCTTCACATTGGTGTTCTCGTGCAGCTCGGCGCCGGCGCCGGACGAGCCGTCGGAGAGGACGGTGTCGCGAGGGCTGTCCACGCCGCGCAAGCTGCTGCCCTTCGTCGCGCTGGCGGACGGGCGGGTGCTGGCCGCGGGAGGGCATGACGGCAACCGCACGCTGATGAGCTGCGAGGTGTACGACCCGGAGACGGGGGAGTGGCGTGCCACGGGGGCCCTGCGCGCGGCGCGGCGCAACCACGCGGCGGTGACGCTGGCGGACGGGCGGGTGCTGGTGATGGGGGGCACGTACTCGGCCTCCTTCGGCGCGCTGGCGAGCGCGGAGATGTACGACCCGGCGACGGGCCGGTGGACGGCGGTGGCGGACATGGCCGAGGCGCGCAACGACCCGGCGGCGGTGCTGCTGGCGGACGGGCGGGTGCTGGTGGCGGGCGGCCTCGACGTGGACCGGCGCCCGGTGCGCTCGGCGGAGCTGTTCGAGCCGGCGACGGGGCGGTGGACGCGCACGGGGGCGCCGACGTCCGCGCGTGGTGGGGCGCAGACGGGCGTGGTGCTGGCGAGCGGCAAGGTGCTCTTCGTGAGCGGGCTGCAGGCGGAGCTGTACGACCCGGCGAGCGGCCAGTGGACGAAGACGGGCCCGGTGGGGGGCGTGGCGGGGACGCACCGCTCGGGGCACACGGTGACGCGGCTGCCGGATGGGCGGGTGCTGGTGGTGGGCGGCACCACGTCGCGCGCGGCGGCCACGGCGGAGCTGTACGACCCGGCGAAGGACGAGTGGCTGCAGGTGAAGGAGCCGGGCACGCCGCGCGAGGCGCATGGGGCGTGGGTGGAGGAGGGCGAGGATGGGCGGGTGCGGGTGCGGGTGGTGGGAGGCTTCCACGTGATGTCGGGGGCACTCGCGTCGGTGGAGAGCTACGACGTGGCGTCGAACACGTGGAGCGCGGAGCCGGCCCTGCGGACGGCGCGGCGGGGGGCGGGGCTGGTGCGGCTGCCGGACGGCGCGGTGCTGGTGGTGGGCGGCTCCAACGACCTCGAGGGGACACTGGCCACGAGCGAGCGGTACGCGCCGGAGGTGTGCATGCCTCTGACGTGCGAGGCGGCGGGCCGGGTGTGTGGCGCGGTGCCGGACGGTTGCGGCGGGACGCTGGAGTGCGGCCCCTGCGCGGTGGAGCCTCGGTGTGGCCCGGAGGGCTGCGGGGTGGAGCGCGCGATGTTCGACCCGGAGCTGAGGGCACCCCGGTGTGACGGGGTGGAGCAGGGGTGCACCTCGGGCGTGCTGCTGACGGGGCGGGGGCGGCTGGGCCCGGAGTCGAACGCGCCCAACGCGCTGTGGGGCTCGTGCGAGGACGGCGAGGGGGGCAAGCACGAGCGGGACGAGGCGCTCGACGGGCTGCGGGTGGTGACGGTGGAGGGAGGGACGCTGGCGCCGGGGAGGACGGTGCGGGTGGAGGCCACGGTGTGGGCGTACACGGATCCGGGGGAGAACCGGTTGGACCTGTACTTCGCGGCGGATGCGCGCAACCCGGCGTGGACGTACCTGGCGACGCTCACGCCGAGCCGTCCGGGGGCGCAGGTGCTGTCGGCGACGTTGGTGCTGCCGGCGGGGGCGCTGCAGGCGGTGCGGGGCGTGTTCCGCTACGCGGGCAGCGCCGAGCCGTGTCCCGGTGGCGTCTTTGACGACGTGGATGACCTCGTGTTCGCCACGCGGTGAGGTGACAATCGAGACGGTCTTCCACGGAGGGTAGACGTGGCGGCGCAACGTGCGAAGCTGTGCCGCCATGAAGAACACCTGGATTCGTCTCCTCGTCCCTCTGTTCCTCTTCACCTCCGCCTGTGCCACCACCGCCCCCGCTTCCCAAGCACCGGAGGCGGCCGCGCCCGAGCGTCCCTTCGGCCCGCTGCGTGACCAGGCCACCCGGCAGCAGGCCTGGCTGCGCGAGCGCATGGACACGGCGCTCCCCCTGCTGATGCGCAAGTACGGCGTCGACATGTGGGTGGTGCCGATGCGCGAGTACAACGAGGATCCGGTCTTCCCGGCGCTGGTGTCGCCCACGACGTTCGCGGCGCGGCGGCGGACCATCTACGTCTTCCATGACCGGGGTCCGCAGCTGGGCGTGGAGCGGCTCGCGCTGGGCGGCGGGTCCCAGGGCGGGGTGTACGAGACGCGGCGCGCGCAGGTGCAGGTGGACGGAGGCGGGGTGACCCGGCAGGCCGAGCTGTGGGGCCCGGACCAGTGGAAGGTGCTGAAGGCGGTGCTGGAGGAGCGCAAGCCGCGGGTCATCGGCATCAACGTGTCGCGCACGTTCGCCTTCGCGGACGGGCTGACGCATGGCGAGTACGAGGGGATGAGCGAGGCGCTCGGGCCCGAGTGGACCGCGAGGATGAAGCCGGCCGGGGGCCTGCCGGTGGACCTCATCGCGTGGCGGAGCGCGGACGAGGAGCGCTTCTACACGGACCTGACGAAGGTCGCGTGGAACATCATCGAGACGGGGTTCTCGAACCAGGTGATTACTCCCGGCAAGACGCGCACGAGCGACGTGGTGTGGTGGATGCGCCAGCGGGTGAACGACCTGGGGCTGGGCACGTGGTTCCAGCCGTCGGTGAGCGTGCAGCGGCAGGGGAAGACGGAGGCGGAGGTGGGCGAGGATCCGGTCATCGAGCGGGGTGACGTGCTGCACTGCGACTTCGGTGTGACGGCGCTGCGGCTGAACACGGACACGCAGCACATGGGCTACGTGCTGCGCGAGGGCGAGACGGACGTGCCGGCGGGGCTGAAGGCGGCCCTGGCGCGCTCGAACCGGCTGCAGGACATCGTGTTCGAGGAGCTGCGTCCGGGGCGCACGGGCAACGAGATTCTCAAGGCGTCGCGCGAGCGGATGGTGGCCGAGGGCATCGACGGGACGGTGTATTCGCACCCCATCGGGCTGAACGGGCACGGGGCGGGGCCGTTCATCGGCCTGTGGGACCGTCAGGAGGGTGTGCCCGGGAATGGAGACCACGCGGTCATCCCGAACCAGTGGTTCTCCATCGAGCTGCAGGCGACGAGCCCGGTGGCCGAGTGGGGCGGGCAGAAGGTGCGCTCGGCGCAGGAGGAGGACGTCATCATCGACGCGAGCGGGAAGGTGCGCTGGGCCCTCCAGCGGCAGACGGCGTTCCACCTGGTGCGCTAGGTCGTCCCACGTGAGCAGGAGAGGCTGTTCTCATGAGGCTGTTGCTGACCCGCCCGAGCAAGAAGACCCTCCTGCTCATCGCCGCCGTCTCCGGCGCCCTGTCCGTCGCGCTCTTCCTCCAGCTGGCCGCCATCGACCGGGAGCTGAAGCCGTACACCATCATCGGCTATGAGTTCGCCTGGTCGGCCGAGCGCGCCAGCCAGATGTACTCGGCCTGGGGGGAGACGGGGAGGAACGCGGCCCGGAGCTCGTTGCGCTACGACCTTCCCTTCCTGCTGGCCTACCCCTTCGTCTTCTCCGCCCTGACGCTGCTAGCCGCGAGGGCCGCGCCCGGGAAGTACGCGCGGCTGGGCGCCTGGCTCGGCGTGGCTCCGTTCGTCGCGGCGATCCTCGATGCACTCGAGAACGCGGCGCTCTGGCGCGCGCTGGATGCCTTCCAGCAGCCGCCCGAGCACCTGCTCCAGTTCGCGGCCATCGCGGCCGGAGTGAAGTTCCTGTTGCTCGGCCTCTCGGGGCTCTACGCGCTGGCCGTCTGGTTCTTCCGCGTGCTGGAGTAGGGCCTCCGAGGCTCCCGGACACCAGGCGAGCACCCGGGCTCCCGCCCCCAGGGCGAGCGGGCATGCGTCTTCCACTCGCCGCGTCATGTGTCCTCGGGGGCGCTGGTCGATGCGCCCACCACGGACCACCTTTGTGCGCATGGAAAACAACCCGCAGAGGCATCGTGTGGTCATCGTGGGCGCGGGCTTCGGTGGACTTCAGGCCGCCAGCAAGCTGCGGAAGTCTCCCGTCGAGGTGACGGTGCTCGACCGGTACAACCACCACCTGTTCCAGCCGCTGCTCTACCAGGTGGCCACCGCCGTCCTCAGCCCGGGTGACATCTCCGCCCCCATCCGCCAGGTGCTGCGCGGCCGTAACACCACCGTGCTGCTCGCCGAGGCCAGCTCCATCGACCTGCAGCGCAAGGTGGTCGTCTGTGACGGCGGCGACATTCCCTACGACTCCCTGGTGCTCGCCACCGGCGCCACGCACTCGTACTTCGGTCATCCGGAGTGGGCCCGGTTCGCCCCCGGCCTCAAGACCATCGACGACGCGAGGGCCATCCGCGAGCGCGTGCTGCTGGCCCTCGAGGCCGCCGAGAGGGATCCCGACCCCGAGCGCCGGCGCGAGTGGCTCACCTTCGTCATCATCGGCGCCGGCCCCACCGGCGTGGAGCTGGCCGGTGCTCTGGCGTACATGACCCGGCACTCCCTGCCGCGGGACTTCCGCCGCGTCGACATCTCCCAGGCTCGCGTCATCCTCCTGGAGGGACTCCCCCGCGTCCTCAACGCCTATCCCGAGGTGCTATCGAAGAGGGCGCGTGTGGACCTCGAGAAGCTCGGCGTGGATGTGCGCACCGGAGCCATGGTCACCGGCGTGGACGAGCTGGGCGTCTCCGTCGGCGACACCCGCATCCCCGCGCGCACGGTGCTCTGGGGCGCGGGCGTGGCCGCTTCACCCCTGGCCCGCACGCTCGGCGTGCCGCTCGACAAGGCTGGCCGGGTGAAGGTGGAGCCCACGCTCACCGTTCCCGGCCACGAGGACGTCTTCGTGATTGGCGATCTCGCCTCGCTGATACAGGACGGCAAGCCGGTGCCCGGTATCGCTCCCGCGGCCATGCAGATGGGCCGGCACGTGGCGAAGAACATCCGCCGCCGCATCGCGGGCCAGCCGCTGGAGCCGTTCCGCTACCATGACAAGGGCTCCTTCGCCGTCATCGGCCGCGGCTCCGCGATCGGCGTGCTCTACGACAAGATCCGCCTGAGCGGGAAGCCCGCCTGGTTGATGTGGCTGGGCATCCACATCACCTTCCTCATCGGCTTCCGCAACAAGCTGACCGTGATGTTCGACTGGGCCTACACGTACCTCACCAAACGGCGTGACGTGCGGCTCATCACGGGTCTGCATGCGGGGAAGCTCCCGCCCCTCCAGCCTGGCCCGGCGCTTCCTGTCTCCGAGGCCCACGGCGACGAGCACCCCGGGGTTGGGATGGCGCGGTCCGAGTCCGAGCCGACGCACGTGCACTGAGGGTCAGACCCTCTCCCCCTGGGAGAGGGACGGGGTGAGGGTATACGGGTCCCGGGTTGCTCCCCGTGTGACGCAGGTGCACCGGGAGGACGAAATACCCTCACCCTAGCCCTCTCCCGGAGGGAGAGGGGACATGCACGGGCCCAAAAAGGCGCTACAGTCACTCGCTCGTTTCCGCAGCGATGATCCAGCTCCGCGCCGTCAACCACCACTTCGGTGAGCACCACGTCCTCCAGGGGCTCGACCTCTCCCTCTCCGAGCGCCGCGTCGCCGTGGTGGGCTCCAATGGTTCCGGCAAGAGCACCTTCGCCCGTCTCCTCAACGGACTCCTCGTTCCCGACCAGGGACAGGTGCTCGTGGAGGGGCTCGATACCCGCAAGGATGCTCGCGCCATCCGCCGCAAGGTGGGCTTCGTCTTCCAGAACCCCGACAACCAGATCGTCCTCCCCACCGTCGAGGAGGACGTCGCCTTCGGGTTGAAGAACCTCCGTCTCCCCGCGGCCGACATCTCCGAGCGCGTCACCTCCATCCTTCGCCGCTACGGCCTGGAGGGCTTCCGCCACCACCCCGCCCACCTCCTCAGCGGCGGCCAGAAGCAGCTCCTCGCGCTCTCTTCCGTGCTCGTCATGGAGCCCCGCTACGTCGTCTTCGACGAGCCCACCACGCTCCTCGACCTGCGCAACAAGCGCCGTCTCGCCCAGGCCATCCACGACATGCCCCAGACGGCCATCGTCGTCTCGCACGACCTGGAGCTGCTGCGCGACTTCGACCGCGTGCTCGTCTTCGACCAGGGCCGCATCGTCCTCGATGACGTTCCCTCCGTCGCCCTCGACGCCTACGTCCGGATGATGGCGTGAGCCTCGGCCTCTACCTCCACCGGGACTCGCCCCTCCACGCCCTCCCCGCGGGCGCCAAGATGCTCGCGCTGCTCGCGGCCGGCACCGGGCTGCTGCTCTTCCGCTCCCTGCCCGTCGTCTCCGCCGCGCTCGTCGTCACGCTCGGCCTCTACGGGCTCGCGCGCCTGCGCCCGCGCGAGGTCGCTCCCGTCCTCCGGCTCTCCGCCTTCGTGCTCGGCCCGCTCTTCCTCCTGCAGGCGTGGCTGTCCGGCTGGGAGCTCGCGCTGGGGACCGTGCTGCGGCTCGCCGTGCTGTTGCTGCTCGCCACGCTCGTCTCCCTCACGACGCGCGCCTCGGATATGCTCGAGTCCCTGCAGCGCGCCTTCCGTCCCCTGGCCCGCTTCGGGCTGAGTCCCGCGCGCCTGGGCCTGCTGCTCTCCCTCACCCTGCGCTTCATCCCCCTGCTGGCCACCTGGCTGCGTGAAATCCAGGAGGCCCAGCGCGTGCGCGGCCTGGAACGCAATCCCCTGGCCGTGCTCGTCCCGCTGCTCGTCAAGACACTCCGCACCGCCGACACGCTCGCCGACGCCATCGACGCGCGCTGCTTCGACCCCGAGGAACCCTCGTGAAGACCCGCGACCTCGTCCACGTCGCCCTGTTCGCCGCCATCATGGCCGCGCTCGGGCTCATGCCTCCCCTCGCGCTGCCCTTCGTCCCCGTCCCCATCACCGCGCAGACGCTCGGGGTGATGCTCGCCGGCTCCACGCTCGGTGCGCGCAAGGCGGGCCTGTCCCTGCTGCTCTTCCACCTGCTCGTGGCCGCGGGGCTGCCCCTGCTCGCTGGCGGCAATGGCGGGCTCGCCGTCTACGTGGGGCCCACCGGTGGCTTCTTCGTGGGCTTCTTGCCCGGGGCCTTCGTCATCGGCTGGCTCACCGAGCGCGCCTGGTCGCGCCTCTCGGTGCCGCTCGCCTTCGCCATCAACGTGCTCGGTGGCATCGGCGTCCTCTACGCCGTGGGCATTCCGTGGCTCTCCGTGGCCGCGCACCTGCCGCTCGCGAAGGCCGCGCTGGGCTCGCTCGCCTTCGTCCCCGGCGACTGCGTGAAGGCGGCCGTGGCCGCCTCCGTCGCCGTCACCCTCAAGCGCGCCTGGCCCCTCATCCAGCCGCCCCGGCCCGCCGGGGCTACCTCGGCGCCCCCGTCATCGACTCCAGCAGCTTCACCAGCGCCTTCTTCTCCTCGTCGGTGAGCTCCAGCGGCTTGATGGTGATGGACACCATGCCCGCGTAGTTGCCCACGGGCTCGCCGCCCTTGTCGTACAGGTCGATGACGTCCTCGAGCGTCCGCAGCTCCCCGGTGTGCATGTACGGCGCCGTCAGAGCCACGTTGCGCAGGGTGGGCGTCTTGTAGGCGCCCTCCAGCTCCGCGCCCTTCTGCTTCACGTCGCTGCTCAACCGCTGCAGCCGTCCGGACTCGACGCTGCCGACGGCCGCGTCGCTGTAGGGCCCCGCCGAGTTGAAGGTCCACGTGAGCAGCGTGTCGGCCGCCGCCATCACGCCGCGCTGGCTGTCGCTCTGGTCCTTCACCCCGATGTTGTGGAACTGGTCGTCGCTCAGCATCGGGCCCTTGTGGCACGCGGCGCACTGGCCCTTGCGCACGAAGGTCTTCAGCCCCAGGTACGCGGGGTCCTTCTCGGCCGTGCCCGCCTCCACCGCGGAGAGGAAGCGGATGACGTCCTGATCGAAGGGCGCGTCGGTGCGGTTCACCGTGCGCTCGTACGCGGCGATGACCTTGCCGAAGTTGGCCAGCAGCTGCTCGTCGCTCTCCTCCTCCGAGGGCAGCTTGCCGAAGAGGCCGCGGTAGTCCTCCGCGTAGGCCTCGGACAGGCGGGCGCGCAGGATGTCGGCGCTGGAGTTCATCTCGATGGGGCTCAGCAGCGGCAGCAGCGCCTGGTTCCACAGCCGGTCCGCGAGTCCGTCCCACATGAACCAGGTGCTGTAGCCCGCGTTCAGGATGGAGGGCGGGTTGCGCCCGGTGCGCTTGCCGTCGCAGCCCTCCGCCACCGGCGTGTCCACCGTGCGGCCCTCGCCGTCGTGGCAGCTCTTGCAGGAGATGGTGCCGCAGCGCGACAGGCCCGGGTCATCGAAGAGCCGGTGGCCCAGCGCCGCCGCCACCTCGCTGTCCCCGTACTTGTTCGTCGCGTCCTTCGGCGGGTTGCGCGTGGGGCTGTGCAGGCTCTGGAGCAGCTCGAGCTCGTCGAGGTTGGGGAACGGCTCCTCGGGCTCCGTGCACGACAGGCCCAGGGCGCCCGCGAGGGCTCCCGCCAGCATCCAGCGACGCAAGGGTTGACGACTCATGCGAGCACTGTAACCCCGGAATACCGGGCGGGGCCATGGCCCCTCGGAGAGGGTGGGTCGCTCCCCGGGTGAGGCTTCCCCGCGCGCTCAGTCCGCCTCGCCGGTGACGAAGGACGCGCCCACGAGCAACCGGACGACGGGGATGTCCACGGCGGTGCCCATGCCGGGCCCTCCGAGGAAGTAGAGATCCAACCCCTTCAGGGCGTGCTTGCGGACCCCCAGCAGCACCTCGCCGCTGGGCCTGCCTCCCTGGAGCGGCAGGTTCACCAGCACGCTGAGCTCGGGCCGGGTGGAGGTGCCGTTCTCCCCGCGCGAGGTGACGGTGGCGCCCACGCGCAGCTCGCTGCCCACCACGTCCTGCGCGCGCTGCGACAGCGGCGACAGGTCATACCGGGGGCGCAGCAGGGCCCCCACCTCGGCGCCCACCTGGTAGCCCTCGCCCTGGAGGCTCGCCTGCACCCGGGGGTTCACCGCGAACGAGTCCCGCGCGAGCAGCGCCTCGCTGCCCATCGGAAGTCCGGCCGCGAGCTCCACGCCCAGGTTCAGCGGCGCGCCGTTCTTCACCTGGAGCGGAGCCGCGCGCACCGACACCCAGGGCGTGCCCATTCCGCGGCCCTCGGGCGGGGTGATGCCCCGGAAGGAGTCTCCCTGCTGGTCCACGATATAGGGCAGCTGCGCTCCGAGCTGCAGCCAGGGCAGCACGCCGACGGCGGCGGTGACGTGCCCGGTGAGCCTGTTCTGCACCAGGCCCATGGAGTGGACCACCGGGTCCCACGTCCTGGCGAAGTTGAGGGGCAGGTGCTCGAAGTGCGCCTGCAGCGACACCCGGACGACGCCTGGATCCAACGTGCGGCCAGTGCCCACCACCAGCGAGCCCAGTCCGGACGGCTCGAGTTGCAGCCGCTCCAGCTCGAAGGTGGGCAGGGGTTGGGTGTTCTGGGCCACGGCGAGGCCGGGCACGAGCAGGAGGCAGAGCAGGAGTCTTCGGGCCAAGGGCTACTCGGTTCGTATGGAGTTCGGACGCCGCCCGGCCGCGGGAGTGTCCGTCATGGGCGCGACATTCTGGGGCAGTTCTTCCCGCTCGCAAGAGGCATTCCCATCAGGGCCGGTGGAAGCGCGGGGTTGTCACACTTCGCGTGAGGGGAGGCGGGCGTGGCCGGGGACGTGATAAGGAGTGGGGTCGAAACAGGCCTTCTTCCTGGGTCTGATGCGAGAGCTGACAGGCCGGGGAGGCCGCTCAGGTGAAGCTGCTGCTGGTTGAGGACTCGCGCTCCGTCGCCGCCTTTCTCGAGCAGATCCTCCGGCGTGAGCCGGACATCGAGCTGTTGCCGCAGGTGACGGATGGCCGCGACGCCGTGGCCGCTGTGCGGCGGTGGAATCCGCAGCTGGTGCTGATGGACCTGGTGCTGCCGGGGATGGACGGGGTGGACGCCATCGCGGAGATCATGGCCACGGCGCCCTGTCCCATCGTGGTGCTCAGCGGGCAGCTGGACACGCCCGGGAGGGACCGGACGTTCGAGTCGCTGAGGGCGGGAGCGGTGGACGTGCTGGCCAAGCCCACGGCGGGGGGGCTGGACGCGGTGAAGGAATTCCGGGAGCGGCTGTTGCGCACGGTGCGGGTGATGGCGCACGCGCGGGTGGTGGGGCGCAGGCGCACGCCGCCGAGCATTCCGGTGACGCAGGTGGCGCGGCCCGTGTCCTCGCTGTCCGAGGGGAAGTCGTGCGCGCTGCTGGCGATAGGAGGCTCCACGGGGGCGCCGCCGCTGGTGTACGAGTTGCTGCGCGCGTTGCCATCGCCGGCGCCGTTCCCGGTGGTGGTGGCGCAGCACATCATCCGCGGCTTCGAGCCGAGCTTCGCGCGCTGGCTGGGGGGGACGGGACACCGGACGGTGGTGGCGATGGGAGGGGAGTGGTTGGGGCCCGGGTCGGTGTTCGTGTCGCCGGCGGACCGGGACCTGGTGGTGAGAGGGGGCCGATTGCAGACGCAGCCGGCGAGGGGCGTGGCGGTGCCCTCGGTGGATGCGCTCTTCGAGAGCGTGGCGGGATTCCACGGCTCGCGGGCGGTGGGGCTGTTGCTGACGGGGATGGGCGAGGACGGGGCGAAGGGGCTGCTGGCGATGCACCGGGCCGGAGCGCTCACGGTGGCGCAGGACGGTGCGAGCTGCGTGGTGGACGGGATGCCGGGAGCGGCGAGGGCGATGGGGGCGGCGAGTCAGATCCTCACCCCCTCGGAGATGACGGCGCTGCTGATCTCCCTGGCCCGGAGCTCCGCGCCCTTCCCTCCCTCTCCCTCCGGGAGGGGGTCGGGGTGAGGGTCTGAACTCCGAGCAGGCCCCCTGCCTCGGCAGGATGTGGACCTCCCGGTCGCGAGCCGGACGAACTGGTCCGATTGTCGGACCAGTTGCTCCCGAGCGCGCCCGGGACCTCCTCTGACAGGATTGACCTCACCTGGCCTGGTGGAGGTCGGATCTCACCGGAACGAGTCCACGATGTAGACTCCAGCCCCTGAAAATTCGAGTACGGCCATCCCAGGCTTCGATTCGGGCAATTTCTTGAGTTGGCCGTGCGCGAGCCTCGCCACCGCGCAGATCGGGATGGTGTCCCCGTCCGGTGGCTTCGCTTCGTAATACCGGACGACGACCTGCGGGCCACCTGTCCAGACCCGTCCGTAGAGCCGGGTGGGTGATTCGAGGAGTCCGAGGTCATCGTTCAACATGCTCTCGACAGGTCCCTCGTACAGGGTGATGGGGCTGGTGTCGGTCTGGTTCACGTCGAGCTCAACGGAGGTCGAGTCCCCCACTCGCAGACGCAGAATCCGCATGGTCTTGAGAGCTTCTTCCGGGCACTTCTCCGGTCCGGGGCTGCCGTCTGGCCGCAGGAGCACGCCCCCCGAAAGGCAGCCCGAGGTCGAGAGAATCAGGGCTACAACCACCAGTGGTAGCAGTGCTCTGGTCGAAGGCATGGCTGGCGCTCTTACTCACGGATAAGACGACGATCTAGAAGAACATGGGTCTCCAGCAGGCCATCATGGCGGTACAACTCCACGGTCAGGTCGCAAGGACCCTCTCGTGAAGTGAATGCGCTCTTGTCCACGACGAGAGCAAGGGAACCGGATGCGCCCGGGCCAAGCTCGTCCCAATCTTTCTGTAGCGCGAACGGTTTCGCCTCTCCGAACAATACGGGCGCCTTCTCCCCTGGCCGAGTGGTCAGTAGACGCGCCTCTGACAGGCTCCAGGGCCGGGTCGGGTCACTGTTCGTCACATGGAACAAGACCGCTGCCTTGGCCTTGCCGGTGAGTACGGTGGCTTCAATGGTCGCCCCCTTGTTCTTGAAGTACCAGCGCTTCCGGGCACGAAGCGGCGTGAACTTCAATGAGCCTTTCGCCAGGAATCTGGCGAGTGCATGGTCTTCGGTGTCTTCCTTCCAATGACGTCTGTTTGCTTCCTCGAGATGCTGTGCCCGGGTACGTGCGTCCTTCAGCTGCGCTCGGAGGGCCTCCTGGGTCTCTGGATCGAGGAACACATTCACTTGTTGGTCGGGCTGCTCCCATTCCGTCTTCCCGATTGCTGTCAGGGTGAACGGTAGTTCCTTTCCGTCCGCGAGCGTCACCAGGAGGAGGAAGCGATCCTCGGGCTCGAGGTCCTGGAGCGGCACGACGAGCACCGACTTTCCGGCGCAATGTACGGGCTCGAAGCGACCTTCCCAGCCCAGCATCTTCGTCCGCTCCGGGTCACAGGGCTGCTGGAACCGGAGCACGGTGACCACCTGCCCCGTGACGTACACCCGCTTCGCTTCGTCCTTCGGATCGTCCCGAACGTAGACGTTTCGCACGTTGGGTTCACGCACCCTGGCAACGGCTGCTGACGCCATGAGGAGAAGCAGCAGGGGAGGATGACGAAGCAGGAACTTCCACATCGGCACAACCTCTCGGAATGGGTTGCATGCACCCGGCCGGGCACGTCCGGGTCGACGAGCACGCTCCGCATACGACATTTCAGGTCATATTTTGATGCCGACTTACGCGGTCGTGTCTACAGTGCCCCGCGCATGGGAAACGATCCACGGCAGAGGACGGAGCGGACGCGGAAGCTCCCGAGGGGAGAGGCGGACAACGCGGAGCCCGAGCGCGAGGAATTGCCCCTGTCCTTCTATGAGCGACTGGCGGAGGCCTCCGTCGACGAGAAGCTGGTGCTGGCGCGCGAGGCCGCCATGCACCCCGGCTTCGACGAGGAGGATGCCTTCGAGGTGGGCAGCCGCGTCGAGGAGGCGCTCGACGCGGCGGGCCGGTACGAGGAGCTCGAGGGGCTGCTCGATGCCTGGAAGGAGCGGGTCCCGCGCGTGCACGACGCGGAGCCGGCGGTGCGTACCTGGCGCACGGAGCTGGCCCTGCGTCTGCCCGGCCGGGACGTGAAGGGGGCGCTCACCGCGCTGGCTCGCGAGACGGGGGATGCCACCCTGGTGATGCGGCTCGCCGAGTGGTGTCTCTACCAGGGCCGCATCGAGGAGGCGCTCGCCGGCCTGCTGGAGGCGTGGCCCCAGGTGCGCGAGGACGAGACGCTCGCCGAGTGGACGCGCGTCGACTACGTGTCGCGCTCGGTGCTCACGTGCATGGACGTGGCGCTGCGCGAGACGCCGGACCTGTCCCTGGAGGCGTTGAACGAGCGCCTGTCGGTCTTCGCCAGGGCGGTGCCGCACTGGGTGGGACGAGCGCTGGCGCTGCGCACCGGCCGGGAGCCCTGGAAGCGTCGCACCCAGCAGTTCCTGCTCAACATGTCCCCGGAGGAGTTCTTCGACGAGCAGCGGGCGCTGCTGCTGTCCTTCGAGCCGGAGCTGCGCGTGCGGCGGAGCTGGCCGTGGGGTCGCCCGCAGCTCGTCTTCCCGGAGCTCTTCCACCTGCTGCCCGGTCCCTTCGGCTACCAGGGGGTGATGAATCGCGCCATGCACGTGCTGCTGCCCGTGCCGGGTGACCTGGAGCACTGGGTGCGCTCCATCCCCGATGAGCGCAGCCTGCACCCGCACGTGCACGGGGCCACGGCCATGGCGTTGCGCCCGTGGGGCGAGTACCTGCACCGGCTCGGCCTGGTGAGCGACTCGGAGCTGGCGGAGTGGTGGGAGCGCGTCTGGGAGGTGCTCGCGTCCCTGCCTGAGCAGCTCACGGTGTCCAACGACCCCGAGCTCGTGGAGGAGTCCCACCGGTGCCTGCGAGGAGGTTGGCCCCATGGCTGAGCGGGACACGCGGGAGCTGGTGCACCAGCTCCTGGAGCACACCCGCCTCGTGCCCTCCCGGTTGCGCGCGGACATCCTCGCGCGTGGCTCCGAGGCCGTGGAGCCGCTGCTGGCGCTCCTGGGGGACGAGTCGTTGGCCAGGGACGAGGCGCCGGGGGGCGGGTACGCGCCCGTGCACGCGGCGGAGCTGCTGTCGGAGCTCCGGGCTCCCGAGGCCCTCGGGCCCCTGGTGCGGCGGCTCCTGCTCACCCGGCCCGGGGAGGTTCTCCATGACGCGCTGCTCTACGCGCTGGAGGACCTGGGGCCTGCGGTGGCTCCCCTCGCGCTGGAGGCGCTCGCCGAGGCCCGGACCCTGGATGCGCGTCTCGGACAGCTCTCCGTGCTGGCCCACAGCGGCGCGCGGGACGAGCGCATCTTCGAGGCGCTCCTCGAGCTGCTCCGGGAGGACCCCGGTCAGGGCGCGTTGGCGCTGGCGCGCTACGGAGAGCCGCGGGCCCTCGAGCCCTTGATGCATGCCTTCGATGCGTGTCCCTTGGACGAGGACGTGGAGGACCTGTTCGCCAACCAGGCCCTCATCGAGCTGGAGAGTGCCATCGTGAAGCTCGGCGGGACGCTCGACGCGGCCCGGCGCGAGAAGCTCGAGCGGGCCCGGAGCTCGCGGCGGTGGCTCGGCGGGATGTTGTGGCGGATGCTCGACTCGATGTCCCCACTCCCGGAGCCTCCCGGGCGTGACGATCCCTGCTGGTGCGGCAGCGGGTTGAGGTACGAGGAGTGCCACCTGGGCCGCGACTCCCGATAAGGTCCGCTCCCTTGAAAGACGCTCGTGGGGTGCCCGGGCCGAGGAGCGCTCCGTTGCCCGCTACCGCACGAGCGGGCACGCGGGCGGTTGCGAGGAGCTGACGAGGCCGGTGGACTCCGCGCGGGAGGCACGTGAGGCGATGAGCGACGAGCAGAGCTGGAGGCCGGCGGAAGGTGGGAGCACGTTGGGGCTGGAGGGCGCGGAGGGCGGCACCATCGTCCGGGACGAGGAGCACCCGGCGGGGTTGCGGCTCACCCTGGAGGAGGACCTCTCGCGCTCGTTCCACGCGCTGACGTGCGGGATTTCAGGGTGGCTGGTGCACCGCCGCTACTTCGGGAGCGAGCCGGAAGCCGCGGCGGCCTGGGACGAGATGAAGCCGGCCCTGGTGGAGCTGGCGATGCAGCTCCCGGCGGCGGGGCCGAAGGGATTGGACCCAGCCACGCGCGAGGCAGGCGTGAAGCTGGGTGCCTTCCTCGCGCGTTTCCCCTGAGGTCCGGCCGGCTAGTACGTACCGCCGAGCTGCAGCAGGGCCTGGTAGCGCCCGTTGCCGATGTTGTTGTCGACGGGGGCGAAGTCCTGCTCGAACGGGATGTTGTAGTTCACCCGTGCGTCCGCGGTGAGCAGCCTGCCGATGTTGTAGCGCAGGCCCACGCCGGCGGGCACGTACCCGCTGGTGTCATCCTGGAAGCCGAACACCTGGCCGGCGCCGCGCACGTTGAAGTGCTCGATGCCGATGCCGCCCATCACGTAGGGCTGCAGCCGGGTGGGGGTGAGTCCCAGGGTGACGGCCGCCTGGGCGCCGTTGCGCACGATGTCCGCGCCATCCGCCGCGCCGCCCGGTCCCGCCAGGTCGATGTCGTTCAGGCCGCCGCTGTAGCCCAGCTCCAGGCCGAGGATCTTCGAGGGCTTCACACCCACGGTGGCACCATAGGCGAAGCCCGGGTTCAGCTCGGGTGCGAGCTGGCCGGTGTAGCCGTCGGTGCCTCCGCCCAGCAGGACGTAGAGGCCCGTGTCGGCCCCTCTCTCCACGGTCCGGTATACCGGCCGCGGCTCGTCCTGCCCCGCCTGCCCGGAGCCGCCGTACGGCTGTTTCCAACTGTCGTCTCCCGCGAGTGCCGCGCCGCTCCACAGCGCCGCGACACATAAACCCATCCGGATGACGGACTTCATGGTGATGGACTCCTTTCGAGTGTCCGCTGGCAAGCTGGGGTTGGGGCTCGGAGGGTGGCAATGGTTCGGAGCAAGGGGTCCGGTTCCCCGCCTGGAGCCCGGCGGACGGTGGGAGAGGGGCGGGCAGGGGGAATAAGGGAAGGACTCGGGAGCCCGTCCGCGCTCCGCGGCCCGTCACGTGGGCGCGGATGACCTGGCATGTCAGGGAGGGAGGGCAGACTGCGTCTGGTGCGCCGTTCCTTCCCAGGGAGTCCCCATGTTCCGCCAGACCGGACAGCTTCCGTTCACCGAGCCGGACACGGCCTGTCTCCACTTCCCGAGCCCCTTCTGGAGCCGGAACCCAGGACGGGACTCCCCTCCCGTCGTGCAGGGGGTGCCGTCGTTCCTGTCACCGGCGCCTCCTCGCTCCGAGGGCGAGGCCCTGCTGCGGCGCATCTTCTCACGGGGTGAGGTGGTGTAAGCAGTGCGTACACACCCCTCCCCGGCTTCCGGGAGTTGCGAGCGCCTGCCCGTCTGGCCGCACCGCGTCGAGTTCCGGGTTTGCTCCCGGACTGTCGGGCATGGCACATGTTGGCTGGAATGCGGCGAGACAGGGTGCACGGCCTGCTGAGGCTGGCGATCGCGTTGGTGATGGGCCTGGGCGGGCCCGCGCTCGCGTTGGATCCCACCCGTCGCGTCACGCAGTACAGCCACGATTTCTGGAAGGACGAGGACGGGTTGCCGCAGAACACCGTCTTCGCGCTGGCGCAGACGCGGGATGGCTACCTGTGGGGCGGCACGTGGGAGGGTCTGGTCCGCTTCGACGGCGTGCACTTCACCACCTACGACAAGCACAACACGCCGGAGCTGCGCGACGAGGTCATCCGCGCGCTCGCCGAGGACGCGGCGGGCACGCTGTGGGTGGGCACGGTGCGGGGGCTCGTCGCGTACCGGGAGGGCCGCTTCGAGCGCGTGGACGTGGAGTCGGGGCCGGGCGAGGTGGAGGTGCGCGCGCTCGCGCCCGGTGCGGACGGCAGCCTGTGGGTGGGCGTGGACGAGGGCCTCTTCCGCCTCGAGGGCGGTCGGGCGCGGCACTACGGCACCGAGCAGGGCCTGCCCGACGAGCGGGTGCGGGCGGTGCTGGTGGACCATGGGGGCACCACGTGGGTGGGAACGGCCCGCGGCTTGGTGCGCCTGTCCGAGGGCGGGCTGGAGCCGGTGCGTCTGCCGACGGGGCCTCCGGGCCGCTCGTCGGTGCGGGCGCTGTTCGAGTCCCATGACAAGTCGGTGTGGATCGGCACGGAGGAGGGGCTGATCCGCCTGCACGAGGGCCGGGCCCGGCTCTTCACCACGCGCGACGGGCTGCCGGCCAACAAGGTCATCTCCCTGGTGGAGGACCGTCACGGCAACCTGTGGGTGGGCACGGATGGGGGCGGGCTGGCGCGCTGGTCGGGCGAGACCTTCGCGGTGCTCGGCTCGAAGGAGGGCCTGTCCAGCGCCAGCGTGTCCTCGCTGCTGGAGGACCGCGAGGGCACCCTCTGGGTGGGGACGATGACGGGCGGGCTCAACCGGCTGCGCGACGGCACCTTCGTGTCCTTCGGCCAGCCCGAGGGCATCCCGGACGAGCTGACCTCGGTGGTGATGGAGGACCGGCAGGGCGCGCTGTGGGTGGGCACCTTCTCGGGCGGGCTGGCGCGGATGAAGGACGGGGTGACCACCGTCTTCGGCCCGGAGCAGGGGCTGCCGCAGGGCAACGTGCGCGCGCTCGCCGAGGACCGGGAGGGCACGCTGTGGGTGGGCACCACCGGGGGCGCCTTCCGCTACGACGGCCAGCGCTTCACCCGGGTGGGCGAGGAGCAGGGGCTGACGGGCGAGGTCCTCTTCTCCCTCTTCGTCGACTCGCGAGGGGACGTGTGGTTTGGCACCCTCAAGGGACTGAGCCGCCTGCGCGCGGGTACCTTCACGCACTTCGGTCCGGAGCGCGGGGGCCCGGACCAGCCCGTCGTCTCCGTCGCCGAGGACTCCGAGGGCTCGCTCTGGTTCGGCTCCTTCTCGGGGCTGTACCGGCTGTCGGGCGACACCTTCACGCGCTACACGACGGCGGACGGGCTGACGGGCAACCGGGTGCTGGACGTGTACGCGGACCCCCGGGGTGGCCTGTGGGTGGGGACGAGCAAGGGCCTCACCCTGCTGAGGGGCGGGCGCTTCACCCGCTTCACCACGGCGCAGGGGCTCTACGACGACGCCGTCTTCCGCATCCTCGAGGACGCGGAGGGGCACCTGTGGATGAGCTGCAACAAGGGCATCTCCCGGCTGTCGCGGCGCGAGCTGGAGGAGGTGGCCCAGGGCCAGCGCACCTCGGTGGAGCCCCTCATCTTCGACCGGCGCGACGGCATGCGCAGCTCCGAGTGCAACGGGGCCATGTTCCCCGCGGGGTGGCGCTCGAGGGACGGGCGGCTGTGGTTCCCCACGCTGCGGGGCGTGGTGGCGGTGGAGCCGTCGGAGGTGGTGGTGCGCCGGCCGCCCGCGGAGCCGCGCCTGGAGGAGGTGCGAGTGCAGGGCAAGCCGCGTCCGGTGCCGGCCTCTGGCGGGCTGGTGTTGCAGCCGGGACAGCGGGACGTGGAGTTCCGCTTCACCGCGCTGTCGCTGGGAGACTCCACGCGGGTGCCCATCCGCTACCAGCTGGAGGGCTACGACAATGAGTGGGTGGACGCGGAGGATCGGCGCGCCGTCTCGTACACGCACCTGCCGCCGGGGGACTACCGCTTCGTGGTGACGGCCGCCAACCGGGACGGGGTGTGGATGGAGCCCGGCGCGGTGGTGGAGCTGACGCTCATTCCGCTCTTCTACCAGACGCGGTGGTTCTACTCCCTGTGCGTGCTGGGGGTGGTGGCTCTGGGCGGGTACGCGCTGAAGGCGGTCCGGCTCAAGAGGCGCGAGCGCTGGCTGGAGGCGCGCGTGGAGGAGCGCACGCGTGAGCTGGCGGCCGCCAACCGCGAGCTGGACGAGAACCTGCGGGCGTTGCGTCAGGCCCAGTCGCAGCTGGTGCAGGCGGGGAAGATGGCGGCGGTGGGCACGCTGGCGGCGGGCGTGGGACACGAAATCAACAATCCGCTGGCCTACATCGTCTCCAACCTGGAGTTCGCGAGCACGGAGGCGGCGGCGCTGGGCAGGGAGCTGCCCGCGCAGGCGCCGGGCCGCAAGCGGCTGGAGGACATGGATCGGGCGCTGCGCGAGGCCTGGCACGGGGCGGACCGGGTGCGGCGCATCGTGAGGGACTTGAAGACGTTCTCCCGGGGCGACGAGGAGGCCCGCGGGCCGGTGGACCTGAACGCGGTGCTGGACTCGGCGGCGAAGCTGGCGGGCAACGAGCTGACCCCGCGGGCCCGGCTGGAGAAGGAGTACGCGGACTCCGCGTGGGTGGACGGCAACGAGTCGCGGCTGGCACAGGTCTTCCTCAACCTCATCATCAACGCGGCGCAGGCGCTGCCCGAGGGGCAGGCGGCGCGCAACGAGGTGAGGCTGGTGACGCGGCGGGAGGGGGAGCGGGTGGTGGCGGAGGTACGGGACACCGGGTGTGGGATTCCGCCCGAGGTCCTGGGTCGCATCTTCGACCCCTTCTTCACCACCAAGCCGGTGGGTGTGGGTACGGGGTTGGGGCTGGCGCTGTGTCATCGCTACATCACTGCGATGGGGGGAGAGATCACCGTGGAGAGTGAGCCGGGCAAGGGGACGGTGGTTCGTGTGACACTGAAGGTGGCGGTGGCGCCCGTGGCCCAGCCCCAGCAGGGAGTACGTCCGGTGCAACAAGAGCAGGAGGGTGCGCGTGTGCGTGGCCGAGTGATGATCGTGGACGACGATGTGATGGTGAGCTCGGCGGTGAGGCGCACGCTGGCGCGCGAGCACGACGTGGAGGTGGTGACGAACTCGCGCCAGGCGTTGGAGCTGCTCAAGGGCCCGAAGGGGCAGCAGCTGGACGTGATTCTGTGCGACCTGATGATGCCGGACCTGACGGGGATGGACCTGCACGCCGAGCTGACGGCGGCGGCGCCCGAGGTGGCCCGGCGGATGGTGTTCCTCACCGGAGGGGCGTTCACGCCGGCGGCGAGGGCCTTCATGGATCAGGTGCAGAACGCGCGGGTGGACAAGCCGTTCGATCCGCAGAAGCTGCGCGAGCAGGTGCGCGACTGGGTGGCCAAGGCGCGCACCGTGGAGCCGGGCCAGGCGGCCTGAGAGGGCGCCTGCCGGTCAGGTGGCGCCGGGGCTGTGCTCGACGACGACCCGGCGGCGTGTGTCTGCCCGGTCGATGATGGCGCCGGAGGCCTCGGCGGAGAAGGCCTCGAAGTGGACCTTCTCGCGGGGCCACTGGTGGAGGAGGGAGGCTTCGCGCACGGCGCGCATGAGGCCGGCGGGGCCGCAGCAGTAGAGGCGGGTGCCGCCGGTGCGCGTGGCGAGCAGGGCCTTCACGTCGAGCCCGCGGGCGGGGTCCCCCCCATCATGGTGGAGGGTGACGTGGCCGGCGAAGGCGGAGGAGAGCCGGGCGCGGAAGGCGGTGCGCTCGGGCGAGCGGGTGCAGTAGTGCAGGTGCCAGGGGATGTGCTGACGCCGCAGGGCATAGGCCATGGAGAGCAGCGGGGTGATGCCGATGCCACCCGCCACGAGCACATAGCGACGTGCGTACAGCAGCGGGAAGTCGCAGTGCGGGAAGCTGGTGGTGAGCACGTCGCCCTCGCGCACCAGCTCGTGCATGGCGCGGGAGCCGCCGCGGCCGTGGTCATCTCGTTGGACGGCGATGACGTAGCGGTGGTGGGTGTCCTCCGGGTCGTTGCAGAGCGAGTACTGCCGCAGGAAACCACCGGGGACGTGGACGTCCAGGTGGGAGCCGGCCTCGAAGGGCGGCAGGCGGCCGCCGTTGGAGGCAACGAGCTCATAGGAGAAGATGCCCTCGGCTTCGGGCGTGATGCGCCGCACGCGCAGGCGCAGGGTGTCAGTGGCCACGATGTTTCCCCCCCTCGACTTCAGGGCCAGACCGGGTCCATGGAAGGATCCGGTCCGACCGTCGGGAGGATGGGCAGTGCATTCCGGGGCGGCAATGCACCTGGGGGCTTGCCCATAGGTGGTAGGTGGACACCGACGGATTCATCCGTTTCATCTGGAGAACCAGGGAACGCAGCCCTGGCGCGATACAGAGGAGCGAAGCTGTCGGGCCGGTAACAGGGCGAGAGGGAGAGGAGGTACGAGGGCAACCCCCTCCCTCTCCCTCCGGGAGAGGGGTCGGGGGTGAGAGTAGGCGAGCCCTGGGTTGAACCCGTGTGCGCTCCCTCTCCCTCTGGGAGAGGGCTGGGGTGAGGGTCGTCCCGATTTCCACCCGTGCACCCCTCCCCACCGAGCAACCAGCCCCAGCACACTCGCCGGGGAACACTGCCACCCCTTGCACGCGGTCCCACCTTGAAAGGGAGCCCGCCGAGAGGAGGCACGTCGATGTCGGTTGCGCGCACGGCCCTGCTGCTGGTCCTGCTGATGAGCACGCTGGCCCCACTCGCGAAGGCCCAACCGAGGGAACCACCGCCGCCGCCGGCCCCAACGCCCACGGTCCCCATCGTCGCGAGAGGAGAGAGAACGCTCCGTGTGGAAGGACTGGGAGAGGTGAAGGTGGAGCCGGACGAGGCCTTCATGGACCTGGGGATGGAGACGCTGGCGCCGACGGCGAAGGCGGCGGCGGAGGAGAACGCGAGGAAGATGGAGAAGGTGGTGGGGGCGCTGGTGAAGGCGGGGATACCGCGGGAGGAGATCGAGACGCGCAACTACACGGTGTCGCCGGAGTACCAGCCGCCGACGAGGGCGGACGAGGCGCCGAAGCTGAAGGGGTACCGGGTGAGCAACACGGTGGAGGTGCACGTGCGCGAGCTGGCGCGGGTGGGGCCGCTGCTGGACACGGCGTTGAACGCGGGGGCGAACCGGGTGGAGTCGGTGCGGTTCGGGCTGAGCAAGCCGGAGGTGGCGCAGGGGGAGGCGTTGAGGAACGCGGTGGAGAGGGCGAGACAATCAGCGCAGGTGTTGGCGTCGTCGCTGGGGGTGAGACTGGGACCGGTGCTGGACGCGAGCACGGTGACGGAGCCGCAGCGCCCCATCCCGGTGGTGACGCGCTTCGAGATGGCGAGCGCCGCGGGAGCGCGGGACGCGACGACGCCCATCCAGCCGCAGGAGCAGACGATTCAAGCGACGGTGACGCTCGTCTTCGCCATCGAGCAGGGGCCTGGCCGTTAGGGCAGGGGAAAGCCCCGGGGGCGAGAGGACCACCGGGGCTTCGTGTGTGACTCGGTGTCAGCGAGGCAGGTCGGCGGCGCGGCGCGCGGCGTTCCAGGTGCCGGAGATGTTGGGAGGCAGCTCGCTGTCGATCTTCTCGGCCAGCCGCTCGGTGATCTGCGAGTGGATGGAGGCGAAGACGACGTGGAGGACGAGGCGGACGTTCTCTGCCTCGATCTGCATGCGCTCGGCGATGTCGAGGTAGAAGTCGTCCTTGTCGAACTTCTGAGCGGGAGCGCTACGGTCCTTCCAACCGCGTTCGAAGAGCCTGCGGAGCCCCTCGGGGAACTGCTCTTTCAATTCCTGTACGAGCCCACCGGGGAGCCGCTCGCAGAGCGCGCTCATCACGGCATCGGCCGCCTCGGACGGGGAGTACTCGGGGACCTCGCGGTTGATGCGCGCGAGGAAGGACTCCACGCTCGTTCCTACACCTTCACCAGACCAGGACTCCGTCTCCTGATTGTGCATCATGGCCATGGGTGTGTCCGCCTCCTTTCCCTGTCAGGTTGGTGACGTCGGACCCGGGCGGCAGCAGGCGGGGGCCGGAGCGGGTCCCATGGCAGGAGAGCGGGTGACCGGGCTCAGGGAGAGGGCTTGGAGGCCCTGGAGCCCTTGCTGGCGTACAGGTCGATGACCTCGGAGAGGGAGCGCTGGCAGACGGAGCAGAAGGGGACGCGGTCGCGGGTGAACATGACGCAGTCGAGCTGGGGCCGGTAGTAGCCGCGGGCCTCGTACATGGCGCCCTCGAAGGCACCGACCTTGCCGGAGTACTGCTGCTGGGAGAGGAAGGGCTCCTCCCAGTCGCGCTGGGCGGTGAAGAGGGCATCCATCTCCGATTCGGGGCGGCGCTCGGCGCGGATGCGGCGGCGCTGCTCGAGCACCTTGCGCGCATGCTCCTCGTACTCGTCCTTCTTCCACGGAGTGGGCAGGGGGGTGCTGGCGGCGACCAGGTCCTTCCACTTGAGGCGGGAGGGGTCTTTCAGCGCGGTGACGTTCTTCTCCCAGGGCTCCACGCGGTCCTCGGCGGGGGCATAGGCGGAGTCGGAGGTGTAGTACTCGTCGGCGAGGCCGGCGAAGTGGTGGCCGAACTCGTGGACGAAGACATAGGGGGACCAGAGGTTGTCGGCGGCGACGGTGCTGTAGAGGCCGAAGATGCCGCCGCCGCCATAGGTGTTGCCGTTGACGAGGATCTCGACGAACTCGTAGGGGGCGAACGCGGCGAGGTCGCGGAAGCGGCGGTTCTCGAAGGTGAGGACGTAGCGCTCGCTGCCGAAGGCGTCATAGGTGGCGCCGACGGGGGAGTCGCGGTGGATGCCGGTGGAAGGCCGGGAGATGCCGGACTGACGGGAGGCGGGCATGAGGCCCCAGACGTTGAAGTCCGACTTGCGCTCCTTGAAGGGAGAGAAGGTGAAGAGGATGTCGACGAGCCGCCGCGCGTCCTTCTCGAAGCGGGGGCGCTCCTTCTCGGTGTAGCCGTCGCCGAGGATGAGCAGGTCCACCTTGTCGGCGGGAGGGCCGTTCTCGAGCAGCTTCACGAGGGGGCCTGGAGCACCGGGGTTGGACGGGTCGACGAACATGTCCTTGGGGTCGACGGTGAGGCTCCACACCTCGCGGAAGGAGTTGTCCTTGGCGCGCTTCTTGAGGATGACCTGGACGGGCCTGGCCGGGGAGGGGAAGCGGAGGGACTCGTGGAAGGTGCGGTTCACCTCGCGGGCCTCGGGAGTGGTCTCCCACTCGCCGTAGATGGAGGCGAAGCCGCGAGAGTAGAGCATGCGGTTGGTGTCGAGGTCGCGCACCTCGAAGAGGTACTTGCCGAGGTTGGTCTCGTCGATGGAGCGGGAGGGATTACCGGGCCAGGGCAGGGGTTCCACGACGAGGCGGTCGAGGCTGAAGCGCTCCTCGGAGGCGTTGCCGGTGTGGAAGTAGTCGACGCGGAAGGTGGCGGGAGCGGGAGTGCTCGCGGCCAGCAGCAGGGCCAGCAGGACGTTCATGGCCGGGAACGTACCCGAGACTGAGTCAGAACGTCCCCGAGGAGCGCCCGCCGAGCTCCGGGAAGCGCTCGTAGGCCCTCAGGAGCGCGTCGAGGTGCGCAGGGTGGTCGAGATCGAGCGGCGCGTCCGTGCCAATGTCATTCTGCGCGGTCGGCATTTTGGCATCAGTCCATGACGACGACGTTGAGATTGCGATCCACGCGCTCCGGCGCCGACAGCGGTCAGAACGTCCCCGAGAGCGAGGCACCCGCGCCATTGGGCGTGGCGGTGACGCCCACCGAGACAGGCGGGGGCTCGGGCGAGAGGAGGTAGAGCACGGCCCCGGTGGCGAGCGCTGCGCCCGAGCCGATGAGCAGACCATTGAGGATGTTGGCCTTCTGCCCGAGCCTGCCGAGGATCTCCTTGCCGACCGTGTCGTTGGCGTCGACCTTGTTGTTGGCGTTGATGTGGGGCTGGAGCGCCTGCCAGTCCGGCTCCGCGGCGATCCGCACGACGCCAGCGCCCGCCAAGCTGGCGACGCCCACGCCCAGCACGACGTAGGAGACGGCGCGCAGGGGACGCACGGAGCCTGACTTCGCCTCCTTCGTGTCGTCCGCAGCGGAGGCGCTCGGTTCCGCGGCGGCGGCCCAGGGCGGCTGGATGTTGGAGCTGAGCACCACGACGCTGGGCTGCGTCTTTCCGGTGGTGACGTAGTCGACCAGCGCGGTGAGGGACTCGGCCGGAGCGTCGAGCCCCTGCGTCTTGAATCCACCCTCGCGCAGCTTCTGGCCGCCCTCCACGTTGAGCACGGTGGCGGCGAGCCACTTGGGGCCGCTGCTCGCCCGCTCCAGCCTCACGACGATGACCTCCTCCACGCCCAGGGTGCCGCCCATGCGGACGGCGTGCGAGAGCACCTTGTCGTCATCGTCGCCGGAGGCGAGGCAGGGAAAGGGGCTGGCCGAGATGGAGCCCTCGTACGCCAGGTCCACGAGCACCGGCGTCTCCTCGCCCTGCACCGGAATCTGCCGGGGGAAGCTGACGGCCTCGCCATTCTTGAGGGCCAGCTCGTAGGTGCCGGCGGGGACCTCCAGGCTCAGCGGGGTCTGCCCCATGCTCCGGCCATCGAGGAAGACCTCGGAGGCGGGCAGGGTGGACTTCACCGAGAGCTTCACCTTCTTCGCCTTGACCAGCTCCTTGCGCAGCTTCTCGAAGGCCTGGCGCGTGGATGGCGTGTACTGGTCCGGGTCGAGCGTGTACTGCGCATCCAACCGCAGCACGTTGCGGAAGGCGTCATCGCTCTCCTTCACGCGGTTCATGGCGCGGGAGTTGAGGGCCTGGAGGAGCTGGGCCTCGACGTACAGCTTCCAGCGGGCCTCGCCCACCGGGAGACGGGCCACCTGCTTGAGGACCTCCTCGAGCCCCTGGGCCGCCCGGGCGTAGCGCGCCTCGTAGAACTGTCCCTGCGCGGCGTCGAGCTGCCGCTTGATGTCCTCGAAGCTGCCGGAGGGCATGGGGAACAGCCGCTCGGTGAAGGCCGCCGCGGAGAGGACGTCCTCGCCCGGACGGGCCATCAGCGCGGTGTAGAAGGCCTTGGTCTGACTGCTCAGCTCCGCGTCCTTGCAGTCACCGCTGGCCACCACCACGCGGCGCGGAGCCGCTCCCGCCGCGCCACTGAGCGCGAGGGCGAGTACCACCATCATCTTCTTCATGTCGTTCCTCGAAGCGTTGAAAGTTCGTGCGCCGTGCGCGGGGTGCTACGGGTAGTTCCATCCCCAGGAGCTCAGCACCGGGTTGCCCACCAGGTCCGTCACACCGTTCAGCTGGAGCTGGGCGGGCCCGGAGGGCGGCAGCCCGTAGCGCGTCCTCACCGTCAGGACCTTGCCATCGGAGGACAGCTCGGCCTGCACCTGCTGTCCCAGCTCGTTGACCCACAGCCGCACCGTGTCGGCATTCACCGTGGAGGGCTCGAGGGGCTCGGAGAACTCGGCCTGGATGATCGAGTCCCGCGCCACGGAGGAGCCGGGAGCCGGTTTGCGTTGCGCGATGGCGGGGGCTGTCCGGTCCAGCACCACCGTCCGAGAGGGGCTGACCAGGAGCTCGCCCCGGTCGATGGCCTGGAGCTGGAGCTCGTGAGCCCCCTCCGTCAGCGTCCGCGTGTCCCAGGTGTACGCATCCGGCGGCTCCAGGCGCGCCTCGCTCCTTCCGTCGACGAGCAGCTCGATCAGGTTGGGGGTGACCCCCTGCAGACCGACCGACACGCTCACGTCGGGGCCCCGGGTGTGGACCGGTCCTTCACCGCTGTCGCCCTGGATGACGAGGTTCACTTCACGTGGAGCTGTTTCCACCTCGGGTACGACGATGCAGCCCGCCGTGAGGACGGCGAGGAGCGGACTGAGGGGTCTGGCGAGATTCATGATTGTGGGGTGGTTTGCACGGCCCGTTCCGTCGGTCGCCGGGCGAACGGCCTCGAAATACCAGCCGCCGCGCCATGCCCACAACCCACCCTCGGGGACGCGAAAAGGCCCTCATTCCAGGGACTTGGGCGGGTACCAGCCTCCCTACCCATGACGGTGGTTCTTCCTCCGGTCCGGTTCCGTGTCCTCTCGGGGGCCCCACCGCCGTCCCGCCCGATGGACGACCCATCCCGGGTTCCGGAGCTGGCCGGAGCCTCCCGGCGGCTCCCGCTACCCCGCCCGCCCAGCGGGGGAACGGTGGGTGCTCTCGTGCGCCGCCGTGCGTCATCGCCATCTTGGTCAACTGGAGGTCCGACGGCCGGGCGGGGACTTCCGGCCATGCACGGGGGTGGAACGAGGAACAGGGGGGCCCCGGTGCCTTCTGCTGGCGGGTGGACTGCTGGCCCTGGCGTCGGGCTTGCGCCGGACACGAGCGCGCCACAGCGTGGGGGCGCGTGGCGCTCGGGTGGGTTGGGGAGGAACACCCCATGTGTCCGCCACTGGAACGTGACGCATGGGCTGGTCCGCCATGACCAAGCCATGACATGGCTCGGGGAGAGTGACAACGCCATGAACATCGCCGTGATGGTCAACCTGCGTGCCCGCCACAGCTCGGAACGAGTGGGTGGGATGGTGCAGCGCTTCTTCCCCCGCGCCCGGTTGGCGCTCACCCGCTCCTTGGACGAGGCCCGGACGTGGATCTCCGAGCAGCTCCGGCCCAATCCGCCCACGCTGCTGCTGGCCGGCGGCGGAGATGGAACCATCACCGGGCTGCTCAACGAGCTGCGCGAGCAGGGCCTGTCGCTGCCGGCCATCGGCGTGCTGCCGCTGGGGACGGGCAATGCCTGGGCGCGCGTCACTGGAGCGCCGAAGCCCTCGGTGGCGCTGAGCCACCTGGCCGCCTGTGGCGAGCGCCTGCCGCCCCTGCGCCTCTTCTCGCTCGTGCGGGTGGAGAACAAGGTGGCGCCCTTCGCCGGCACCGGCTGGGACGCGGAGATGCTGCAGGACTTCAAGGACCAGCTCTCGAAGTTCCCGGCCGGCCCCCTGCGCGAGGCCAATGCCGGTCTGCGCGGCTACATGGGCGCCATGTTCACCCGCACCATTCCGCGGCACACGTTCGGCGTGGGCGACCCGAAGGTGAAGGTGTACAACCTGGGGAGTCCGGCGCTCACCGTGGATGCGCGGGGCTCGGTCATGCCGCTGCCCCGGGGGGAGACCGGAGCGCTGCTCTACGAGGGCCCCGCCGGAGTCGCCGGAGCGGCCACCACGCCCGAGTGGGGCTTCGGCTTCAAGGCCTTCCCCTTCGCGCAGGCGGTGCCGCACCGGCTCTCCGTGCGCGTCTACGGGGCCGGTGTGCTGGAGGCCACGCGCAACATGTTCAAGCTGTGGCGCGGCCAGCACCCGATGCCGAAGATGCACGACTTCTTCGTCGAGCGCCTGCGCATGGACTTCGACCGCGAGGTGCCCTTCCAGATGGGCGGCGACGTGATGGGGATGCGGCGCTCGCTCGAGTTCAGCCTGGCCCAGGAGTCCGTGCAGCTCGTGGACTGGCGGCAGCTGCGGCGGCTCGTCGGGGTGGCGTGAGGCACGGCGGCGCGTGCCGGCTCAGCTGTTGGCACGCGCCGTGGGGAGCCCGAGCACGTAGGTGAGGGTGCCCTTGCCGCCCATGGGCACCTGGCCCACCTCCCAGGTGTAGCCCTCACGGGCCAGCGAGGCCGTCACGGCGCGCAGCTCCTCGGGGCGGTGCGCCCGGAGCACGGACACCAGACCATCCCAGGTGATGGTGAGCGGGGCCACCGGGAGCACGTAGGTGAGCAGCAGGCGCAGCGGCGTCAGCGGCCGGATGAGCGGGGTGAAGAGCAGCACCAGCAACGGGATGAGCAGCGCGCCGAGGAGGCCCTTGGGCGTGCGCTCCACCACCTCGAAGGCGGCGATGGGCACGCCGCTGGCCTGGGCATCCGCGAACATGGCCCGGACCTGCTCGGGGCGGAAGTGGTGGAGGGCATTGAAGAGGGTGCGCGTGCCCCGGAGCTCCTGGGGCACCCGCAGGGCATCCACCGGCCGCTCCAGGTAGTCGACGCCCAGGGCGCGGGCCCGCTCGGTGGCCTGGACGTTGGGATACAGGTCGGTGAGCAGCACGTGGGGCTTCAGCCCGTGTTTCGAGGCCAGGGGCTCGCGCAGCCCGGGCAGGGCGCCTCCTCCTCCCGAGCCCAGGTCGATCAACTCCTGGCGCTCGGAGGCGCGAAGGGCGCGGGCGAGTACGTCCACCGCGCCGTCGAACATGCCCATCCGGCTGCTGATGGTCTCGAGGTAGTCCGTGCCGAGATCTCTCAGGGCTCGCGGGTACCAGTCCTGGTCGATCAGCTCGAAGAGGTGCAGCCGGGGCAGAGGGGTCATCGCGGTCAGGGTCTCGTTCATGTTGGGAAAGTTGCCAGCGAGGCCTCCGTTGCGCATTGACCGCTGGCGCCAGAACGGCTTGCCGGCGGCGCCAGCCGGTCGCTAGCGTCCTGTCGGGCGATGTCCTCCCCTCCTGCCGCCCTCTCCTCCCGGCTGGTCCTTCAGGCGCTGAACATCGCGGCCGAGCACGGTGTGCCCGTCGAGGTGCTCTGCCGCGAGCTGGGCATGCGTCTGGCCGACTTCGACGACCCCGAGCTGCGCATTCCCTACACCGTGCTGGACACCCTCCTGGAGCGGTCGGTGGAGATAACGGGGGACGACAACCTGGGGCTGCACATGGCACGGATGAGCCATGTGGATCCGGACGATGCGGCCTCGCTGGTCATTCTCACGAGCGCGACCCTGAAGGAGTCCATGGTGCGCGGGTGCCGTTACCAGCGTGTCTGGGGTGACGGGGAACGCTTCAAGGTGGAGGAGACGGAGCGCGGGGTGCGCATGCGCTTCACGCCGGTGGGAGCCTGGCGTCCGGCCCACCGGCACATGGCGGAGATCGCGCTGGCCCAGGTCGCCGTGGGAATGCGCTTCTTCACCGGAGCGGACGTGCACCCGCTCCAGGTGCGCTTCGTCCACCCCGCGCCCGCGGACCTCCGGGAGCATGAGGAACTCTTCGCCTGCCCGCTCGTCTTCGGAGCACCGCACAACGACATCGAGTTCTCCCACGAGGACGCGGAGCTGCCCTTCGTGCACGCGGACGCGCTGTTGAGCTCGATGTTCGAGCAGCAGGCGCAACGCGCGCTGGCGAAGCTGCCAGTGACGGCGAGCCTGGCGGAGCGGGTCCGGGAGCAGGTGAGGCGGACGCTGGCGGGAGGGGACTTCTCGTTCGAAGCGGTGGCGAGGGCGCTGCACATGCCGCAGCGCACGCTGCAACGAAAACTGGCCGAGGAGGGGCAGAGCTACGCGGGCATCCTGGAGGCGGTGAGGCGGGAGCTGTCGGAGGACTACCTGAGGCGGCGGATGTCCATCGCGGAAGTCTCCTTCCTCCTGGGCTACGGAGAACCGGCCACGTTCCATCGAGCCTTCAAGCGTTGGTGGGGGATGAGCCCCGAGTCCTTCCGGAGGACCCACACTCCCCACACTCCCTCTCCCTCCGGGAGAGGGCCGGGGTGAGGGTACCCGTCACCGTCTTGACTTCGTGTCCCACCAACACTACGCGGGGACAATCACGACACGAAAGGGAGCACCCGTGAGCTACACCTACGACTACCCGCGTCCGGCGTTGACGGTGGACTGCGTGGTATTCGGCCTGGATGACGAGGATCTGAAGGTGTTGCTCATCCGGCGAGGGCTGGAGCCCTTCCAGGGGAGGTGGGCGCTGCCGGGAGGCTTCGTGCGGATGGAGGAGTCGCTCGAGGACGCGGCGCGCCGGGAGCTGCAGGAGGAGGCGGGCGTCCGGCCCAACCTGCTGGAGCAGCTCTACACGTTCGGCGCGCCGGACAGGGATCCGCGAGGCCGGGTGGTGAGCGTGGCCTACTTCGCGCTGGTGAAGCTGTCGGACCACCGGGTGCATGCCGCCACGGATGCGAAGGAGGCCGCCTGGTTCTCGGTCTATGACGTGCCCAAGCTGGCCTTCGACCACGCGGACATCCTGGGCACGGCGCTGCAGCGGCTGAAGGGGAAGGTGCGTTACCAGCCCATCGGCTTCGAGCTGCTCCCGCCCAAGTTCACGCTCACCCAGCTCCAGCGCATGTACGAGAAGATACTGGAGCGCGAGCTCGACAAGCGGAACTTCCGCAAGAAGATCCTCTCGATGGACCTGCTCGAGGAGTTGGACGAGGTGGAGCAGGACGTGTCCCACCGCGCCGCCCGCCTCTACCGGTTCGACCACAAGAAGTACAAGCAGCTGGAGAAGGCCGGCTTCAACTTCGAGCTGTAGGCCTCCGGACACGGCCAGCGGGCGGGGCAGCGGCCTGGCTTGACTTGGTGTTTTAAGGACACTAACTATGTGTCCTGTAGACACGAAGTCCTGCCGGGCCACCCGGAGAGGAGAGCCATGTCCTCGCTGCCCTTCGAGCTTGCCGCCGCCACCGTCCTGGGCCGGGAGCACGCGCGAGCCGGACGCAACAACCAGGATGCCCTCTGGGCGAGAGCCAGCGAGCAGGGCCTGGCCGCCGTGGTCGCGGACGGGTGCGGCAGCGGGGCACAGAGTGAGCTGGGGGCGCAGCTCGGCGCCCGGCGCGTCGTGGAGGGGGCGCTCTCGCTGTTGGGGCAGGTGCCCGTCGACTCGCCCGAGTTCCTCCAGCGCCTGGGCGCGGACGTGCTCTGCTTGCTGCAGGCCGTCTCCGGGCAGCTCGGCGAGCGGGCCATCGGAGAGGCGCTCCTCTTCACCATCGTCGGCGCGGTCGTCACTCCGGAGCACACGCTCGTCTTCTCCGCGGGCGATGGGCTCTGGGCGCTCAATGGCGAGGTGCACCGGCTCGGGCCCTTCCCCGGCAACGCGCCGCCGTACCTCGCCTATGGACTGCTCAAGCCGGGCGTCGTCGCCTTGAAGGCGAATTCCCTCCGGCCCACCGCCGAGGTGGACTCGCTGCTGCTCGGCACGGATGGGGTGTCGGACCTGGCGGGCCTCGCCGAGGCCCAGGTGCCCGAGCGTGAGGAGCCCGTGGGCCCGCTCTCCCAGTTCTGGAGCGAGGACCGCTACTTCTCCAACCCGGACGCGCTGCGTCGCAGGCTCGCACTCCTCAACCGCGAGTCCGTCCGCGCGGACTTCCCGGCCCGTCGCCTCGTGCGAGTGCCCGGACTGCTCACCGATGACACCACCCTCGTCGTCCTGCGCCGCCGGCAGGGGAGGGCTTGAGGCCATGGACGTCTATCTCGAAGGGAAGAAGCTCCGGTTGGATCCCACCAAGGCGCTCGGCAAGGGCGGCGAGGCGGACGTCTTCGACCTCGGGGACGGGCGCGTCCTCAAGCTCTTCAAGCCGCCCGAGCACCCCGACTATGGCAACCTCCCCGACGAGCAGGCCGCCGCCCGCGCCCGCATCGCCGAGCACCAGCGGAAGCTGCCCGCGTTCCCCCGGCCACTGCCGGGGCGCATCGTCTCGCCCGAGGCGCTCGCCACGGACAAGAAGGGGAAGACGGTGCTCGGCTATGCCATGCGCAAGCTCGAGAACGCCGAGCTCCTGCGCCGTTTCGGTGAACCGGCCTTCCGCCGCGCCGGAGTGCCGTCCTCCCGTGTCGCCGAGCTCTTCCGTGGCCTGCACCGCACGCTCTCCGCGCTCCACGGGAGCGGCGTGGTGGTGGGGGACTTCAATGACCTGAACATCCTCGTCACCGGCAACGACGCCTGGCTCATCGATGCGGACAGCTTCCAGTTCGGGCCCTACCTCGCCACCGTCTTCACCGAGAAGTTCCTCGACCCGCTGCGCCTGGGCGGCTCGACGGGTGGCCTCATGCCCTCGCGCCCGGCCTCCCCGGACAGTGACTGGTATGCCTTCACCGTCGCGCTGATGCAGAGCCTCCTGTTCGTGGGGCCCTATGGCGGCATCCACCGCCCCAAGCCTCCCGCGCCCAAGGCCACGCCCACCGCGCGTCTCCTCCAGCGCCTCACCGTCTTCCACCCGGACGTCCAGTACCCCAAGCCCGCCACGCCCTACGGCGTCCTCCCGGATGACCTGCTGCACTGTCTCCACCGGGTGTTCGTCGAGGACACCCGTGGGCCGTTTCCGCTCCCGCTGCTGGACTCGCTGCGCTTCACCGTCTGCGCCTCGTGTGGCGTGGAGCACGCGCGGGCCTCGTGCCCTACGTGCCGGCCGAGCGCGACGGCGACCGCCACGCCCGTCACCACCGTGCGCGGCCAGGTGGTGGCCACGCGGCTCTTCACCACCGAGGGCGTCATCCTCCACGCCTGCGTCGAGGACGGCACCTTGCGCTGGCTCTTCCACGCCGAGGGGGCCTACCGGCGCGAGGATGGCTCGGCCGTGCTCCAGGGCTCGATGGACCCCTCGCTGCACTGGGCGCTCCAGGGCGGTGCCACGCTGGTGGGGAAGGGCGGGGAGCTCGCCGTGCTCGCCTCGGGACAGAGACCCGAGCGTCTGGGCGTGGATGCGCCGGACCAGCGCCCCGCCTTCGCGGCGAACGCGCACCACCGCTACTGGGCCCATGCCGGTGCGCTGTGGCGGGATGGGAGCTTCGGACCCGAGCGCCTCGGCGAGGTGCTCGCCGGGCAGACGCGCCTCTTCGTGGGGCCGCGCTTCGGGCTCGGCTTCCACCGCGCGGGCTCGCTGCGCGGCGCCTTCGTCTTCGACGCCGAACGCCCCGGCCTCAAGGATGGCCTCTCACTGCCCTGGCCCTCGGGCAGGCTGGTGGACGCGGAGGCCGTCTTCGATGGGGGTCATTGCTGGCTCTTCCTCGCGGAGGAGACGGGGGGCCGCACGGTGCACCACTGTGTCGTGGTGGGGGCGGATGGCTCCGTGAAGGCGAGTGCGAAGACGGACGCCGGGGATGGCTCGTGGCTGGGCACGCTGCGAGGCAAGTGCGCCGCCGGGGAGGCCCTCTTCGCCGCCACGGACGCGGGGCTCGTCCGCGTGGAGCTGCGTCAGGGGCGGCTCGAGGTCGTCCGCGAGTTCCCCGATACCGAGCCCTTCGTCGACGCCGACAGCCGCCTCTTCCTCACGAGCCAGGGGCTCACCGTCGTGCGCCGCCAGGATGTCACCGCCCTGCGCATGACCTGACACTCCGCCGTACCCGGGGGCTCTCTCATCCGGTCCACTCTGATTTGACATGGTGTTGTTTGGACACTATGTTGGTGTTGTCGGAACACGAAGGGTGGCGCGGCGAGCGGTGCTCTCCGCCCCCCACCCGCAACCACGGAGGGTTGCATCATGAAGGCCACGTCGAAGCTGAAGGAGCTGCCTCTCCCGTCGTTCTACAAGCCCGCCAATGCCGCCTCGTACGGCTACGGCCCCAACGCCCTGAACCTCCAGGCCGAGGCCCATACCTGGCGCGGCGCCCACGGCCTCTCCGCCGCCGCCACCGACTCCTTCAACCTCCACCTCCTCCTCATCGACGTCCAGAAGGACTTCTGCTTCCCCGAGGGCTCCCTCTACGTCGCCGGCCGCTCCGGCCGCGGCGCCATCGACGACAGCCGCCGCATCTCCGAGTTCGTCTACAAGAACCTCGGCGCCCTGACCAACATCACCACCACCCTCGATACCCACTTCGCCTACCAGATCTTCTTCCCCTCCTTCTGGGTCGACCAGAACGACCAGCCCCTCACCCCCTACCGCGAAATCACCCGCGAGCAGATCGAACGCGGCCTCGTCCGCCCCAATCCCGCCGTCGCCAAGTGGCTCTGCGGCGGCAACTACCCCTGGCTCCTCAAGCAGGTGAAGTTCTACTGCGAGGAGCTGGAGCGCGCCGGCAAGTACACCCTCTACCTCTGGCCTCCTCACTGCCTCCTCGGCAGTGACGGCCATGCCATCGCCGGTGTCGTTCAGGAGGCTCGGTTGTTCCACTCCTTCGCCCGCGGCGCTCAGTCCTGGGCCGAGGTCAAGGGCGGTAATCCCCTCACCGAGAACTACTCCGTGCTCCGCCCCGAGGTGCTTGCTCGCCATGACGGACAGCCCCTCGCCCAGCGGAATACGCAGTTCATCAAGACGCTCCTCACCGCCGATGCCGTCGTCATCGCCGGCCAGGCCGCCAGCCACTGCGTGAAGAGCTCCATCGATGACCTGCTCGGGGAGATCCTCGCCCAGGATGCCGCCCTCGCTCGCAAGGTGTACCTGCTCACCGACTGCATGTCCGCTGTCACCATCCCCGATGGCAAGGGCGGGTTCGCCGCTGACTTCACTCCCCAGGCCGATGCCGCTCTCAAGCGGTTCGCGGATGCGGGCATGCACCTCGTGAAGTCCACGGACCCTCTCGCTGCCTGGCCGGATCTGCGGATCTCCTAGTCAGGACTCGGACCCTCGATACCCTCACCCCGACCCTCTCCCGAAGGGAGAGGGAGTGGGGATCCTCTACCCTCACCCTAGCCCTCTCCCAGAGGGAGAGGGGACTTACACGGAGGCTCAGATGAGCTCCTCGTCCAGCAATGGTTCCGGCAGTGTCAATGTCTCCGCCCTCTTCGATGCCGCTCACGCCGAAGGCGTCCTCAGCCCCCAGGCCCTTCAGGCTCTCACCGTCGTTGATCTCGGTGCTCAGATACAGGCAGGGCTCGGCATCAGCGTCGATGATGTCCAGGCCAGCGAGGTCGTCCTCGTCACCGTCATGCCCGATGACTCCGGCTCCATCCAACACTCCGGTCACTCCCGCACCGTCTGCGATGGGCACAACCTCGTCCTCGATGCCCTCCTCTCCAGTCAGCAGAAGGACGGCATCCTCTTCCACACCCGTTATCTCAACGGCTTCGTCCTCAATCCCTTCCGGCCCCTCGAGGACGTCGTCCGCATGCACTCCAAGAACTACGACCCCGATAAGGGCACTCCCCTTTATGACCAGGCCGTCGTCCTCCTCGGCACCGTCCTCGCCAAGGCCCAGGAGTTCACTCGCAACGGCGTCTCCGCTCGCACCGTCACCCTCCTCATCACCGATGGCGCTGATTGCCACTCCCAGAGCGCTCGCCCCCGCGACGTCGCCTCGCTCGTGAATGACCTGCGCCGCTCCGAGAATCACATCGTCGCCGCCATGGGCATCGACGACGGCAGCACCGACTTCCGCAAGGTCTTCCGCGAGATGGGCATCGAGGACAAGTGGATTCTGACTCCCGGTCAGAGCGCCCAGGACATCCGCAAGGCCTTCCAGGTCTTCAGTCAGTCCGCCGTCCGCGTCAGCCAGGGCGCCGCCAGCTTCAGCCGCACCGCCCTCGGCGGCTTCGGGGCCTGACCCCTGCCGTGGAGCGCCGTTTCCGGTACCCTTCGGACCCCCAACGGCCGACAGGCCCTTTCCTCCGACGGAACGCACCATGCTCCACTTGAAGAAACGACCCGTCTCCCTGGCCAGCGCCCTCCTGGCGCTGGCCTTCTCCTCGGGCTGCGACCCCACGGAGCCGGATCCCACTCCGACTCCTCCGAAGGAGCCCTCCTTCACACTCCAGGTCCTCCACGCCTCGGACATGGAGTCCGGTCTCCCCGCCACCGACGTCGCCCCCCGCTTCTCCGCCGTCCTGCGCTCGCTCGAGGAGCAGTACCCCACCCAGACCCTCAAGCTCGCCAGCGGTGACCTCTGGCTCCCCGGTGTCTTCTTCAACTCCGGCGGCGACCCCGCCATGAAGAACATCCCCGCCATCGGCAAGGAGAGCTCCGGCCGCGCCGACATGGCCATGATCAACGAGATGGGCTTCCACGCCGCCTCGTTCGGCAACCACGAGTTCGACAGCGGCCCCCGGGAAATCCGCAACATCATCGTCAGTGATGGGGCCTGGTCCGGCGCGAAGTTCCCCTACCTCTCCTCCAACCTCGACTTCAACGCCAACAGCGACCTCAAGTCGCAGACCATTGCTCCGGGCGCCGTCATCGATGCCAACAACCCCGGCAACACCCTGCACAACAAGATCTCCGCCAGCGTCGTCTTCGACGTGACAGGTCAGAAGATCGGCGTGGTCGGCGCCACCACCCCGCAGCTGCCTCGCATCTCCTCGCCGGGCTCCGTCGTCTGCTCGCCCGCCGACCCCGTCGACTATGACGGGCTGGCCGCCATCATCCAGACCCAGGTCGACCAGCTGCGCAACACCGGCATCGACAAGGTCATCCTCATGGCGCACATGCAGCAGCACTTCATCGAGGTGGAGGAGCTGCCCAAGCGTCTCGAGGGCGTGGACATCATCATCGCCGGCGGCAACCACGCCGTCTGGACCGATGAGGATGACGTGCTCTTCTCCGGCGACACCCGCGGCGAGGACTCCCTGGCCTACCCCCAGTGGAAGGCCTCCAAGTCCGGTCAGCCCCTCGCCGTGCTCAACGTGGCCTCCAACTGGCGCTACGTGGGCCGCTTCATCGCCAACTTCGACGAGTCGGGCGTGCTCATGCGCGAGCTGCACGACCCCTCCAAGAACGGCGCCTACGCCACCGACGAGGCGGGCGTCGCGCGCCTGGAGGCCTCCTCCAAGGTGGACCCCGAGGTGAAGACCATCGCCGACGCGGTCAAGAGCGTGGTGCTCGCCAAGGACGGCACCATCTACGGCAAGACCCAGGTGTACCTCAACGGCCTGCGCACCTCCGTCCGCACCGAGGAGACCAACCTCGGCAACATCACCGCCGATGCCAACCTCTGGTACGCCCAGCAGACCGATGATTCCACCCTCATCTCCATCAAGAACGGTGGCGGCATCCGCGACTCCATCGGCACCGTCGGCACCGGCGCCAACCCCACCTACGGCCCTCCCGCCGCCAACCCCGCCGCCAACAAGAAGGCCGGGGAGATCAGCAAGCTCGACATCGAGAACAGCCTGCGCTTCAACAACGACCTGGCGCTCGTCACCGTCACCGCCACGCAGCTCGAGGAAGTGCTCGAGCACGGTGTCGCCGCCGTGGCCCCCGGTGCCACCCCGGGCCAGTTCCCCCAGGTGAGCGGCATCCGCTTCGAGTACGACTCCAGCAAGCAGGCCCAGGTCCTCAGCACCCAGGACCTCTCCGTCGTGAAGGCCGGTGAGCGCATCCGCAAGGCCGTCATCGTCGACGCCAACGGCGAGGTGGTGGATACCCTGGTGGAGAATGGCGCCCTCGTTGGCGACCCCGACCGCACCTTCCGGGTCGTGACGCTCGGCTTCATGACCACCGGTGGGGATACCTACCCCTTCCTGCGGTACAAGTTCCTGAACGAGGAGCTCTTCAACCTCGCCCCGCTCCCGGGCACCGAGCAGAAGGCGTTCGCCGACTACCTCACCGCCAGGTACCCCGCCTCCGGTCCGGGCTACTCGGCGGCTGACACCGTCAAGCCCTCCGACGCGCGCATCAAGCCCGTGGGCCCGTAAACACGAGCAACCGTGGGAGTGGGGGGCCGCTGCTCCGCCTCCCCTCCCGCTTCGTCGGATGCCCTCCGACCGGGCCGCGCGGATCGGCTCCTTCCGGACACATCTTCCTGGTGGGAAGGTACACGGCGCGGAGAGCCGCGCCCTCGACTCCGGGAGGACTCGCGTGGACCCTTGCTGCCCCCGCCGCGCTCCGCATCCTCTGTGCTCCTTCCGTCCGGAGGCGCCATGAGCCTCAAGCGCGTCATGACCACGGCCGTGGTCGTCCTGGGCGTGGTCTCCCTGGCCGGCGCTGCCTCGCTCGTCATCCTGACGAGCTACCTCCACCGCACCTCCGAGAGTCTCGGCAATTCGGTGGAGGGCGTCCGGCTCGCCGAGGCCCTCCAGGTCGACCTGCTCACCCTCGTCCGCTTGTCCAATCCCTCGCGGGGCACGCCCTCCGAGGTGGACCGCTCGCGCGCCGAGACGGAGACCGCCATCCGCCTCCACCTCGCCGAGGCCCACCGCCAGGCCCAGTCGGAGAAGGAGCGGGCGCTGCTCGCCGAGGCCGAGCAGGCCATCTCCTTCTACATGCTCAAGCGTGAAGAGGTGCGGAACCTGTCGAGCGACGAGGCCGTGGCCCAGGTGTTGGGGCCTCCCCTGGATGCCGCGCTCGGCAGCCTGGAGCGGCTCGTCGAGTTCAACGTGAACGAGGCCCAGGTGGCTCGCTCCCAGGCGGACCGGTGGGATGAGCTCGCCAACGTCCTGGGGGTGGGGGCCGCCGCTCTCCTGTTGCTCGGTGGGTCGGCGCTGCTGCTGTGGTTGCGCCGCTCCGTCTTCCGCCCCCTGCTCGAGACCAGCCGCGCCATGCGCCGCTTCGGCGGCGGGCGCAAGCGCACCCGCGCTCCCGAGGCGGGCCCCACCGAGCTGCGCGAGATGGCCCGGACCTTCAACGAGATGGCCAACTCGCTGGGGCGCCAGCAGGAGGAGCAGCTCACCTTCCTCGCCGGCGTGGCGCACGACCTGCGCAATCCCCTCTCCGCGTTGAAGATGTCCGCGGCCCTCGTCACCTCCGACCGCCCCCTCCCCGAGGATCGTCTGCGGAAGACGATGGCGCTCGTGCGCCGTCAGGTGGCCCGGTTGGATCGCATGGTGGGCGATCTGCTCGACGCCACCCGCATCGAGGCCGGCCGCTTCGAGCTGAGCCTGGAGGACCGGGACGCACGCGAGCTGGCCCGCGAGGTGGTGGAGCTGTACCTGGCCGGTGGTTCCTCGCACGACCTGCGGCTGGTGCTGCCCGAGGAGCCCGTCCTCCTGCGTGCCGACGCCACGCGCGTGGAGCAGGTCCTGCACAACCTGGTCAGCAACGCGCTGAAGTACTCACCGGTGGGCAGCCGCGTGGACGTGATCGTCGAGCGCTCGGGCGAGGAGGTCGTGCTGTCCGTGGTGGATCGGGGCATTGGCATCTCCAAGGAGGAGCTGCGCCACCTCTTCGCGCCCTTCCGCCGCACGGGGCGCGCCCGGGAGACGGCTCCGGGTGTGGGCCTCGGTCTGTCCGTGGCCCGGCGGATCGTCGAGGCCCATGGGGGGCGCATCGAGGTGGACAGCCGCACCGGCGTGGGCTCCACCTTCCGGGTTCGGTTGCCCATGGCTCCCGCCATCGCCCACCCGCCCGAGGCCAGGCCCGAGGGCACCGCCTCGAGCCCGGCCGACACCGTGCACTGATTACGGGTGTTGATGGAAAGCCGCCTTCTTCACGGACCAGAGCTCGCGGCCGTGCACGCCCTCGTCGGCGACGAAGAAGAGCCGCGAGCCGGAGACGGTGAGCTGCGAGGGAGAGGAGCTCATCGGTCCCCGGGCCAGGTCCACCAGCCGGCGCGTGCCCTCGGGGGTGCCATCGGACATCCACGGCTCCATTCCGTCCACGCCCTGGGGAGAGGCGAAGGCGAAGGCGAAGGCGCCGTGCTTGCCGACGGGGACGAGTGGCACGCCCACGAGCGGGCTGCTCGCGGAGCCCGGCGTGAGGTCCCGGAAGAGGGTGGTGCCCCCGGCGGTGCCATCGCTCTTCCACAACTCGTTCCCGTGCACTCCATCCGAGGCCGTGAAGTAGAGCTCGTCTCCGATGACGTTCAGGAGCCGGGTGGTGTCGGAGAAGTCGATGGCGAAGCCCGAGTCGGGACCCGGGGAGATGTCGGCGACCAGCACCGTGCCCTCGGCGGTGCCGTCGCTCCTCCACAGCTCGCGGCCGTGCACACCATCATGGGCGATGAAGAAGAGCGTGCCCGCCAGCTCCACCAGATCCGTGGCTTCGGAACCGCTGCCCCCCGGGTTGATGTCCTCGACGAGAACGGTGCCCTCGGCGGTGCCGTCGCTCTTCCACAGCTCGCGGCCGTGCACGCCGTCATCGGCGACGAAGAACAGGGTGCTTCCCACGGCGGTGTGCCTGCTGGGGCCGCTGCCCATGTTTCCCGGGCGGATCTCCCCGACGAGAACGGTGCCCTCGGGGGTGCCATCCGTCTTCCACAGCTCACTGCCGTGCTGGGGGTCGAAGGCGGAGAAGTAGAGCGTGTCCCCCATGCGCCTCAGGCCGCTGGGCTGGGCGCTCCCGGAGCCCGGGTTGATGTCCTTGAAAAGCCCGGTGCCCTCGGGCGTGCCGTCGCTCCTCCACAGCTCCGAGCCTTGCGCGGACGTCCAGGTGGAGAAGAAGAAGGCCGTCCCCAGGCTACCCACCTGCGCGGGATTGTACGGCTGGAACTCCACCCGGGCGAGCCGGACGGTGCCGGCCCCGGTGCCGTCGGTCTTCCAGAGTCCCCGGTCTCCCGCGTGGAAGAAGAACAGCGAATCCCCGACGGGCGTGAGCATGTGGGGGCCCTCGGTATGTAGGGCCGCCGGGCCGATGTCCTTCACGAGAACGGTGCCCTCGGAGGTGCCATCCGTCTTCCACAGTTCGCGGCCGTGCTCGGCGTCATGCGCGGAGAAGAAGAGCGTGCCCCCCACCTTCGTGAGGTGCTGGGGATTCGAGGCGTCGCCTCGATGGATATCGCGCAGCAGGTGCGTGCCCCCGGGCGTCCCGTCCGTCATCCAGGGCTCGGCGCCGTGGAACTCATCCATGGCCCAGAACATCACGCGGTCACCGAAGCGGGTGAAGCGCGCCGGATACGGAACGCTCCGTCCCTGGGTCATCCGCAGCGGCGTGGTGCCTGCCTCGGTTCCATCGCTCAGCCAGAGCTCCGGCGTGCCAGGGTCTTCCCCGGCGGAGAGCAGGTAGCGGCCATCCGGCAGGCGCGCGGCCGGCGAGTATCCCGACAGGTTGATGTTCCCCAGGAAGGTGGTGCTCTCGGGCGAGCCTCCGGTCCGGTAGAGGCCCTCACCCCAAGAGAAGAGGAGGCTGTCCCCCATGGCCGACAATTGGACGGAGGAGTTCCAGGGGATGTCCGCGACCTTCCTCGTTCCGGACTCGGTGCCGTCGCTCGTCCACAGGCCTGGCCCGAACCCATCGATGAACCAGGCTCTTCCGCCCGCGGCGGTGAGGTGCGAGGTGATGAGCGGTCGGGTCTCGCTCGTGGGGCTCGTGAGCGGCACGGTGCCCTCGGGTGTCCCATCACTCGTCCAGATCTGGCCCCAGGAATAGCCCGTGTTGAGGAACACCCGGGAGCCCACGGCGACGAGGGTTGCGCCAGTATTCGGGCTGGGCATAACGGGGCCGATCGACGCGAGACGCACCGTGCCCTCCGGGGTGCCATCGCTCTTCCACAGCTCGTCCACTTCGCCGCCGACACCCCGTTTGACGAAGAACAGCGTCCCGTTCGCGCAGACCGTGTAGGGAGGCTCCGAGACGTTCCAGTCGATCCATACCGAAGTGGCGAGCCGGAAAGTTCCCCCGGGCGTGCCGTCGGTCTTCCAGAGGCTCGGGGTGTCTCCGCCTTCCGAGAAGAACAGCTGGCCGTTACAAGAAACGAGATTGGCGGGGTTTCGCCACGTCCCGGGCATGAGCTCGGTGGTGCCCTCGGCCGTCCCGTCGCTCTTCCAGAGGGTGCCCGACGCTGCCGAGAGCAGGTACACGGTGTCGTTCGATGTGGCCAGCTCGAAGATGCTGCCAGTCGGGCCGGGGGCCGTGTCCCGGACGATCCGAGTCCCCTCCAGGGTTCCGTCCGTCCTCCAGAGCTCGACACCCGTGCTCTCCTCCCCGGCCGCGAAGTACAGCCCCGTACTGGTGACGACTGCGTCGAGCATGTTCGTGTACGAGCTCTTCTCGCTGGAGTGGAGCGTTTCATCGGTGCCCACCTGGATGTCTTTCACCAGGGAGGGGCGTAGCCCCGGAGGGCGCCGGTCGGCGCTCGAGGTCTCCGGAAACTGGAGCTCCGAGAGCGATGGTTCGGGGTTCTCCGTGTCCCGTGGCTCGCCGGAGCAGCCAAGGGCCAGTGAGAGGAACAGCACGGACAACGGGCGGAAGCGTGGAATGGGATGGGAGGGCATGCGCGCGGCCTCGTGCAATGGCCGTGCTCGCCTGCTCGCTCCAGTCTCGTCCCTCGGGCCACCGTTGCCGCCACGGGCCCGCGCTGACCTTTTTCGTCCTCGGGAGTGCCGTTCTTCGTCAGACCACGGTGACGGGTACCCTCACCCCGTCCCTCTCCCGGAGGGAGAGGGGTGGTGGGGGAACCCACGGCGCAACAGTTTGGAGAGCTCCAGCGCTGTCACCGGGATGAGTCCCAGTGCGAACGTCAGTCCCAACTCCCAGGTGTGGAGTGCCCCCAGCCCGAACAGTCCCCTCGCCGCCGGCAGCTCGTAGATCGCCACCTGCAGCCCCGCCGAGAAGAGCACGATTCCCAGCAGCAGCCGGTTCGTCAGCGGCCCCACCTCCCAGAAGATTCGCGTGGCGCTTCGTGCGGCGAATGCTCTCAGCAGCTCCGCGAACACCAGAGTCGAGAAGGCCAGCGCTCTCGCCCTCTCCACGTGCTGCTCCGGGTCCGCCCAGATGAAGACCCCCAGCACCACCGCCGCCTCCAGCGCCCCCACCAGCAGGATGTGTCTCCACTGGTGCCCGCCCAGCATCGGCTCCTCCGGACGCCTCGGCGGACGCGACAGCAGCTCCGCTCTCGCGGGGTCCATCACCAGCGCCAGCGCCGGCAGGCTGTCCGTCACCAGGTTGATCCACAAGAGCTGCAGCGGTAGCAGCGGCAACGGCAGGCCCACCAGCGAGGCCGCCAGCATCACCGTCAGCTCGCCCACGTTGCCCACCAGCAGGTACACCAGCGTCTTGCGGATGTTCTCGTAGATGGCCCGGCCCTCGCGGATGGCCGTGATGATGGTGGCGAAGTTGTCGTCCGTGAGCACCAGGTCCGCCGCCTCCCGCGTCACCTCCGTCCCCGTCCTCCCCATGGCGATGCCGATATGCGCCTCGCGCAGCGCCGGTGCGTCATTCACCCCATCCCCCGTCATCGCCACCACCTCGCCCCGCTCCTTCCACCGCCGCACGATGCGCAGCTTGTCCTCCGCCGTCACCCGCGCGTGGATGAGCTCCGCCGCGTCCTCCCCCGGTCGCACGATTCCCAGCTCGCGCCCGATGGCCAGCGCCGTCTCCGGGCTGTCGCCGGTGATCATCACCGTGCGCACCCCCGCCGCACGCGCCGCCGCCACGGCCTCCACCGCCTCCGGCCTCGGCGGGTCCGCCATGCCCACCAGCCCGAGCAGCTCCAATCCCTCCTCCTCCTCGCCCTGGCCCCGTGCCACCGCCAGCACGCGCAGGCCCCGCCCCGCGAGCGTCCGCGTCGCCTCGACCGCGCCCTCCGTGCCCGCCCGGCACCGGGGCAGCAGCACCTCCAGCGCCCCCTTCACGTACAGCACGCCGTCCGCGCGCAGCACCGACATGCGCTTCGTCTCCGAGTCGAACGGCCGCACCTTCACCCGCGGGCGCTCGCCCTCCAGCTCCTCGCGGCGGATTCCCTTCGCCAACGCCGCGCGCAGCAGCGCCAGCTCCGTCGGGTCTCCCGTCCCCTCCTTCCCGTCCGGCCCCAGCGAGGCGTCACAGCACGCCGCCGAGGTGAAGAGCACCGCCCGCTCGTCCGGGCCCCACACCTCGCGCACCTCCATGGTGCCCGTGGTGAGCGTCCCCGTCTTGTCCGTGCACACCACCGTCGCCGAGCCCAGCGTCTCCACCGCCTGTAGCCGGCGCACCAGCGCGTGTTTCGCCGCCATCCGCTGCACGCCCAGCGCCAGCGCGATGGTCACCACCGCCGGCAGGCCCTCGGGCACCGCCGCCACCGCCAGCGAGATGGACGAGAGCAGCACCCCCATCCACCCCTCTCCGTGCCACAGGCCCAGCGCCGCCACCAGCACCACCACCACCCCGCACGCCATCAGCAGCGTGCGCGTCACCTGCTCCAGCCGCTTCTGCAGCGGCGTCTCCGTCTCCCCCGTCGAGGCCAGCAGGTGGGCGATCTTCCCCAGCTCCGTGCTCATGCCGGTGGCCTGCACCTCGGCCAGGCCCGTGCCCCGCGTCACCGCCGTGCCCAGGAACACCGTGTCCGTGCGCTGGGCCAGTGGCGCGTCTCCGGCTACTGGCCGCGCGGCCTTGTCCACCGGCGCGCTCTCGCCCGTCAGCGCCGCCTCGTTGGTGGCCAGCGCATGCGCCTCGTACAGGCGCGCGTCCGCCGCCACGATGTCCCCGGCCTCCAGCAGCAGCACGTCCCCGGGCACCACCTCCGCCGCCGGCAGCTGCACCGCGTAGCCGTCCCGCATCACCCGCGCCCGCGGCGCCGTCATCGACCGCAGCGCCAGCAGCGCCCGCTCCGCCCGCGACTCCTGCGCGAAGCCGATGAGCGCGTTGAGGACCACGATGGCGCCAATGGCGATGGCGTCCGCGTGCTCCCCCAGCAACGCCGACACCGCGCACGCGCCCAGCAGCAGGGCGATCATCGGCGAGCGGAACTGCTCCAGCAGCACCCCCCACGCCGAGCGCGTCTCCCCTCGCTGGATTTCATTGCGCCCGTGCTCGGCCAGGCGCCGTGCCGCCTCGGCCCCGCTCAATCCCACGTGCTCTTTCGGGACGATACTGGCGGCGGGCGCGCTCATTCCGAGCGCACCCGGTTGGATGCCTCGGGCACCACCATCAGCGGCTTGGGGCACTGCCGCAGCAGCGTGTCCGCCACGCTCCCCAGCAGTGTGCGCGCCAGCGTCCCGCGCGCCCTCGTGCCCACGATGACCATGTCCACGTCCTCCGCCTCGGCCGCCTTCGAGATGGCCTCCGCCGGCTCGCCGTGGAGCACCACCTGGTCCGTCATCGGTCCGTTCCGGCCGTGGCCCGGGTGCACCTCCGCCAGCAGCCCGTTCGCGTAGTCCTCGCACGCCCGCTCGAAGGCGGCGAAGTCGGCCGTCTCGCCCTCGGCCACGGAGGTCGGCAGCACATGCACCAGCGTCACGCGCGCCCCCACGCGTCCGGCCAGCTCCAGTCCCACGCGCGCCGCCTCGCGTGCCACCGGGGTGCCATCCACCGCCACCAGTATCCTCCGCATCTCGATTCCTCCTGGGCCGCTCATCGCACCACCACCACGGGTCTGCTGCTCGTGTGCACCACCTGGGTGGCCACGCTGCCGAGCAGCAGTCGTGCCATCGCTCCCTGTCCGCGGCTCCCCATCACCACCATCTGGATGTCGGGCGCCTCCGCCCGCTCGTGGATGGTGCTCGCCGCGTCTCCCTGGCCCAGCACCGTCTCCACCGGCACCCCGTGCGAGCGGGCCTTGTCCGCCAGGGCCGCCAGCAACCGGGTGCCCTCGGCCCGCGGGGAGTCCCGCGGCTCGGAGGCCGCCCCCGCTCCCCCGTCGCCCGGTGGGAGCACCACCGGGGTCATGGCGTGCAGCAGGACGATGCCCACCCCCAGCTTCGCGGCCAGCGACGCCCCGAATCCCAGGGCACGCAGGGACGCTGGAGAGCCATCGACGGCGATGAGGATGCGAGCCATGTCTCTCTCCCTTCCATCTCCCGTGCCAGCCGGTTTCTAGAGGCACGGGCCGCTTCGAGAGGAGGCTGGCCCGCAAGGGCTGCGCACGAAGGGCGCAAGCGTTGCGCGCCGAGGGGAAGTCTCCCCGCACCCTCTCTTGCCTCTCCCCTAAGTTGCACACCCCGTGCCGGAGCCGCCGGGCGCCGCGCGAGGAGCTCGGCGGCGCCAAGCATGGTGCTCATACGAGCGCCCAGACCCCTGGCTGGCGTGGGGGCGTGGAGGCCTCGGTTCCCGCCTCTTCTTTTTCGAGAGTGTAGGGGTTGTCTCTACCTGTCATGAGAGTCACCCGCGCGCGGTATACAATGCGCGGTCAATTCCCCTTCGAGCAGGCCCCATGCAGCAGAAGCCGTTCGCCGACATCTCCACCGCCGTCACGCCCAGGCGCACCCGGTCGCAGGCGCCGCACCCAGTGCCGGTCCTGACCGTCATCTCCCACCCCATGCCCCAGCGCATCGGTCAGCGGCTGGTGCTCGAGGCGGTGAGCGCTGGCAAGCCGGTGGCCCTGTCCCGCAACGCCCCGGACTTCTCGCACCCCGGCAGCTCCGAGCTGGGCATGCCGCTGGCGGATACGTTCCTGAGCCGCAAGCCAGTGCTCTTCGAGCCCGCCCCCGGCGGTGGCCTGCTGCTGCGGGTGGAGGAGGGGGGCACCCAGGTGCGCGTGGTGGGCGAGCCCTTCGTGGGGGTCCGGGAGCTGGGGCCCGAGGAGCTGGCCGCGGGCGTGCCGCTGGTGCTGGCCGAGCGCGTCGCGCTGCTTCTGCACATGGAGCCCTCCAGCGTGGAGCCCTCGCGCGACGGGCTGGGCATGGCGGGCCAGGGCCTGGGCATCCGCCGGGTGCGCGAGGACATCTCCCGCGTGGCGGACCTGAACGTCCCGGTGCTCATCCGGGGCGAGACGGGGACGGGCAAGGAGCTGGTGGCGCAGGCCATCCACCAGAGCAGCAATCGCCGCAACGGGCCCTTCATCAGCGTCAACCTGGGCGCGCTCCCCAAGGAGCTGGCCGCCGCGGAGCTCTTCGGCGCGCAGAAGGGCGCCTACACGGGCTCCACGAAAGATCGCGAGGGCTTCTTCCGCGCCGCGCACGGCGGCACCCTCTTCCTGGACGAGGTGGGCGAGGCGCCCCCCGAGGTGCAGGTGGCGCTGCTGCGCGTGCTGGAGACGGGCGAGGTGTACCCGGTGGGTGGGCACTCGCCGGTGTCCGTGGATGTACGGCTCATCACCGCCACGGACGCGGACCTGGAGGAGCGCATCCGCCGGGAGCTGTTCCGCGCCCCGTTGCTGCACCGGCTGGCCGGCTTCGAAATCCAGGTGCCGCCGCTGCGCGAGCGCCGCGAGGACATCGGCCTGCTCTTCCTGCACTTCGCCCGCCAGGAGCTGGAGGCCACGGGCGAGGCGTGGCGCCTGTCGCCCGAGGTCTCCCCCGCCGAGCCCTGGCTGCCCGCGCTCCTGGCCGAGCGGCTGATGCGCTTCATGTGGCCCGGCAACGTCCGGCAGCTGCGCAACCTCACCCGGCAGCTCATCATCGGCAGCCGCGGCCTGGATACCCTGAAGGTGTCCTCGCGCATCGAGCAGGAGCTGGACTCCGCCGTCGTGCCCACCCCCTCGCGCTCCGCGCCCACCGCCTCGTCCGTGGTGGTCACCGTCGAGGAGCGGGGCTTGCCCCGGCGCAAGCCCTCGGAGGTGGGCGAGGAGGAGATGCTGGACGCCCTGCGCGCCAGCTCCTGGGACATCAAGGCCACCGCCGAGCGGCTGGGCATCACCCGCTCCTCGCTCTACGAGCTCATCGACCGGAGCTCGCGCATCCGCACCGCGGGGGACCTGAGCCCCGAGGAGGTCACCAGCTGCTTCCACGAGTGCCAGGGTGACCTGGACGCGATGGTGCGGCGGCTCGAGGTCTCCAAGCGCGCGCTCCAGCGCCGCCTGCGCGAGCTGGGCCTGGAGTCCTCGCGGGAGCGGTGACACATCAATGACGTGTCGGCTCGCCGCGCCGACATGTCAGCCGACACGAGGGCTCCTCGTGGGCCAGGGGGGTGGATCGTGGCGGCGTCTTCGCGGTATCCCCCTTGCAAAGGGTCGTGCACCTCGACCCCCAACCAAGGAAAAGGGATTCATGATTCACGAAGGAACGCGTCGGATGAGGTGGCTCTCCGCCGCCGGAGCGCTGCTGTCGCTGGTGGCCTGTGGACCCGAGGAGGAGAAGCCGGATCCGACCCCGCAGCAGCCCGCGGCCTGCACCGCGGCGGACTACGACACCGGCGTCGACGACGCGGCCGAGCACACCTCGGAGGACGTCGTCGACAACCTCTGGGCCATCACCCCGTCCAACACGCGCCTGTCGTGGAACGCGGACAAGACGGCGGTGCGCATGGTGGCCTGGACCACGTTCACGGGCTACAAGCCGGGCGGCAACACGCTGTCGCGTGAAGTCTGGGTCACCGCCGTGCCGCAGCTCCAGGAGCTGTGCCGGACGCTGCCCGACGACGCGGCCCGCATCGTGCGCATCAACCAGTTCCTCGGCCTTCCCCCGGCCAACGAGTCCGACAACGGACGGCAGTTCGTCGAGATGTGGGTGGATCCGGACGACATGTTCCGGCCCTGCGCGGACCCGGAGATCGACGACTCCACGTGCGGCATCCAGTTCCCGGCCAACGTGACGGCCGAGCACAGGAGCTGGTTCATCAACAACTACGCCTCCAGCTACGGCTTCTGGCAGACGACGCGCTATCCGTGGACGGGGCTCGGCTATACCTACGACTGGTGCAGCCGCGACACGAAGCACGTGGGCGCCAGCGAGTTCGTCATCCGCCCCGGCTCGGTCGTCGACGTGACGGCCATCATCGACCGCGGCACCTACTGCGCGCAGTAGGCGCGTGTGATTCTCCACTCCTTCCCCGACAGAGGATTCATTCCCATGGCAAACCTCACCGTTACCCTCCACATCGACCCCAACAACGTCGCGAACAACCACGCCACCTACGACCCCCCCGACAAGACAGTGAAGTGGGGGGACTCCGTGGTGTTCAAGGTGGTGGGCAGCACGGCGGTCTTCATCGTGAACTTCCCGGATGGCTCGCCCCTGGTCTCCGGCCTCAACAACTTCCAGGTGGGAGGCCAGACGCTCGCCTCGCAGTCCACGCCCCAGGAGCAGGTGGCGAAGGTGCCTGAGCAGGATTACCGCTTCACGGCGACCCCCCAGAGCTCCACACCTCCGGCCTCGCGCCTCGGTGGCGAGTACGACACGCCCGGCACGGTCGCGGGCGATCTGGAGGTGGTGCCGGATACGCGCGGCAACGACGACAAGAAGCCCAAGGGCCGTTAGCGGTCCGCGCTCCTACCGGGAATCGGCCAGCGGCTTGCTCAGGGCGGTGAGCCGGTCCTTCCAGGCCGATGCCAGGTGGGGGTTGCGGCCCAGCGCCGCCTCGAAGTCCTCCCGCGCCCGGCTCCGCAGCGCCTGCTGCTCCCGGGCGTCGGAGGTGTCCCCGGCGAGCTCCGACAGGAGGCTCGCCCGCAACACCCCGGCCTTGGGGCAACTGGGCCGAGCGGTGAGCGCGGCCTCGGCCACCTCCAGGCCTCGCTTCAGCAGTGGGGCGGGGTCTCCCCCGGCACGCCGCCGCCAATCGGCCCACTCCCTGAGGTGGTGACCGAGGGCGAGGCGGAACTCCGGCCGCTCCGGCTCCTGGTCGAGGGCCTGCTGGAGGAACCGGGCCGCCGTCTCGAAGTGCTCCTCCTTCGCCTGCTCCCGCCGCGCCAACCACCGGGCCCGCGTGCCATGCGCTTCCCCGAGGTGGCGCCAGGCATCCGGGTGCTGGGCGTTGCGCTCCAGGGCGTGGCGCAGGGCCTCCTCGGCCTGCTTCAGCGCGGGCTCCGGATCCGCGCCGTGCTTCAGCGCCCAGGAGGCCTGGTAGCCGTGGACCTTGCCCAGGTTCGCCCACGGCTGGGCGTGATTCTTCACCAGCTCGAGCGCCTGCTGGTACGCCTCCGCGGCCGCGCGGAGGGCCGGGCCCGGCTCTTCCTCCCGTGCCATCAGGAAGGTGGCCCGGAAGGCCTCCACCTCGCCGAGGTTGTTGAATGCGAACCACTGCTTGGGCGCCAGCGTCCGGGCCTGCTCGAAGGCCGCGCGGGCCTCGTCGAGTCCCGGGAAGGGGTCTCCGCCCTCCTCCCAGGTGAGCTGCGCCCGCCACAGCAGTGCCCCGCCCAGGCCATTGTGGAGCTGGGGAATCTTGGGGTTGATGGTCAGGCCCTTGCGGTACAGCTCGATGGTCCGCTCCAGCTCCGGCCGCGTGTCTCCTCCATGGTCGTAGAGCCGGTGGGCGAGCTGCTCGTGGACCTGTGCCCCGTAGAAGCTGGCCACGTAGTTGCCGGGGTTGATGGAGAGCGCCCGCTCGAGCGCGTCCCGGGCCTTCTCCAGGTCGCCTCCGCGGTCGGCCGCGCGCGGGTGCGAGGCGCGTTTGAAGTACGCGCTGCCGAGGTTGAGCCACGCCTCCGGCAGGTGCCCGTGTAGTGAGATGGCCGTCTGGAAGGCCTCGATGGCCTGGCCGCGGTGCGCCAGCGAGTCGGCGCCGATCTGATCCTCGTAGTCGGCCCACACCTTGTGGATGAGACCCTGGTCCGTGAGGAAGCCGTAGCCGCGGTCTTCCGGGGCGATGCGCGAGAAGGCCTCGAGGGCCTGCTGGAGCTGCTCGCGCGGGTCCTGCCCCCGCGCCTGCCGGTCGCGGGCGATCTGCCAGAGGACCTCGCCCAGCTCCAGCTGGCCGAGCATCCGGTCCGGGTAGTCGAGGGCGAGCGCCTCGCGCGAGGCGGTAAGGGCCTTCTGGAGCAGCTCCTCCACGTTCTCGCCCTTGCCGGAGCGGTACTCGGCGAGGCGGCGGTGGAAGCGGGACTCGTACACCTTGGACAGGAAGTAGTCCGGGGCCACGGAGAGCGCGCGCGAGATGGCTTCCAGGCCGCGGGTGTAGTGGGTCTGCACGTCCCCCTTGCCGTACAGCTGCATGAGGAGCTGGGCGTACTCCAGCCGGGCCTGGGAGTGGTACACGGCCGGGGAGCTGGCGGCGATGGAGCTGGCGGTGGCATAGGCCTGGCGTGCGGCGTCGTAGTCGGCCAGCGCCCCGTCCTGTTCGCCGCGGTTGCGCCGTTGGCTGCCCCGGACGAGGAGGATGTCGCCGCGCAGCAGGGGCACCTCGTGGAGCCAGGGCGCCGCGTCGCGGGCGGCATCCAGGCGGGAGATCGCCTCGTCGTGGCGGCCCTCGTAGAAGGAGAGGAGCGCGGCCACGTAGGCGGGAGGCGCGGGGACCTCGGGGCCGTCGCTGCGCCGCAGGTACTCGAGGGCGGGGTCGCGGTAGCGGCGCTGGACTTCCTGGCGGCGGGCCTCGCGCTGCTCGGCGTTGCGGATGCGCTCCACGTCCAGGAGTTGCTCCGCGTAGAACTCACCCAGCACCTGCGCCAGCGCCCAGGCCACGCGGGGCTCGCGATAGCCGCGGGCCCAGGCGGACTCGAGCCGCTTGCGCGCCTCGTCCTTGTCCCCGAGGGCGAACAGGACGCGGCCCAGGGCGTAGTTGCCGGGCCCCTCGGCCTGACCGCCGGCCTGGAGCACCTCGGCCTCCAGCATGGCCATGCGCTCGCGCAGCAGCTCGCGGTCGGCCCGCGTGTCGTGCAGCGGCAGCATGGAGATGTAGCGCGCCATGGCCTCGATGCGTTCCACGGACTCGGTGTAGCGGCGGGAGAGGCGCTCGCGCTCGGCCACCTCGCGGCGGGCGAGGACGACCTGCCCCAGGGCGAGTGTCACCACCAGCAGCGTGACCGAGCCGACGGCCACGAGGACGCGGTGCTTGCGCACCTTCTTGCGCAGCCGGTAGGCGAGGCCCGCGGGACGTGCGAGCACCGGCTCACCGGAGAGGAAGCGCTCCAGGTCCTCGGCCAGCGCGCGCGCCGAGTCGTAGCGGGCCGAGCGCTCCTTCTCCAGACACTTGAGGATGATGGCCTCCAGGTCCGCGGGGATGTCCTTGTCCAAGGCACGCGGGGGGCGGGGCTCCTCGGACTGGATGCGGGTGAGCACCTCCAGGGCGTTGTCGCCGGTGAAGGGAGGCTGGCCGGTGAGCACGGCGTAGAGGGTGGCGCCCAGCGAGTAGACGTCCGCGCGGCGGTCGAGCCGGGCCACCTCGCCACGGGCCTGCTCGGGGGCCATGTAGTGGGGGGTGCCCAGCACGGAGCCGGTGGCGGTGACCTCCTCGCGCCAGTCGCGTGCCAGACCGAAGTCCATGACGTAGGGCTGGAGGCTGCCGTCCTCGGTGCGCTCCACGAGGATGTTGGAGGGCTTGAGGTCGCGGTGGATGAGGCCGGCGCGGTGGGCGGCGTGCACGCCCTCGGTGGCGTGGCGCAGCACGAGCACCTTCTGCTCGAGGGTGAGCTCGCGGGCGAGCTGACCCAGGGGCCGGCCATCCACGAACCGCATGGCGATATAGGGCTGCTCCTGGACCTTGCCGACCTCGTACACCTCGCACACGCGCTCGTGGGTGACGCGGGCCTGGGAGCGGGCCTCGGAGAGGAAGCGCTGGGCGAGCTCGGGAGTGCCCTCGCGCATGAACTTGAGGGCGACATTGCGGCGCAGCCGCGGGTCATACGCGAGGAACACCCGGCCCATGCCGCCCTGGCCGAGCAGTCGCACGGGCTGGTAGCGGTCCCAACCGGGAACGGGGAACGCCTCGTCCTGGGAGGAGGCGGAGGGGGTGGGGGTGGAGCCGGTGCCCGCGGGCTTCTGGGTGGGAGGCTCGAGGGGCGGGGGGCCGCTGGGGGCGACCGACTCGCGGGAGACCTCGAGACGGAGCGAGGCGAGGGTGTCCTCGGAGAGCCGGCCGCGCTCCATCAACAATTCCAGGGGGCTGCGCTCCATCCGGAGAGCATCCGAGCGAAGGGAATCCGCCTCGTCCTTGGAGAGGACCCCCTCGGCCACGGCGAGCCGCAGCTCTTCCTCGTACACCCCTGGGTCCGACGCTGTAGTCCGCACGGGGAGAACATACCGGGTGGACCGGGTGGGTCTCCAGCCAGGGGAGGCGCACCGTGTATGCCCCCTCTCCCTCTGGGAGAGGGCTGGGGTGAGGGTATACGCCGTTGGAATGGGGAGTCCCTCTGGGATGACGAACACTCGGATGCTCGCAAGGTGTCCGGAGGGGATGGCGTGGCTACCTTGAGATGAACGTGGGGGGTGACCGGATGGGTCATCTCCGGTTGAATAACGCTAGAGGTTATGAGGGAGCCATGTTACCTATCGAGTCATGGAACCCTTCATCACTCAAACGGACGCTTCCCCAGGGGCACGGGGGCATGGTCTGCTCCCGTCGGAACGCATGACGGTGACGGTCAAGAAGCCCGCGACGTACGAGGATCTCCGAGCCCTTCCGGAGACGGTGGTGGGGGAGATTGTCTCTGGCGAGCTCGTGGCCTCGCCGCGGCCCGCCAGTCGCCATACGCTCGTTACCTCCGCGCTGGGTGGTGAGCTGATCGGGCCCTTCCAGCGGGGCCGGGGTGGTCCGGGGGGTTGGTGGATCCTCGACGAGCCGGAGCTGCATTTCGGGAACGACGTCCTCGTTCCAGACCTGGCCGGATGGAGGCGCACACGGATGCCCGTGCCGCCAGATGAGTCCTTCTTCACGCTTCCGCCGGACTGGAGCTGCGAGGTTCTGTCCCCCTCGACCTCGAGCTTCGATCGGGAGAAGAAGCTGCCGGTGTACATGCGCGAGCAGGTGGGCCACGTCTGGTTCATCGAGCCGCTCACCCAGACGCTCGAGATCTTCCGGCGCGAGCATGATCGCTGGGTGCTCGCCAACAACTACGTGGGAGAGCAACGAATCCGGGCGGAGCCCTTCGAGGCCATGGAGCTGGAGCTCGAAGCGCTCTGGTTGCCCGCCAATACCGGGAGGTGAGGGCGGTATCGCCCCCCACCTCTAGAAGGCGAGGCCCAGCTCCAGCAGTCCCAGGTGGACGATGGGGCCGACGGTGGCGAAATCCGTCCCAAGTCCCACGCCTGGCTCCAGCAGGGACACGCAGCTTCCCCGGTCGGAGCAGAAGCGGAAGGGGGCGAACACCACCGCCAGCGCTCCGGCGGGCCCGCGAGGGGAGGTGGGAGCGCCCTCGGTACGCAGCGTCAGACCATCGCCTCGCAGCACCGACACGGTGGCGAGCATCGAGGGGGACCATGTGCCGCCGCGCTGCACGCCCGCGCCGATGCGCACCTCGCGCACGTTGCCGAGCAGTCCCATGTAGCCCACGTCCACCTGGAGGATGACGCGGTCCTTCAGCACGCCGCGCAGGCCCACGCCGCCCCCGACGCCACCCATGGCCCGAGTGGGCGTGACCAGGAGCGAACCGCCGCCGCGCAGGTAGACCGAGACCCTATCTGGCGGAGGAGGGGGAGGAGGTGGAGGTGTGGCGGGAAGGACCACGGGCGCGACCAGCGCGGCGGTCACGACCTTCGCCACGGAAGCAGCGGTGGAGGCAGGAGCAGCGGGAGCCTTCTTCGCCGCGAGGGCGCGAGGGGGAAGGAGACACAGGGCGCCGAGCAGCAATCCCAGGAGACACGCCTTCATCGGACACCTCCCGCCCAGTAGGCGAGCGACACCGCGGAGAGCCGGACCACGTCGGAGAAGAACGCGGGGTCGAGCGTCTCCGGCGTATCCGTGCGTTGGTGGTAGTGGGGGCTGCGCAGGTCCGTCGAGTCGTTGAGCAGGAGCGCGGGCGTACCGTCCAGCCAGAACGGGGCATGGTCGCTGCGCAGGAGGTCTCCGGTGAGGGGCCCGTTGCCGTTGCCGGGAGCGCCGAGGGTCATCATCCGGGTGAGGTCCATGCGCTGGTGGAGCTGCCACAGTTCGTCCAGCTGCTGGGAGGCGGGCGAGTTGGCGAGGGCGAGGATGAAGTCCCCGGTCGTCGGGAACGAGAGGGGAGGCACGGAGCGCTGCGAGCCGGGCGAGGTGCTCCGGTAGCCGATGCTGTCGAGGACGAGGGCGACGACGATGTGCTCGTCCCTGGCGAGGTCGGCCACGTACCGGGTGCTGCCGACGGAGCCGAGCTCCTCCAGGTCGAAGCCGACGAAGCGCACGGTGCGGTCGAAGGAGCGGGTGGAGAGGACACGCGCCAGCTCCAGCACGGCGGCCACGCCGGTGGCGTTGTCATCGGCCCCCGCGTGGAGGGCGTCATAGTGCGCGCCCACCAGGACCACCTCGTGGGGGCTGCGGGTGCCGCGCTTCTCGGCCACCACGTTGACGACGTCGAGGTCCCCATCTCGCGAGACGTGCTCGGTGAGGGTGAGGCCCAGCGCCGCCAGCTGGTTGCGCAGGTACGCGCGCGCCTTCTCCCGCGTGAGGTGGCACAGGGGATTGCTGGGAGAGGGCGGGGTGACCCCGAGGCGAGCGCAGTCCATCGGAGTGTCGGAGCGGTGTGCCGCCACCACCGCGTTCACCGTGGCCATGAGTCGCGCGGTGTCCACGGAGGTGGCGAGCTCGGGCAGTCCGGCCAGCCGCGCCTCGTCCAGGGCGGGTGGGGTGGAGGAGTCACAGCTCGAGGCCAGCGCCACGGTCAGCAGCGCGGGGAGGAACATCGGGACGCGCATCACAGGACACCTCCCAGGTACAGCAGGCCCACCTGGAGGCGGAGGGCCGAGCCGGGGTCCTTCAGTGGCGTGGCGGTCTGCAGCTCGGCGGCGCTGAGGGTGAGGGGCCCCAGCACGAAGCGCAGCGGCGCGAGGGTGATGCCGGCGTAGAAGGGCCCCATGCGGTCCTGCAGCGCGCCGGAGAGGCCGCGAGGATACGAGGGGCTCTCGATGGAGCGCCGCAGCCGGGTGAAGCCACTCACCCCCACCTCGGGGCCGAGCGCCGGGGACCAGGGCCCCACCTTCGCCACCAGCTGCACGCGCCCGTAGGCCTCCAGCGGCAATGTGACACTGTCCGGCACGCCCACGCGCACGCCGATGCCGAGCCGCACGGCCTCGGGCAGCTGGCCCAGCCGCAGCTTGCGATGGTAGGCGATGTCCGCGGTGTGGTGCGTCGCGCTGGAGCCCTGGGACGCGAGGTACTGGAGCGAGGTGACGCCCACGGTGAGCTCGTGGCGCGGGGGCGTGGGAGGAGGCTTCACGGGTGGCGCGGGTGGCGCGGCGTGGGCTCCTCCCGCCAGCAGCGCGAGGAGCGCGGCGGGCACGCGGCCCACCCTTTTCGGGACGTCCGTCTTGGCGTGTCTCATGGAATGCGTGGCCTCCCCCCGAGGGAGCGCGGCACGCACGGTGCGCCGGCTTCCCCCTCGATTCCACGGTACTCCCGGTCTCCGCGCGCCCGTCCCTCCCCAAGGGCGGAGAGGGTTGTTCAGAAGCCGAAGCGCGGCGCGTCACGGCACTCTCGAAAGGACAGCGGGGGCCCCCCGAGCCGGTGGACCCCCGCTGGGCACTACCCGACGTTTCCCGCGCTCAGCGGCGGCTTGCGCGACGCAGACCCAGCAGTGCGAGGAAGGCCAGCCACGAGAACGAGGGGGCGGCGCCGCAGCCACCACCGGCGAAGCTGCGGGTGTCCTCCACCGTCCACGTGTACTGAGCGGGCGAGACATCCACGTTGCCCGCGCGGTCCACGGCGCGCACGCTCAGGGTGTGCTCGCCGAGCCGGACATCGTAGGTGTCCTGGCAGGGAGCGTAGGCGCCCCCGTCCAGGCTGCACTCGTAACGCACGCCCACCTCGGTCGAGTCGTAACCGAACACCGCGATGTCGTCCTCGCTGCTGGCGGGCGGGCTGCGGGTGATGAGCGTGTCGGGCTGCTGCGTGTCGAGCGTGAAGGAGACCGGAGTGGAGGCCGGGCTCGTGCTCCCGTTGCCCGAGGAATCCCGGGCCGTGGCCGCCACGGTGTGCGGGCCATCGACGAGCGGCTGGGAGGGCGTGCAGCTCCACCTGCCAGTGGCATCGGAGGTGGCGGTGCAGAGCACCGTGTCGCCCTCGCGCACCGTCACCGTGTGGCCCGCGTTCGCCGTGCCACTGAGGGGGGGCGTCGAGGTGGCGAGGTGGGAATCCGGCGCGGGGCCTGTGATGACGGGCGCGGCCACGTCGATGGCGCAGGTGTTGCCGCAACTGTCACCATTCGACAGGTTGCCGTCGTCGCACACCTCGGAGCCCACCACCACGCCGTCACCGCACCAGGTGCGGCAGACGCTGGGCGCGCCGCCGCAGGTGTAGCCGCTCTCGACGAGGCAGGTGCCGCCGCAGCCGTCACCGCGGGTGGTGTTGCCGTCGTCGCACACCTCGCCGGCCTCCCGGATGCCGTTGCCACACGTGTGGAAGCACACCGTCCCGGGCGCGGGGCACCGCCAGCCGGTCTCCACCTGGCACGAGCGGTCGCAGCCGTCGCCCGTGGAGCCATTGCCGTCGTCGCACCTCTCGCCGCCCGCCATGATGCCGTCGCCGCACAGGGTGGTGCAGGTGCTCGGAGCCCCGCTGCAGTTGTAGCCGGTGTCGACGCGGCAGCCCGGCGAGCAGCCGTCGTCCGCCTTCGTGTTGCCATCGTCGCACGTCTCGTTCGCCTCCAGCTTGCCGTTGCCGCAGGTGTTGGCGCACACGGACTTCCCGGCTGCGGGAGTGCTGCAGGCGTAACCCGGCTCGACACGGCACTCGGTGTCGCAGCCATCCTTCGACGTCAGGTTGCCGTCATCGCACTGCTCGCCGGGGTTCACCGTGCCGTTGCCGCAGGTCCTCGCGCAGGGCCAGCCGGCCGTGGGGCACGCATAGCCCGGCTCCAGGGCGCAGGCGTTGGAGCAGCCATCACCCTGGGTGGCGTTGCCGTCGTCGCACGACTCGCCCGCGTCCATGCGCCTGTTGCCACACAGCCTGGCGCAGACGGACGGGACGCCCGTGCACTCGTGGCCGCTCTCGATGAAGCACGCCGCGTCGCAGCCGTCGCCCGCGGTGATGTCGCCGTCATCGCACTGCTCGCTCGGGTCGAGGGCGCCGTTGCCACAGCTGGTGACGCAGGGCTGGCCGGCCGTGGGGCATGCGTGGCCCGCCTCGACCCGGCAGCTCGCGTCGCAGCCGTCGCCCGCGGTGGTGTCGCCGTCGTCGCACTGCTCGCCGGGGTTGAGGGCACCGTTGCCGCACGTGGCGTCAGACGCATCCACGAGGAGGTCGCTGGCGCCGGTGCTGGACCAGCCATCGCCGTGCGAGACGTCCGGGCCGCAGCCGGTGAGGGTGAAGAGGAGGGCCAGTGAGAGGGCCGCCACGGAGACTCCCGTGCGCGATGGGGTGGAGCGTGTATCCATGGAGGTCGGTCTCACTTCTCGAGGGTTTTGGCGGCGGGGGCGCCCTGCCGGGTCTTCACGTCCACGGCATCGCCGACGATCTTGAACTCCACGCGGCGGTTCTTCGCGCGGCCTTCGCTGGTGTCGTTGTCCGCGATGGGCCGCGTCTGGCCGAAGCCCCTGGGCTCCAGGCGCTCACGCTCCACGCCCTTGCCGATGATGTACTTCACCACCGCCTCGGCACGGCGCTGCGACAGGTCCAGGTTGTACCCGGCATCACCCTCGTTGCTGGTGTGGCCCTCGACGCGCAGCTTCATTTCCGGGTGCGTCTTCAGGATGGACGCCACCGTGTCCAGCAGCTCGTGGCTGCGGGGGCTGAGGATGTCCTCGTTCTGCTCGAAGAAGACGGGCTCGCGCATGCGCAGCTGTCCCTCGTCGATCCGCGCGAGCTGCTTGTCCTTGCAGCCCCCGTTCTTCTCGGTGCCCTTCTCGTCCGGGCAGTTGTCGAGCCGGTCGACGAGGCTGTCCCCATCGCGGTCCTTGTCGGGGCAGCCGCGGTTCTCCTGGATGCCCGCCTCGTTCATGCAGGCGTCGGAGCGGTCGGCGATGCCGTCCTTGTCGTTGTCCGGCTCGGGCTGGTCCTCCACGCGCGGGTTCGCCGGAGGGGTGCTCTCCGGCGAGTACGTCACGCCAGCCAGCACGCGGAAGGCCGGCGTGCCGGGCGTCTTGCCGAAGCCGGGGCCGCCCATGGCGTACACCTCCACGGGGCCCACGGGGGCCCGGAGGCCGAGCAGCACCTCCAGCGACGAGGGGGCGCGCGTCATGGGGAGCGTGCCTCGCACCAGCAGCTCCTCCTTCAATCCGAACAGGGCGGCCGAGACGTTGAGGCCACCGTTCACCTCGACGCCCAGCTCGTCCCGGGGTGTCTTCACCTGGGGCGAGAGCGCGTACGTCCGGGTGCGGACGAGCGCGCCGACGTCGGCGCCCACGCGCCATGCATCCCCGAGGCGCTTGCCGAGGCCCACGCGTGGCGAGAAGACGAAGCCCTGGTCGAGCGTGAGGGCCTCCGCGCTACCCACGGGCAGGGCGGCGCCGAGGTGCAGTCCGAGGTCGAGGGGGCGTCCGTCGCGCTCGGAGAAGAGGTTGGCGCGCGCCTGGAGCCACGGGGTGCCGAGCGCGAATGACTGGGGCGTGGCCAGGCCCACCGTGGAGACGTTCGGGGCCCACTGGCCGACGATGGGGAGCTGGGCACCCAGCTCGAGCCAGTCGGTGACGGACCAGGCGCCGCTCAGGTGCGCCGTCACGCGGTGGGAGATGATGGTGGCGCTCTCCGTGCCGTGTTCGAAGAGCACCAGGGGCTTGTTCTCCCAGTGGCCGGTGAGGGAGAGGCGGTACTGGCCCTTCCGCGTCAGGTCGCCGGTCGACAGCACGAGGCTGTCGCGTGCGCCGGGGTTGAGTTGGAGTCGCTCCAGCTCGAAGCCAGGGATGCGTTGCGACTGGGCGGATGCGGTGAAGGCCCAGAGCGCCAATGTTCCACCGAGCCACCCTTGAATCTCTCGCGAAGGCAAAGGGATCCCCTCCACTGCGGTTCGGAGCCACTGGAATTCAGTGACCCGGGCGGGTGCGCAGCGTAGCCCACGCCGCGGTGGCTCGGGCCCAGCATCTTGGAGGAGCGCGGCGGCTACGGCGTGCGCGTGCCGTTACTTTCATGCCAACGACAGGCAGGGGCTGGAGCGGCTGTGCCGCTACGGAGCACGCGGAGCGCTGGCGCTGGAGCGTTTGTCACGAGCGGAGGACGGCCGCATCGCTTGGCGGATGAATCGCACGCTGCCGGACGGCACCACGCACCTGCTCTTCACCGGGCTGGAACTTTTTACGGCGTGTGGCGTCCCTGGTGCCTCCGCCTCGGGCAAACCTCACGAGGTTCCACGGCGTCTTCGCTCCAGGCACGAAGCTGCGGCCATTCCTGGTCCCCCAAGCAGCAGCGGAGGAGGCGAGCATGGCGCCTGAGGCAGCGGCCAGGAAGGAGCCGAAGAAGGAGAGGACGCCGCGAGTGGACTTTCGCGGAGTTGCTGAGGAGGACGTTCGACTTCGACGTGCTCGCCTGCGTGAGGTGTGGAGGCAGGCGGCGGAATTGGCGTACGTGGAGGGAGCGGGAGGGGTACGCACGATTCTGGAGTCTCAGGGTTGAACGGATTGCGGCAGACGGCCCCGGTCCTTGGAAACGGGCATGTAGCACTTGCCCTGATACTCGGCCTGGGTCACGGAGCAGGGAGGACGCCGAGCGAGTTCCATCCAGCAACCCCCATTGATTGCGACTTCATCCGCCTGGGTCCTGCATGGAGCCTTCGCCTGGTTGCGGAAAGGCTGCGCGGGCAGCGGGTAGGCAATGCTCGGTGTCTGCGAGTCCCCCGTGCTGATCAAATCCGGTGCATCGGTTGGGGTGGGACCTTGGGATTCCACGCCGGGCGAGGTGGGCTCCGGGTGTTCGGGCCCACTCGCCCCATGCAGCCAGACGCCCAGGCTCAACGCGAGCACGGCGAATCCCGCGACGGCACGCGGGCCCCACCGCTCCCAGCGGCTCACCCGCCCTCCCACCACCCGCCCTCCCACGAGGTGGGCATGCACCTGGGCGTTGTCCTCCACGCGTTCGACTGCGGCGGTCATCAGCACGAGGATGTCCGCCAGCTGCGTCACCTGAGCTGAGGCGGGCGCATGCTCCACCTCCAGCGTCACGGACGGCAGCTCCGGATCGCACGTGAGCCGCACCCGCCAGGGCCCCTCGGGTTTCCATTCCACGCGCGCTCCGGGCAACAGCGTCAGTGCCGCTCTCCCCGTGCCCACATGCCGCGCTTCATGGAGGCTTCCCAGGTCGAGCCCTACCTCTTCGTATCTCCTGCCGAGCTGGAAGGGCCCCGTTCCACCGTCCTTGCCTTTCTTCTCGTTCGCCACGTGCTGTCCCCTCATGGATGAGCGCTTCACGCCCGCCCAGGGGAGCGGATTTGACCCCGTGAGTCAAGGTGGTCAACGAGTCCTGTTGGGTTCGTTGGTGGAAGGCGGGCGGGCGCACCTCGGGGTCTGTCTACCGGCTCCACCCTCGCCGCGTCCCTAACGGCCGGCTCGCCTACACCATCCCGAAAGCCGAGCCGATGAAGGGCGTCATTCCTGCCATGGGCGAAGTGGGGTGAGGAGGCCGGCCTGGACGAGGCGCTCGGAGACATCGAGGGCCAACGCCACGTGGGGGGGGCTGGAGGCGGTGAGGCGCTCGGGAGTGAGGATGACGAGCGTGCCCTTGTCCTCCACGGGCTCGACCTGAACGGGTGAGGGCAGGGGCGGCAGGGGGCCGCGGCGGTGGGAGAAGTATGTGAGCCAGCCGACGAAGGTGCCGGCCCTGGCGGATTTCGGTGCCACCAGCCCTCGATGCTCCTGGGAGGTGGCGACGCCCCATTCAGGCTCGAAGGCCACGGCCATGGCGCGCAGTATCCGTGCGAGTACGGGCGTCTGGAGCACGCGCTCCGCCGCGGAGCCTTGATCTGGCGGCTCGAACACACAGGAGTTGGAGACCCTGACCGATGCATCGCCGCAGAGCAGGGAGAGGCGACTCGCTGCTTCGTGAGTTGCTCCATTCCATCCGCTCAGCGAGAAGCCATCCGTGGCGAAGCGTCCTTCCTCCTGCGCTTGCTGGTTGAATACATTCGCGAGACTCGCCGCATCGGATTCAATGCGGTACCGCAAAGCCTCCTCGAGGGTTCGGCCCTTTTTGAACCAACGAGCGAGGCTCGGGTCGCATGAAGCGAGCAGGCTGAAGAAGGCTTCCGCTCGCTCAGCACAGGCCTCGGCCGTTTCTCGCCGTGTCAGCCAGTACGCTCCAACGTAATACGTTTCCTTCATGGGATGACCTCGATGTCGAGGCCTTTGTTCTGGAATTGTCCACGCATGAAGTCCGCGACCTCCCGCTCGGCGAAGTGCCACTGGATGGGAGTTCCGTCGGCCGCCTTGAGTTGTCTTTGGGCCTGATCGAGCAGTTCCTCGACGCCTTCGAACCACGGCCTGCCCTCCATCTTTCTGAGGAGTTCCCGGTAGCCGGGACCTTTGACCTCCAGGAGTACGCCGTTCTTGAATCCGTCGAAGTCCACGAAGTCCTTGGGCCCCGGGCCCGTGCGGACACGGTAGACCCAGCCCTCTGGAGCGCCCGTCTTCTGGGACTGGAAGCGCTGGGCCTCCTCGCTCATGCGCTCCTCTTTCTGAACCCACTGGCCGGGTCCCTCGGGGGGCGGAGACCAGGATTTGCTGCCCCCGGTCACCTCACTGCCCTGCGCCATGAGGACGATGGATACCGACGTGGCCCCGGTCCCGACCGTCGCGGTCACGGCTCCAGCGGGTACTACCACCTCGTGCACCGCCAGCGTGCCCCTGGCCGAGAGGGTGAGCACTGGCAGCCGCGTGGCCGAGGCCAGTCGTGGCCCCACCGTGGCAGCACCTCCCTGGAGCGTCAGCACATGGGTGGCCAGCCGTGCCGCCTCGCGAATCTGGTCCTCCAGGTTCATCGTCCCATAGCGGGCGAAGTATTCCGGAGAGCTGGAGATGAGACCCGCCACCGCCGAGGGAAGGTGGGTCAGGCCCGCCAGGGTGCGAGCTGGCTCGGTGAGGAGGGCTGCCAGTCCTCGCGCCATCTCCTCCAGTGCGGCCTCCGTTTCCAGCAGGGCCGCGGTGGCCGGGTCTCTTCCCAGAGCGCGTTCGCCCACCGGTGGGGACTCCTGCTTGCGCAGGGCCTCATCCACGGGGAAGTAGACGCCTCCTGCGTCGAAGTAGAAGGCGCCCACGCGCATGCGCTGCACGTACAACTCCCCCTGCTGGAGGGTGGTCTGTCCCAGCCAGGAGATGGGCGTGCCGGTGAGCGCCACGGCGCAGTAGCCATCCGGTCGGGCCACCACCAGGCGGCGGAAGCGCGCGGTGCGAGCGAGCAACTCGGAGTAGGGCAGGGGTTGGCTGGTGGCGGAGGCCTCGCGTAGCAGGCGCGCCAGGGTGGTGCGGGGCGCGAAGGTCCTCAGGTTGGCGGGGCCATCCACGAGCCCCCGCCAGAGGGCCTGGGCCTTCTTCGGAGTGAGGGACTGGCCCAGAGGCAGGTGGGCGGACTGCGGCAGTCCGCTGTGCCGCAGGAGCACCTGGAAGTCATCCGCCTCGGCGGCGAGGGCACCGGAGGCCAGCAGCAGCACGGCAGCCAGGAGCGCGGCGGATGTCATCAGCCTCATGGCTACATGCTGACAGGCGCCGCGCGAAACAGCCATACAGACTGGCCGAGTCGATGAAGGGCGTCATTCCTGCCATGGGCGAAGTGGGGTGAGGAGGCCGGCCTGGAGGGAGGATTGGCTCCATGACTTCCGCGTCGATGCACGTGGCCATTGCTACTTCGCGAGCACCACGGACTTCGTGCAGGCGGACACGAACAGCTGAGTGGTTCAACAGCTCCTTGCGAGGCCACCGCGTTGGAGACCGCGTCCATCGAGGACTGGGACGAGAACGCCGTGGCCCACATCCTCAGCAGCACGGCGAAACCAGCCCACCACCTTGCGTGAAAAGGGGTCCAGGACGACCGCCAGAGACGTCCACGCCAGGTCTCGTTCTGGCTCGAGTCCCGCGGTTCGGGTCCTTTGACACTGTCTCGGGGTCTCGGTGACACTGTCTCGGATTCGAGTCCTTTGACCGCGTCTGGGGCTGTTGTTTCGAACGAGGGGAACAGATGCGACAGGTTCTGGGATGGGTGACGCTCGCGGTTCTTTGCTGCGCGGCGGGAGTGTCGGTCGCGGAAGAGAAACCAGACCCGCGGCTACAGGAGGCGCAGTCGGCCTTCGACGAGGCGAAGAAGCTCCAGGACACCGGCGAGTACGCGGAGGCCATTGCGCGGGCCGAGCATGCGCTGGAACTGCGGGAAACGGCACTTGGGGGCACACATCTGGATGTCGCCGCTTCGCTCAACATGGTCGCCACCCTCTACTGGAAGCAGGGGCTGTACGACCGGGCCGAGCCGCTCCTTCTGCGCGCGCTCGCCATCCTCGAAGCGGCTCTCGGCAAGAACCATCTCACCGTCGCCTCCTCGGTCAACAACCTCGCCAACCTCTACAAAGCCCAAGGGTTGTGCGACCGGGCCGCGCCTCTCTACGAACGCGCGCTCGCCATTCGGGAGGCGGCCCTCGGCAAGAACCATCCCGACGTCGCCCAATCGCTCAATAGCCTCGCCCAGCTCAGGCTGGCCCAGCATCGCCTTGACGAGGCCCTCCCGCTGTTCACGCGCGCCTTCGTCGTGTCCGAACTGCGCCTGCGCCACGAGGCGCTCGATTTTTTCCGAGGCGCGTCTGGCCAGCTTTCTCCAGTTTCTGCGCCGCGACGAGGAACGCCTCTATGCGCTGCTGCGCGCGCATCCAGACGACGCCCGCGTGAGACGCCTGGCCCTGGGCGCGGCTCTTCTCCTCAAAGGCCGCTCCGTAGAGGAGACGGCCGACATCTCCCGTGCTGTCTACCGGAGCCTGGGCGCGAAGGAGCAGGACACCTTCGAGCGACTACGCGGGCTGCGCACCCAACTCGAGCGTGTCGCCCAGGCCCTGCCCAAGGACGGCGCCCTCGTCGAGTTCATCGCCTACGGGGACCGCCCGCTCGTGTCCAGACCCGGCACGCCCGAGTCCCGGCGGCCCAGTCAGCTGCGCTACCTGGCGCTGGTACTCTTTCCAGACACGACCATTCGCACCCCTGCTTCCGCTGCTGGGAAAGACTCGCCGCCTCTTCATCGCACCGGATGGCCAGCTGGCCCTGGTGCCCTTCGCCGCCCTGCACGACGGGAAGCAGTTCCTCGTGGATACCTTCGACTTCACCTACCTCACCTCCGGCAAGGACCTGCTGCCTGGCTCCCAGGAGACAGCTCCAGCGACCTCCGTCGTCGTCCTCGCCGACCCGGCCTTCGGCGCGCCACTGCCAGCATCCGCTTCCTCCCCGGGAGGGGCTTCGGAGCGCTTCTTCTCCACGCTGCGCGAGAGCCCGGCGCAACGAGCCTGGGACGTCGCCCTGCTGCCAGGCACCCGCCAGGAGGCCGAGAGCATTCAACGTCTGCTTCCCCAGGCCCAGCTCTTCCTGGGTTCCGAGGCCACCAAGGAGCGGCTGCTGCAGCTGCCTCCCCCCGGCATCCTCCATCTGGCCACTCACGGCTTCTTCCTCGAGGACACCTCCGCTCCCACGGGCTCCCGCGCCGTGGGTAGCTTTGGTTCGCTGGGTGATGCCACTCCCGCCTCGCGCCCACCGGATCCCCTGCTGCGCTCCGGCCTCCTCCTCGCGGGGGCGCGCGCCCCGGCCCCTGGCGCCTCCAGCCCCAACCAGCCCCCGCCCGAGAGCGCGCTGGTGACGGCGCTGGAGCTGGCCGGGCTCGATTTCTGGGGCACCCAGCTGGTGGTGCTTTCCGCCTGCGATACGGGACGAGGGGACGTCAAGCTGGGCCAGGGAGTCTACGGACTGCGCCGAGCGCTCGTGGTGGCCGGAGCGGAGACAGTCGTGATGAGTCTGTGGAAGGTGAAAGACGACACCACGCAGCAGCTGATGGAGGCCTACTACCGCAACCTGCTCGCGGGGAAGGGGAGAGCCATCGCCCTGCGCGAGGCCATGCGTTGGCTGCAGGCCACGAAGCCCCATCCCCACTACTGGGCACCCTTCATCGTGCTGGGCCGAGACGCCCCTCTCCGCGCGCTGGCACCCCTCTCACAGGAGCCACCGGCGCCGTAGCCCGTTCACCGTCGACCGTGCCCGTGGGCTGGAACGCTCCCTCCTGCGGCACCGGGCGCCGGCTCGATGAGAACGGCGGTGCTCGCCACCGTGCCGTCGTTCCACGGACGGGGCCCGGCGTGAAACTAGGGATCCCCGAAGTGACCGCGATACTCCGCCGAGTTGAGGAACCCGTTGATCACCCCACCGTAGTCATGGGTGTTCTGCAAGTAGGGGAGCCAGAAATTGAACCCCGTGGACTCGGGCTGGCGCTTCAAGAAGCCGGTATAGCAGCGCCAGACATAGGCGTCCTGGAACTGCGGATGGCCAGGGATCATGCCCTGGGCGTTATAGTGCTCTGGCGAATCGAAGACGCTGCGCGCCATGTAGAGCTGTCTGGCTCTCTGGCAACTGGTGTCGCTGCCACACGCCTCCAGGTAATCGAACCCGCCATACAGTTCATCGTGCGTTGGGGCCCGGTTGAGCAGATCCCAATAGATGGTCTGCACGTAGAAGAAGTTGTCGTCGAGGGCGTTCCAGGCAAGAGCCAGGCCGGGCGTGAGGGATGCGGCGGCGATGAGGACTTGAAGCAGGCGGACAAAAGAGCGGTGCATGAGTGGGTCTCCGTTGATGTACTCGTCAACAGGAGCCCGCGAAGTGGAAAATCATGCAGGAAATCCGCGAGCACACCGTGGAGGACTTCGACCAGGTGAGCGCCACATGGCTGTCCGTCAAGTACGCCTTCCCCGAGCATCGGCACGCATCCGCTTCCTTTGCGCACCAATGCCCGGCCGCTCATGGAAGCTCTGACGCCGCCCTTGAATTTCCCCTGGGAAGCGACGTCGACGAAACTCGCGCCGGCGAAGAGCACGAGCGCGACACACGAACTCATTCCGACGCCCGGGGGCCGAGACCGGAGCGTCCGGGCTCGAAACAGGAAGACCGTGAAACATCGGATGCACGGCTGGGGGGCAGTGCTTTTGGGCGTTCTGGTGGGCTGCACGACTCCCGAGGTGGAGACGACTCGCTCGCTGAGACCCGCGCCGGATGAGGTGACGCTGACGCAGCGGGAGGGCTGGCCCGGGGCGGTCCAGGTCCGACCCACCGGAGATGCCTTCCATGGAGAAGTCCTGCAACTGGAGGCGGACCCGAAGGGCCGCATCTGGCTGCTCCGGAGTGAGAGGGCGAAAGACTCCTCCGACCTGGACGCCGTCACGACGCTCGAGGTGTACGGGGCGGACGGCCGGAGAGCGCTCGCCCTGGCACGGGAGGAGGGGGTGCTCCCCTGGAGATTCGCGCTGCACCCCAGCGGCGAGGTGACCCTCTTCGAGCTCGTGAAGGCCCCCGGGGCGCGCACCTATCGCCTCCGGCTGAGCCGTCTCTCCCCCGAAGGGGCCGTTACGAAGGAGCGCCTCTTCGAAGACGCGGGCCGCGCGGAGGAGCGGCTCTACTACGACCTCGACCAGCAGCAGATCCTCTCCATCTCGACCGACACGGACCCGCGGGATGTGTGGCCCTCTCCCAAGCACGCACGCCTGCGCGCGGTCGTGCTCGGTGAGGAGGTCGTCTTCATGGCGATGACCCATGGGGTGAAGCTGTACCGGTTGGATGCCGCGCTCCAGACGCGGTGGAGCTCCCAGGTCATGCCCGCCAACTACTGGAACGCGCTCCTTCACTCGGACCAGGAGCAGCTCGCACGGGATGAGCAGGGGAACCTCCTGGTGGCCTGGAGCATGTTCTCGAGCGAGGCGGAGGCATACCGTCTCCACTTCGGGCGCGCGCTGCCCTGGAGGGGTGGCCGCCGCGACATCGTCGTCCAGCGCTTCGGGCAGGACGGACAGTTCCAACTCGCGCAGACCTTCGGGCGGGAGGGGAACGAGGAGGAGCTCGCGGGCCTCGCCGTCCACCGGGGGGAGGTGGTCCTGGGCGCGATGGAGAACCTCCTGAAGTCCGACCGACCCAATGACACCACCGAGTGGGACCTCGTGCTGATGCGCGGACGCCTGGAGGACGGTGCGCTCTCGCTCCACCGGACGCTCGACATCTCGCGGGAGGATTGGCTCCATGACTTCCGCGTCGATGCACGTGGCCATTGCTACTTCGCGGGCACCACGGACTTCGTCCAGGCGGACACGAACAGCTGGGTGGAGCCCGGCAAGGGCCTGCTGCTGAAGACGGATGAGAACGGGGAGCAACTCGGCCGCCTGGAGCTGACGGGGACCCGGCACGTCGAAGTCACCCACCTGGCGTTCCGCCCCGACGGGACGCTCCAGTTCGGCGGCACGACTGATGGCCCCCTCACGCACACGCCGCTCGACGAGTGGTTCAACGAGACGGTGCTGGGCCTCGCCTCGTTCTGATGAGTCCGCGGGCGGGTGGGCGTCGATTCTGGTAACCCGAGGCCCGTTGCGAGCGCCTCTATGAGTGATGGCTCACTTCATCCATCGTCTCATCGAGGCAGGATTCATGCTCCATTTCAAACGTTCAAGGCTATTGCTTCGTGCCGCATGCGCGATTCCGTTCCTCACGAGTGCGTGCACCCCGGCGGGTGGTTCGACTGACGGGCAAGACGTCGCGCCGTTGGGCGTGGCGGTCGCCGCGCGGGGCGCGTCCCTGGCTCCGACCGTGCTCTCCGCGGGCAAGCCCGCCTCCGCCAGCAGCAGCAACGCCCCCTACACGGCGAACAACCTCACCGACGGCAACCCGGAGTCCTACTGGGAATCGACCAACGGTGCCTTCCCCCAGTGGGCCCAGGTCGACCTGGGCTCGGCCGCGACCGTCGAGGACGTCGTCCTGCGGCTCCCGGCCGGCTGGGGTGCTCGTGACGAGACCCTGTCCGTCCAGTCCTCCACCGACGGCTCCTCGTTCACCACCCTCAAGGCGAGCGCGTCCTACACGTTCAGCCCGTCCACGGGCAACGCCGTGACGATCGACGTCCCGGACACGTCCGCGCGCTACGTGCGCGTCACCCTCACCGCCAACACCGGCTGGAACGCCGGCCAGCTCTCCGAGCTCGAAGTCCGCGGCACCGCTGGCACGCCGCCGCCGACCGACCCGCCGCCCCCCGGCAGCAACCTCGCCCTCGGCAAGCCCATCGTGGGCTCCTCGACGGAGTGGCAGTTCGTGGCCACCAACGCCAACGATGACAGGACCGACACCTACTGGGAGGGCGCGGGCGGCCAGTACCCGAGCCACCTGACGGTGTCGTTCGGCACGAGCGTCGACCTCTCGGGCGTCGTCATCAAGCTTCCTCCGGCCTCCGTCTGGGCGACCCGCACCCAGACCTTCGAGCTCCAGGGCCGTGGCCAGACTGGCGGGTCGTGGACCACGCTCAAGGCCTCCGCGGCGTACACGTTCAACCCGGCGACCGGCAACACGGTCACCGTGCCGTTCACCGGCACCGCCGCCGACGTCCGGGTCGTCTTCACGGGCAACACCGGATCCGGCAATGGCCAGGTCGCCGAGTTCCAGATCTTCGGCACCCCCTCGGCCAACCCCGACCTCACGGTCACCGGGGTCACCGCGACGCCGGGCTCGCCCATCGAGTCCGACACGATCACGCTGACGGCCACGGTGAAGAACGCCGGCACCAAGCCGTCGGCGGCGACAAGCGTCAACCTCACCGTCGACGGTTCCGCGGTCGCCACGGCCGCCGTCGCCAGTCTCGCGGTCGGTGCGACCACGACCGTGTCGGCGCCGATCGGAAAGAAGAGTGCCGGGTCCTACACGATCGGCGCCGTCGTCGACCCGGACAGCGCTGTCGTCGAGCAGAACGAGAGCAACAACGCGTTCAGCAACCCGACGAAGCTCACGGTGTCGGAGGCTCCCGGGCCCGACCTGCAGGTGCTGAGCATCAGCCCGAACCCCGCGAACCCGGCCGTCGGGGCGCCGGTCACGTTCAGCGTGGCGGTGAAGAACCGCGGGACCACGGCGGTCGGGGCGGCTACGGTCACCCGTGTCGTGGTGGGCGTCAGCACGCTCACCGCCACCACTCCGGCCGTCGCCGCCGGCGCGACCGTCACCGTGACCACCAGCGGTAGCTGGACCGCCACGAACGGGGGAGCCACCGTCACGGCCACGGCCGACGCGACCGGCGTCGTCGCCGAGACCAACGAGAACAACAACACGTTCTCGCAGTCGATCGTCGTCGGGCGCGGGGCGGCGGTCCCGTGGGTCTCCTACGAGGCCGAGGCCGGCCGCTACCAGGGCACCCTGCTGGAGACGGACCCGCTGCGCACCTTCGGGCACACCAACTTCGCCACCGAGTCCTCGGGTCGCAAGTCCGTGCGCCTGAACAGCACCGGTCAGTACGTCGAGTTCACCTCGACCAACCCCACGAACTCGATCGTCGTGCGCAACTCCATCCCCGACGCGCCGAACGGCGGCGGCCAGGAGGCCACGATCAGCCTGTATGCCAATGGCAACTTCGTCCAGAAGCTGACGCTCTCGTCGCGGCACAGCTGGCTGTACGGGAACACCGACGGCCCGGAGGCGCTGACCAACACTCCCCAGGCCGACGCCCGGAGGCTGTTCGACGAGTCGCATGCGCTGCTCGCGCAGACCTACCCGATCGGCACCACGTTCCGCCTGCAGCGCGACGCGACCGACACGGCGTCGTTCTACATCATCGACCTGATCGACCTCGAACTGGTGGCATCGCCCGCGAGCAAGCCCGCCGAGTGCACCTCGATCACGAGCTACGGCGCGGTGCCGAACGACGGGCTCGACGACACGGACGCCCTCCAGCGGGCGGTGACGGACGACCAGAATGGCGTCATCAGCTGCGTGTGGATCCCCGCGGGGCAGTGGCGGCAGGAGAAGAAGATCCTCACCGACGACCCGCTGAACCGCGGGACGTACAACCAGGTGGGCATCCGGAACGTCACGATCCGCGGCGCGGGCATGTGGCACTCCCAGCTCTACTCCACGATCGAACCGCAGAACCAGACGGCCAGCATCAACCACCCCCACGAGGGCAACTTCGGCTTCGACATCGACGACAACGTCCAGATCTCCGACATCGCGATCTTCGGCTCCGGCCGGATCCGTGGGGGTGACGGCAACGCCGAGGGCGGCGTCGGCCTGAACGGCCGGTTCGGCAAGAACACGAAGATCACCAACGTGTGGATCGAGCACGCCAACGTGGGTGTCTGGGTGGGTCGTGACTACGACAACATCCCCGAGCTGTGGGGTCCGGCCGACGGCCTGCAGTTCAGTGGCATGCGCATCCGCGACACCTATGCGGACGGCATCAACTTCAGCAACGGCACGCGGAACTCGCAGGTGTTCAACTCGTCGTTCCGCACCACCGGTGACGACTCCCTGGCGGTCTGGGCCAATCCCTACGTCAAGGACCGCGCGGTGGACATCGCCCACGACAACCACTTCATCAACAACACGGTCCAGCTGCCCTGGCGGGCGAACGGCATCGCGATCTACGGCGGCTACGGCAACACGATCGAGAACAACCTGATCTACGACACGATGAACTACCCCGGCATCATGCTGGCGACCGACCACGATCCCCTGCCGTTCTCGGGGACGACGCTGATCGCCAACAACGGGCTCTACCGGACCGGTGGCGCGTTCTGGAACGAGGACCAGGAGTTCGGGGCGATCACGCTGTTCCCGTCGACCCGGGACATCCCCGGCGTCACCATCCGGGACACCGACATCTACGACTCGACCTACGACGGCATCCAGTTCAAGAACGGTGGCGGCAACATGCCGAACGTCGTGATCAGCAACGTGCGGATCAGCAACTCGCTCAACGGTGCCGGCATCCTGGCCATGAGCGGCGCCCTCGGCAGCACGACGCTGACGAACGTCACCATCACCGGCTCGGCCGACGGCAACATCGTCAAGCAGCCGGGGTCGCAGTTCGTCATCAACGGTGGGTAGTCGCACCCGGCCATGACGTGACGCGTCTCAGCCCACCGCGCCCAGGATGGAGAAGCCGGCATCCACGAACAGCACCTGGCCGGTGAGCTTGCTGGACGCGTTGGAGGTCAGGAACAGCGCCGTGTTCGCCACGTCGGAGGCCTCGACGCGGGTGCGCAGCGGCGCTACCTCCGCGTAGCGCTCGAGCATCGAGTCGATGCCGGGGACCGCCTGCGCGGCCAGGGTGCGGATGGGACCGGCGGAGATGGCGTTGACCCGGACCCCCCGGGGCCCCACCTCCGCGGCCAGCTCCCGCACGATGGACTCCAGGGCGGCCTTGGCCACCCCCATCACCTTGTACCCCGGCACGACCCGAGTGGACCCGAGGTACGTCATGGCGATCACGCTCGCGGGCCTGGCCAGATGGGGCAGCGCGGCGCGGGTGAGGCGCAGCAAGCTGTAGGCGGAGATCTCCAGCGCCTGGGAGAACTCAGTGCTGGACAGCTCGGAGAGGGGCTTGCCGAACGTCTCCAGCGGAGCGAAGCCGATGGAGTGGACCATCACATGAAGGGGACCCCCCACGGCGGTGAAGAATGCGTCCACCTCGGCCGGGTCCGTGACATCGCACCGGTGGAGGCCATCCGGGGCGAAGTCCGCGTCCTTGAGGGCCTGCAGGACCCGGCTCTTGAAGCGTTGCTGGTAGCCCACGTGAATGCTGGCCCCCGCCTTCTTGAGCGCCCGTGCGACGTGCCAGGCGATGCTGTCCTCGTTGGCGAGGCCGAAGATCACCGCTCGGGTTCCAGAAAGGTCGAACATCGCTGACTCCACGGGAATGCTGTGTGTTTGGATTGCACAGTATGAATCAACACGGCTCCGCCGCCGAGATGGGGCCGTGTGATTCGGGTCTAGATTGCCAAGTATGAACCAGCACGAGCGGATTGCCATCGTTGGCATGGGCGCGGTGTTACCGGACGCATTGGATGTGCCAGCCTTCTGGAACAACATGCTGACGCGCCATTGCTCGATCGCTCCAGTTCCCGAGCAGATCTGGCCCTCTTTCCTGTTCGATCCCTCGCGCAAGAACGCGGAGCGGCCGTACTCCCGCCTGGGGTCGGTGGTGAAGGGGCTCTCCTTCAACGCGAAGGAGTTCGGCCTGGCGCCATCCACCGAGCCGCAGTTGGACCTCTCCCAGAAGGCGGCGCTCCTGGCCTCGCGGCAGGCGCTGGCGGACTATGGGATTCGTGGCCCCACGGAGGGGCTGAACGCGGCGGTGTACTTCGGCAACCTCCAAGGGGGCACGCAGGCCAAGGGTGAAGCCTGGTTCCGTCTCCTCCACCCGGTGCTGGAGGAGACGGTGGCGCGGCTGCCGTCCGTCCGCGGCCTGCCGGAGGCGGTGAGAGGCTCGCTGACCGAGGAGCTCCGCACCTCCTGGTACAGCCAGTTCAAGAGCGTGGACGGAGACTCGCTCCCCGGTCTGCTGGGGAACATCACCGCCTCACGGGTGGCGCACTACTTCAACTTCCAGGGGCCCGCGCAGGTGGTGGATGCGGCCTGTGCCTCGGGGCTCGCGGCGGTGGACAACGCCTGCCGGTTGCTGCTGTCGGGCAAGTGCGATCTGGCGGTGACGGGGGCGGTGGACTTCCTCATGGATATCCCGTCCTACGTGGGCTTCTGCCTGATGGGGGCGCTCTCCGCGGAGGGGAGCTTCCCCTTCGACAGCCGGGCCAACGGCTTCATCATGGGTGAGGGCGCGGCGGTCTTCGTGCTCAAGCGCCTCTCCGAGGCGCGCGCGGCCGGGGATCGGATCTACGCGGTGATCCGGGGGATCGGCTCCTCCTCGGATGGCCGTGGCCGTTCGCTGGTGGCGCCCAACCCCGATGGACAGATCCGCGCGATGTCGGAGGCCTACCGGCAGGCCGGCGTGGATCCGGCCACCGTCGGGTACATCGAGGCGCACGGGACGGCCACGCCCCTGGGAGATCCGGTCGAGATCCACAGCATGCGTGAGATCTTCAAGGACGCCGGCAGAGGGCAGCTCGCGATCGGCTCCGTGAAGGGCAACCTGGGTCACCTCAAGGGAGCGGCGGGGGCGGTGGGGTTGCTGCGCGCGGCCCTGGCGCTTCATGAGGACACCATTCCACCGCACGCCGGCTTCGAGACCCCCAACCCGCGCTGCGAGCTGGAGTCGTCGCCCTTCCGCGTGCCCCGGGAGAAGCAGGGCTGGGATTCGAAGGTCCGGCGCAGCGCGGTGAGTGCGTTCGGGTTCGGCGGCATCAACTACCACGTGGTGCTGGAAGAGGCGGAGCCCGGCACGGCCCGGAAGCGCGCGCCCCGGCCGGCCCAGCGCCCGGGGCTGCCGCTGGGGCTGGGAGTGATCGCGCTGGGCGCGAACAGCCGCCAGGAGCTGCTGGCGGAGCTGTCCAGGCTACGCGCCGAGGCACCCTCCGCGCAGGCTCTGGCGGAGCGCCTGTGCGCGCGTCCGCTGCTGAGTGAGGCCCCTGTCCGGATCGCCTTCTTCGCCGAGGACGCGGAGAGCTGCGCCAGATGCCTGGAGGCGGCGGGCACGTTCCTGGAGAAGGGCGGCAGCACCGCGAAGCTCGATGCGCTGGGGATCTCCTTCCGCGAGGGCCCGATGGTGGGGGGCGGGGTGGCCTTCATGTTCCCCGGCCAGGGCAGCCAGTACGTGGGGATGATGGATGAGCTCCGCAAGCGCTACCCCGTCGTCCAGCAGGCGCTCGACGAGGCGGACGAGGCGATGAGCGCGCTCCTGCCCCGGAAGCTGTCCTCCTATCTCTACGTGGAGCCGGGCCAGGATCCGGATGATGCCTTCATCGAGTTGACCCGGACCGAGATCCTCCAACCGGCGATGCTCGCCTGTGACGAGGCCCTGCGGCGGCTGCTGGCCCCGCTGGTGTCCCCCCAGCTGGTCATGGGCCACTCGCTGGGGGAGTACGGCGCCTGCGTGGCGGCGGGGGTGCTCCAGTTCGGCCAGGCGCTCAAGCTGGTGTCGGCCCGCGGAGACGCGATGGCCAACGTCAAGACGGAGGACCCCGGGCTGATGCTCGGGGTGGGCGCGGGCGAGGCCCAGGTGCAGCAGCTGCTCCAAGGCATCGAGGGCTACGCCGTCATCGTGAACAAGAACTGCCATACCCAGACGATCGTCGGAGGGGCCTCGGCGGCGGTGGAGGCAGCGGACGCCCGGATGAAGGCCGCCGGTCTGGAGACGGTGTTCCTGCCCGTGTCGCATGCCTTCCACTCGGCCATTGTCGCGCCGGCCAGCGAGCCCCTGCGGCGCGAGCTGGACAAGATGGAGGTGAAGGCCCCGCAGGTGCCCATCCTCTCGAATGTCACGGGCGGCTACTATCCGGACGGCCCCAGCGCGCCGGAGTGGATTCGCGTCACGCTGGCCCAGCAGCTCGCCAGCCCGGTCGAGTTCATCCAGATGGTGGAGCGGGCCTATGCCGATGGGGCGCGCACCTTCATCGAGGTTGGACCGAAGCGAGCGCAGGCCGGCTTCGTCTCCGACATCCTCAAGGGCCGGCCGCACCGGTCGCTGCACCTGTGTCACCCGAAGCTCGGAGAGGTGCAGACGCTGGGCCGCGCCATGGCCTCCCTCGTGGCCGATGGGCAGATCCCCTACGGCGATCCCAAGGCACGGCGGTCTTCTCCCGCGGGAGACGTGGCGCCCCGGCCTCCCTTCCTTCCACCGATGCTGCCGGTGAAGCCCACGGCCCCCGCCCCCGTGGCGCAGCATGCCGCGGCCGCGCAGCCCGCCCCCGCGGCGCAGCCCGCCGCGGCCGCGGTCCCGCTCGTACCCCTCATGGGCTCGTTCGCGGTGCTGGATGGGGTGAGCCAGGATCCGCGCTTCTGGCAGTTCGTCGCGATGCAGGCGCCGCTGCTCGCCAATTACCTCGCCGGCTCCTACCGGGCCGCGCTCTCGCTCGCTCCAGGCGCGCCGGCGCTCCAGGCGTTGCCCGGGCTCCCTCCCGTGGCCGTGGCTCCGGAGGCGCCCCCCGTGCCCGCTTCCATCGCCCCGCCCGCTTCCATCGCCCCGCCCGCTTCCCCAGCTCCCATCACGGACTTCACCGGCTGGGTCCTCGAGCGGGTGGCGGCGAAGACCGGGTACACGAAGGAGGAGCTGGACCTCGATAGCCAGCTCGAGTCCGAGCTGGGCGTGGACAGCATCCGGCAGATCGACGTGGCGATGTCGCTGCGAGACGAGCTCAAGCTGCCCCCGGATGACCGCTTCCGCCTCTCGGACTACCCGACGCTCCGAAAGTTGATCGGCTACCTGGAGCAGAGGGTCGCCGCCGTGCGCGGCGCTCCCACTCCGGGCGCTCCCGTCCCCGCGGCTTCTGCTACTCCAGCCGTGGAGCTGACCACCCGAGTCCTCCGGCGAGTGGCCCAGAAGACCGGCTATGAGCTCTCCGAGCTGCAGCAGAACCTGGACGCGAACCTCGAGACCGAGCTTGGCATCGACAGCATCCGTCAGATGGAGGTGCTCCTCGCGCTGCGGGAGGAGTTCAAGTTCACGGGTGATGATGGCTTCCGGCTGTCCAACTACCCCTCGCTCCGCAGCTTGATCGCCTACCTGGAAGAACGGGTGGGCGGAGGAGGCCCAACGCGCCCTTTTGACGTGGCCCGGCCGGCGCCCATCGCCGAGCCGGGTGACGCGGAGCCGCTGAAGGCACCTCTCTTCGCTCGCAGGCTCTTCCTCGAGGCGGCGCCGCCAGCGCTCTCCGCCAGTCACCGGCCGCTGGCCGTGCTCTGTCCGGACGCTGACCCGGAGGCCCCCTGGCAGAAGCTGCCTGGACGGAAGGTGGTGATCCTGCCCTCCATGAGCGAGGACGCCATCCAACAGGCGCTGGGCAGCCTCGAGGGCGTGAACCTGGTGGATGCCTGTGCCCTGGCGTCAGGAGAGGGCTCCGCCACCGCCGCGGCGCAGGCCGCGCTCAAGCGGGTCTTCCGTGTGGCGAGGGCGATCAGCCGCTCTCCGGGGCGGCCCGCGCGGGTGGTGGTGCTCACGCGGATGGGCGGGGGGCTGGGGCTGGAGCCAGGGGCGTCCGCCACCGTGGAGGCGCTCGCGGGCTCGGCCGCGGCGGCAGGCGCCTGGAAGTGTGTGGGCCGGGAGTGGTCGGAGGAGAAGACGCACGTCGCGGTGACCGTGGCGGACCTGTCCAGCTCGCCTGGCGCCGAGGATCTGGAGGCGCTGGGTGCCGAGCTGAGCGCGGAGGCCGGGCCCCTGGAGGTGGCGTTCCACCAGGGGGTGCGCCGGGCGCCAGTCCTGAGGTCCGCGGCTCTCTCCCAGGGAGAGCTGCCGCGCGGCGGGGTCGTGCTCCTCGTGGGTGGGGCCAGGGGCATCCTCTCCCGGGCCTCGCTGGAGCTGGCTCGCGCAGGCTACCGGCTCGCGCTGGTGGGCAGGACTCCGCGAGGAAGCGTGGCGGCGGGCCTGGATCGGACGCGCCTCCGCGCGCTGGCCAGGGAGAACGCGGGCGTGGGGGCGTCCACCTCCGAGGTCAACCGCCAGGCGGAGCTCCTGGCGCGGCAGGCGGAGGTCGAGGCGACCCTCGAGGAGCTGTCACGGATGGGAGCCGAGGTGCTCTACCTCTCCGCGGATGCCTCCCGCCCGGAGGAGATGATCGCCGCGGTGGAGGAGGTCCGGCGGCGCTTCGGCAGGCTGGACGCGGTGATTCATGGGGCGGGCGTGGATCAGAGCAAGAGCCTGCTCTCGAAGCGGGAAGAGGAGCTGGACCAGGTCTTGCTGCCCAAGGTGGCGGGGCTGGAAGCGCTGGCTCGGGCCGCGGCACCCGCGAAGCTCTGCACGATTGGCTCCGTGACCGGGAGGTTCGGCAACGCGGGGCAGATCGACTACGGCGCGGCCAATGAGGTCCTCTCCAAGCTCTGCCTGGCCTTCGGGGGTACGGCGCTGGACTTCACCGCATGGGCGGACGTGGGCATGGCCGTGGTCTTCGCGCCAGTGATGCGGGAGCGCGGCATGGATCTCCTCCCTCCCGGGGAGGGGGTGAAGATCCTTCGCGCGGCCGTGGGGCCAAGCGCGCCCGGGGAGTGGGTGATCTGCGGCAGGCTCCCGGGTGTGCTTGCCTTCGAGCCGCCGCTCCCCACCCGGAACCAGCTGTTCGTTCCAGGCGCGGAGCGCGTCGACTCCTTCTCGCTGGCGATGGAGAGCTGCGCCTTCCTGCGTGATCACCGCGCGACGAGCGGGGGGCTGCTGCCCGGAGTCGTGGGGCTCGAGCTGATGGCCTCCGCGGCGAGGACCCTGGCTCCCGAGCTGCCGTTGACGTCCGTCAGGGGTCTGTCCTTCGCCGCTCCGCTGAAGGTGTTCGCGGACAAGCCGCGGGAAGCCACCGTGCGGGCGGAGCGCGGGCAGGCAGGCCCCGAGGGGTTGCTCACGCGGGCACACATCCAGGTGGGGGACACGCTCCATCACCGGGCGGAGCTGCTCCTGGGGGGAGCCCTCCCCGCACCCGAGGCGCCCACGGCCCGCCCCTCGGCTCCTGGCCCTGGCGCGGAGGCCATCTACCGGTTCTTCTTCCATGGGCCCTCCTTCCAGGCCGTGGAGTCGACCTGGCTCTCCGAGCACATGTTGCTGGCTCGCTCCAAGCCGCTCCGTCCGCCGCTGGGCGAGGACCTTTCCCCCTCGGCTCGCGTCCGGGCCATGGCGCGGGAGGTGGCCCTTCAGGCCGCTGGCATCTTCCTCTGGGCCGCGCGCAAGCAGGCCGGGCTGCCCGTGGGAATCCAGCAGGTGAGCATCTTCCAGGAGGCGCGAGAGGGCGAGCAGGTGGAGGCCGCCGCGGTGCCGCGGTCGCACCTCGGGGCGGCCAGCCGGTTCGACGTGTGGCTACGGGGAGATGACGGGAGGCTCCTGGAAGCGTGGAGCGGGCTCGAGTTTCAGAAGCTCGCCGATGTCTGATGAGTAGCGCTCGGCGTCCGATGAGCCTGCCTGCGTCGTCAGGGGGGTCCAGCTCCAACGGCTCCGGCCGCCCGTGCAACCACCCTGACCAGGGGCCCTCGGTGGCGCTCAGCGGCGCTTGGGGCGGCTCTTGGGCCCCAGGCGCCCTTGCGGCGGAGCCTGCGGGACGAAGTAGGGCCGCCGCTGGTGTTGTGCGTGGTGGGCGGGGAACATGGCGGAGAAGAACTCCGTCCACCCGCCGGTGCGCACGCGCACCAGCTCGTAGCGCTCCGGCTGCCACGCCGCCGCGGCGTAGGTGTCCGGGTCCGCGACGGTCACCGTCAGCAGGTTCGAGCCGACGTGGCCCGCGGCGTACTGACGGATGAACTCCTCCAGCTCTTCCTGGGGGAAGTCCTCGCGCACGTTCAGGTCCACCGGCGCCGCGTTGGAGAGCTTCAGGTTGATGGCGTCCTGGTTCCAGCTGCTCATGGCGGTGTAGAGGGGACGGTTGGTCCCGGCGAAGGGATTGCTCGCCGCCGGATCCTGCGCGATGGGCGGGAGATCCTGCGGTACCGGCGTCGGGCTGAAATCCGAGGGGTAGGGCTGGGCATTGCGCCGTCCATCCGGCGAGGCCCCGCTGCTCAGCGCGTCTCCCACGTAGGCCTCGAAGGTGCCCACGCCCACCTGCAGCGACAGCTCCCACGGCGCGCCCCGCACCGAATAGGTCTTCTTCAACCCCTGGAGGATGGAGGCCAGCACCGGCGGGGGTGCATCCAGCGTCTCCCGCGCCAGCGTGGTGATGCGCTCCACGAGCCAGCCTCCGAGCGCGTCCACCTCCGGTACGCCCATGCCGAACTTCGGCAGCGCCAGCGCCGCGGACCGGATCTGCTGGAAACGCCGGGCCCGCTCGTCCGAGCGCAGCGGACCCGCGAGCTTGCTCTGGAAGGGCTCCTCCATGCCGTAGCCCCAGTCCTCCTGGAGCGCCTCCACCAGCTCCGGCAGCGTGGTGAGGGCCGTCTCCGGATCGAAGACCAGCTTCTTGATGGCGTAGAGCGAATCGATCGTCGTCGACAGCGCCAGGTACATCGGGGCGATCAGGTGATAGCGCGCACCGCCATGGGACAGATCCCTCCCCGTCTCCACGCAGCCATCGATGACGGTGGAGAGCAGGGGGCTGGGGCAGTACTTCCAGAGCGCACCGTAGTTGCCCAACACGCTGGTGTAGAACTGCACCGTCAGGTAACGCAGGTGCTGGAGGTAGAGCTTCTGGAGCTGCTCGAAGCTCGAGATCTCCGTGGCGGGCGGTGAGCGGAAGCTGACCTTCCAGCCACGCAGGTAGACGGGGCCGGCCTGGTTGAAGCGGGCGCCCTGGTTGAGCGCGAGCTCCAGCGCGTCCAGCGTGACGATGTTGCTGAAGGCGAACTCGCACTGGCCGGCGATCATCGGCTCGTAGCAGCCGTCGCAGACGTAGTCGCGCGCCGCCGACAGGGGCAGCTTCGAGAACCCCGACAGCGCGCCCACCATCCGGTCCTCCTGGAAGAGGATGGGGTGGGAGCCGCCGCTCAACAGCGCGCGCGCGGCCTCCTGGATGATGTCCTCGCCCAGGCCCGGATAGACCCGGAGGGACAACACGGGCGCGTTGAGCGGCAGCCGCCGGGCCGAGCGCAGGCACAGCAACGTCAACCGGTTGGCGCCCGGCGTGGGCTTCGCGTCGTCCGTCGGCAGGTAGCCCCCCACGGTGATCTGCTGGACCCACTGGTTGATGCCGTCACCCTGCGGGAAGTTGCCGCCGGCGTACGACACCGCCGTCGTCCCGTACGTGGCATGGTCCGTGGCGTTCTGCCGGTTGTGCAGCGCCTTCTCGCCCAGCTTGACCCACAGCGCGTCGAGCACCTCCTGGGCCTCGCCCTCCTTGTCCGGATCGAAGAAGGGCGCGAGCAGCTGATCCAACCGGCCAATGGATACGGGCTCGCCCACCAGGTGCAGGCAGCAGTGGAGGTTGAAGAGGCATTGCGCCGCCTCCACCAGGGTGTCGGGCTTGTCGGTGGCCAGCTTGCGCATGCGCGCGGCGAGGGTGCGCAGGTTCTCCCGCGCCTCGGGGTGGGTGGAGGCGTCCGCGGCCATGCGCTCGGCGAGCAGGGCATAGTTGCGGCAGTAGCCCTGCACTCCCTCGAGCGAGAGGATGGCGGCCTGGAAGAACGCGCGTTGGTCGTCCGTGCTGGCCTTCTTCTCGCGCTTGCGCAGGTCCTTCAGCAGCGCCTCCAGGCCCTTCTCGAGCACCTTGCGGTGATTGGGCACCACGTGCCCCATGGACGAGGTCTCGTCCAGCAGGGCGAGGAAGCCCTCCAGCCGCTCCTCGTCGTCGAGGTAGGGCATGACCTCCTTGCCGCGGCCGAGCGACAGCTCCGGCATGACGCCGACGAGCACGTCCCGCGGATCGATGCGGAACAGGTCCGCCTGCCACGCCCACGAGTCGCGGGGCAGCGGGTATTCGGTGGTCGTCCAGACGCGCGTGAGCATGCGCTGGATGGACAAGCCCCGGCGCACCACCACGGGGGCCTTCAGGTAGTGCTGCTCACCCCGCTCGAGGAACGCGGAGAGGGGAGGGACACGGGGTGTGTCCATCCGGCGGTACCACTGGTTCTGCCAGCGCTCGAACACCTTGCCCAGCAGGCCAAGGATGCGCTGGGAGGGGGCATCCCCGAGCACGTACTGGCCCGTTCCCATCACGTTGAGGTAGTCCGCCGAGTTGTAGAACATCAGCCCGTTGGCGCTGCGCACCCGCCAGAGGGGCGCGGGCACGAAGTCGGACGGTGTCAGGCCCTCGCGCACGTCCAGCTCCGAGGTCGCGGGGACGTAGAAGTAGCCGCCCGAGACGGCGTTGAGGATGCCGAGCAGTTTGTCCGAGTCGCCCGAGGGCCCTCCCACCATGCGCGCGAGCATCGTCTCGAAGACGGCCGTGTCCTTGGCGAAGCCGACGAAGTAGATGCCCTGTTCACGGCCACCGCCGAGGGGGGAATGGCCATAGGGCAGGGCCTGGCGCACCAGCTCCCGATTGGAGTGGTCCTCCGCCAGCACGCGAACCCGCTTGATGTGACTGCGGATGTCCTGATCGGGAATGAGCACCGCCTGGTCATCGCGGCCAATGACGTTCTGCTGGGCGTGCAGGCTCATCCCGGAGAACGCCGCCCACGCCACATCGAACTTCTGCGCGAGCACCCAGCAGCTCCCGGGGGCGGTGTCCGTCCCCGTCTGGAGGATGTTCTCCACCACGGAGGCCGGGTCGCTCGGGCTGGTGATGCCGTCGATGAAGTGCTGGTCGAGGATCTTCTGATCAGGCGGCATCGCGGCCCGGGTCTGCTCGTGGCGTGAGAGCAGCGGCCCCAGGGTCTTCTCGACCGAGGCCCGGAGCACGTCGACGCCCGCCTCCGAGTCGGCCTTGAGGTACAGCCATACATCTCCTCCGCTGTCCTGGAAGTGCGAGCTGGTGGCCAGCACGGACCGGGAGGGCGGCGCGCCAGCGGGGGCGTGGCCCGACCACTCGCTCCACAACGCACCGCGGATGGCCACGACGATGCGGCGCCGGTCGGAGCGCGTATCCGCGGTGGTGACCAGGAGCTTCAACGCCGCCAGCACGGGCTTGCTGGCGCGGGGCTCCTTCAGCCAGCCGGTGATGAAGAGGCCGTGCGTTGGCGTGAACATCAACCCGGGTTGGGCGGACTTCAGGACGGATTCAATGGCTGGCATGGCGGGGCATTCCTTGGTCGAAAGAAGAGGCGGCGGCGGAAGTGGATGGGAGCCAACATCACCCGGCGGATCCTCCAGCCCACCGCCGTCCACGATGTGGCCAGGGTGTCCATCGCGCCGCTGGCGAAGCGCAGGAGCGCGTGACACGTGTCGTCGGTCTCCACCGTCAGGGTCTCGCTTCAGTGGCCCGCGAGCGCCTCCCTCTTCGGGGGAAGGCGCTGCGCGCGCTCGAGCTCCTCGGCAACCGCCGCCACCGTGTAGCGGATCTGCTCTTCGGTATGCAGGCAGTTCAAGAAGAACCGGAGGCGGGCGGCGCGCTCCTGCACGGCGGGTGAGATGACGGGCTGCACGCCGATGCCCCGCTGGAGCAGGCCATTCGAGAGCCGGAGTGCCAGCAGCGAGTCTCCGAGCATGATCGGAATGACGGGTGTCCCCTGACTCATGCCCGTATCGAGGCCCGCGCTTCGAGCAAGCTCCAGGAAAAGCGAGGCGCGCTCCTTCAAGACGGCCAGGGGGCTCGAATCCTGCTGCAACACCTGGAGCGCCGCGAGCGCCGCCGCCGCATTGCTCGGTGACATGCCCACGCTGTAGACGAACCCAGGCGCGGTGTATTTGAGGTACTCGGCAACGGACTCCTGGCACGCGATATATCCACCACAACTCGCCAGCGCCTTGCTGAGCGTTCCCATCCACAAGTCGACGCCACTCGGGTCCACCTGGAAGTGCTCGGCGATCCCGCGTCCCGTGCGGCCCAGCACTCCTATCGAGTGGGCCTCGTCCACCATGAGGAAGGACTTGTGCCGCCGCTTGATGTCGATGAATCTCGGCAGCTCTGGAATATCCCCGTCCATGCTGTACAGGCCTTCAATGACAATCAGGGCGCGACGGTAGCGATGCCGGCGTTGACCCAGGAGCTCATCGAGGTGGCGCCAGTCATTGTGCGGGAACACCAGATGGGTGGCCCCGGAGAGGCGGCAGCCTTGAAGCAGGCTGTTGTGGCTCAGCGCATCGGTCAATATCAGGTCTTCGCTGTTGAAGAGATGTCCGATGGTCGTCTCGTTCGTCGCGTGTCCACCGACGAAGGCGATGCAGGCGGGCACACCCAACCAGGCCGCCAGGGCCCGCTCCAGCTCGCGGTGCAGCGGCCGATCTCCGGAGGCGATACGGCTCGCCGAGACCGACGTCCCATAGCGTTCGATGGCCTGCACGACGGCCGCCTTCACGTGCGGGTGCGCCGCGAGGCCCAGGTAGTTGTAGCCCGAATAGTTGATGACCTCCCGCCCCTCGACCACCAGGGTCTGCTCGCTGACCCCATCGCCGAGCCGGAAGTAGGGATTGCTGGCCCCTTGCGCCTGTGCGGCGTGAATCCTCCCTTCGAGCTCCCGCACCTCGGGGCACAGCTCGAAGCGATATCGCTCGGGCTCGAGCTCTCGCGAGCCGGCTCCGCCATCCGGCGCGTCCCCCGAGGCCGACGCGGCTTCACCGTGCCGCGTGGGCTGCTCCACGGGCATTTCCGGCGAGAGGTTCCTGGAGACGGGCGGCGGCAGTGAGCGGCCCTGGAGCACGCGCGCCGCGAGGTCATGGATGTTCTCGCAGCTCGCGACCTGTTCGAGCGTCAGCTCCGAACCGAACTGGAGCGAGATGCCAGATTGAAGCTCCAGGAGCATGATGGAGTCCAGGCCGGAGGCGCTCAAGGGCTGGCCTGGGTCGATGTCGTCCGGACTGCTGCGCGCGATGTCCGCGACCAGGGCACACAGCTTCGCGGTGACGGCCTCCAACGAGGGCACACCCTCCAGGGCGCTCACTTGCGCCCCACTCCCTCCGCTGACCGCCTCGAACACCTGCCAGTCGAGATCGACGACCGCGGCCTGGGCGCGCGGACCTGGCACGAGGCGCGACAGCGCCTCCACCGCCAGCGAGGGATTCAGGGCACGAATCCCCCTCCGCTCCAACCACTGCCTGAAGCCCGATGAGGCCATGCCCGCCTGCCAGGGTCCCCAGTTGATGCTGAGCCCGGGGAGTCCCAGGCCCCGACGATGGTGCGCCAGGGCATCCACGAACGCATTGGCCGCGGCGTACGGCGCCTGGTTCGCCAACCCCCAGAGCGACGCAATGGAGGAGTAGCTCACGAAGAAGTCGAGCTCGGCCCGCCGGCTCGCCTCATGGAGGTTCCAGGAGCCGAGGACCTTGGGCCGGCAGATGGCGTCCCAGGTGCTCCGGTCCATGTCCGCGAAGCGGCACGGCCGTGACACCCCCGCGGCGTGGATGATGCCCCGAAGCGGCAGGGCGCCCTGACGGAGCTCCGCCACGAGCCGTTCGACCGAGGCGGCGTCGGCGACATCGACCGGAGCAATCGAGACCTTCACCCCCGCGGCCTGGAGCTCGCGCAAGGCGGACTCGTGCTCGGGTCGAGCCCCACCGCGGCTCACCAGCACGAGAGAGCGCGCCCCCTGCCGGGCCAGCCACCGCGCCGTGTGCAAGCCAAGGGCACCCAGGCCCCCGGTAATCAGGTAGCTGCCATCTCCTCGGACGAATGGCTCCCGGTGAGCGGGCGTGGCACAGCGCGCCACGCCTGGCACGTAGCGTCTTCCCTGACGCAACGCCACCGACCGCTCCCGGCCCGGCTCGAGCAACTCCTGGATGACGTCCGTGGCGACCTCAGGCCCCTCCTGCGCACCGACATCGATCCACTTCCCCCAGAGCTCGGGGTGTTCCATGCCCAGGCTCTTCGCCACCCCCACCAGCGGAGCCTGCTCCATGCATGGCGACTCCCCAGGCAGCACCGACGCGGCCCGGCGGGTCACGAACGCGAGCGCTGGCCGCTCACCGCCCGGCTGTTCGAGCACCGCGCGCACGAGCTGGATCGCGCTGAAGCCCTCGCTCTGGGCCCGGCCCAGTCGCTCCGCGGTCAGGAGCTTCGGCTCGCTCGAGGGTGGACTGCTCAGGCAGACGATACGGTCCACCCGTCCACGGAGCGATCCGAACAGCTCCGCATGGCTTCGCTCATGCTCCGGGTTCAGGACCCAACGACGCTCGCCCAGCTCGCGGAGCTCCTCCCCCCACTCCACCGCGACACAGGGAAGCGCGTGTCGCTCCAACTCGCGAACGAACGTCTGGAAGAAGCCATCCGGATTGCCGAAGACGACCCAAAGCCCGCCCTTCCTCGCCGCTTCCATGCCGCCAGCGCCTGGCCGGGCGCTCGCATTCCATACCATCTCATAGAAGCAGTCCTCGAGTTGTACGGCGGGGGCCCTCGGCTCCTGAGTGGCTTCGGCCGGGCGGAGGAGCCTCACGGGAGCCGCGAGTACCACCTCCCGCTCCTCGGCCTGGGCTGTGTGCGTCTCGGCTTGGAACCAATAGCGCTGGCGTTGGAAGGGATAATGGGGAAGCGCTACCCACTGGCGAGGGTAATCCCGCTCGAAGGCCGCCCAGTCCAGGGCGGCACCACGTACGTACAACTCCGCGACACACCGCAACAGCGCTGGCCATACCTCCGGGCCTCGTCCGATGAGCGGGAGCCGACCTTCCCGACGCGCCGATTGCAGCGCCGAGACCACGAAGACCCCATCCTCCTGCTCCGCGCGGACCGAAGTCCCGGACACACGGGCGTCGGCCGAGGCCACGCCCACCTCGATGAGCACCGAGCCCCCTCCTGCCCCTGACACCTCGAGCGCGCTGGAGGCGTCGCCGCTCATCCGCGGGCAGGAGAGCCAGAACTCGATGCGGGTCACGGACGCATCGGGCCCGCCGCGTGTGACGAACTCGCACCTGGGCGGCGAGAGGCGAAGCCCGCGGAGCGTCCGCTCGTAGGCCGCCAGCCTTGAAGCATCGTCCGGCGAAGCCCGCACCTCCGCGGCCTGCGTGGCCAGGCGCAGCGCGCCATCGAGAGGGAGGACTCCCGCGAAGCAGGCCGCGACGTAATGCCCCTGACCCTCCGCGGAGACGGCTTGCGCCTCGAGTCCCCACGACGCGCAGAGCTGGGCGAGGCCATACTGGACGGCGAAACAGGCGAGCGCCTCCTGGCCGGGTCCACCCCAGGGGGTGCCGCGTCCGGAAAACGCGTCGAGCAGTCCCAGCGAGACGGACGCCTCCAGGGACGACACGCAGAGCTCGACGGCCCGGCGGAAGGTCGGCTGGGTGGCGAACAACTCACGCCCCGCCTCCAGAAGCTCCGGCGTGCCCTCCGTGAAGAGGAACGAGAGTCTGGGCGGGCGTTGAACGTGGCGGGCCGTGCTCGCGGGCCCGACGAGGGGGGCGCCGTCCACGACGCTCGCGAGCGCCTGTCGCAGTTGCGCGTTGGAGCTTCCAATGATGCACAAGCGCCGCCCCAGGTGGCTGCGGCCCACGTTCGCCGAGGCACAGACGCTCGCGGCATCGAGCTGAGGGTGGGTCTCGAGGTGCTCGTGGTGAAGGCGTGCGAGCTGGATCAACGCCTCGTCGCTCTTCGCCGAGAGGGCCAGGACATGCAGGGGGCGCCCGGCCTCCCGCGGGGGCTGCTCTGGAGGGGGGACGGCGCCAGCCTCCTCGAGGATGAAGTGGGCGTTGGTGCCTCCAAAGCCAAACGCACTGACTCCCGCGAGCCTCGGAGTGGAGCCCCACTCATGCGATTGCACGGGGACCCGCAGACACTCATTCTCCGAAGCAAGATAGGGGTTGGGCCGCTTGAAATGCAGGTGTGGATATATCCGCTTGCTGCGCAGCGAGAGAACGGTCTTGATCAAACCCGCGATACCGGCGGCGGCTTCCAGGTGGCCGATATTGGTCTTCACCGAACCCACCCAGCACGGCTCCTCGCGGCTCCGTCCCTCCGAGAGCACATGCCCCAACGCCCGCCACTCGATGGGATCGCCGAGCGGGGTGCCGGTTCCGTGCGCTTCGACATAACCGATGGCCCGGGCGGGAACGCCGGCGTTGCGGAGGGCCTCTCGGACCACGGCCTCCTGGGAGGGTCCGTTGGGCGCCGTCAATCCATTGGTCAAACCATCCTGGTTCACCGCGGACCCACGAATGACGGCCCAGATGGCATTGCCGTCGCGAACCGCGTCCGACAGCCGCTTGAGGATGACGATGCCGCAGCCCTCCCCGCGCCCATAGCCATCCGCCGCCGCATCGAACGTCTTGCAACGGCCGTCAGGCGCCATCATGCCGGACTTCGTGAAGGTGATGCTCGACTCCGGTGACAGGATCAGACTCACACCACCGGCGAGGACGAGGTCGGACTCTCCGGTGCGCAGGCTCTGACAGGCCAGGTGCACCGCCACCAGCGAGGAGGAGCAGGCCGTGTCCACGACCATGCTCGGCCCCTTCAGGTTCAGCAGGTACGAGAGGCGGTTGGCGGTGATGCTGAGCGCCACGCCCGTGCCATGATGGGCCTCGATGCGACGTGGATCGCGGTAGATCATGCGATTGTAGTCGCTGTTGGCCAACCCGAGGAACACGCCGGTACGGCTGCCCGCCAGGGCCAGCGGGGGCACACACGCCGCTTCGAGCGCCTCCCACGCCACCTCAAGGCTGACCCGCTGCTGCGGGTCCATGAGCTCGGCCTCGCGTCTGGAGATGCCGAAGAACGCCGCATCGAACTGGTCGATGCTCGACAGGAGGGCGCACTGCCGTGTGTTGGTCTTCCCAGGCGCCTTCGGATCGTCATCATGATACGCGTCGTTGTCCCAGCGATCCCGGGTGACCTCCCGCACACCTTCGAGACCCTTCTCGAGCAGGTGCTCGAACGCCGAGACACTCTCGGCCCCTGGGAAACGGCAGCTCATACCAATGATGGCAATCGGTTCCATGGCGTCCCCTGTCCCGTGTGGATGCGTCAAGCCCTCGGCCTGTCGATCCGCCGCAGGCTCAGCCGCATCAAGTCGACGCTGCCGACATGGAAGCTGAGGATGGAATAGCTCAAGAAGCGCTCATAGGCTTTGGTGGTCTTCTCACCGACGAGCGCATGGGCCTTCTCGCGTCTGGCCTTCAGCCTCACGAGATACTCATCGCACGTACGCCGGTAGTCCTCCCGGTCGTTGCGCAGTTGGACCAGCTCGAACCGGCGCTCGATGGCCTCCGCCACCTCGGCCATCCGCGGCAGGTCGGACTCCCTCGAGACCTCGGTGGCGATGAACCGGTTGAGATCCTCCCGGAGAGCGTTGCCATAGACCATGGTCTGCAACGACAGCCATCCAGAAGGCTTGAGCCATTGATGGCAGCGCTCGAAGAAGCTCCGGTAGCCGGCGATCTTCTCGGCGACACTGATGTCGGGTCTGGCGAAGTGCTCGAAGGCCCCGACGCAGATGATGGCGTCGTAGGGCTCCTCTGGAACATGGTCGGACCAGCTCTCCAAGCTGACCGAGATGCGGGAGTCCCCCGCGGAGGTGATGGCCTCCGCCTGGGCGCGGCTCAGGGTGAGCCCATGCGCGTGCTGTACGCCATGGACATCCACCAGGCGCCTGAGCGTCGAGCCCCACCCGCAGCCAATGTCCAGCACCCGCGCGGCTCCCCGGGCGCGAGCCTGCTCCACGTGATAGTCGATCTTCCGAAGCTGCGCGGTTTCGAGCGTGTCTCCAGGCTGCCAGAGGGCGCACGAATAGGTGCGGCTCTCGTCCAACCACAGCGCGAAGAACTCATTGCTCACATCGTAGTGCTCCGCGACCGCCTCGATCGATGCACCCGGGTTCTCGGTTCGCGAGGACGCATGTCCCTCGGCGCCCGGCGTCGCCACGCCTTGCCGTGTCATTTGCCCTCCCCGCCCAGGTGCCGGGCCAGGTCCGAGATGGTCGGATGGTCGTACGCCAGCGTCGGCGAGAGAGACCGGCCCAACAAGTGCTCGAGATCGCCGATCAGCCCGACAGCCGCCGCGGAGTCCAATCCCAGGCGGCTGAAGGGCTCGTTCACGTCGATCTCCTCGGGCGCCACCGCCAGGAGCTCCGACAGGTTCGAAATCATCCAATTCTCAATCATCTTGCCCGAAAGAGGAGTGCCTTCCATTGTTCAGTCCATCTCCATGTTCTCTGTGTCGTCAGACGCGCTGTCGGAGGTCTGGCTCGCGGCCCATCGCGCGCGCAGCGCCTCCCTGCTCGGAACCTTGACCTGCGATACGAGGCCCATCTTCTGCAACGCCCAGATCAGCCGGTAGCCCGGATCCAACTGCCACCACCTGAGCCCGGTCGCCGCCGAGCCGGGGAATGCATGGTGATTGTTGTGCCAGGCACCGCCCAGGGTGAATGGAGCCAGCCAGAAGTTGTTCGTGCTCCGCTCGGTGGTGTCATAGGCACGGTTGCCAATACTGTGCCCCAACGAGTTGACCGCATAGGTCAGGTGCTGCACCAGGAAGATTCGCACGGGGCCGCCCCACAGGAAGCAGAAGAACGCTCCCGACCAGGTGCCCGTCACCACTCCGCCGAGGACCGCCGGGAAGGCCAACCCGAGGGCGAGCCACCAGACATAGTGCCGGTTCAGGCGGACCATCAGCGGGTCGCGCATCAGGTCCTTGGCGAGCACGGCCGTATTCGTCAGCTCCAGGCGAAGCACCCACCCCAGGTGCGCGTGCCACATTCCCCGGAGCGTGCTCCACCGGCCCGGGGAAACAAGATGCGGCGAGTGGATGTCTCCGGGGCGATCACTGAACCGGTGATGCCTGCGGTGTGTGGCGACCCAGTAGATGGGAGGACCTTGCAGCGCCATCGAGCCCAACACCGTCAACAGGACCTTGATGGGCTTCGTCGCGGAGAAGGCCCGGTGCGACAGGAAGCGATGGTACCCGACCTCGATTCCCACCTGGGTGAGGAGCGCCATGCCGACGAGCAGCCCGGCTTCGAGCGGCTGGATGGGCCGTACCCAGAGAAGCGCGAGCGCCACGGCGGAGGCCAATGCCGGCAACGCGATGGCGAGCCAGATGCGCCGCTGGTGTGGCCCGCTCACCTTCCCCAGGGACACCTTGCCCGGCCTGGCGGCTCGGGGGCTCGGCACGACGTCCGCCGCGTCGACAGGCTGAAGGTTCATGGCTCGGGCACCGTCGGATGCGGGTCGGCCTCGAGCGACTTCTTCTTCTCCAGGATGCGGTCCTCCGAGGGGCGTCGCACATCCCATACGAGCCCCAGCCTCGCGAGCATATCGATCACCCCACCCCCGATGTCCCACTGCCACCACTCGAGCCCGAAGCGCGCCGAGCTCGGAAAGGCGTGATGATTGTTGTGCCACGACTCCCCGAGCGTCGGGATGGCCAGCCATGCATTGTTCCGGCTCTCCTCGCGCGTGTCGAAGCCGCGGCTGCCATAGCTGTGCGCGATGGAGTTGACGCTCCAGACAGCATGCGCCTCGAGAAACAGGCGGACCGGCCCCCCCCACAGGAAGCACTGCACCACCCCCGCCCAGTCCCTCCGCACGAGGCCTCCGATGAGCGCGGGCAACACGAGCCCCAGCAGCGCCCACAAGGGATACAACCTGCTCACCTTGTTGATGAGCTTGTTGCGCAAGAGGTCCGGCACATAGCGGCTCGGGTTTGGAATCTTGTGGTTGAACATCCAACCCACATGACTGTGCCACAGGCCTCGCAGCCGCCCCAGGGACTCCTCCCCCCGCATCCAGGGCGAGTGCGGATCCGGGCCCGTGTCGCTGTATTCGTGATGGCGTCTGTGCAGGCTCGCCCAGTAGAGCAGGGGGCCCTGTATCGCCATCGACCCCAGAATCACGAGCACGACCTGAACGGGAGCACTCGTTTGAAAGGCACGGTGGGTGAAATACCGGTGGTAGCCGACCGTCACGCCCAATCCACTCAAGAGCCACATCCCGAGCAGCAGGGCGACTTCCAGCCAGTCGAAGTACAGCACCGGCAGCAGCGCCAACGCCACGCACGTTCCCAGGGGAGGCAGGAGCAGCAGGGCCGTCACGTGGACCCAACGCCCGCGGAGCAGTCGAGGGCTCTCGATGGTTTCCACGTGGCTCATGGCTTGCCTCCCGCGGACCGCGCGGCCTGCAGCGGATGCTCCGTGGCGCTTCGCCCCGGCTGGCGCCGCACGGGCTCCCAGGCCTCGAGGTTCCCGGCCACCCACTGCTCCCGGCAGGCGCCGCGCCGGATCTTCCCGCTCGGCGTCCGAGGAACCTTTCCGGGAGCGACGAACCTGACCTCGTGGACCCGAACACCGTGGTCCTTGGTGACGGCCTCCTGGATGTCACCGCGGAGCTCGGCGTAGCTCTTGTCACCGATTTTCGCGCTCTCGATTTCATGCACGAGGACCAGGCGGGGCTCCGCCTCGCCTGACTCCACCAGGAAGGCGGCGCCCCCGTTGGGTCTCAGCGCGGCATGGCAACGCTGAGCGGTGAGCTCGATGTCCTGGGGAAAGACATTGCGGCCGCGAATCACCAGCACTTCCTTCAAGCGGCCCGTGACGAACAACTGCCCGCCGGCGAGGAAGCCCAGGTCTCCCGTGCGAAGGAACTCACCCTCGACAGTACCCTTGCACCGGGCTCGAAACACCGCCTGCGTCTCCGCTTCCCGTCCCCAATACCCCTGCGCGACACTCGGCCCGGACACCCATATCTCGCCAATCTGTTCGTCCACGCAGGGCTCCAGGGTTTCGGGATGGACGATCAAGACCCGCTGCCCGCGGGGAGTGCCGCAACTCACGACTTCCAGTCGAGGCCCCGCGGGCGTCTCCCCTTCGGCCGGAGGGGACGAGGGCATGACCCGAATCTCTGGCGGGCGCTCCCGGGTATTCCCCGCCACGAGCAGGGTCGACTCCGCCAGCCCGTAGCAGGGAAGGAAGGCCTCCGGGCGAAAGCCACAGGACCGGAACGTCTCGGCGAACCGCGCCAGGGTGCTCGCGCGCACCGTCTCGGCTCCGCTGAAGGCCACCCGCCAGTGGCTGAGATCCAGCCGGGCCCGCTGCTCGCTCGTCACCTTGCGAATACACAGGTCGTAGGCGAAGTTCGGGCCACCACTCACCGTGGCGCGCTCTTCCGAGAGGGTCTCCAGCCAGCGGAACGGCTGCTGGATGAAATCCATGGGAGAGAACAGCGTGACGGGAATCTGGCTATACAGGGGGCTCAAGATTCCTCCGATGAGGCCCATGTCATGATAGGGAGGCAGCCAGATGACGCCCCTGTCGCCACGGCTGTGGCCGAAGCACTGATGTATCTGCTCGAGGTTGTACAGCAGGTTGGAGTGACTGGCCTTGATGCCCTTGGGCGTGCCGGTGGAGCCCGACGTGTATTGAATCAGCGCAATGCTTTCGCCCGTCAGGTCCGGCTTGCGCCAGGCCGCGGCACGGTCCTCGGAGATCAGGTCCAGGTCGATCCACTTCAACCCGCCAGAGGGCTCCCGCAAGTGCAGGCGAAGCTTGTCGGTCCGCAGCTTCGAGGGCGCCAGGATGACCGTCGCACCGGAGTCCTCGATGACCATGTTCAAGCGCTCGAAGTCCGCCTCCCGGTGTGGCGGAGAGGCCGGAATGACAATCACCCCCGCATACAGGCACCCCATGAAACCGGCCAGGAACTCGGGACCGGGCGGCTGGAGCAGGATGACCCGCGTGCCCGGCTCCGCATGGGCTTGCAGCTCGGCCGCTATGGCCTCCGCCTGGTTCGCCAGGGTCCGGTACGAGAGCGTCCTGTGCTGCCCCGCGGAGTGCGACTTGAAACGATACCCCTCGAACCCGGGCAACCGAGTGGAGCGAGCGCACAACAACTCCACAATCGTAGTCACACCTTCTTCGACCGCATCAGTATCGAGCAAACTCGCATCCCTTCTGCAGGCGGCCAAGGACTATACGCCGCCATGCTTCCCGGGCAAACTAGGGACTTCTTTATTTTCGTGATGAGGAGGTGATTCGCGACATGGCTCTCAAGAAGGAGCTCCTCCAGCAGTCCGCCGGGCAGCAGGCGGCGTTGCACGTCGCACGGAGAACGAGCCCCGTGCGGCTGACCGAGGCCGCTCGTGAGTTCCTGCGCTACGGGAGCCCACGCATTTTGATAGGAGTGGTCATTTGCCTTTGGACCGTACGTGTCATGGTTGGCGGAGCGTCACTGAAGGATGGGCTCGTGGTGGCCTTGATCCTTGCCCTCTGGCCATTCCAGGAATGGTTCATTCACAATCTCGTGCTCCACGCCGCCATGCGAGAGGGCTCCACGAGCGGGCGCTCGACGTCGCGCCTCGCCAGGGTTCATAGGGAGCATCACCGTCAACCCTGGAGGCTCGACCTCGTTTTCATTCCGGCCTCCGTGTACCTGTACTCGCCTCTCACGCAGGGACTCTTGTGGTTCGCACTCTTCCCGAGGCCTCTCGCCGTCACGGCCCTGAGCGTCAGCTTCGCGCTCTCCCTGTTCTACGAGTGGATCCACTTCCTGATGCACACGCGGTATGTCCCCCGGAGCGGCTTCTGCCGGGGTCTCTGGCGCAACCACCGCCTCCATCACTTCAGGAACGAGAACTTCTGGTACGGCGTATCCGCCCTCTCCGGTGATCGGCTCTTCGGAACGGCCCCCGACCACCGGCAGACGGAGCGCTCGACCCTGTGCAAGTCGCTGGGCTCCTCGGCGGCGCGACTGGACTGAGGTTCTTTGACACCTTCTCTGCAGCTTGATGGCAAACCGTGTCTCCCCTGGTTATTTGAACAGCAAGGAGGCATACGAGCCTGCCCCCGCATGGACGCTGAACCCGCATCGTTCACCGCCCCCGTGCGGCCCCATCACCACCGTGGAGAGAATCACATGCGAACGTTGTCGATGACCTTCATCCTCGCCGCCCTCCTGTGGGGTTGTAGCCACCAGACCCCGGACCCCACGGGCGGCACGCCGCAGGAACCCGCCGACGCGGGTGTCACGCCGCAGGAACCCGCCGACGCGGGCGTCACACCGGAGGAACCCCTTCCCAGCGGACCCCCGGTCGATACGGATCCTCCGAACGTGCCCGAGTTCCAACCGGCCTTCCCCGGTCAGACGCGCGTCCCGGCCATCAAGACGAAGACGGCCTTCCAGGTCACCCAGATTGCCTCGGGCTTCAGGAATCCCTGGGCCATCGCCTTCCTGCCCGACCAGCGCATGCTGGTGACGGAGAAGCCCACCGGCGCGCTCTACATCGTCACGCCGCAAGGCGCGAAGTCCCCCGCGGTCTCGGGTCTGCCGCCCGTGGATGGCCGCAACCAGGGCGGTCTGCTCGACGTGGAGGTCGGTCCCGACTACGCCCAGAGCGGCCTCATCTACTGGACCTATTACGAGCCGCGCCAGGGCGGCAATGGTCTGGCGGTAGCGCGCGCCAAGCTCGTGGACGGCGCGCAGCCGCGCGTGGAGGGCGTGCAGGTCATCTTCCGGATGATGCCCACGCTCGAGTCGACGCTGCACGCGGGCGGACGGCTCGTGTTCACCCCCGACAACAAGCTGTTCGTCACCCTCGGTGAGCGCTCCATCCTCGAGGGCCGCGTCCAGGCGCGGGACGTGAAGAGCCACTTCGGCAAGGTGGTCCGCATCAATCCCGATGGAACGGTGCCCCAGGACAACCCCTACGTGAACACCCCGGGGGCCAAGCCGGAGATCTGGTCGGTGGGTCACCGCAACATCCTGTCGGCGGCGCTCGACAGCCAGAAGCGGCTGTGGATCGTGGAGATGGGGCCGCGCGGGGGTGACGAGCTCAACCGGCCGGAGGCCGGCAAGGACTACGGCTGGCCCACCATCGGCTACGGCGAGGAGTACAGCGGCGCTCCCATCCACCAGAGCCCCCAGGGCCCGGGCATGGAGCAGCCCGTGTACTACTGGGATCCGGTGATTGCCCCGTCGGGCATGGCGATCTACACCGGGGACCTCTTCCCCGAGTGGCGCAACAACGTCTTCATCGGCGGCCTGGCCAGCCAGGCGCTGGTGCGGCTCATGATGAGGAATGACCGCGTGGTGGGCGAGGAGCGGCTGCTCACGGATTTGAAGGTGCGCGTGCGCGAGGTGGTCCAGGGTCCCGAGGGAGCGCTCTACCTGCTCACCGACGCCACCGACGGCAAGCTGCTCAAGCTCACGCCGCGCTGACGTCCCTCGTCACTCGGACCCGCGCGCAGGCGGCGCGGGACGCGGGGGCGCGGCGGGAGGAGGCAATGGCCGCGCCCTCGCGGCAATTACACACGGTGGGGCCATACGTGATGCCACCCATCGACCACGGTCAGGGGGAGATGCCCTGGACCTCGAAGGTCTGGACGGTGTTGGCGGGGAACCACGACCAGAAGCGCTTCCCGCTCAGGTTCGTGTCGTTGTAGCGCGCGTACCGGTCTCCTCCGCTCGCGGTCACCGTGGCCCAACGGGTGATGGGGCCGCTGACCGTGCCGAACCGGGACAGGTCGTAGTCGATCCACTGGGCCGTTCCGAAGTTCACCGTCACCACGACCAGCTTGCGGGCCGTGGCGTCATGGGCGAACACGGTGTTGGGATCCGTGCCACCCAGGAGCGTCATGCCCGGCCGGATGTGCCGGCTGAACTGGGCCATGACGTACCACTTGGCATTGGGCGTTCCGATCCAGTTGTCACCGGGATTGGACTGGATCAGACCCCAGCCGCCACTGTCGAACGGCTGCCAGTAGACCCAGGCGCTCGGGTGGTACTCCCACAGGTCGCGCACGATGGAGTCCGCCATCGGCATGCCGCTGTCGTAGCCGTCCCCGTACTCGGAGACCCAGCGCCGCTTGCCGCTCGTGGCCGAGTAGAGGGGACCCCGGTTCGGTCCCCGGTAGGGTTCGAGGCCGCTGTAGCCGTGCACGTTGATCTGATTGACCAGCCCCTTCGTCGCCGTGTCGAAGGCGTTCCAGGTGCCGAGGGCCTGGTCCGGAGAGTTCTCATCCGAGGCGGCGATGCCCACGCTCTGGAGTCCCCGGTTGTTCAGCTCGGTCCGGAGCTGGGCGAGGACCTGGCGTTGTGTGGCGTTGTCGAAGTGACAGCCTTCCTGGTTCTTGGGGTACGTCCACCAGGATTCCGCCGGCTCGTTGAAGGGCTCGACGGTGGTGAAGTTCACGCCCCAGTGGTCCTTGGCGTACTTGACGACGGTGGCCAGATAGCGGGCGAAGTCTCCGTGGTTCCAGGACTGGAGGTTGTTACCGCCGCCGTTACTGCCCGCGGAGCTCTTGTTGTAGTTCATCCACCACATGGGTGAATTGGAGAACGCCTCGAAGACGTTCGCGCCGCGATCCCTCGCCTTCCACATCATGTTGCGCTGCGGGGCGTCGGCGTACCAGTCGAAGCTGGAAGAGGAAGGATCCGTGCTGTACCAGTCGAGCCAGTAGCCAGGGATGCGCCTGAAGTTCGGGAGGGTGCTCGTGGCGGGATAGACGGGAACGGTCGTCCCGACGGGCCGGGTGCCGTAGCCCCCGATGTTGTAGCGGACCACGTTCATCCCGAGCCCCGGCACGGAGTAGGTCCCCGCGTTGGTGGACAGGCTCACCGAGGCGTTGGTGGTGAAGACGGCATCCGCCAGGTCATCGCGGTCCCCGAAGGCATTGGCCCACCAGGCCAGGGAGCAGCCCCACCCCTGCCACGTGCCGAAGTTGCTGGAGGGATTGGGCGTGGCGACATAGTCGGCTCGCGCCTGTGTTCCTCCTCCGAACGTCAGGGCCGCGACGAGCGAGGCCGCGACACGGGTCGCCGCTACGAAGGACTTCCTTGCTTGAATCGACATGTCATCTCCCTGTGAGCCCGCCCGATTCTCGCCGATGCTCCCGCTCAGATGTTCACTTCACCGCGGTTCAGAGCCACTGGAATTCCGTGACCCGCCAGTGGCTCGGGCTCGGCATCTTGGAGGAGTGCGGCGGCGCGAGTTGGAGTAGACCCTTGCCCCATGCCCGTTCCGCTCCGCCGTGCCCTCTCCGCCGCAGCCCTGACGGCCCTGCTCCTGCCGCTCGGGTGCTCCACTTCCCTCTCCACCCGACGCGAGGATGAGAAGCGTATGAGCTCTAACGACGACGTTCCCAAGCCGGCCCCTCGTTGGGGCATCGTCATCCACGGTGGCGCGGGCGTCATCAAGCGCGAGGCCCTCTCCGCCGAGCGCGAGGCGGCCGTCCGCGCCGTCCTCACCGAGGCCCTCCAGGCGGGTCATTCCGTCCTCGCGAAGGGTGGCTCCAGCCTGGATGCCGTCACCGCCGCCATCCGCGTCATGGAGGACTCGCCCCTGTTCAACGCGGGCAAGGGTGCCGTCTTCACCCATGACGGGAAGAACGAGCTCGACGCCGCCATCATGAACGGGCGCACCCGCGAGGCCGGCGCCGTGGCGGGCCTGCGTCACGTGAAGAACCCCATCACGCTCGCCAGGGCCGTGATGGAGAAGTCCCCGCACGTGATGATGATCGGCGAGGGCGCCGAGGAGTTCGCGAAGCAGCAGGGCGTGGAACTCGTGCCCGAGAGCTACTTCTACACGGAGGAGCGCTGGGAGTCCCTGCAGCGTGCCCTGGAGGCGGAGAAGAAGCAGCAGCAGGCGCCGCCCGAGCAGGGCCAGCCCCGGGGGCCCTCCACCTTCTACGAGACTCCCGCCGGGAGCGACCACAAGTTCGGCACGGTGGGCGCGGTGGCGCTCGACCAGGCTGGCAATCTCGCCGCGGGCACCTCCACCGGTGGCATGACGAACAAGCGGTTCGGCCGCGTAGGCGATGCTCCCATCATCGGCGCCGGCACCTACGCCGATCCGCGCTGCGCCGTCTCCGCCACCGGGCATGGCGAGTACTTCATCCGCTACGGCGTGGCCCGCGACATCTGCGCCCGCGTCGAGTACCAGGAGCTGCCAGTGCTCGAGGCCGCCAACCAAGTCGTGCTGGACGTGCTGGTGAAGGCCGGTGGCGAGGGCGGTGTCATCGCCATGGATAGCCAGGGCAACATCGCCACGCCCTTCAACTCGGCGGGCATGTACCGCGGCTACATGGGGCCGGAGGGGACTCCCTCCGTCGCCATCTTCAAGGACAAGGAGGAGTGACGGAGCGGGGAAACCCGCACCTGAGCTCGGGCTGGTCTTCTCACCCGGCGGAAAAGACCGGGCACTGGCTGTGGACTGTCCTGCCCCCGCGTATGGTGAGGCGCGGAGTGAGCGCGGCTCGAACCGCACCCTCTCGACCGTGGACCAGGAGTACACATGCACCGGTGCCTTCGCTATTCATTGACCCCCTTGTTGGTCGGCCTGCTCGCGCTCGCTGGCTGTGATTCGCACGATGACCCCGATTCGGGTGCCGACGCCGGCTCGGACGCCGACGCCGGCTCGAACGCTGATGCCGGCTCGAACGCTGACGCCGGGTCCGTCGACACGACCCCCTTCATCCGGATCCACTACCGCCTCCAGGAGGGGGGAGATCCCAAGACGTGGGGTGTGCACTTCTGGGGAGCCGGCTCCACGTCTCCCGAGTGGGGGGCGCCGCGGCTGTTCGACAAGACGGACGACTTTGGCGCGTATACCGACGTGAAGGTCAGCGTGACGGCGGATACGGACGAGGCGCTGCTGGGCCTGATCCCCGTCCAGTGCTCGGGCGGCAATTGCAAGCGGGACATCGAGACGAGCGTGCGCTTCGTCGACCTCGCCAGGGACGCGGCCACTCCGAACATCGCCGAGTGTTGGATCACCCAGGGACAGGCCGTCCAGACGACGAAGCCCGCCTCGAGCAAGCCGTCGTTCAAGATCCTCCGCGCGAAGGACTTCATCGACCTGGGCAACGGCGGTGTCCGCCTGATGTTCCATGTGGCACCGGGCTCGACGGGCACGGTGCGGTACGGGGTGGCTCGGGACGCGCTGGACCAGGAAGTCACGTGGGCGGCGACCGACGACATCAACAAGAAGGGCCTGCTCCTCGGCCCGCTCGCCCCGGGAAAGACCGTCTATTACCAGATCCACTCGACCCTGCGGACCGCGACGGAGGTGCTGGAGGACGAGACGCCCGTGCTCGAGCTCCTGCCCCTCCGGTTCTCGACCGTCTCCGCCGCGGCCGACTGGGCGACGTGGGGCGGCAAGGGCATCATGTATCAGCTCATCGTCCGCACGTTCGCGGATGGTGGCGCGCCCAGGGTGGTCTCCGACTCCAGCGGGGAGAGTGGCATCGATCCCTCCACGCGGGATGGCGTGGGAGATCTCGTCGGCCTCAAGAGCATGCTGCCCTATCTCAAGCAGCTCGGAGTCGACGCCATCTGGATGACGCCCGTGTTCAAGGCGAAGAGCTACCACGGGTACGACACGACCGACTTCTATGACATCGATCCGGCGCTCGGCACGCGGAAGGACTTCACGGACCTCACGGCGGCCGCGGACGTCCTGGGCATCCACATCATCCTGGACCTCGTGCAGAACCACGTCGCCGACGTGAATCCCTGGTTCGTGGCGGGCTCGAATCCGAAGGACCCCCAGTTCGCGAAGTACCACGACTGGTTCGTCTGGTCGGATGAGCACTCGAACATGCTGGCCGACAAGCACCCCTGGGACGATGCGGCGCTCGTGTGGGCCTGCAAGAACTATATGTGCTACCACCAGATCTTCGGCACGGCGATGCCGGAGCTCAACTTCCGCAACCCGGAAGTGCGCGCCGAGATGAAGAAGATCGCCGAGTTCTGGGTCAAGCTCGGAGCGGACGGCTTCCGCCTCGACGCCTCGAAGCACATCGATCAGTTCGACGACAACCATGGCATCTCGCTCGCCACGCACGGCACGCACGTCTGGTGGAAGGAGTTCAACGCCTTCGTGAAGAAGGGCATCCCCCTCCCCGCCGGTGCTCCGCCGGTGCTCCTGGCCGGAGAGAACCGCTGGGACGAACCGCGCCTCATCGGGAACATGGTGCCGTACGCCAGCGACATGGATTCGCAGTTCGACTTCCCCTTCCGCGGGCTCGTCGGCAATTTCCTGCGCGGAGAGGTCGGTGACGATGCCGATTTCGTGAAGTACATCCAGACGCTCAATCAGGCGGCTGGCGATACGGCGGCGGGCGGCAATCCCAATCACTACTTCGAGCGCTTCCTGTCGAACCACGACCTGAACCGGCCGGCGACGGACATCGAGGAGGCCGGAGGCTTGGTCTTCGCGATGCAGAAGCAGGCGGCGACCATCGTCTTCACGGTGCCCGGGATGCCCGTCCTCTATTACGGCGAGGAGTTCGGCAAGAAGGGCAAGGCGGACAAGTTCCTCGGCAACGAGGGCTGGGTGCACGACGAGCTCGTCCGTGAGCCCATGAGCTGGTTCCAGAAGGTGAGCTTCACCGGCGACAAGCAGTCGTCGTGGGACATCGACTTCGCCCGGACGAACGCCGCCAACGCGGAGCTCGGGCTGCCGGCGGGGGTCTGCAAGGCGCCCAACCCGGAGTACCCCTACATCAAATACATGTCGGAGGATGACCCGCACTCGTGGGCCGCCCAGAAGGATGACCCGGACAGCCTCTTCAACTACTACAAGAAGCTCATCGCCATCAGGAAGGCGAACGCGCTCATCACCGACTCGAGCACCCGGTTCGTGACGGTCCAGAACACCGCCGAGACGTTCGAGTACACCCTGACCAAGGATGGCAAGTCCCTGACGGTGGTCCTCAACCGTCTGCCCGAGGCGCGGAAGATCTCCCGCACGTCGGAGGCCACGGACCTGCTCACCGGCGCGAAGGGCACGTCTTTCGATGTGCCCGAGTTCGGTGCGTTGATCCTCCAGTAGGCCCGCCAGAGGCCCTCACGCCGAGGCCCAGGGTCCTCCACCCTGGGCCTCGGACAGGGCCCAGCGCTCCAACTCCTGTTGCGGCATCAGCCCGCTGCGTCGCGTCACCTCGCGGCCGCCCGAGAAGACGACGAAGGTAGGAATGCCCCTCACGCCGAGCTGGGCGGAGGCCTGGGGGTTCTCATCGGTGTTCAGCTTCAGGACGAGCAGCCGCCCCGCCTGGGCGCGGCCCACGGCGGTGAGGATGGGCGCGGCGGCGCGGCACGGGCCACACCAGGGCGCCCACAAGTCCAACAGGACGGGCACGGGCGAGGCCTTCACCGCCCGCCACAGCGCCTCTCCATCCACCTCCTGGGGCGCGCCCGACAGGTCGAGCGGGCGCTGGCAGCGCCCGCAGGTGGGCTGGCCGGGGGGACGGGACTCGGGCACGCGGTTGAAGGCACCACAGGAAGAGCAACGGAACATGGGGACCTCCAGGCCTCTTCGTTGAAAGGTAGCGATGCCTGTATCGCAAGCGGGGGGCCGGGTCCGTCCGCTCGCGTGCCCTGGGGGCGGGCGCGCAGGCTTTGCGGTGCCCTCTCCGGGAACGCAGCTTTTACGTGGGATGAGCGGGGACGGAGGGGTGGAGCGGGGCTTGCACGTTCCACCCCCACGGAGGCCGCCGCTGGCTAGAGTGCCGGTCGACGAAGTGAACCGAAGTCCCCACGCCCCGCGAGGGCCCGAGTCCCCTGGAGCCGAAGCCATGTCCATCCTCTGTGCCACCCACTTCTCGGACGCCGCCCAGCGAGCGGCCACGGCCGCGGCGGAGCTCGCGCGGAAGATGGACGAGCCCCTCTTCCTGGTGCACGTGCTGCCGTCGGACCTGTCGAGGGCCTTCGGACAGCCGCTGGTGGACACGGCCCGGGCGGCCCTGGGCGACGAGGTGCGCCGGTTGGAGAAGCTGGGCGCGCGGGTGAGCCACCAGCTGCTGACGGGTGAGTCGGCGGTGGAGCTGGCGCGCTTCGCGGAGGAGAAGGGCGTGTCGCTGGTGGTGACGGCGTCGCCCACGAGCGCCTCGCCCTTCCTGGGGCTGGGTGGCACGGTGGATCGGCTGGCCACGGCGCTGCCGGTGCCGCTGCTGGTGGTGAGGGACGCGGAGCCCTTCGAGGCCTGGGTGAAGGGCGAGCGCCCGTTGAAGGTGATGCTGGGGGTGGACCGCTCGCAGACCTACATGGTGGCGCGCGACTGGGTGAGGGGCCTGCGGCGGTATGGCGCGGTGGAGGTGGTGGCGGCCCGGGTGTACTGGGCGAACGAGGAGTACGAGCGCTTCGGCCTGCCGCACCCGATGGTCTTCCAGCAGGTGACGCCGGAGCTGTACCGCGCGCTGGAGCAGGAGGTGCGCTCGCTGGTGACGCCGCTGGACGCGGAGGGCCAGCCGGTGCGGGTGCGGCTGGAGTCGGGCCTGGGGCGCATCGCGGACCACCTGGTGGCGATCGCCGCGGACGAGAAGGCGGACATGCTGGTGGTGGGCACGCACCAGCGGCGCGCGCTGGGCAAGCTGTGGAGCGTGTCGCACCACGCGCTGCGGCTGGCGAAGATGTCGGTGGTGAGCGTGCCGGTGATGACGGAGCGGAGCGCGGAGGGCGTGGTGCCCACGCTGCGCTCGGTGCTGGTGGCCACGGACTTCTCGGACGCGGGCAACCAGGCCATTCCGTATGCCTTCTCGATGCTGCCCGCGGGCGGCACGGTGCACGTGGTGCACGTGAGCGACAAGGTGGTGGACCGGGAGCGGGAGCAGGAGTTGCGGCAGCGGCTCCAGCAGTTGCTGCCCCGGGACGCGGAGGCCCATGGGCGCAAGGTGGAGCTGCTGGTGCTGTCGGACGGGAGCGCGGCCACGGCGATCCTCAAGGCGGCGGAACGGCTGAGCGTGGACGTCCTCTGCGTCGGGACGTACGGGGCCTCGGGGTTGAAGAAGGCGCTGATGGGCTCGGTGACGCAGGAGGTGATGGCGCGCGCCGACCGGCCCGTGCTGGTGGTGCGCCCGCCCAGGGCGTAGGCGTCGTCTGGCGTCGCGGTGGGCTCAGCCCCGGGGATTGTCCGTCCGGGGCACCTTCCAGTAGCGCCGGCCATCGGGCGAGCGATCGATGATGCGTGCGTCGTAGAGGTCGCGGCGCAGGAGCGCCCAGTCGCTGAAGGTGTGCAGGGCCTTGAGCAGGTCGTTCAGCTCGCGCTCACTCCATTCGGTCCCCTCGGGGAGACGGGCCGCCAGATAGTGCAGGGCCTCGAGCTGGTCGGTGCGCTTGGAGGGCCAGCCCTTCAACCGGCCCTCGGCATCGAGGTAGTGGGAGAGCTTCTTGGAGACGGAGACACTCGGGTCGTTCATGGCGGGGGGGTCCTCTCTTCAAGGCTTCTTCGGCTCCCGAGCGTCGAGTTCCGCTTCGATGGTGGCCAGCTCGGCTTCGGCCACGGCGGCACGAGCATCATGTGCGGCGGCCGATTCCGGATCCATCAAGCGCCAATAGGGGACGCTCCACTGCCAGGCGGACCGGACATGCTCTCGGGCGGGGCCTTGGAGGAGCTGCTGGCAGCGTGTGGAGTGTTGGAGGACGTGTTCGAGCACAGCGCGTACGGTGCCGTGTGAGTCCACCGCGTGCAGGATGGCCTGGTGTGCCTGAGAGAAGGTGGAGATGGCCTCATCCAGCTGACGTGCGAGCCTGGAACTGACCTCGGGCAGGGAGTGACATCCGAGTATTTCCTCGGGGATCGCGAAGTCACAGGACCGGGGTTCGGTTCCATCTCCCCATTCGGGCACGGGCGCTGTGGGCACGGCGAGCAGGTGCTGGGCGAGCTGCACGGCACGAGGCGCATGGTCCTCCGCATCGTGATTCGCCTGGATGTAGAGCTCGTACAGTTCGCTCCAGAGTTGGGTTGTCTTCTCCCTCGCTCCCAGATCGGCCTTTCGTACTCGGAGGCGCATGAGCAATTCCCCCAGGTCGGCGTCCAGCTCACGGAGCTGGAACTTCAGCTCGAACCAGGGCTCCTCGTTGGGGAGGTCGGGTAGCAGGGCTTCGACAGGTCGCCGCATGGCCAAGGCCGTTTCTAGAGGCAGGGCAACAACTCGCCGATCTCCTCGCCCATCATGCGGGCCACCATGGCGAGACGGGCTTCGATATCGGCGATCTGCTCGGGAGTGCGAGGGGGTTGGTTCCTGGCCTTGCCGAGAGAGGCCATGAGCTGATTGCGGCTGCGGCAGTTCTTCATCTTTTGTTGGATGTTCCTCACGGCCGTCTTGATTTCGCGCCACCAATGTCTGTGCGTCCGCTTGTTCGGGGGCTCTCCTGGTGGCACGCCACCCACCTGATCCAACTCGAGGATGAGCGCCAGATGTCGCGCGATGTGTATCAACTGGCTGTTGATGGATTCACCATCGATGGCCGTGGCCTGTGTGGCGGAGTCTTCCAGGTTGGCGATAGCTTGGGTGGCTTCTGCGGCGTCGCGGACCCTCTCGACCACCTGCCGGGTCGATGACGTCGTAGCAGGGCCGCAAGACTCCGCGGATGGGTACTTCCGGAGGCAGCACTCGTAGCTGTTGCCACACTCGAGCAGAGGGTGCTGTGCGGCCGACGGCAGGCACCACAAAAGCGCAGCCAGTAAGAGGATTCTTCGCATCGCGCACCTCTCCGCATAGCAGTAGAGAGCGCCCATGCCGTCTGGTGCAAGCCCGTCAGAGCTCCATGTACACCCGCTTCGCCTCCACCGAGTAGAAGCGGGCCTCGGGCAGCACGTACGCGGTGAGCCGCCGGCCGTAGACGCACCCCGAATCCAGCCCGATGGCGTGCGGATGGCGCTGCACCCCGCGCAGCGCGTCGTGGCCGAAGATGATGAGCTCGGGCCCCTTCCACAGGCTCGCCCATGGTGCTCCGTCCTCCAGCTTCTTCGACGGCTCTCCGTCCGGCGTGATGCTCCGCAGGTTGAGCATCAGCTCCGGCTTCTGCTCCTTCAGCGGTACTCCGGGCACCAGCCCCGCGTGCACCACCCGGACGTTCAGCTCCGGGATGTGCAGGTGCAGCGGCAGTGATTCGAGGTACTCCCAGTCCTCGTCCTCCAGCGTCTCCAGCACCTGCTTGTGCTCGCGCTTGAGCTTCTTTCCCTCGGGCATCTTCCCCGCCCGCCAGCGCAGCACGTGCTCGTCGTGGTTGCCTCGCACCGCCAGCAGCCTGCGTTTCCTCGCCCGGCGCACCACTCCCGCCGAGTCCGGTCCCTTCGCCACCAGGTCCCCCACCAGCACCACCCGGTCTCCCTTCCGGTAGCCGCACTCCTCCAGCAGCGCGTCGAGCTCCTCCGCGCAGCCGTGCACGTCTCCGATGAAGATGGTTCGCGTCATGGTGCTCGTGTCGGACGGGGACGACCCTCACCCTAGCCCTCTCCCAGGGGGAGAGGGGACATACACGGATTCAACCCTGGAGGCTGGGGGGGCCTTCCGGCGGGGGTTGCACCTTCCACCTCCGGTGCAGCCACAGCCACTGATCCGGGTAGCGCCGGATGTACTTCTCCAGCACCGCCGTCACCGCCGCCGTGTGCGCCGTGATGGCGTCCTGCTCGCTCACTCCCTCGGGCGGTGGAATGGGTCCCTCCACCTCCAGCCGCAGCCTGCGCCCGCTCGCGTCCCGTACTCCCATCACCACGAACACCGGCGCCCCCGTGCGCCGCGCCACCACCGCCATCGCCGGTGTCGTGGACGCCGGCCTCCCGAAGAAGGGCACGAACACCGCCGCCTTCGCCGGCAGCGCCTGGTCCAACAGCATCAGCACCGACTCGCCCAGCTTCACCGCCTCGTGCACCTGCGCGATGGCTCCCTTCGGGTAGATGAGCCCCACCCCCGCCTTCAGCCGGTTGTCCACGATGCGCATGTTCAGCGCCCCCTTCAGCGGGCGCACGAGCGCGTTCAACGGAATCCCTCGCTGGCACACCAGCTTCCCCGCACGCTCCCAGTTGCCGAAGTGCGCCGTCACGATGATCGCTCCCTGCCCCTTCGCGACCGTCTCCTTCAGCGCACCCCACGCCCCTCCCTGCACCTCCGGCTCCGCCCACCCCAGCTCCACGTGGTCCCTCTCGTCGATGGACTCGAGCACCACGCGCGTCATGGTGACGTAGGCCCCGAGGGCAATCCTCCGCCGCTCGGCCTCGCTCATGTCGGGGTACGCATGTCTCAGGTTCTCCAGGGCCACCCGGCGGCGGATGCCCAGGGAGAACGCCAGCCACCCCACGAAGCGGGCGAGCGCGTCGCGCGTGGACGCCGGCAGCGCGCACACCGCGTCCAGCAGCCGGTTGACGACCCACCCCACCACCGGCCCCGGGCGCTCGCCGAGCACCTGGGTGAGACGGGCGGGAGGAACGGGAAGGCGCGGAGACTCGGGAGCGGAGACAGGGGCGGACACGGCGGCACTCCACCTGGAAGCGGCAGGCCAGGCAAGGGGGCTTCCACCGCCCGGCGCTACCTTGCCCGCCCTTCCTGCGCTACATCCCCGCCCATGCCCAAGACGACCCGACGCGCTCCGCTCGTCCTCCTGGCCGCCCTGTCGGCCTGTGTCGCTCGCCAGCCCCTTCCCGCTCAGGACTCCGCCAGCGCTCCCCCAGCCCAGGCGGCGGCCCCGGCCGCTCCCGCCCGGCCCGAGCCCGTCTCGCCCTCGTTGCGCCTGCCAACGCGGGTCCGCCCCACCGGCTACACCGCCGAGCTCACCGTCGACCCCGCCGCTCCCACCTTCCAGGGCGTGGTGGACATCGACCTGGAGGTGAAGGAGGCCACCGATGTCCTCTGGCTTCACGGCCGCTACCTCACCGTGAAGGAGGCGACGCTCACCGTGGACGGCCGGTCCGTGGCCCTCACCCCGGCCAGGGGCAGCGGGGACTTCCTCGGCTTCGTGCCCGACTCCCCGCTGCGGCCCGGCGCCGCGCACCTGCGCATCGCCTACGAGGGCCAGGTCTCCGAGCGCGAGGTCATCGGCGCCTTCCGCACCCTGGAGGATGGGGCGTGGTACGCCTTCACCCAGTTCGAGCCGACCGGAGCGCGCCGCGTCTTCCCGTGCTTCGACGAGCCGGACTTCAAGGTGCCCTGGCAGCTCACCCTCCACGTGCCCGCGGGCAACGTGGCCGTCACCAACACCCCGCTGGTGAGCGAGTCGCCCCGCCCGGGCGGTGGTACCACCTGGCGCTTCGCCCGCACCCAGCCGCTGCCCAGCTACCTCATCGCCTTCGGCGTGGGCCCCTTCGACTTCCTGGAGGCGAGGCCCTCGGGGGAGAAGGCCGTGCGCACCCGCATCATCACCCCGCGCGGCCGCGCCGCCGAGGGCACCTATGCCGCGAGCGTGACGCCGGAGATCCTCGGTCACCTGGAGCGCTACTTCGGCATGCCCTACCCGTACGAGAAGCTGGACGTGCTGGCCGTGCCGCTCTTCGGCGGCGCCATGGAGCACCCGGGCCTGGTGACGTTCAACTCGGGGCTCATCCTGTCCAGGCCCACCGAGGACTCGCTCTGGAGGCAGCGCCGCTTCTACGACGTGCAGATGCACGAGCTGGCGCACCAGTGGTTCGGCGACCTCGTCACCATGGCGTGGTGGGACGACCTGTGGCTCAACGAGTCCTTCGCCACCTGGGCCGCGTCGCGCCTCGTCGAGGACTCCCGGCCCGCGTGGGACGCCTCCATCGAGCGCGTGCACACCCGCTCCCGGGCGCTGACCACCGACAGCCTGGTGACGGCGCGCCGCATCCGCCAGCCCATCGAGACCGAGGATGATGTCTTCAACGCCTTCGATGGCATCACCTATGGCAAGGGCGCCTCGGTGCTGGCCATGGCCGAGTCCTGGCTGGGCCGCGACGTCTTCCAGCGCGGCGTGCGGCGCTACGTGCGCGCCCATGCCCACGGCAACGCCACCGTGAAGGACTTCCTCGACGCCCTCTCGGCCGAGGCGGGCAAGGACGTGTCCGGCGTGCTGGGCTCCTTCCTGGACCAGGGCGGCGCGCCGCTCGTCACCACGCGGCTGGACTGCTCGGGCAAGGTGCCGGTGGTGAAGCTCTCGCAGCAGCGCTTCCTGCCGGTGGGCTCCGCGGGCGACGCGAGGCAGTTGTGGAAGGTGCCCCTGTGCGTGCGCTACGGCACGGGCCGGCAGTCGGCCCGGGCCTGCACCGTCATGGAGGGAGAGACGGCCGAGCTGGCCCTGACCGGGGCTCGCTCCTGCCCCACCTGGCTCCTGCCCAACGCGGAGGGCGCCGGCTACCTGCGCGCCTCCCTGGATGGACAGATGCTGGGCCGGCTCCTCTCCACCGAGAGCCGTCAGCTCACCCGCGCCGAGCGCGTGGCCCTGCTCGGGGACGTGCGGGCCCTGGTGAGCGCGGGAGCGCTGCCGGCCGCGGACGTGCTCGGCCTGCTGCCGGGGCTGGCCGCGGAGAAGGACCGCCAGGTGTTCCAGGCCTCGTTGGACCTGCTGAGCCTCCTCGAGCCCAGGCTTCTCTCCGATGCGCGCCAGGCGGACCGGGCGCGCTTCCTGCGCGACATCTATGGAGCTCGTGCCCGGGCGCTCGGCTTCACCCCGCGGGCCCACGAGGACGAGGACACCCGGCTGCTGCGCCCCGTGCTGCTGGACATCGCCGGCAAGCAGGGCGGGGAGCCGAAGCTGGTGGCCGAGGCCAGGCAGCTCACGGCGAAGTGGCTGGGGGACCGGGAGTCCCTCGCTCCCGAGCTGGTGGGCCCCACGCTGGGCATCGCCGCCGCGCATGGAGATGCCGCCCTGCACTCGAAGCTGATGACGGCGCTGCGCTCGGAGAAGGCACGCAAGACGCGGGACCAGCTCATCGGCGCGCTGGGCGAGTTCACCTCTCCCGAGCTGGTGCGAGAGAACCTGAAGCTGCTGCTGGATCCCTCCGGGGACCTGCGCGAGCTGGGGTCGCTGCTGCGCGCCGCGGCCGGGGACGTGCGCACGCGCGACGTGGCCTACGCCTTCGTGAAGGAGCACTACGAGGCGCTCGCCGCGCGCCTGCCGGAGGAGTACGTGGATGGGCTGACGCGGACGGCCAGCGAGTACTGCGACCCCGTGCACCGCCAGGATGCCGCCGCCTTCTTCAGCGAGCGCAGCGCACGCGCCGCCGGAGGCACCCGGACCCTCGCCCAGATGCTCGAGGGAATGGACTTGTGCATCGCCTTCAAGGCGGCGCAGGGCCCCGGCATCGAGTCCTTCCTCTCCTCGCCCAGGAAGGTGCGCGCCCCGGCCGGACGCTGAGGGCTGTCGTCCGCAAGACAGTCGAGTCTTTCCGGGTTTTGGGTGGAAAACAGAGCCCACGGTCAAGACCCGGCTGCCTTGACCGTCCCAGAGGGGGACCCCTAGCCTCTTCACCCGGAGTAGCGGTTCCCCTCGGAGGCGACGATGGCGCACGCGAAGGATGACGGCCTGTCTCCCGTGGTGGTTTCCCGGTTGTCCGCCGAGGAGGAGACGACCTCGGCGGAGGTGCCCGCGCGGCCCATCCTTCCGCGCACCCCGCCCCGGGTGTGGCCCCCGGTGTCGCCGGCGGACATGGGGCGGGTGGTGCGGCGGCTGAAGGTGGCCGAGCGCCCGCGTGAGCCGGAGCCTGAGGTGCCGCTGCGGAACACGGGCACGTGAGGGGCGGCGCTACTTCTTCTTGGAGAGGAAGGCGTTGAAGGCCTCGCGGGCCTCGGTCGAGCCGAGCCGCTGGACGAAGAGGGCGCCCTCGCGCGAGAGGGCCTCGTCCACGGTGGCGCGCACGGGCTCGCGCAGCAGGCGCTTGGTGAGGCGCAGCGACTCCACGGGCTTGGCGGCGAGCGCGGCGGCGCGCTTCTGGACGAGCTCGGCGAGGCCGGCCTCGGGCACCACCTGGTTGACGATGCCGGCGCGCAGGGCGGTGGCGGCGTCGAAGGGCTCGCCGAACATGAGGAGCTCGGAGGCGAGCGCCATGCCCGCCAGGCGGGGCAGCAGCACGCTGGAGGCACCCTCGGGGCTGAGGCCCAGGTTGACGAAGGGCATGCTGAAGACGGCGCGCTCGGAGGCGGCCACGTAGTCACAGTGCAGCAGCAGGGTGGTGCCGATGCCCACCGCCACGCCGTCCACGCCGGCCACCACGGGGCGGGTGTGGTGCGCGAGGGCGCGCAGGAAGCGGAACACGGGGCTGTCCTCGCCGGTGGGAGGCGTCTCGAGGAAGTCCTTGAGGTCGTTGCCCGCGGTGAAGGCGCCGCCCGCGCCGGTGAGCACCACCACGCGCACCGCGTCGTTCTTGTCGGCGTCGAGCAGGGCCCAGGCGGCCGCGTCGTACATCTCGCCGGTGAAGGCGTTCTTCTTCTGGGGCCGGTTGAAGGTGAGGGTGAGGATTCCCGCGTCGAGGTTCGTCAGCAGCGTGTCGGACATGGGAGGGAGATTAGCCGGAGCGGGGCTGGCCCGGGGCTTGCTTCGTTGCCCGGGTGGAAGCCTCGAGGCCCTGTCCTTATGTCTCCCCCTGTCCACACCTGTGGTTGCCGAGCCACGGCACGGTGCACCCGATGATGACCTTGCGCTCCCGAGTGTTGTCCCTCCTCCGACTCCACGGTTTGCTGCCGGTGCTGCTCAGCGGCACGGTGGCCGTCGTGATGCTCCAGGCCCGGCTCGAGTGGAGCGGGAGGATGAGCTTCATCTTCCTGGTGTGGAACCTGTTCCTCGCGTTCGTGCCGTATGGGCTCGCGCTGCTGGCGGGCCTGCTGCACGCGCGAGGGCTGGCGCGGTGGTGGAACCTGCTGCCGTTGGGGGTGGCGTGGCTGCTGTCGTTCCCCAACGCGCCGTACCTGGTGACGGACTTCATCCACCTGAAGCCCCGGCCGGGCGTGCCGATGTGGTTCGACGCGGCGATGCTGGCGAGCTTCGCGGCCAGCGGGTGGTTGATGGGGCTGCTGTCACTGGAGGTGTGGAAGCGGCTGTTGGAGGAGCGGTGGGGGAGGGCGGCGGCGTGGGGAGGGGTGCTGGCGGCTTCGGTGCTGTGCGGCTACGGCATCTACCTGGGGCGCTTCGAGCGGTGGAACAGCTGGCATGTGCTGAGCAGGCCGGGGTCGCTCTTCGAGGCGGTGCTCGGGCACCTGAGCGAGCCGCTGACGTACCGGTGGCTGGTGGGGACGACGCTCGTGTTCGCCGCGCTGGTGCTGCTCTCGTATCTGGCGTTCGAGACCCTGGTGACGAGGTGCCGGACGGCGCGGGTCCGGGCGTGAGCGTAGCCGGCGAGGTGTTACCTTGTTCCCATGCCTCGCTGGTTCAACACCGCTGGTCCCTGCCGAGCGGACCGCAATTACATGCTTCCCGCCTTGCGGCGCCTGCCGGAGGTGCTCCCTCTCATCGACCAGGAAAGCTACTTCGTTCTTCACGCTCCCCGGCAGGTGGGCAAGACGACGGCCCTGCGGGCACTTGCCGAGGAGCTCACCGCCTCTGGGCGGTACGCCGCGCTCCATTTCTCCTGTGAGAGCGGAGAGGTGGCAGGCGACGACTTCACTGCCGCCCAGCAGGCCATCCTGTCGCGCATCCGCCGGAGCGCCGAACTCTACCTGCCCGCTGAACTGCACCCACCTCCCTTCCCCGAGGCTCCCGACATCTCGCTTCTGGGCACGGCTCTCGCTGCCTGGGCACGCGCCTGTCCTCGGCGCCTGGTGCTCTTCTTCGATGAAATCGACGCCCTGCGTGGCCAGAGCCTCCTGAGTGTACTGCGCCAGCTCCGCGACGGCTTCTCCGACCGCCCCACCGGCTTCCCCACTTCCGTCATCCTGTGTGGCCTGCGTGACGTGCGTGATTACAAGGTGACCTCTGGCGATCGCGGCCATCTGGGCACCTCCAGCCCCTTCAACATCAAGGTCGAGTCGCTCACCCTGCGCAATTTCACGCGCGACGAGGTGGCCGAGCTGTACCAGCAGCACACCGACGACACTGGCCAGGTGTTCCTCCCCGAGGCCGTGGATCGAGCCTTCTATTGGACGCAGGGTCAGCCCTGGCTGGTCAACGCGCTGGCGCGGCAGATGGTGGAGCAACTGGTGACGGATCGGAATCAGCCCCTCACCGCCGCCCATGTGGACGTCGCCAAGGAGATCCTCCTGCGACGTCAGGACACGCACCTGGACAGCCTTGCCGAGCGCCTGCGCGAGCCTCGCGTGCGGCGCATCCTCGAGCCCATGCTCGCCGGCATTGCCCTGGGCGACGTGCCCGAGGATGACCTGCGCTTCGTCCAGGATCTGGGTCTGGTGCGCATGGCGTCGACCGGGGGCATGGAAGTGGCCAACCCGCTCTACCGGGAGATCATCCCGCGGGTGTTGGCGAACACGGCGATGGCCTCGCTACCCCGGCTGCCCGCGACATGGCTGCGGGCCGACGGTCGGCTCGACATGGAGCGCCTCATGGAGGCGTTCCTCGCCTTCTGGCGACAGCACGGCCAGCCGCTGCTGGGAACCGCGCCCTATCATGAGATCTCTCCCCACCTGGTGCTCATGGCCTTCCTGCACCGGGTGGCCAATGGCGGCGGCACGCTGGAGCGCGAGTACGCCATCGGTACGGGGCGCATGGACCTGTGCCTGCGCTACGGGCCAGACACGCTGGCCCTGGAGCTGAAGGTGTGGCGCGATGGAGAGAAGGACCCGCTGGAGGAGGGGCTGGCCCAGCTCGACGGCTACCTGGCCGGGCTGGGGCTCGAGAGCGGGTGGCTCGTCATCTTCGATCGGCGCGGCGGCCAGCCGCCCATGGCCGAGCGCACCCGAGCCACCCCCGCCACGACCCCCGCGGGCCGACAGGTAACGGTGGTTCGGGCCTGACCGTCAGTGCCCGTTGCCCGTGACGCGGCGGATGGCGTCGGCGAGCAGCGGGGCGAGGCTCACCACCTCGTGGTGGAAGGGCAGCTCCCTGTGGGGCACCACGCTGTCGGTGGAGATGAGGCGGCGGATGGGCACCTTGCTCAGCCGCTCCACCGCGGGACCCACCAGCAGCGCATGGGTGGCCACCACCGTAATCTCATCCGCGCAACCCGCCTCGCGCACCGCCTCCGCCGTGGCCGCGATGGTGCCTCCCGTGGAGATGAGGTCGTCCACGATGATGGGCCGCAGCCCCTTCACCTCACCCACCAGTCCCCGCACACTCACGTCGGCACCGCTCGTCCGGCTCTTGTGGACGATGGCCAGCGGCAGCCCCAGCTGGCGCGCGTACCGCTCCGCCAGCTTCACCGCGCCCAGGTCCGGCGACACCACCACCGCGCCCGGGCCCGCGAGCGGACGCACGGCCTCGGCCAGCAGGGTGCCCGCGTTGAGGTGCTCCAGCGGCATGGCGAAGCAGCCCTCCAGCGAGGGCGTGTGCAGGTTCACCGCCACCAGCCGCTCGAAGTGTCCGCGCTCCAGCAGGTCCGCCACCAGCTTTCCGCCGAGCGCCTCGCCGGTGCTCGTGCGCCGGTCCTGTCGCGCGTAGCCGAAGTAGGGCAGCGCCGCCATGAGCCGCTTCGCGCCCCCTCGCCAGCACGCGTCCGCCATCAACAGCAGCTCCAGCAGGTTCTCTCCCACCGGCGGCACCGTGGGTTGGATGAGACACACGTCGCGGCCTCGCACGTCCTCCTGGAGCTCCACGTGCAGCTCGCCATCCGGGAAGCGCTCGAGGTTGCACTTGCCGAGGGGACGTCCGAGGGCTCGGGCGAGCGACTCGCCGAGCGGGCGGTTGGCGGTGCCGCTGAAGACGGTCAGGTCCATGCATCTCTCCGCGCGTCCCGTGGGGCCGGGCCGGCCGCTCCGGGTGGTTCGCATCATCCCTCATTCCGCAGGCGCTGACCCGGGGGATTCGTCCCATTGACTTCCCCCGTCCGCGCGCGGGAGGTTCGGGGCCCTCGTGCGCCCGCCCGTCGTCGGACTCCTTCGTGCCCTCCTCGCCGTCGTGCTCGGGGGGCTGCTGGTGCGTGGCCTCTCCAGCTTCGCGCCGGGGAGCGCCCATGTGGGCCTCTTCGACGCCGACATGGCCATCCCCGTGGTGATGGCCAATGGCTCCTCCGGCCACCGGCTCTTCGACGCCTATTATTTCGGGCAGGACCGTTTCGGCGCCTGGCCCTACCTGCTCGCGCGGCTGGCGCGAGGGGTGCTCGGCTTCGACTGGACGGCCTCGCGGCTCTTCTGGGCGCATGCGACGGCGGCGCTCCTGGCCGGGGTGCCCCTGGCGCTCCTCTCCCGGCGCGCGGGCCTGGTGGCCGCGGCCGCCTGCGCGCTCGTGGCCGTGACGAATCCCTCCGTCTTCCACAGCTTCCTCAACCTCAGCCAGCCCTATGCGTGGCAGGTGCTGGCGATGTGTGGCGCGTGGGCGGTGCTGCACTCGCTGCTCCTGACGCCGGAGCGTCCCGGCGGGCGGCTCGTGGTGCTCGCGGTGCTGTCCTTCCTCGCGGTGTGGATGTCCCCCACGAGTGGCCCGCTCCTGGTGCTGCTGCTCGGGGTGGAGCTGCTGGCCCTGCGAGGCCCGGAGTCCTGGCGCGAGCGGCTGTGGCGCGCCGTGCCCGTGGGGCTGATGGTGGCCGCGGGCATGGCGGGTGAGCGGACGCTGCGCTGGCGCTACCACCGCACCGTGCGGCGCGCCTTCGGCACCGACTTCCAGACGGAGGTGCACCTGGACGTGGGGCACCTGCTCGACAACGCGCGCGCCCTGGCGGCCGTGTGGGCGCGGGATGGCTGGAAGCTCGCGCTGGGGCTGACGGTGGTGGGGGTGGGGGCCTGCCTCGTGCTGCGGGTGAGGGCCTGGCGAGGCGCGCGGGCCGTCCAGGTGCCGGAGGGCTGGGAGGCGCTGACGCTGGCCTCGGGGGCGGCGGCGGTGGCCCTGGCCAACTTCGCCCTCTGCGCGGCGGTGAACCACGTCCGCAACAACCTCTACCACGAGCGCTACCTCACGCTCTCGCACCTCTTCCTCGCGATGGCCGCGGCGCTCGTGGTGCTCGCGGGAGCGCAGGCGCTGCTGGCGCGCACGCGGGCCTCGGAGGTGGGAGGGCCCCTGTTCGCGCTGGGGCTGCTGGGGGCCGCGCACCTGGGGATGCCCGCGCCGGCGCCGCTGCCCGAGGAGCGGGTGCTGGAGGACACGGCGCGCGCGCTGCAGCCGGAGCACGGACAGCGCATCCTGCTCGGGGGCTACTGGCACACCTACCCGTACGCGGCGCTCGCGCGGCCCGGGTCGGTGGTGGCGGTGCCCGTCGAGTGGGACTACCAGCGCACGCGCTTCGACTGGGCGCGGCTGCGCGCGGCGGACGAGGTGGTGGTCAACCACGCGGAGCTCGAGGCCTTCGGTCCGGCGGACGCGCCACACGCGCTCATCGGCCAGCTCGGGGTGCTGCTGCGCCTGGTGCGCACCGCGAGCCCGCGCGAGGGCTTCTCCCTCTACGCCCGCGCGGACCGGGAGGCCCTGCCGGTGAAGCTCGAGCCCTCTGCGTCGGAGTGGAACCTGTGTGACGTCTCGGCGCGCGCCAGGGTGCGCTTCGAGAGCACCGGGCCGGTGACGGTGCTGGTGCGGAGCATGGGCGTACGTCCGGGTGCACGGACACCGCGGGCCCTGCTCGCCGGACGGGAATCACCGGTGGAGGTGCTCCCGGACTTCTACCGGGTGCGTGTGGAGGCGCCAGTGGGGAAGGACATTCCCCTGGAGCTCGGCGTCGGCACGGGAATGGCCGGAGACGCACCGGGATGCCGGGTGCAAGACGTCTTCGTGCTGCCCGGGTCCACGTCCGCGACGCGCTGAGCACCGGGGGCCGGGCGGAGCGGATCCGAGAGAACGGCCGGGCCCTCGCAGGGGCGTCGGGAGCCAATGGCGTGCGCCATGCTTCTCCTAGACGAGGGACGCGTGTGTCCACCGGGAGGAGCCCATGCGCTTTCGAGACAGAAAGGACGGGGGCTGTCAGTTGGCGGCCCTGCTGAAGGGATACCGGGACGAGTCTCCCCTGGTGCTCGGTCTACCGCGAGGCGGAGTCCCGGTGGCCTACGAGGTCGCCCGCACGCTGGGGGCGCCGTTGGACGTGTGGGTGGTGCGCAAGGTGGGAGCGCCGGGGCAGCCGGAGCTGGGGCTGGGGGCGGTGGCCGAGGGGGGAGCGCTCTTCCTGGACCGGGGAATGATCCGGTCGCTGGGCTACTCCGAGACGGAGGTGATGCAGGTGGCCGAGCGAGAGGCGGAGGAAGTGTCGGTCCGCATCGCGCGCTTCCGCGGCCCGCATCCGGCGCCGGACCTCGAGGGACGTACGGTCCTCCTGGTGGACGACGGCGTGGCCACGGGTGGCACGATGCGAGCGGCCATCCGGGCGCTGAGGGAGAGGCGCCCACGGAAGATCGTGCTCGCGGTGCCGGTGGGCGCGGTGGAGTCACTGGACTCGCTGAGCGCCGAGGTGGACGACGTGGTCTGCGCGCATCCAGCCGAGTTCATGATGGCGGTGGGCGAGTTCTACGAGGACTTCCGTCAGACGTCGGACGAGGAGGTGCAGCGATTGCTGGCGCGGGCGCGCGAGGAGCGCCAGGGGGCGAGCGGCCCCGACGCGGTGATGGATGCCGGGGACAATTGGTGGGTGTGAGCGCGAGAGGAGGAGCGACATGGCCGTGGAGCGGGAAGTCGAGGTGGTGGCCGGGGATGTGAGGCTCGGAGGGACGCTCGCCGTTCCGGAGGGTGCACGGGGGCTGGTCATCTTCGCGCACGGCAGTGGGAGCAGCCGGCACAGTCCGCGCAACCGGTACGTGGCGTATTCGCTGCGGATGGCGGGGTTGGGGACGCTGCTGTTCGACCTGCTGACGGAGGAAGAGGAGGAGGAGGACGAGGTGACGGCGGCGCTGCGCTTCGACATCGACTTCCTGGCGAGGCGGTTGGGAGAGGTGACGGACTGGGTGTTGGGGCATCCGGAGCTGGGACGGATGCGGGTGGGCTACTTCGGGTCGAGTACGGGGGCGGCGGCGGCGCTGGTGGCGGCGGCGGAGCGCCCGAAGACGATCGCGGCGGTGGTGTCGAGGGGAGGGAGGCCGGATCTGGCGGGGGGGGCGTTGGAGCGGGTGGTGGCACCGACGCTGTTCATCGTGGGAGGAGCGGACGACGTGGTGTTGGAGCTGAACCAGCGGGCGATGGAGAGGCTGGGGGGGCCGAAGGAGCTGGAGGTGATCGCGGGTGCGACGCACCTCTTCGAGGAGCGAGGGGCGTTGGAGCGGGTGGCGGAGGTAGCGGCGGGCTGGTTCACGCGCATCCTGGGGGTGCCACAGGAGCTCGAGACGAGACCCTGACCCAAACCCCCTCTCCCTTCGGGAGAGGGACGGGGTGAGGGTATCTCGGGCCCCAGGTTCTCTCCGTGTCAACCCCCTCTCCCTCTGGGAGAGGGCTGGGGTGAGGGTCATCACATGGAGCCCCGTACACAAGAAGTGAGCTTCCGAGGAGCCCGGGGTCGGAAGCTGGAAGCGAGACTGGACCTTCCGGCGCGCAAGCCGGTGGCGTACGTGCTGTTCACGCACTGCTTCACGTGCGGAGGAGAGCTCTTCCCGGCGAGGGCCATCAGCCAGGCGCTAACGGAGCACGGGCTGGGGGTGCTGCGCTTCGATTTCACGGAAGCGGAAGCGGAAGCCCACGCCGAGCCCCAGCACGACTTCACGGACGTGGGAGACGTGCGAGCGGCGGTGGACTACCTGCGTAAGAGCCACGAGGCGCCGAGGCTGCTCATCGGGCACAGCCTGGGAGGCACGGCGGTGCTGCGAGTGGCGAGCGAGATACCCGAGGTCAAAGCGGTGGCGACGCTCGGAGCGCCCTTCACTCCGAGCCAGGTGCACGGGTTGCTGGCGCCGGTGCTCAGGGAGGCGGAGCGGGAGGGAGAGACGCGGGTGCGGCTGGGGGCGGGGGCGATGCGCATCTCGAGGCACTTCCTGGAGGAGCTGTCCGAGGAGCGGATGGAGGAATGCGTGGGTCAGCCGGGGCGGGCGCTGCTGGTGATGCACGCGCCGGCGGATGGGGTGGTGGGGATGGGGAACGCGCGGCGAATCTACGAGGCGGCGAGACAGCCCAAGAGCTTCGTGGCGTTGGAGGGAGCGGACCACCTGTTGAGCGGGCCGGAGGATGCGCGCTTCGTGGCGGCGGTGCTGGGGGCGTGGGCGGGGAGGTACGTGGGGGCGAGGGAGGTGGAGGAGCAGCGCGAGTCCCAGCCGGAGCTGTCGCAGGGGAAGGTAGAGGTGAGCGAGGCGGGGGAGGGTGCCTTCGCGCAGGACATCCGGGTGGGGAGGCACCGGCTGAGGGCGGACGAGCCGACGGCGTACGGGGGTTTGGACACGGGCCCATCGCCCTACGGGCTGCTGGCGGCGGCGCTGGGGGCGTGCACGGCGATGACGTTGCGCCTGTACGCGCGGAAAAAGGGGTGGCCGCTGGAGCGCGTGTCGGTGACGCTGAACCACGGCAAGGTGCACGCCGAGGACTGCCAGCACTGCGAGACGAAGGAGGGGATGGTGGACCGGATCGACCGGAGGGTGAAGCTGGAGGGGCCGCTGAGCGAGGATCAACGGAGGAGGCTGTTGGAGATCGCGGACCGCTGTCCGGTGCACCGCTCGCTGGAGTCGGAGATCGACGTGCACACGCTGCTGGAGGAGGATGAGACCCCCACCAGCACCACCACCCCTCTCCCTCCGGGAGAGGGACGGGGTGAGGGTATCGCGTCACCGTTCTGAAAACCCGGGTTAGACTGAGCTCCCATGCCGGCACCAACGCCTCCCCCCTGTTTCGTGTGGCTCGACCTGGAGATGACCGGGCTGGACCCGGACGAGTCCGCCATCATCGAGATTGGCGTCATCATCACGGGCCCGGACCTGGTGCCGAAGGCGGAGCTGGAGCGGGTCATCTGGCAGCCGGAGGAGGTGCTGGCGCGGATGGAGCCGGTGGTGAAGGACATGCACACGCGCAACGGGCTGCTGAAGCGGGTGCGCGAGTCGCCGACGTCGCTGCGGATGGCGGAGCGGGACGTGACGGCGCTGGTGGCGCAGCACTGCGGGCTGGGGGAGGGGGTGCTGTGTGGCAACTCCATCCACACGGACCGGCGCTTCCTGGTGAAGTACATGCCGATGCTGGACCGGTACCTGCACTACCGGCAGGTGGACGTGACGAGCATCAAGGTGCTGGGCAACGCGTGGTTCCCGGACATGGTGCCGCTGAAGAAGACGTCGTCGGGGCACACGGCGCTGGCGGACCTGCGCGCGAGCATCGCGGAGCTGACGCACTACCGCACGCACCTGTTCCGCGCGGCGACGGGGAGTCAGGGAGGCACCTGAGCCTCAGTGCCCCCGGTTCAGCTCCGCGGACACGGTCTCCAGCAGGTCATCCAGCTCGAAGGGCTTGGCCAGGAAGCGGCTGCCCTGCAGCTCCGACTTGGACACGCGCCCGGCGCTCATCACCACCACGGGAATCCCCCGCAGGTTGGGATCCTCCTTGAGCCGGCGCAGCATCTCCTGGCCGTCCATCACCGGCATCATCAGGTCCAACAGGATGAGGTCCGGCCGGGACTCGTGCACGTGCTTGAGTCCCTCGGCCCCGTTGGCGGCGGTGGCCACCTCGTACCCCTCCACGGACAGGATGTCCGTGAGGGCCTCCAGGATGGCCACCTCGTCGTCCACGATGAGGAGCTTGCTCATGCACGGCTCCGCTTGCGGACGGGCGTGCGCCGGTCCAGCTTCTTGCGCCGGGGGGATTTCTTCTTCACGTCCATCGGCCGGGCCTGTCCGGTGAGGATGGACTCGGCGCTCTCGAAGGTGTCCGCCACGTCGATGCCCTGGGTCGAGATGGAGAACTCGCGCAGCGAGGACTCGTAGTCGCTCTCTCTCATCTTGAGGATGGACAGTATCCGGTACAGCTGGGAGCGCAGTTCCACATATCGGAGGAACACGAGGTTGTCGACGGCTCCTTCCGCTCCCTCCAGATTCGGCGCCAGCCGGGGTTCGAAGAGCACGTGGGTCTGCTGGGTCATCAGCGAGGTGACGCCGCGCGCGCGCAACTCGTTGAGCAGCGCGGTGAGGAAGCCGGGCATCCGCTGGGGGGCGAGCGTCCCCTGGAGGAGCGGTTCCAGCCCATCGATGACGAGCCGCCGTACCCGGTGGCGTTCCACCAGCCCCAGCAACTCGTGTACCAGTGCGTCCGGGAGCGTCTCCACGGGGGCCCGTGTCTCCACCACCAGCCGGTCCGTCCCCACCCACGGCTGCATCTCCAGGCCCACGGCGGCGGCCTTCGCCAGCAGCCGCGAGCGCGTCTCCATGAAGCCGAAGTACAGGCCGGGCTCTTGCTCCCTCGCTCCGTCCACGAGGAAGTGCAGCCCCAGCAGCGTCTTGCCGCTTCCCGGCGTGCCGAGCAGCAGTGTGGACGAGCGCTCCCTCAGCCCGCCCGCCAGCATCTGGTCCAGCCACGGCAGCCCGAAGCCCAGTCTGTGCCCGGACTCCGGAGCCTCCTCGGGCTGGCGGTGGTAGAGGGCCTCGACGCGCGGGTGGACGCTGAACCCATGTTCGTTGATCTCGAAGGTGTGCCGGCCGGTGAGATGGGGCCCGCCGCGCAGCTTCATCACCTCCAGCGCGCGCACCGCCTTGAGCCCCACCGGCTGCAACTCCAGCGACAGCACCCCGTCCACCATGGCGAACTGGGGATCCGCCGGATCCTCCTGCCGGTGGGTGAGCACCAACGTGGTGCAGCCGGTCAGTGCGTTGTGTACCCCCAGGGCGTGGAGGAACTCGCGGAAGGCCAGCTCCGTGTCCGCGCTCTCCCGCGCCGCCAGCAGCCCGTCCACCACCAGCACCGTGGCCTGATGCTCACGCACCGCGCGGTAGAGCAGCCTCGCCAGCCCGTCCAGCCCCTCGGCCTTCAGGGTGGCGTAGCCGCTCACGTAGTGGAGCGACTGGCCGATGACCTCGCGGCGGAAGAAGCGCATGCCGCGCAGGTGCGTCATCATCCGCTCATGTGATTCGGACAGCAGGGTGACGAAGACGGCGTGGCCGCCGGCCAGCACGTGCGAGAAGCAGAACTGGTTGCCGAGGATGGTCTTCCCCGTCCCCGGTGCGCCGGTGACCATATAGGTCCCACCATGGAGCCACCCGCCGTGCAGGATGGTGTCCAGGCCGGCGGACCCGGTGGGCACCCGGCGCGTGGGCTCCTCGGACTGCGCGGCTTCGTTCACGCTCGCCACTCTGGTCTCGCCACTCCTCTCCCGAGCGGGACACTACCGACCCTGGCCACGTTCCGAGGACTTTTCCGCCGGGAGTGTCGGAAGGTGCCCGAACGTCCCCGGGACTGTCGGTTTCTAGACAGTGGGCTGGAGCCGCTCGCGCAGCACGTGCTTCTGCACCTTCCCGAGCGCGTTGCGGGGAAGGGCCTCGGCGAAGACGACGCGGCGGGGTTTCTTGAAGCTGGCGAGCCGGTCCTTGCACCAGTCCACCAGCGCGGAGGCCTCGGGGGTGGCGCCGGGGCGGGGCACGACGACGGCCACCACCTGCTCGCCGAAGTCCGGGTCCGGCAGGCCCAACACCGCCACCTCGGCTACGGCCGGGTGCGTGGCGAGCACCTCCTCCACCTCGCGGGGGTACACGTTGAAGCCGCCGCTGATGATGAGCTCGCGGGCGCGGCCGGTGATATGGAAGTAGCCGTCGCCGTCCCTCAGGCCGAGGTCCCCGGTGCGGAACCAGCCCTCGAGGTCGAACGCCTCGGCGGTGGCGTCCGGGCGCTGCCAGTAGCCGGCGAAGACGTGGGGGCCGCGGACTTCAATCTCCCCCGTCTCGCCCGCGGGCAGGGGCTGGCGGGTGCGCACGTCCACCACGCGCGCCTCCTGGCCGGGGTAGGGCATGCCCACGGTGCCGGGGCGCCGCTCGCCCTCGTAGGGGTTGGTGGTGTTCATGATGGTCTCCGTCATCCCGTAGCGCTCGAGGATGCGCTGGCCGAACGTCTCCTCCACGTCGTGGAAGAGCTGGGGGCTGAGGGGGGCGGAGCCGGAGACGAGCAGCCGCAGCGGACGCGGGCGGAGGCCGGTGCGGCGGGCCTCCTCGACGAGCCGGCCGTACATGGTGGGCACGCCGAAGAACATCGTCAGCGAGGCATCGTCACACAGGGAGGCGAGCGCCTCGGAGGCGACGAAGCGGCGGCGCAGGTCCACGCTGCCGCCGGAGGAGAGCGTGCCGTGCAGGCCCACCATGAGGCCGTGGGTGTGGAAGAGGGGCAGGGCGAGCAGCAGCCTGTCGCGCTCCGTCCAGCGCCAGGCCTCGGTGACGGCGCGCACGTTGGAGAGCAGGTTGCGGTGCAGCAGCATGGCGCCCTTGGAGCGGCCGGTGGTGCCGGAGGTGTAGCCGAGCACCGCGAGCTGCTCGCCCCCGGGCAGGGGCGGCGACGCGTGGGCGTCTCCCTCGGCCAGGAGCGCCTCCAGGTCGACGGTGGGCCAGGGCACGGGAGCGGAGAGGGGCTCCACGGTGACGAGCCACTCCAGCGCGGGCAGCCAGGCCCGGAGGGGCGCGAGCTCGGTGGCGCCCGCGGCTCCGGTGACGCAGGCACGTGCTCCAGAATCCGAGAGGATGTGGCTCAGCTCCACCTGGCGGTACTGGGTGTTGACGAGGACGACGACGCCCCCGGCGTACTGCGTGCCCAGGTAGGCGATGACGAAGTCGGGGCTGTTCTCCAGGAAGAGGGCCACGCGCTCACCGGACTTCAGCCCCCGGCGCTGGAGGGCGCTGGCGAAGGCGGTGACGTGGCCGGCGAGCTGGCCGGCGGTGAAGCGCCGCTGCTCGAAGTCCAGGACGGGCCGCTCGGGGGCCTGGTGGGCGCGGACGAGGAAGGTCTCGAGGAGGGAGGACGCCATGTGCGGGCAAGCTACTTCCCAGCGGCCCGTTCCGCACTAACCTGCGCGCGGTGCGCCGGGACACCCCGGCCCCATCAACACCATCGAGAGGAAACGCCGTGGGGATCGTCCGCATCCTGGGATTCATGCTCGTCGTCGCCGGCACCGTGTTCCTGGTGAGCGCCTACCGCGCCACCGGCTCCGTCTCGGAGCGCGCCATGGAGACCCTCACCGGGCGCTACACCGAGCGCACCCAGCGCGACCTGGCCATCGGCGGCGCGGGCGTGGTGGGCGGCATCCTGCTCATCGCCTTTGGCGGAGGCCGGCGTCGCCGTTGACGCACCCGCGTCACACGCTCCACCTCGCCACTCCATCCCATCAGGTGTGATCCATCCCCGGTTCAGGGGGTCAATCCTCCCTGAGAGGTCCAACCTTACCCGGGATGGACGAATCCCCCGAAATCATGAGAATCCTTGAGAGTGGTCAGGGAGGGGGGAAGGCAAGGAGGGAGTCGTGCGCTCGGAGAAATTCTCGCTGCTCACTCGGGCTCTGGAGGAGCTCCAGGAAGGGCAGTTGTCCTCGGCCCGGCGCTCGCTGGGGGCACTCACGCGGAGGTTGGACGTGGAGGGAGTCGCCGAGGACATGCAGTACTTCCTCTTCGCCACGGCGCTGGCCCGGCGGGCGGGCGTCGGCGACGTGCAGCAGATGAACCTCTACCTGCGGCGCTTCGAGCTGCCGCAGATCTCCCTCTTCAACCTGCTCGGCGAGCGGCTGCCGCTGGTGTCCGTGGCGCGGGACATCGCGAACGGGTGGATCTGCGAGCTGCTCGCGGGCCACGAGGAGGCCACGCTGTTCGACGTGGGGCTGGGGACGGGGCGGCAGGAGGTGGCGCTGCTGCGCAAGCTGAAGGCGACGGGCGCCGCGCCCCGGCGGCTCACCGTGGTGGGGTTGGATCCGGACGGAGACAGCCTGGAGCAGGCGGAGACGGTCCTCACGGCGACCGCCCGGGAGCTGGGCTTCGAGCTGCGCTTCCGGCGCATCGCCAAGGTCGTCGAGGCGCTCGGCGAGAACGAGTGGAATGCCCTGCGGGACTGTCCCGGGCCGCGCGTGGTGCATGCGGCCTTCGCCCTCCACCACATCGCCGCGGGAGTGGACCGACAGGAGCTCTTCCACCGGCTGCGCGCGCTGGAGCCCGCGGGCGTGGTGCTGTGCGAGCCGAACTCGGACCACGCCACCGAGTCGCTGAGCCAGCGCTTCCACAACGTGTGGCGCCACCTCTTCTTCGTCTTCTCGCTGGTGGACGAGCTGGGCCTGCCACGGCAGGAGCGCAACGGCATCAAGCTCTTCTTCGGACGCGAGGTGGAGGACATCCTCGGCGTGGTGGATGACTCCCAGCGCTACGAGCGCCACGAGCGCATGGAGACCTGGCTGGGCCGGCTGCGCGCGGCGGGCTTCTTCCCGGAGGGGAGGGCCCGGGGGCTCGAGGGGACGACCCGGCATCCCGCGCTCGCCATCCGCGAGGCGCCGGGCGTCGTGGGCCTGGGCTACCGGGAGGAGACCATCGTGTCCCTCATTCGCGCCGTTCCCGGGACGGCGGCGTGAAGCTGGAGCCCGGATTGGAGGAGCGGGCCCGGAGGGTGCTGGAGGCGTGCCGGAGCGCCGGGGTGCGCCTGGCCCTCGCCGAGGCCAGCACGGGCGGATTGATCGCCGCCTGTCTCACGGACATCCCGGGTGCCTCGGCCGTGCTGGAGCGCGGCTTCGTCCCCTATTCGAACGAGGCCAAGACGGAGCAGCTGGGGGTGCCGGTGGAGCGGATGGTCGCCCATGGGGCCGTCAGCGAAGAGGTGGCGCGCGCGCTCGCCGAGGGGGCGCTGGCCCGCTCTCCGGCGGACCTCGCCCTGGGCGAGACGGGCATCGCCGGCCCCACGGGCGGCTCGGTGGCCAAGCCCGTGGGACTCGTCTACCTCGCCGTGGCGCGGCGGGGCGGCTCCACCCTCTGCGAGCGCCATGTCTTCCCCGGGGACCGGGCGGCGATCCGCCGAGCCTCGGCGGCCCGTGGATTGGATCTGTTGCTTACTCTACTGGAGGGGGACTGAGCACCCGACATGACAGGTGCGATCGTCCGCATCCCATCTGCCGGGAATGGTAATCTGCTCTCTCTCCAGGGATTTCCCCCACCCCCCACCGTGCACCCCCCGCGCGGAAGGAGATCTTTCGTGTACAGGCTCGACGTCGACAGTCAGGAAGCGCTCATCGAGTTCGCCCTGGACGGCCTCATCCGCAAGGAGGAGATGGAGAGGTTCGTGGAGGAGCTGCGGGCCGCGACCCAGCAGCTCACGGGGCGGGAGATAAAAATCAAGGCGGACCTGCGCACCTTCCGGCCCTCCGCGCCGGAGGTGGCGGAGATGATCCGCGCGGTGCAGGAGTTCGGCCTTCGCTCCGGGGTGAAGCGGGTGGCGGAGATGGTGGAGAGCCAGGTGGTCGCCCTGCAGCTCAACCGGGTGGCGCGCGAGAGCGGCACGGACAAGATCCTCCGCCGGTTCGCCGACGACAACGCGGCGCTGCGCTGGCTGCTCTACGGCGAGGAGGAGTTGCTCTCGGCCTGAGCACCCTCCGGGCGCGTTCTCCGCCAACTGGTCTGAGAGTCGGACCAGTTCGCGAGAAGCGCGCCCGGAAGGGCCGGTGCCGTGAGTGACGGCCCCGCGGTCCGGTGAGGAACCGCGAGGCCCGGGTGAGGCTCAGCGCGCGAGGAGCTGGGGAATGGCCTCGCGCAGGTTGGGCAGGGAGCCGATCCGCTTCGTGCTGGAGGCCTGCGGCGTGCCGGTGGTGCGCAGCAGGTCGCGCAGGGCGCGGGGAGGGATGGGGCCCAGGCCGGCGGCGTTGGCGGCGCCCTGGAGGGAGGCCACCGCGCCCACCACGATGGGGGCGGCGCTGGAGGTGCCGCCGAAGCTGGCCGTGTACCACTGGTTCTCGCCGGAGTCGAAGAGGTCTCCGAAGCCCAGCGTCACGACCTTCTCGCCCCAGGCGTGCACGTCCACGCGGCTGCCGTGGTTGCTCCAGCACATGGGAGCGCGGGTGGTGGCGGTGCTGGCGGCCACGAAGATGGCGCCCGAGTCACGCACCGAGCGGTCGAAGGCGCCGCGATACACGGGGCTGTCCAGGTTGGCACTACCGTTGCCAGCGGCCTCCACGACGTGCACGCCGTTGGCGGTGGCCTGGGCGATGGCGTCGAAGTTGGCCTGCCAGTACTCCATGGGGACGTAGTTGCACTGGGCGGTGTTGCAGGTGCAGTTCTTGTTGGCGCGAGGCCCCAGGGCCTGCAGCTCCACCAGCACGACACCCCCCTTGCCCGCGGCGATGGCCGCGTGGGTGATGGCGCTGGCGACGGTCTGGGTGGCGACGCCCTGGTGGCCCACCCGCGCCTGGTGGGCGATGCCGGTGACGCCGTAGCCGTTGCGCGCGCCCGCCATCACGCCCAGCACCGCGGTGCCGTGGTCGCGCCAGTCCGAGTCGTCGAACTCGGTGCCGCCCACGTAGAAGAAGTTCGGCAGGTCCTCGTGCTGGTCGTTCCAGGCCCCTTCCACGTCGACGATCCTCACGCCGGTGCCGTCGCCGCCGCTCACCGTCCAGGCGTAGCGCGCGTCGATGCCGACGGGAGCCGCGTTCAAGTAACCCTGCTGGCTGTCATACGGGGAAGTGGTGGAAGACTGCGTGCTCGGCCCGTTGCGCGGGCGCCGCCTGGCCGGACGGAAGTCCAGCATGGCGGGCTCGGGCATGGGCTCGGCGTAGGCGATCTCCACGCTGTCGAGCGCGTTGAGCTGCATCACCAGGCTGTTCACCTCCCCGGCGCGGACCGCGCCCTGCAGCGGCACCTCGTAGTAGAGGTCCAGGTCCGCCATCTCCTTGCCGGTGCGGTCCTCGGCGTTGCGCTTGTGGTCGGCCAGCGCCAGCTCGTTCTCGCGGAAGAGCCGTCCCACCTGGCCCCTGCGCGGGACGCGCTCCAACACCGAGTGGGCGGTGGTGAGGTCCGCCAGCACGCGTCCATCGGACAGGCCCCAGCGCTTCATCCGGCGCCGCTCGTGCTCACCGCGCTCCGAGGAGAGCGCTTTCATCCGTCCGCCGCGCAGGCGCACCCGGGTGCCCTCCTGGAACTTCACCACCAGTCGCTGGACTGGCGTCTCCGCGTCGAGCTCGGGGTTGGTGGGTTTGATGGTAGGGAGTCGCGGCTCCAGCACCTTGACGCCGCTGGCGTGTGCGGCGGGGGCCAGGAGCAGACCCAGGCCCAGCATGAGCGTGCGAGTCACGCGGGAATTGAGACAAGTCGCCTTCATCGTCCGTCCTTCGTGGGGGTGAAGGGGGAGAAGTACGGCCACGACGACGGGCCACGGGTAGGGGAATGCCCGAAGCCTCCCCACCGCCATCGCGCTCTCAGCCTGCCACGCTGGTATTCCACACCCGGGCGGGCCTTCAGGTTCCTATATATTTACATTGAAGACGTTATTAGCAGAGATTCTGCGTCTCGGGAATATGGCCATGAAGTCCGATTTTTCAGTTCTGGCCGGATTTAGAGGACGAAGCCGAGTGCTACGCACAACAGTGCGGCGAGGCCCGTGTACAGCGGGACGTTGCACAGGAAGGTGATGCGGTTGATGCGGCGGAAGCGGGCCTGCTCCTCGTCGGCGAACCAGATGCCGTCTTCACCCGTGGTGTGTCCGCGCACGGCCTGGAAGAAGAGCGTCGCGTAGAGCACCTCGATGAAGAGGCTCACCAGCACGAGCGCCACGAGCGACAGCGCCCAGAGGTCCAGGTGCGAGAGGGGGCCGGTGTGGTGCACGTGGAACCAGGAGAGGCCCGCGAGGAGCAGGAGGATGCACAGCACGTCGTGGCCGATGCCGTAGGGCGGCTTCCAGTTGTGGGAGACGTAGAGCATGTAGAGCTCGGCGATGCCGCGCACCCACATGCAGGCGCCGAAGCCGCCGAGCACCCGACGCAGCTCCGGATGTACGGCGGAGTCGAGGGCGACGAGCGGACAGAGGAGGAACCAGAGGAAGACGGCGTAGAGGAGCCAGGCCAGCTTGGGCGGCGAGATGCGGCCGCCGAGGGACCGCCGCACGTTCTGCCTGCGCCAGAAGAGGAAGCCGAGCAACGCGGACAGGCCCAACAGGGCCAGGATGAGGACGCGGGTGTGGGGCGAGAGCATCAGGAACGGCGCGTCGAGGGTGTGCCCGGAGTTTGCAGTCAGGACCGGGCTGATGGAAGACGACAGGAGAAGCACGGAGATGGTGGGCAGGCGTCTGGGGAGACATGCAAGCTCTCCGCCCTTCCTGGACAGGGGAGAGGGGGCGGGGCACTCTCGGCGAGCGCTCGGAGGCGCATCCCATGAGAGCTGAGCAGGCAGTGGCACACCCGGCGCCGGTGGGCACCGTGGTGCACACGACGCCCCGTGTCGAGCGCTGGGGTTGGGTGTGGCCCCGCTGGAATGACCCGCGCATCCCGTTCGCGGCCATCCTCACCTTGTATGGGGTGTTGGGCTTCTCCTTCTTCGGCTTCAACCGCAGCCCGTGGCAGATGGCCGCCATCGTGGTGAGCGGCAGCGCGCTGGACGCGGGGCTGGGCTGGCTGCTGCGGCGCGAGAAGGTGGTGCCGCTGAGTGGCTACATCTCCTGCTGCTCGCTGGCGCTGCTGCTCAACTACTCGCACTCGAGCTGGCTGCTGCTCCTGCCGGTGTGGCTCACCATTGGCTCCAAGTACGTGCTGACGTTCGAGGGCCGCCACGTCTTCAACCCGTCCATGTTCGGCGTGGCCACCTCGCTGCTGCTCACGCGCGAGCTGATAACGGCGGCGCCGGCCTACCAATGGGCCAATGGAGAGGTGGCGCTCTCGGCGTTCATCGTCATGGCGGCGCTGGTGCTCTTCTTCTTCCGGGTGGGCCGCACGTGGCTGGTGCTGAGCTTCCTCGGCTTCTACGCACTGCAGACGGGTCTGCGGGCGTACATCCTGCGCCACCACCTGCCGCCCGAGGTGCTCTTCCTGGGCACGCTCGGGGCACCGGCCTTCTTCATCTTCACCTTCTATATGATTACGGACCCGGGCACGTCGCCGAAGACGGCGCGTGCGCAGGTGCTCCTGGCGCTCGCGCTCACGCTGGTGGACCTGGTGCTCCACCTGAAGGAGAGCGTCTTCACCTTCTTCTACGCGGCCCTCACGTGCGCGACGGCGCGCTTCCTGTTCCTGCACGGGCGCGCGTTGTGGCGGAGGGGGCCTCGCGCGTACTTCGCGGGACTCTTCTCGCCGGGGCCGTTGAAGCGGCTGGCGGCGGTGGGAGGGCTCGGGGCGGTGATGGCCGCGGGCTACGCGCTCGCCGTGTCGCCGGGGGCGCTGAACCGCCCGCTGCCCTTCCACCTGGAGCGCCTGGAGGCCTCGCACACGGGGCTCGGCTCCACCATGGGGGATGTGCTGACGCGGGTGGATCCGCGCGTGCTGCACGTGTCCAAGTGGGTGTTGAGCGTGGGGGACGCGGTGGCCACCGGGGACTTCGATGGGGATGGGAAGCTGGACCTCTTCCTCACGAACGCGCTCAAGTCGGACGCGGACCGTGCGGCCCTCTTCCGCAACCTGGGGGACCTGCGCTTCGAGCGCGTGAAGGTGCCGGCCCTGGAGCACATCGCCGCGAGCATCACCACCGAGGGCGCCGCCGCCGGTGGCACCTTCGTGGACTACGACGGTGACGGGGACCAGGACCTGGCCATCGCCGTGGCGTGGGGGCCCTCGAAGCTGCTGCGCAACCTGCTGCGCGAGACGGGCAGCGCCACCTTCGAGGACGTCACCACGCGGGCCGGGGTGGGGGACCACTCGGTGAGCATGGCCGTCACGATGCTCGACTACGACCGGGATGGGCACCTGGACCTCTTCGTGGCCAACGCGCTCACCACGCACCTGCCGGACTACGCCACGCCCACGCCGTTCAACTTCTTCCGGCTGCCGCCGCCCGAGTACCCCGGGGACCGGCGCATGCTCCGCTTCATGCACAACGGCTGGCACAACGCCGACAACGGCGGCCTCAACGTGCTCTACCGGGGCCGGGGGGATGGCACCTTCGAGAAGCTGGACTCGGTGGCGATGGGGTTGAAGGAGACGCGCTGGTCGCTCGCCGTCAGCACGGTGGACCTGAACCAGGACGGGTGGACGGATCTCTACATCGCCAACGACTTCGGCCCGGACGAGGTCTACCTCAACGAGCAGGGCAGACACTTCCGCCGCGTCGTGGGGAAGCTCTTCGGGGAGATTGGCAAGGACACGTACAAGGGGATGAACGCCTCGGTGGCGGACTTCGACCGCAACGGGTGGCTGGACGTGTACGTGTCCAACGTGCACCACTCGCTGCAGGCCGAGGGCAGTCTGCTGTGGATGGTGTCGGCGGGGAAGGAGCCGTTCGTCCCCGAGCTCAAGGACGAGGCGACGTTCCGCGGGGCGCTCAATGAGAGGCGCTTCGGGTGGGGCGCGGCGGCGGGGGACCTCGACAACGACGGATGGCCCGACATCGTACAGGCCAACGGGCACCTCGATGACCGGCTGGACCACCTGTATGACTCGGGGCGCAAGGACTACTGGTACGTCAACCACAAGCTGATGCAGTCCGGTCCCGAGGTCCACACGTACGCGGACAAGTGGGGCGACATCCGCGGGCGCACCATCTACCCGAACGAGGCGCGCCGCGCGTACCTGAACCTGGGGGACGAGGACCCCGGACACTTCGTGGACGTGGCGAAGGAGCTGGGCATCGACGAGCCGGACAACTCGCGTGGCGTGCTGCTCGCGGACCTGGACGACGATGGCGACCTGGACGCCGTCATCACCAACCAGCACGGGCCGGTGTCGGTGTACCGCAACACCCTGCGCGAGGGGACGGCGAAGGACGCGGCGCACTTCGTGGGCCTCACGCTGGTGGGAGAGGGGCAGCGGACGAGCCGGAGCGCCGTGGGCACGCGTGTGGTCGTGTCCTACGACGAGGGAGGCAAGCACGTGGAGCAGGTGCGGGAGGTGGGGCTGATGGGGGGCCTCAGCGCCTCGGCGGATCCACGCCTGCACTTCGGGCTCGGGAGGCACGCGGGCCCGGTGACGGTCACGCTCCACTGGTATGGCGGCGAGGTGCAGACCGTGCAGCTCGAGGCCGACCGCTACCACGTCATCCAGCAGCCCGCCGTCACCGTGGGTCTGCGGGGCAGCCGATAGGAGTCCGATGTTCTCCGCCTTGAAGGGTGCCACCGTCTCGCGCGAGTCGCTCACCGAGCACCAGCGCGCGCAGATGCTGGCGTTGATGCAGGTGTGCTACGCGGGTGTCAGCGCCGAGCGCTTCTCGCGGGACCTGGACGAGAAGCAGTACGTCATCCTCCTGTCGGCGCGGCGTACGGGCGAGCTGGTGGGCTTCAGCACCCTGCGGGTCGCGGAGGAGCGGGTGGATGGGAGGCCGGTGGAGGTCGTCTTCTCGGGCGACACGGTCATCCACCCGGATTACTGGGGACAGAAGGAGCTGCAGGTGCGCTTCGGGCGCTTCATGCTCGCGCGCAAGCTGCGCCGCCCCCTGCGACCCCTGCACTGGCTGTTGTTGAGCGCGGGCTACAAGACATACCTGCTGGCGGTGAACCACTTCCCGCGCACGGTGCCGCGCCACGACTGGGAGGCACCAGTCGAGCGCGTGTCGTTCCTGCGAGCGCTGGCCGTGCGGTGGTTCGGGACGCAGTACGACGAGGGGAAGGGGACGGTGAGATTCACGGGGGCGCACTACCGGGTGAGGGACGGGGTATCGCCGATCGATCGGGAAGCGGCGGCCCATCCGCACATCGGATTCTTCGCGAGGAGCAACCCGGGGCACGTGGAGGGGGAGGAGCTGGTGTGCCTGGCGGAGATCCGCGCGAGGGATCTGATGTGGGCGCTGTGTGAGCTGAGCATGAAGCAGGTGCGACTGTGGACACGGCGGGGTCTTCGACTGATTGGAGTGAGGGCCAGGGCATGACCGAGCGCAAAACCCCTCTCCCTCCGGGAGAGGGACGGGGTGAGGGTATCTCGTTCCTCGGGTTGAACCCGTGCATGTCCCCTCTCCCTCTGGGAGAGGGCTAGGGTGAGGGTCTTCCCATGTCCGTGTCCGAGTTCCTGGACTCGGTGGGAACCGTGCTGACCTCGAGCCGGATGCTCGCGGGGCTGATGGCGGCACAATCCCCGTCGGCGCTGCTGTTCCGCCGAGCGCTCACCCATCCCGAGCGGGCGCAGGCCGAGTGCCTGTCCCGAGTCCTGCGAACCGTCAGGGACACGAATCAATCCGCGCGCATCCCCGGCTTCACGCGCATCCGTACCGCGCGCGAGTTCCAGGACGCGGTACCCCAGTCCACCCCGGACTCGGTGCTGGCGGACCTCGAGGCGCTCAAGGCCGGCGCGCCGCGAGTCCTCACCCGCGAGCCGGTGGTTCGCTTCGAGCCCTCCGGAGGCTCCTCGGGAGCCTCCAAATACGTCCCGGTCACGAGGGGGCTGCTCGACGAGTTCCACCGCGCGCTCGCGCCCATGTTGTTCGACCTGCTGTCCTCGCGCCCCGCCGTCCGCGAGGGCCCGAGCTACTGGTCCATCTCGCCCATCGGGCGCAAGAAGGGGCGCACCCCGGGGGGCATTCCGGTGGGCAGCGTGGAGGACTCCGCGTACTTCCCACGGTTTTTGCAACCGTTGCTCTCGCGCGTGTTCGCCGTGCCCGGAGCGGTGGCCCAGTTGCCCGATGTCGAGTCGTGCAGGTATGTGACGCTGTGGTTCCTCGTGGCGTGTGAGGACCTGGCGCTCTTGAGCGTGTGGAACCCGAGCTTCCTCACGCTGTTGATGGATGCACTGGAACGGCATGGGGAACGGTTGGCGGAGGATCTGGAGCTCGGGGTGTGCCGGCCTCCTCGGGGACTCGGTGGGGCTCGCGGTGGGCGGGACGGTGACGGAGACCCTCACCCCGACCCTCTCCCGGAGGGAGAGGGAGGCGTAGACCCTCACCCTGACCCTCTCCCAGAGGGAGAGGGGATTGACTCGGTGCTTTCACGGATGCGGTTTGCACCTCGTCCCGAGCGGGCTCGCTTGCTTCGGACGGCGCTCCGCTCCGGACTCCAGGGACGCATGCTCTGGCCCCGGCTCTCGCTCCTCAGCATGTGGACCGATGCCCAGGCCGCGCACTCCGTCGGCCCCGCCTGCCACCGCTTCCAGGGCGTCGAGGTCCAGGGCAAGGGTCTGCTCGCCACCGAGGGGGTCGTCTCGCTTCCTCTCTTCGACGCCCCCGCCCCCGTGCTCGCCGTCCGCAGCCACTTCTTCGAGTTCCTCGACCCCGAGCACCCCGAGGCGCGTCCCCGCCTCGCGCACGAGCTGGAGCGGGGACGGACCTACTCCGTGCTCCTCTCCACCTCTGGAGGCCTGCTGCGCTACCGGCTCGGAGACCTCGTCCGGGTCGAGGGCTTCCACCACGCCACGCCCTGTGTCCGCTTCATGGGCCGCGCGGATTCCGTGTGCGACCTCGTGGGCGAGAAGCTCGCCGCCACCCGCGTCTCCACCGTGCTCGATGCCTTGCTGCCCACGGTGCTCGGAGGCCGGCGCCCGCCCTTCGCGATGATGGCCCCCGAGTGGGAGGCCCAGGCCGCTCCGGCCTACCGGCTCTTCCTGGAGACCGATGCGCCCGACGTGCACCTCGAGGAGGCCGCCCGTGCCATCGAGCGTGCCCTCTGCGAGGGCTATCACTACCGCTACGCGCGGGAGCTCGGCCAGCTCGGGCCCCTGCGCGCCATCCGCGTCACCGAGGGCTCCCGCCGTTACGAGGCCCGGTGCATCGCGCTCGGCCAGCGCGCGGGCGACATCAAGCCGACGGAGCTTCATCGCCAGGCCGGGTGGACCGCCTGGTTCTCCCAGCAGGGAGCGAGGCGCCCATGAGGAATCCGCACGACTCGCAGAACCTCGCGCTCGTCACGACACCCGCGGTGGAGCTCGAGGCGGAGGCCGACCTCACCCGCTGCGGTGCCCTCAAGGACTTCTGGTACGTCGCCTGTCTCTCCACCGAGCTCATTGCGAAGAAGCCCCTGGCGCGCACCCTGTTCGGCACCCAGCTCGTCCTCTTCCGTGACGAGCACGGCCGGCCCGCGGCCCTGCGAGACCGCTGCCTGCACCGCAACGCGCGCCTGTCCGCCGGAGACGTCTTCCACGGCCGAATCGGCTGCCCGTACCACGGCTGGGTGTATGACGCGTCGGGAGCGGTGGTCGAGGTTCCCTCGCTCGGGCCGCAGCAGTGCGGCGAGGCGCTGGACGCCCAGGGCCACGCACGCGCGGGACTGAAGGTACGCCCGTGCGATCTCGGGAAGCTGCGGCGCTTCGACACGCTGGAGCAGGACGGGCTCGTCTACGTCTTCATGGGCGGGGACTCCTCGCGAGCGCGCCGCCCCGCCTTCCGCGTGCCCTATTGGGGCCACCCCGAGTGGACTGTCTACTTCATGGTGACGCGCTTCCCCAACGGGGTGACGAACCTGGCGGAGAACTTCATGGACGTGCCGCACACGGTCTTCGTCCACGAGGGCTGGTTCCGCGAGGTGGCGCGCAAGCGGGTGCCCGCCACGGTGAAGCGCTTCGACGGCAGCGTGCTCGTCACCTACGGACAGGAGCAGGACACCGTCACGGGGCTCGGCCGCCTCTTCAATCCGGGCGGCCTGCCCATGGTCCACACCGACCACTACTTCATCCCCAACGTCACTCGCGTGGATTACATGTGGGGGGACCGCAGCGGCTTCGCCATCAACTCGCAGATAACGCCCATTGGTCCCACCGACAGCCTCGTCTACACGGCCATCAGCTACCGGCTCCCCTACGACCTGCCGCGTGCACTCGTGGCGAGAGCGCTCAGGCCGCTGGTGAAGTGGTACACCACGCAGGTCATCCGGCAGGACGTGGACATCATGAAGGTGCAGCGCGAGGGGTTGCTCAACGGCTCCGGTGGCGGCGTCTTCTCCGGCACCGAGGCGGATCTGCTCCACGCGGACATCGAGGCCTATCGTCGCTGGCTGCTGGAGGGCGGGCTCGGCCCTGGTCCCGGTGACGAGGAGCGCGACATCGTCTTCTGGATTTGAGCCGCGCGTCCCCTATGCGCCCAAGCGGGCGGCGCGACACGGGAGCCGCACCGTGAAGGTCGAGCCCTGATCGACCACCGAGGTGACGGACACCTCGCCGCCGTACACCTTGACGATGCGCTGCACCGTGGCCAGTCCGATGCCGTGCCCCGAGGCCTTCGCTTCCGGGGCCCGGTAGAAGGGCTCGAAGATGTGCCGCAGCGCTCCAGGCGCGATGCCGGGCCCCGTGTCCTTCACCACCAGCGCGCACTGGTCTCCCGACCTCTGGGTGGAGACCTCCACCCGCCTGACGGGCCGGCCCTCCATGAACTTGAGGGCGTTGGACACCAGGTTGAGGAGGACGACGTAGAGGAGCCCCCGAGGTAGCGCCACCTTCACGTCGTCCACGCCGATGATGTCCAGGTCCGCCTGGATCTGTTCTCGCAGCCCGCTCAAGTCCTCCACCACGTCCGCGGCGACGGCTGTCACGGAGGTGGCGCCTCCGGAGGACGCCACCGCTCCACCCGCGAGCGAGAAGGCCAGCATGCCGTCGAGCAGGTTGTAGGCCCGGCGGGTGACGCGCTCCAGCCGCTCTCCGGCCCGCTTCGCCCGCTCGTCGGACGTGGCACGCACCTGCGCTCCAATCATGGACAGCGGAGACAGCAGGTTGCGCAGGTCATGGGCGATCCTCCCGGCGAAGGCGTCCAGGTCCGCGCGGGCCCGCGCCGTCTTCACCGTGCCCTCCACGCGTGCGAGCAGCTCGCGGGCGGAGAAGGGCTTCACCAGGTAGTCGCTGGCGCCGGCTCCGAGTCCCTCCACGGTGGCCTCCTCCCCGGCGCGGGCCGACAGGAGGATGACGGGCACACCGGCCGTGCGCGCATCCGCCTTCAGCTCGCGCAGCAGGCCGAAGCCGTCCAGCCCCGGCATCATCACGTCCGACAGCACCACGTCGGGGGGCCGCGCCCGGGTGGCTTCCAGGGCGGCCCGGCCATCCGCGACGGCCTCGACCGTGTAGCCCCCCTCCTCCAGGAGACGCCGCACGTGGTTGCGCATGTCCGCGTTGTCCTCCGCCAGCAGCACGCGGCCGCTCATCGGCGTGGGGCGTGTCCCGGCGCGCGGCGTGGAGTCGCTCCCCGCGTCCAGCCATCCCTCCGCCTCCTCGACGAAGGCCGCGGCGCGCACCGCCGTGGGGTCCTTCGTCCGGGCCGCCCCCAGTCGCTCCTGGGACAGGTGGGCATTGCCGGTGGGAAGGGAGACGAAGAAGGTGCTTCCCTGACCGACGGCACTCTCCACGCGCACACTGCCCCCGTGCAGCTTCACCAGCTCCTCCACCAGCGCGAGACCGATGCCGCTGCCCTCGATGCTGCGCCCCGGCGCGCCGCTCACCCGGTGGAAGCGCTCGAAGACGCGCGGCAGCTCCTCCTCGGGAATGCCCGTGCCGGTGTCCACCACCACCAGCTCCACCGTCCCGCCCAGCCACCGCAGGGAGACGCGCACCTCTCCGGTGAAGGTGAACTTGAAGGCGTTGGACATGAGGTTGAGGACGATCTTCTCCCAGGCCTCCCGGTCCACCCACACGGCCTCGGGCAGGGAAGGGCAGTCCACCACCAGCCGCAGGCCCGCGCGCTTCATGAGGGCCTCGAAGCTGCTGGCGAGGCCGGCCGTCAGCGCGGACAGGTCCGTCAGCTCGAAGGAGGTGTGCATCCGCCCCGCGCTCAGGCGGCCGAAGTCCAGCAACGCGTTGATGAGCTTCAAGAGGCGCTGGGCGCCGCGATGGGCCGTCTCCACGCGCTCGCGCTGGGTGTCGGGCAGCACGTCGGCGGTGTCCCCGAGGGCGTCCTCCAGCGGGCCCAGCATGAGGGTCAGGGGCGTGCGCAGCTCGTGGGAGATGCTGGTGAAGAAGTCCGTCTTGGCCCTGTCCAGCTCCGCCAGGGCCTCGGCCCGGCGCCGCTCCTCCTCGGCCCGGCGAGCGCTGGCGATGGCCGTGCCCACCTGGGCCGCCACCAGCGTGAGGAAGTTCTGGTACTCCGCGTCCAGGGCCCGGCGCGGGCTGATGCCGACCACCAGGACCCCGGCCGCCGTTTCCTCACCCTCCTTGCCCACCGGGAGGACCCGCGCGGTGTGGGGGGCCTCGGGCCAGGGGCCTCCCGACAGAGGGCCCGCGCGCGCGGGCACGTCGGTGAGCGTGTGCGCCTCGCCGGTGCGGGCGACGGCGCCCAGCGGCCAGGGGACACCCGTGTCCTCCCCCTCGCGCGAGGACACCCGCTCGGGCGCCGCGGGGCTCGTGTCCTCCAACCCCACGGTGGCCACCCGGCGCAGGAGTCCCTCGCGCGTGTCGGTGAGATAGAGGAGGGCGAAGGGCACGTCGTGACGGTGGCCCTCCAGCACGCGCGCGGCCTCGCGGCACGCCGCCTCCGCGGTGGGCTGGCCCGAGGTGGCCTCGCTCAGCTCCTTCAGCGCGCGCAGGCGCCGCTCGCCCACCACCTGGCCCGTCGTCTCCGTCACCGCGAGGAAGATGCCGCCCACGCCTCCCGTCTCGTCCCGGATGGGGCTGTGCGAGAGGGTGAAGTACGCCTCCTCGATGAAGCCCTTGCGGTTGGGCAGGAAGAGCTGGTTCTCGTACCAGGTGGCCTCGCCCGCGAGCACCCGCTCGAACATCGGCTCCAGCACGTCCCAGATCTCCGCCCACCAGGGGTGGGCCGCCTGGCCCAGGGCGCCCGGGTGCTTGGAGCCGAGGCTCGGCGCGTAGGCATCGTTGTAGAACTGGGTCAGCTCCGGTCCCCAGTGGATCATCATCGGGAAGCGCGAGTTGAGGAGGATGGAGACGGAGGTGCGCAGGGACTGCGGCCAGCTCTCCACGGGCCCCACGGGCGTGCTGGACCAGTCGAGGGCGCGCATGCGTGCCCCCATCATCCCGCCCCCGGACAGCACGTCCGCCACGGCGCCCGGGTCCTTCATTCGATGGGTTCTCTCGTCCGCGCGCTCCAGTCCATGAAAGCGGCCGTACCAGGAGGGACGTGGTGGCCGGAACGGGCAAGTGCGCCGCACCAGTGATTGGTCAACACGCGGCGGAGACGTTCCCGGAGTTTGATATAGAGCAGTGCGATTCCGGCACCGCATCGAACAGGGCAAGCCCTTGAACACGTCCAGCGTCGCGTCCTCGTCCCCCGAGTCGCCGGCGGCCACCGCCGAGCGCGGCGTCCAGCAGCGGCTGCTCTCCATCTTCGGCGGTTCGGTCGGCAACCTGATCGAGTGGTACGACTTCTACATCTACTCGGCCTTCTCGCTGTACTTCGCGAAGGCCTTCTTCCCGAGCGACAACCCCGTGGTGGAGCAGCTCAACACGGCCGGGGTCTTCGCGCTCGGCTTCCTCATCCGTCCGGTGGGCGGCTGGGTGATGGGCCTCTACGCGGACCTGCGAGGGCGCCGCGCGGCGCTGACGTTGTCGGTCACGCTGATGTGCCTGGGCTCGCTCATCATCGCCCTGTGCCCCACCTATGAGCGCATTGGCGTGCTGGCGCCCACCGTGCTGCTGCTCGCGCGGCTGCTGCAGGGGCTGTCGCTGGGCGGTGAGTACGGCACCAGCGCCACCTATCTCAGCGAGGTCGCCACCTCGCGCCACCGCGGTTTCTACAGCTCCTTCCAGTACGTCACGCTCATCATGGGCCAGCTGCTCGCGACGGTGACGCTGCTGGTGCTGCAGCGGCTGGTGCTCACCGGCCCGGAGCTGGAGGCCTGGGGCTGGCGCATCCCCTTCCTGTGCGGCGCCGCGCTGGCCGTCTTCGGCTTCTACATGCGCCGCAACATGGTGGAGACGGAGGCCTTCCAGGCGGAGGCAGCGAAGAAGGCGGAGCACCGGCCCATGCGCGAGCTGCTGCGCCACCCGAAGGAGATCGCCATCGTGGTCGGGCTGACCATGGGTGGCACGCTCGCCTTCTACACGTACACCGTCTACATGCAGAAGTTCCTGGTCAACTCGGTGGGGCTGACGCGAGACCAGTCCACGCTCATCTCCGTCTCGTCGCTGTTCCTCTACATGCTGTTGCAGCCGGTGTTCGGCCTCATCTCCGACAAGGTGGGCCGCAGGCCCGTGCTCATCTGGTTCGGCGCGATGGGGACGCTGTGCACCGTGCCGCTGCTGACGGAGCTGACTCGGACGCGGGACGCCTTCACGGCCTTCCTGCTGGTGCTGGCGGCGCTCGTCATCCTCTCGGGCTACACCTCCATCAACGCCGTGGTGAAGGCCGAGCTGTTCCCGGCGAGCATCCGCGCCCTGGGCGTGGGTCTGCCCTATGCGCTCACCGTCTCCATCTTCGGCGGCACGGCCGAATACGTGGGCACGTGGCTCAAGCTGGCTGGCCACGAGCGCTGGTTCTTCTGGTACGTGACCGGCTGCATCCTGTGCTCGCTGCTCGTCTACGCCTTCATGCGGGACACGCGCAGGCAGAGCCGCTTCGACTGACGGTGGATTTCAGTGAGGGGCGCACTCCTCCGCCCTGAATGCAACTGGGACTCGAGGGCAACGCCACTGTGTTGAAGGACACACCTCTCGAGTGTCGTCTGGCTCACAGAAGGTCCCGGGGCCGCTGCCGCATGCGGGGTTGTGATGCACATCCAGCAGCGCATGCTTCCCCCAGGTCTCTTGTACGAAGAGAAGCGCCTGCAGGCGCTGCAGCGCTACGGCATCCTCGATACCGCACCCGAAGCGGAGTACGACGACATCGTCCAGCTCGCCGCGCGGCTGTGCGATGCCCCCATCGCGCTCATCAGCCTGGTGGACCGTGATCGGCAGTGGTTCAAGGCGAACGTGGGGCTGCCCGGCGTGACGGAGACGGAGCGCTGCATCTCCTTCTGCACCTTCGCCATCGAGCGAGAGCACGTGCTGGTCATCGAGGACGCCACGAAGGACGCGCGCTTCGCCTCCTGCCCGCTCGTCACCGGGGCGCCCTTCATCCGCTTCTACGCCGGCGCTCCCATCCAGACGGAGGATGGCTACCACCTGGGCACCCTGTGCGTGATCGACCGGGAGGCCCGCCCGCTCACCGACGAGCAGCGCCGCGGCCTGCTCGCGCTCAAGCGCCAGGTGGAGCTGCTGCTGCGGCTGCGCTTCCAGGTGAAGCAGGCCGAGGAGCGCAACCGTCAGCTCCTGCGGAGCTCCAACGATGCCGTCTTCGTGCTCGACGAGCTGGGACGCGTGGTGGAGCTCAACCCGGTGGCGGAGCGGCTGCTGGGACTCGGGAGCGCCCAGGTGCTCGGCTCCTTCATCGATGCGCTCGCCCCGGAGGACGAGCGCGAGTCCCTGCGCCGAGCGCTCCAGCAACTGCGCGCTCGGGGCACGGTGCGCATGGAGAACCAGGGGTTGAGAGCCGCCCGGGGCGAGCGCGTGGCGCTGGACATCGCGGCCTCGCTCCAGGAGGTGGGCCACGCGCGGCGCCTGCTGCTCGTGGGGCACGACCTGACCGAGAAGCGGCGGCTGGAGCAGCAGAGCATCCAGAATGATCGGCTCGCCTCGGTGGGGGCGCTGGCGGCGGGCATCGCGCATGAAATCAACAACCCCATCGCCTACGTGCTCTCCAACCTGTCCTTCCTGGAGGGCTGGCGCGATGACCTGGAGCGGCAGCTGGTGGCGTCGCCCGGCTTCCAGTCGCACGTGACGGACCTGCTCGTCGAGGCCCGCGAGGTCATCTCCGAGTCGCTCGACGGCTGCAAGCGCATCCGGGACATCGTGCGGGACATGCGCTACTTCTCGCACGCTCCGGACGAGTCGCTCGCGCCGGTGGACATCAACGCGAGCCTGGACTTCGTGCTGCGCATGGCCCAGAGCGAGCTCAAGGGCACCGCCCACCTGGAGAAGGACTACGACGTGGCGCTGCCGGTGGTGTTCGCCAACGAGAGCCGGCTCAGCCAGGTGTTCCTCAACCTGATCATCAACGCCATCCAGGCCATGCCGTCCGGCTCCCCGCAGCGCAACACCCTGCGCGTGCGCACCGCGCGCGAGGGCGAGCACGTGCGCATCGACATCTCGGACACCGGCCACGGGATTCCTCCCGAGGTGCTGCCGAAGATCTTCGATCCGTTCTTCACCACCAAGCCGGCCGGCTCGGGCACCGGACTCGGCCTGTCCATCAGCCACTCGCTCGTCCAGAAGATGGGGGGCGAGCTGCGCGTGCGGAGCGAGCAGGGCAGCGGCACCACCTTCTCGCTGGTGCTGCCCACGGGCGAGCGCGCGTTGGAGGTACCGACCGCGCTGGCCTCGTGAGTGGAGACGCTCAGCGGCGGCGCTTCGGGGTCTCGCCGCGCTTCGCCACCTTCGCGCTGACCTTCTTCGCGGCACTCTTGGCCTTGGCCGCCACCTTCTTCGCGGCACCCTTGGCCTTGGCCGCCACCTTCTTCGCGGCGTTCTTCGTCTTGGCCGCTGCCTTCTTCGCGGCCTTGCGCGGAGCCGGCGCGGTGCGCTTCTGGTACTTCGGCTCGTAGAGCTGGACGCGCACGCCACCCGGCATCGTGAAGTACGTCACGAAGCCGTAGCCGTGATCCTGGACGTCCTGATCGAAGGTGACGCCACGCGACTTCAGGTCCGACACCGTGCCCTGGATGTCGTCGCAGTAGAACGACACGTCGTGCGTGCCGGACGGCGGGCGTCCGGACTCGTCGACCGGATGGACGCCGAGGTCCGCCTCCGGCAGGTCGAAGATGAGCCAACCCTCACCGACGTCCGTGTGAGGCAGCCGAAGCTTGTCGCGCAGGAACGCGCGCATCCCATCGGGATCGGACGTGTAGAACAACCCATGCAGGCCGCGGATCATGAACCCCTCCTCGCGCGAGATGCGCTGGGCGTCTCCGCTAGCATGCGACCTCGAGTGGCTTCAAGCGGCCGGCGAGCCCGAGCCACGGAGTGCCTCGGGTCCCGCCATGCTCCACCGGGGGTGGGGCTCACTCGTCATTTTCACCATCGAACGGTCCGGCCTGACGGGTCTGCACGCCTTCGCAGTCCACCAACTGGTCGAAGTTGTCGGCCGTGACGCTGTCCACACCGGGTCCGCAGTTCACCTGGTCCCTGTTTCCGTCCTGGCTGAGGATGTTGTCGTTGCCAGGACCCCCGTTGAGCGTATCGATGCCGTTGCCGCCATTGAGGGAATCATTGCCGTTGCCGCCGTCGAGGGTGTCGTTGCCGCCGCCACCCTTGAGGTTGTCAGCAGCATCGCCCCCGATGAGCGTATCGTCCGCGGCCTTCCCGATGACCGTCAGGGGGATGGAGAGCGGGCCGAGCGGCCGCAGGTTGTCATCCAGGTTCCTGAGGTTGGCGTTGATGGCGCTCAGGGAGACGTTGCTCGAGCTGGCGCACTGCGCGGTGAACCGGCCAACGGACCTGCACCCCGGGCCCACCGCCGTGAGGGGAACGGCGTCACTGATTTGATAGAGCCTGCCCGGGGTGAGCTCCTGGATGGTGACCTGGTTGAACTCGCCCGGGTTGGCCTGGAAGTCGATCATCTGCTGCCCCCTGGGGCCGGGTTGCAGCTGGACCGTGGCGGCCCGTGCGGCGGCTGGCAATGCCAGCCCTCCGAACACCAGTGCCACCTTCCATGGGGTTGCGCCTCGCCGTTTCATGTCTGCCTCGGATGTTCTTGGAAGGCGCCATGCCTTCACCAGGCATTACGGACGGCACTGCCGCGTGGATGCGGGCGGTCCGCTCGGAGCATCTGGCTCGAAGGATGCTCCGCCGGTCGCCGCTCACCCGGCCTCGTTCACTCAGGGCCGACGGTGCTTCGCGTAGAGGTCGTCCCGCCACGCGAGCAGCTCCGGGAACCGCGTGGCGAGGTCCGCGTGGCTCCAGAGCTCTCGCGTGCCCGGGCCCAGCGGCAGGTAGGCATCGTCCACCGGGCGCACGAACTGGAGCATCACCGCCGCGGTGATGTCCGCGTAGGTGAAGCGGTCTCGCAGATAGGCACGGCCGCCGAGGGCGGCGCGCAGCTGCTCGAACGCGGGGATGACGGTCGCGGAGATGGCGGCGTCCACGTCGGCCGGAGCGTGGTGCTTGCGGGCGAGGAAGCGCGCGGCCATCGTGGCGGACGGGGCGAACAGGCCGCGAGCCCACGCGGGCAGGAACGAGGGCAGACTCTCCGCCTGGGCCCGCCGGTTGCGAGGCAGCCGTGCCACCACGTACGCACGGGCCACGCCGAGCACCCGCTCACTCACGTCCTCCCAGCGCGCGATGGTCTCGGAGGCGTCAGCCGGGAAGAGCGGTTCTCCCCGCCCCATTTCCTCCGCGCGCCGGGCGATGGCGAACGAGCCCGTGAGGGGGCCCGCCTCATCGAGCAACAGCGGAACGGAAGGGCGCACCCCGGGTTGCGTGTGCCTGCGCAACCACGGCTCACCGAGGAGCGGAATGTGCTCGCGGTATCGGTAGGAGACGCGATGGTGGTCCAGGGCCCAGCGGGCCTTCTCCGTCCAGCCCGAATAGCTGAGTCCAACGAATGTGCGCGTCATGACCGGGGCGCCTGCTCCTGGACCTCGAACGTCATGCCCGCCCGCCGCAGGCGCTCGACGAGCTTCATGCCCATGCTCGAGGCGGGGGTGAGGACACCGCCCTTGGCGGGAACCTCATCGAACGCGAGGCAGAGGGCGGACTCGGCGAGCATCCGCGCCGTCGCCGCGTAGCCGGGGTCTCCCTTGGCGGCGACCTTTCCCTCCAGCCGCACGGGACGCCCGCTCTTCGCGGACGTGCCCTCGCCGAGGAGCCGCACCTCGAAGAAGCCCCGCTCGCGCTCCTCGGCCGAGGGGCCCTCGCCGGGAGCGGGCAGCACCCTCTGCTCGAGCTGGCGCCGCAGCGCGGGCACGCTCATGGCGGCCATGAAGGAGCCTAGCCCCGCCGTCAGTCCCGCGGCGGCGAGCATCCCCTTCGCACCGGGCGGGAAGCTGGACACCTCGGAGTAGAGGAAGTCCTGGCCCCAGGGGTAGCCGAGCAGGGCGTTGGAGCGCCGCACCACGCGCGTGTTGACGGCGGCCATCACGAAGGGCGCCGTCCACCGCCCGAGCTCCGGGCTGTAGCGCACGCTCAGCTGGTCACGCTCCTCGGGGCGGCCCCACCGCGGCTCGGGGTCGAGCGCGTGGGGATTGCCGAGCACCCGGCGGATGGCGGGGTCCGCCGCGGCCTCGGTGAAGGACTGGAGCATGCTCGCCACGGTGCCCCCGCTGAAGCCGCCGCGCATCTTCGTCGTGTGGAAGCGGATGCGCTCGCAGTGCCCGCCGTGCTGCTCGCGCATGTACTCCTGAACCATGAGCACGCCCAGGTCCGAGGGGATGGAGTCGAAGCCGCAGGTGTGCACGATGCGCGCGCCCGTCTCGCGGGCCCGCTCGTGGTGGGCGTCGATCGTCCGGCGCATCCACTGCACCTCGCCCGTCAGGTCGCAGTAGTCCGTGCCCGCGCGGACGCACGCGGCCACCAGCTCGTTGCCGTATTTCGCGTAGGGGCCCACCGTGGAGATGACCACGCGGGTGCGTGCCACCAGCGCGTCCAGCGAGGCCGCGTCCTTCGCATCCCCGAGCAGGACGGGGAGCTCGGCGCAGGCGGGACCGAGCGTGGCGCGGATCTGCTCGAGCCGGGCGCGGTCCCGGCCGGCGAGCGCCCAGCGCGCGCGGTGGGTGTCCTGGGTCCGGGCGAGGTACTCGGCGACGAGGCGGCCGGTGAAACCGGTGGCGCCCCACAGGATGATGTCGAACTCGGCCTTCGAGGCTTTGGGCATATGGGCGGAAGGGCTAGCAGGAGCGCGCTTTCTTCGCCATGCACATGTCATCGAATTCAGAAAAGGCGTGATTATCGGCTATTGCTGAATTCATGGGAGGGCTTCGTGATAATTCGCGGGCGGTCATCCACCTCGTTCAGTGAGGGATTCATCGTGCCATCCAGTCGCTCATTCCTTGTTCATCCCGCCGTCCTGAGCCTCTTGCTCACCCTGCTCATGCCGGTGCGCTTCGCCGCCGCGCATGGCCGGTACTTCAACGACGCCAGCTCCGTGGGAGTGAATCATCCCAACTGGATGCGCTGGATTCCGGATGGCACGAGTCTCGCGGCGCTCTCGCTTCCAGGCACCCATGACACCATGGCCAATGAGACGGAGTGGTACGTGACCGTCTTCGAGCGGGCCTGGGTCCTGACCCAGAGCATGGAGCTGCGCCCCCAGTTGGACGCGGGCATCCGCGTCCTGGACATCCGCGCCCGCCACATCGGGGATCGCTTCACCATCCATCACGACAGCTATCACCTGATGGCGAACTTCGATGGTGTGTTGGGGACGGCGATCCAGTTCTTGAGGGACAACCCGACCGAGACCGTGCTGATGCGCGTGAAGAAGGAGTACAACGAGGAGAGCACCACCCGCTCCTTCGCCTCCACCTTCGAGTGGTACCGCGATCAGCCCGCCTATTCACCGTACATCTGGCGAGGCACCACCATCCCCAAGCTGGGCGATGTCCGGGGGAAGATCGTCATCATCGATGACTTCGCCGGGGGCACCTATGGAATCAGCTGGGGCAGCCTCGCGCTACAGGACGCCTGGACGGAGACCAACACCACCACGAAGTGGAACCTGGTGCGCGACCACCTCGAGGCCACCGACGCGGGCGACCCGAACAAGCTGTACGTCAACTTCCTGAGTGCCTCCGGCGCGGGAGGCACCCCTCGGGCCATCGCGGGCGCCGTCAATCAAGAGGCCCTCCACTACCTCATGGGAGGTAACGTCCAGCGTACGGGCGTGCTGATGATGGACTTCCCGGGGGCGGGATTGATCGACGCCATCATCGCCCACGACTTCCGTCTGGCCACCAGCGGGTTCTCCGTGGGGAGCGACTTCGCGAGCGCCTTCAACAACGTCGCCTACGGCTTCCACAGCGAGGGAGATGATGAGGCGCGGGACCGGGTCATCGAGGCCAGGAGCTTCCTGTCCCATGTGCTGCCCGGGGTGAACTGGCACGTGCTGGTGTCGGGCACGTCTGGCTCGGACAACTGGGGCTACACGGTCCAGCATCACGGGCTGTACCAGAAGTCGGACTGGGTCGACGGCTACTGCCACGTGGCGTTCGGCACGGTGTCGAGCGACAGCACGGTCAGCGACAGCTTGCTGGCGAGCTATGTCGATGGAGCCATTGGCGGCTTGAGCGGCAACGCGGAGCAGCGGGCGGCCCAGCTGGGCTCGCTGGTGCGGGCGCGCTTTCCCTTCCAGGTCTGGAGTGTCCTGGTCAAGCGGGCCCCGGGAGGCTTCGACAACTGGGCCTACAGCGTGGGGGGGACGCAGTACCAGCGCTGGTCCGGAGACTACGCCTACGCGGTGTGGGGCTATGCACCCCAGGCGGGCGTCTACCTGTACGAGCACGCGGGCTATCAGGGAGACATCCGTCACCTGACGGGGTCGGTCGGCTCGCTCGACACCTTCAACGACCGGACCTCCTCCATCCGCATCGTCGGGAACTACCGCGCCAACATCTGGGAGCACAACGACTTGACCGGAGCGGGGCTGTACGTGCCGCAGACCCGGGATGATCTCGTCAGCCAGGGGTGGAACGATCGGATCTCCTCGGTCGAGGTCTGGCGCTACTGAGCACGCGCGCCACTGCTCGACCGAGGAGGCCTTCCACGGAGCTCAGCCCTGGTAGGACTCGTCCTGCTCGATGCGGCTGAGCACCCAGTCGAAGTCGCCGGACGTCACCCGGGCCGAGCAGTGCGTGCAGTTGCCCGCCATGTTGATGGACAGCGGTGCGCCGCACGAGGGGCACCGCTTGTCCGCGCTCGGCCTGCCCTTGGCCGACGTGCCGCGAATGAGCGTCCAGTATTCGCTGTACTGGCGCTCGCGCGACCGGCTGCCGGACACCTGCTTCCCGTCCGAGTCCCGCACCGTGTAGTCCAGGCTCGTGGCGAACATGCGCACCGTGATGGAGTGGTAGTACTTGTCACTCACCACCCGGGCCAGCTCCACGCAGGTGATGCGCGCGTTCTCGGTGATGTTGCGCAGCCCCGCCTGCTTGTAGGCGTCCATCCAGTAGAGCTGCGACTGGAAGAGGCTGTCGCTCACGTAGGGACGGGCCCGCTCCCACTGGCGGTTGGACCAGGCCACCTGCATCTCCTGGAAGATGAGCCCGAGGCGCTGGTTGAGTGCGTCCCAGGTCATGTTCGGGTCCTGCGTCAGCAGCCGCCGCATGCGCTCGTCCACCTGGGACTGCTTCACGGTGGGCAGGTGCGTGCCCTCCTCGGGCGTGTCACCGCCGAGCTGCGGTCCGCGCGCCTCTCGCTCCAGCGGTTGCACGCTCTCCACCACCCAGTCGAACTCGCCCGTGTCCACCTTCTGCTCGCAGTACGAGCACGTGCTGCCCCTCATGCCGTCCAGCGGCGCGCCGCAGTTGGGGCACTTGAACACCCGCGCCTGGTCCGGCGAGCGCGACTTCACCGCCGTTCCACGCGACAGCGTCCAGTCCTCCGCCACGTAGTAGCTCTGCTCCGAGCCGCGCGAGCTCTGCTCGGTGTAGTTGGCCTCGAAGCGGATGCTCACGGTCACCCGCGTGCTGTTCGGCCACAGGGAGGAGGTGCTCAGGTACTGCATGGAGCCCACCACCACCGCCTGCACCCGCGCCGGCTGGCCGAGGTTCCGCAGGGCCTCGCGCGCCTGGGGCGACAGGTACGCGGCCAGCGTGTCCAGCCGTCCTCCGCCACGCGCCTCGTGGGCCTTGGCATAGAGCGCGTAGAGGAAGTCCTCGAAGGGCACCAGCGAGAAGTCCGGGTCGAACGGCACCGGCTTTCCATTCGCTCCGGGCGGGCCCACCGTGCGCAGCCGCGTCAGCCTCTCCCTCGCCGCTCCCGCGCGCTCCGCGTTACCTCCGGGCGGGGGCTGCTGGGGCACCGTCGTGCTCCAGTCACCCCCCTTCTTCTGCATCTGTTGCACGACGACGACCGCCCCGATGATGACCATCACCATCATCAGGGTGCAGCAGAAGCCTCCGCCGCTCGAGCTGGAGGAACCGTCGCTGTACGAGTAGCTGCTCCCGGAGTAGCTGGAGCCGCTGGAGTAGCTGCGCGACGAGCTGCTGGAGTAGCTCCGGGAGGAGCTGGAGCTGCTGGACGAGCCTCGGGAGGAGCTCGAGCCGCGGTAGGTGTTGCCACCGCCCGGCCGCGCCAGGCTCTCCGGCACCACGAGCACCAGCGCGAGCAGCAGGGGGGCGGCGAAGGCCAGCCAATGAAGGGAGCGTCTCATGGGTCTCACGCGGCGTGGGGAGCGTCGGGAAGCTCGTTGACGTCATCGGCGGAGCGCGGCAGCACCCGCTCCAACGGGGAGGCCAGCAGTCGCATCGCCTCGAAGAAGGGCTCGGGGGACTCGGAGGCGGCCACGGCGGCCGACAGCTTCGCCAGCGCCTCCTCCCACTCCTTGCCCAGCGCGGCGGTGTCCACTCCGATGTCGGGCACCACCTCCACGCGCCGCTCGAAGGTGGAGACGAACACGAGGATGCCCGTGCGCCCCGTGGTGCGGGAGATGCCGAGCTCCACGAAGGCCGCCCGCGCCGCCCTCCGCACGTTCTCCTCCAGCAGCTTGCGCGACGTGAGCCACCGGCGCACGCCGGGCAGGGCCGCGCTCACGGTCGCTCCCACCACGAAGGACAGCGCCACGTCGATGGGGAAGAACTCGAGCGGGAACTCCTGCGGCAGGTACAGCATGGCCACCAGCGTCACCAGCGCCAGCACGAAGCCCACGAGGTAGTCCGTGTGCCGGTAATGGCCAGAGGTGCGGTGCACGGACACCACCACCTCGGCGGCGGTCCGGGCCTCGATGGCCTTCACCTCGTCCGCGGCCTTCGCCTTGGCGGCGTCATCGAAGAATGCGCGAGCCCACATGGGTCATCTCCTGGGGCGCGCAGCCTAGCCGACCGGTCCCCGGGCCGCACCCCACCCCGGGTCTCCGCGCCACCCGTCACTGTTTTGGCTTCGAGGAGGACTGGGGCTTCAGCTCGCCCCGCAGGATGGAGACGAGCAGCTCCCGCGTCTCGTCATAGGAGGGCTCGCTCTGGAAGAAACCGAAGGTCTCGTGCACGTTGCCCGGGTAGTAGCCGTCCAGGTGGAACACGCGCGGCGCCGAGGGGTCCTTCTCCTTCACGAACGCGTTGGCGAAGGCGTAGGAGCCCAGCGACACGACGAACGCGGGCTGCTCCTTGTCCGGCTCGTACACCTGGAACTCGTAGCGCTTGGCCCAGTCCCCCTCCAGCTCGAAGTTCTCCACTACCAGTACGTTGCGGCCCGACTCCTGGAACTGGTCGCGGATGAAGTAGTCCTTGTCCACCTTGCCCGCCTGGTGCAGCAGCAGCACCGCCTCGCGCTCGGTGTCCCGCTGCTTCTTGTTCCCGAGCGCCTGGTGCATCTGCACCAGCTTGGCGCGCGTCTTCCAGTCCTGTGGCTCCAGGTCCGCCGCCTTCTGGAAGCACTCCAGCGCCAGGGCGGGCTCGCCGCGCAGCTGCCGCAACTGCCCGGCGTTGTAGTGCGCCAGGGCGAAGCCCGGCTCTGCCTCGCGTGCCTTCTCGTAGGCGTCCAGCGCTTCCTGGGGTCTTCCCTGATCCATGTGCAGCAGGCCGAGAAGGAAGAGCGCCTGCGCGTTGCGCGGCTCCAGCACGAGCGTCTGGTTGATGGCCGCCCGGGCCTCGGCCGGCCGATCGAGCTGCAGGTACAGCGTGCCCAGCAGATGCCAGTACCGGCCTCGCTTTGGCTCCAGCTCGGTGGCACGGATGGCGTCGGTGAGCGCGGCCTCGGCCTGGTCCCCGCCGCCGAGCAGGAAGGCCTTGATGTAGTGGGGCTCCGCGAGGTCCGGTGCCAGCGCGAGGGCTCGATCGGCCCCCTCGCGTCCCCAGTCTCCCCGGTGGAGGAGGAAGGTCACCCGCGCCAGCAGCGCGTGGAGCCGGGCATCCTGGGGGTTCTTTCCGACGCGGGACTCCAGCTCGCGCGAGAGCTTCTCCAGGTCCGCGAGCGAGGCCTCGCGCTCCGGTCCCCGAAGACCCAGGGCGGCCCGGTCCAGGCGCGCCTCGTCGGTGTCCGCCGGGGCGCTGGCCGGCGCCGTGGAGGCGTGGCGGGTGGCGCAGCCGGCGCCGAGCAGGAGTCCCGAGCTCAGGACACCCAGGAGTCGGAGTGTTTTCATCCACGAAGCATGGAGTGGACGACGTATACCTCGCAAGCGCGCTCGACCGGCTGGCTGCTCCCGCTCAGACTCGGGCCTGGAGGCTCGCATGACAGCCGTTTCCTTTTCCCACCTGGATCCCCGCGTGTTGGCGCTGCGCATCGAGAACGCCCAGGCGGAGCAGGTCGATCGGACTCCGTTTCCCTCGCGGCAGGGCGTGCCCTCGCTCCGGGTCGCGGGGGGGCGGGCCATCTACCTCGGGCCGCGCTCGCCCTACTCGGTGGCCATCGGTGTGGGGCTCGAGGGGTTGGTGGGAACGGAGGACCTCGAGCGCATCGAGTCCCACCTGGGCGCGGGCGGAGGCACCGTCCGCATCGAGCTGAATCCGTTCTGCGAGCCCTCGTTCTCGGTGAAGCTGGCCGCGCGCGGCTACCGCGTGGAGCGTTTCCTCCAGGTCTGGTGGCGGTCGCCGTCGCCCGTGCCACCGCCCGTTCCGGGTGTCGAGGTCCGGCCCGTGCGCCCGGGCGAGGAGCGGCTCTGGTCCGAGCTCTTCTTCCTCTGCTTCGTGGGGCGGCCTACTTCGTCCGAGGTGGAGCTGGCAGGGGGTCTGGGCATCGCCCGCACCGAGGGAAACACCTGCTTCCTGGCGCTCCAGGAGGGCGAGCCCCGCGGCGTGGGCGTGGTCTCGGCGACGGGCGGGGTGGCCTTGCTGTCGGCGGATGGTGTGGTGCCAGCGTTCCGGGGGCGGAGGCTCCAGCTCGCGCTCATCCACGCGCGGATGGCCTGGGCGGCGGAGCGGGGCTGCGACGTGGTGACCGCCTCGACGGAGCCCCAGACGGCCTCGCAGCGCAACTACGAGCGCGCGGGCTTCCGCTGCGCGTACCCGAAGCTCGTCATGATGCGGCAGCTCTCTCCGTGGGGCTGGGGCTGAGCGGGCTTCAGGCCAGCGCCATCTCGAAGCCGGTGCGCCCCGCGGGGAAGTGCTCGCGCGCCAGGCCCGCCGGTGTCACCGCGTAGAGGTGGAAGTCCAGCCTGCGCTGGAAGAAGCCCTTCAGCGCTGGCTCGTGCGGGTCGTCGTGGTCCATGTACAGCGAGAAGAAGTGGTACCCCTTGCCGTGGTGGTCCGCGTACACGTGCTCCACCAGGGCGCGCAGGATGTCCGGGTCCTCCCCCGTGATGCTGGTGTTGCACAGGTAGAAGTAGCGGAAGTCGTGTCCGGGCTCCGGCAGCCGCGGCGCGCGCAGCACCGTGGCCATCGCGTCGTAGCCCCACTTCACCCAGCGCATCGAGCCCCGGTACGCCAGCACCCGGTAGCGCTTCACCGCTTCCGGATCCCATACCGAGGTGCACCCCACCAGCCTCCCGCCTCCATCGAAGGCCAGGTAGCTGCCCTCCACGCTCAGGCCCGGCCAGCGCTCGAGACGGTGTTGCAGCTCTCCCTGGTCATAGCGGTAGCCAAAGGGCCTCGCGCGGTGGTCCGCGTCCAACAGTGCGCTCATGGCCGGCACGTCCCCGGGTGTGGCGCGCCGTACCTGGAAGCGGCTACGCCCCGGCTGGCGGCGGCGGGTGAAGTGCACGGACACGGCGGAGAAGCGGCGCAGCCGCGTGTAGTGCGGCTGGTTCACCCGGTTCGCCTTGCGCTTCACCAGCGCCTGCAGAGCCGCCGCGTTGCTGGCCATCACCGACGTGAGGAAGGCTTCCACGCCCAGCCGCTTCGCTGTTTCCTCCAGCACCGGTCCGTAGAAGCGTGCCAGGCCCCGGCTGCGTCTCGCGGAGAAGCGCGTGCGCAGGTCCCCCAGGTACCCCACCCGGCAGGGCCGGCCCTCCAGCCAGCCGTCTCTGACGAGGATGGTCCCCATCCCATCCAGCCCGTCCTCCACCTCGTGCACCCAGAGCTCCGTGTCTCCTCGTTGGATGTCGTAGAGGCTGAAGAAGTCCGGTGAGCGCTGGGTCGTCAGTACGAGCTCTCCCTGCATCGGCACCGAGCCGAAGAGATCGAGCAGGCGGGTGTTGTCTTCACGGGTCGCGCGGCGCAGACGGCTCATGGGGTGCCCCTAGATTACGCGAGCGGGGCTGGGAACGGTGGCAACCCGGGGGGCGGATACCCTCACCCCGTCCCTCTCCCAGAGGGAGAGGGGTTGTTTGTTACTTCAGCAGGCCCTCCAGGGTGGCGGCTCGTTTTGCGTCGTGCACCACGCTCTGGATGCGGCCCGAGTCTGGGAAGAGCTTCTCCGCCTGCTCGCTCAGCCGCAGCGCCTTCCCCAGTGACTCCTTCGTCCTCTCGTGCACCCAGGCTCGCAGCAGCCCCGCCCACGCGTCCTCCAGCGTCTCCAACGCCTTCGCCGCACCCTCCTCGTACAAAGGCATGGCCTTCTCGGGAGCGTTGCGGAGGGTGTCCAGGAAGTACCCCAACTCCACTACCGCCGGCGCGCTCCGCTCCGAGCCCACCACTGCCTGCTCCAGCAACCGCTGCGCCTCCGTGAAGGTCTCCTCCGCGTCTCGGCCCGGCTCGTCCGCGACCTGCAACTGCCTCGCGAGCTCCAGCAGGTTGGGCGTGAACGCGGGGTGCTCCGATGCCAGTTCGCGGTGCAGCCGCAGCCGCTCCTCGTCTCCCGGTGCGCCCGCCCGCCTCGCATCCCGGAGCCGCTCCGCCAACTCCTCCACGCTCGGGTGTGAGGCCCTCTTCGTCATCGCACCTTCTCCATCAACCGGTCCTGCTGCTCGATGAGCTTCTCGGCCAGCTTCAGCTGGGCTTGCGTCGCCAGCGTGAAGTCCTTGTGCTCCAACATCTGTTTGATTTGGAAGAGGGTGTGGTCGCGCAGCTGCGACGGGAAGTCCCGCATGTAGCCATCCACCCTCTGCCGTCGCTTTAGAAAGCGTAGCCCAGGGACAGGGAGAACACGGGGAAGTGCACGTACTGCTCGAAGGTCCTGTCCAGGTAGCCCTCGGCGAAGCGGGAGAAGGCGGTGACGAGCAGCGGTTGGCTCGGCTCGAACTGGGGCTCCACCCGGCTGTTGGAGTCGAGCGTGAAGGCCGCGCCCAGTGCCGTGCGCATCGTCCAGCCCGAGCCCAGTCCCCACCGCCAGCCCAACTCCACGTCCAACATGTGCAACACGGAGCGCACGCGGTACTCGCGGTTGAGCACGGACTCGCCCGCCGGAGGTTCCACGCCCGTCAGCGCCACCAGCACATCCTCCGGGTTCGTCTCGCCACCGAGCGCCACCAGCCCGTAGCCACCCTCCACGTAGAAGCCCGCGCTCGGGAAGGGGCGCCAGCCCACGTGCGTCCTCCACACCAGCGAGCTCTGCAGCGCCTCCTCGATGAGTGTCGCGCGGTCCCGCTCATAGGCGCCCAGCCCCACCGCCACGTCGTTCACCGCTCGCACGTATGTTGCTGGCAGGTAGCCCAGGGATGTCGACAGGCGCAGCCGCCATGGGGACTCCACGCCTACCCGTCCGCCCACCGACAGCGGGAAGTCCGTGTTGGCCTCCACCGTGATGTCCCAGCCGTGGCCCCGCTTCTCCTCGGCTCCCGCTTCCGCTCCCGCCAACAGCCCCGCGACTAGCAGCAGCGCGCCGACTCCACCCCGTGCCTTCATCGTCCTCCCCCGTGCGCGCGGTGCCCCGCTCGGGGGCAGGGTGGTCACGCGGGGCACGGGACGCCATGGGCCCCGAGGCGCCGAGAGGGGGCTCGGCGGGCTGGCTACCGCTCGCGCGCGGCGCGCACCTGCCGGAGCGATTGCCCGTACCTGCCGAGCAGCAGCGGCGTGGTCAGGGACTGCTCGGGGTGCATCCGCAGCAGCAGGTGGATGACACCCCCGAGTCCCGGCATCAACCCCGGAGAGAAGGCCTCCCGGGCCTGTCCTCCCACCGGCCCCCGCTCCTCCAGACCGGACAGCAGCTGCGTGTCCATCCACTCCCGGTCGGGTCCGCTGTCGTCCGGGTCGAGGCTCCGCGCGGTTTCCAGCAACTCCCACAACCCCAGGTCCCCGTGGCAGAGCGTGTGGCTCCAGCCGAAGCCCTCGCGCAGCCCCGCGGCGCGCGCCCGCCGGGCCACGTCCAGGTACCGCGCCTCGCCGGTGCGCGCATGGAGGTCGAACGCCGCCAGCCCGATGCCCATGCTGCCGTGGCACCACGCGTTGACGTACTCGACGGCGCTGCCACGCCGCACGTCCACCCAGACGCCCCTGTCGGCACGGTACAGCGACTCCTCGAAGGCGAAGGCCTGGTCGGCCAGCTCGCGCCACCGCTGGCGCTCCGCCTCCGTCCCGGCCGCGCTGAGCCCCAGCCGCGCCAGGGCCCAGCCGATCCCCGTCGCGCCGTGGGCGAAGCCTCCAATCGCCTCGGGGAACATCGAGGTGGCCCACCGGGCTCCCACCCCGTCGCGCATCGCGCCACCCTCCAACTTCCGGCCCGCCCTCGCGGCCAGCTCCAGCCACCGCGTCTCCCCGGTCTGCTCGGACAGGTTGAGCATCGGCACGATGACACCGGCCGCTCCTCCGAGCACCTCCAGCAGCCGGTCCTCCTCCTCCAGCCGCTTCTCGAGCACCTCGGCGCGGAGACGGGCGCGCTCCAACATCCACGGCTCGCCCATCAGGTCGTGCAGCGAGCTCCAGGTCCACACCTGCGACGCCACGCCCAGGAAGGCGCCGATGTGCGGGGTGGGGGCCTTGTCCTCGGTCGCCCGGAGCACCTCCAGCGTTCCCCTCACCGCCTCCGCCAGGCCCGCCACCTCATCGACCCGGCCCTGTCGCATCTCGTGCAGGTACTCGGCGAGCGCGAACGCCACTCCTCCCTGTCCGCTATACACGTCGGCCGTCAGCGGGCGGATGACCCAGCCCAGATCCGTGAGCACCGGACTGATCCACGTGAGGGTGCCATCCGCGCCCCGGATGGACGCCTCGAGCATCCGCCGCACCATGGCGGCGGCCAGCGTCCTGCGGCGGGCGTCCAACCGCTCCCCGCGTGGCTGCTTGAGGGCCTCCTGCGTGCGGGGCGGCAGCACGCGGTCGTTGAGATAGGCGCTGACGAGCGCCCCCTGGATGGTCATCTCCTCCAGGGCGAGGTCCGCCGAGCGCCAGCCGGCGACGCTCTTCTCGAGGAGCGCGTCATCCACCCGGACGGTGAAGACGGGCACATCGCCCGCGAGCAGATCGTCGATCTCCCGGTCGATGACGGTGGGGTCGGTCGGTGCGCCCGGCAACACCTCTGCGTTGCGCAGCAGCACGTCCTGGGCGCGCAGGCGTGCCTTGGGGGCGTCATGCAGCGACGCGGGATGCCACAGCATCCGGCCGATCTCCATGTACGCCTGGGTCGGCCGGAGGATGCGCCGCACCTCGCAGCCGGAGAAGTGCCGCAGCAGCCCGGTGATGTCCCCCCCGGCGTCCAGCTCCCGGAAGCGCGCGGTGAGCTCCCTGAAGCCGAGGACGATCTGCTCCCAATACTGGTAGAGAACCGGCTTGGGGCTGGGATGGTTCTTCGTGGGAGGCAGCTCCAGCTCGGTCATTCCCAGCCGCGCCGAGTCCGTGCCGCCCCCGATGATGGTGGGCGTGGGAATCTTCGGCTGCTGTCCCGGCAGCGCGCCCGCCGCCGAGATGTCCACGCCGCCCAGTGCGAGCCCCTTGGCGCGCAGCGGCAGCAGGCCCGTGCGCAGCACGGTGGTGCGGATGGTCTCCGCGGCGATGTCCACCGCCTGGCCCAGGCCGGAGGGGCTCGCCGGTGTGTCCTGATCGAACAGGCTCTCCACGTCCACCACCACGGGCACCGGCCCCTGCGCGACGAGGTTCTCCGAGTGCAGGTCGGTGCCACCCACCAGCCGCATCACCGCCAGCCAGTGGCCGAGGTTCTGGTAGAAGCGGATGAACTCGGCCTCGCCCTCGCAGTAGCGGTGCTCGACGAACTCCGCCCAGCCGTAGCCCTCGCGCGCGAGCACCTTGGGCACGCGGATGCGCTCCTGGGGCGGACGGTCCGCCAGCACGCGCTCCAGGAACGCCTCCAGGGCGAGGTCCACCTGGACGTCCCTCGGCTTGTACATCACCGAGCCCCGCTCGAAATCCAGCCGTGCCACGGTGTGGCCGCCACGGTGCGAATCCCCGGCGCCCAGGGAGATGGCGCGCAGCTCGCCCCCGGGCTGGCCCGGCAGTGTGCCCAGCAGCTCCCGGTCCGCGATGAAGCGCTCCACCAGCATGAGCACCGCGTCCATCTGGAGCTGGCAGAAGGTGGCGAGCCGCTCGTGCAGCGTGGGGTAGCGGCGGCGCAGGTGCTCGCTGAAGTCCTCCGTGCAGGCCAGGGCGATGAACTGCTCCCAGCGCTGGGTCTCCTCCGTGGCGTCGAGCTTCCCCGTCAGGGAGGCGGCGTGCAGCTCCAACAGGAACACCCGGTTGAGCCTCACCTGGGCGCCATTGCGCAGGCGCGTCCGGGCGGCCTCGAGCAGCAGGGCGTGCTCGGCTTCACCCAGGCCTTTCAACTGGCCGAATCGCTCGGTGAGCTTCCCCAGGAACGGTTGAATCAGCGCGACGACCGGGCGCACGAGCCATCCCGACTCGGGACTCTCAGCCATTGTGTTCCTCGTGACTTGTCCGAAGGGGCTTCGCGTCGCGCGGAGAGCACCCCACGGCACGCTCGGCGGAGCGCCGGGTGCCGCGGGGCTCTCGACGACGTCACTTCAACCGCGGCTCAACAGCAGTAGCTGCCGGCCGAGCCGCTGCACGAGCTGCACCGGGTGACCAGCGCGTCAGATGCGTCCGTCAGCGCGTTCTCGGTGGCCGCACCGCCCACGTACAGCGGGCCCGCGGGGTTGAGCATCCCGAGCGACGTCTCGGAACCCGACAGCCAACCCGACAGAATCTCCTCGACACGGGCATCAGTCATCTTCATGGGGGACTCTCCAATCCAGAGTGAGAAGCACGTCATGCGTCAGGAATTGCCCTCGTGGGCGCGACCGTTCCCAGCGCGATGTGAATTGAAACACACCGCCGGTTCAATCCGCAAATCGCGTGCTCCCCGACAGGGTGCGTCACGGCCTTCAGGCGGCTTCGGGGCTGTAGGCGGGAATGACGCGGACCGCGACGAGGAGCCGGTGGAGGCCCTCACCCCGGCCCTCTCCCAGAGGGAGAGGGGGTTGTCACGGAGGGGTCTCCACGTAGGATTTGAGACCTCCGCTTCCGAGCAGCGCTCGCCAGCCTTCTCTCAGCCTCGGTACCGTGTGCTCGTCCACCCGGCCGAAAATCGCGTCCTCCACCCGCACCACCGTCCGCTCTCCCTCGTCCTTCAATGTCAGGCGCGCCGTCGTCGTGGCCGGGCCTCCGAATGCCGGTGTCAGGTGCCCCGCCAGCTCCAACACCCCCGGCGGCTCCACCACCAGCACCGTGTACCAGAGCGCTCCCGCCTCGTTGCCCCAGTCCTCGTACACCCGCCCTCCCGGGCGCGCTTCGATGATGAAGCCCTTCGGCTCACGGCCTACGTAGAACTCCCGGGGCCACCACCGGCCCGTCTCCTCCACCAGCGCCCTCCACACCCGCTCCCTCGGCGCTCCCACCGTCACCTCCACCTCCGTCCTCGCCACGCCCACTCCGATCCCCGTCTGCGTCATTCCGTGCTCCTCTCGAATCGCTCGCGCGCGCCCCGCGCCTACTGCAGCGGCGGCCTGCACGGCAGCTCGACGGTGAAGGTGGCGCCTCGTCCCGGCTCGCTCTCCACGTGGATGCGGCCTCCCAGCGCCTCCACCACCTCCCGGGAGATGTAGAGCCCCAGTCCCAGGCCGCCGTAGTGTCGATCCGACACGCCCCGCTCGAAGCGGCCGAAGACACGCGCGCGCACGCCCTCGTCCATGCCGATGCCCTCGTCGCGCACCGTCAGCCGCGCCCACCCGTCCCGCTCCACCACGCGCAGGTGCACCGCCCGGCCCGCCCCGAACTTGAGCGCGTTGGACAGCAGGTTCGTCACCACCTGCTCCAGTCTCAGTACGTCCCAGCGGCCCAGGATCCGGCCCGCGGCCTCCACCACCAACGGGCAGTCCACGCGCGCCGCCTGCGTCTCGAAGTCGGTGGCCACGTCACGCACCAGCGCCGCCAGGTCCACGTCCTCCTCGAGGCGCAGCGTGAGCCGTCCGCTGGAGATGCGCGTGGCGTCCAACAGGCTGTCCGTCAGGGAGGTCAGCCGCCGCACCTGCCCGCGCGCCGCCTCCACGTGCCTGTGCAGGGGCTCCGCGTCCGGGCACTTCTCCTCCAACGCCTGTTGCAGCAGTTGCAGCCGCAGCGCCAGCGGCGTGAGGGGCGTCCTCAGCTCGTGGCTGGCCACGGACAGGAACTCCTCGCGCAGGCGCACGGCCTCGCGCAGCTCCGTCACCAGCCGCTCGCGCTCCATCTCCGCCGCCTTGCGGTCCGAGATGTCCGCGGCGAAGCCCTCGATGAAGCGCAGGGCCCCATCCGGATGGTAGATGCCCACCGAGCGGTCCCAGACCCACTTCACGCCGCCTTCCCGCGTCTGGATGCGGTACATCACCGTCAGCTGCCGCCCGGCCGCGAAGGCTTCCTCCGCCGCCTGCTCCACCCGGCCCACGTCCTCCGGGTGCAGCAGGTCCGTCCAACGGCGGGCGCCCGAGACGAACTCGGCGGCGGTATACCCGGTGAGCCCCAGGCACCCCTCGCTCACGAGCGCGAACGTCCGGTCCGGATGGCAGCGGAAGGCCATGCCGGGCAGGTTGTCCATCAGCGTCGACAGGGTGCGCTGGCTCTCGCGCAGCGCTTCCTCGGCCCGCCGTCGCGATGCCTCGAGCATCTCCCGCTCCCGCTCGTGCAGCTCGGCCTGCTGGCGCCGCAGCGACTCGCGCTCGCGGTGCAGGTCCACGAAGACGCGCACCTTGGCGCGCAGCGTCTCCGGCTCCACCGGCTTGCGCAGCCAGTCCACCGCTCCCGTCGAATACCCGTGCGCGACGGAGACCTCCTCGCGCGAGGCGCCCGTGAGGAAGATGAGCGGCACGTGCCTCCGCTCCGGCGCGTGCTTCCTCAGCAGCCGCGCCGTCTCGAGCCCATCCAGGCCCGGCATCTTCACGTCCATGAGCACCAGCGCGAAGTCCGCGTCCTCGAGCAGGTCGAGCGCCTCCTCGCCGGAGCGGGCCTTCACGATGTGCAGCTCGAAGGGTCTCAGATGGCGCTCCAGCGCGATGAGATCCGAGGGCTGGTCATCCACCAGCAGCACGCTGGTGCGTGGCGCATGCGCTGCTTGCACGACTCCTCCGACCCCTGGTGTTGGAGTACCGCCGCGCATGCTACCCCGGCTCGCGGCTCAATGCAGGCCCGTCTCCGCGGGCGCATGCGGTAGCGCATGTGTACCGGGCCCCGCCAGGGGCAGCGCGATGTGGAAGGTGGTGCCCTTGCCGGGCGTGCTCTCCGCGTCCACCGCTCCCCCCAGCGCCTCCACCAACTGGCGCACGATGTAGAGCCCCAGTCCAAACCCACCGTACTTTCGCACCGGCACTGCGCGCTCGAACTTCTCGAAGATGCGCGCCAGGTCGGCCGGAGAGATGCCGATGCCATGGTCCGTCACCTCCAGCAGCGCCAGGCTCCCACTGGAGCGCACGTGAAGCTCCACCGGCGCTCCCGCCCCGTACTTCAACGCGTTGGACACCAGGTTCGTCACCACCTGCTCCAGCCGCGTGCGGTCCCACCGTCCCACCACCGCGTCCTCTCCCTTCAGCTCCAGGTGCGTCCCCGTCCGCTGCGCCTCCTCCTGGAAGCGCTCCAACACCTCGCGCACCAGCCGCACCAGGTCCACCTCGCCCAGCTCCAGCCGCAGCTGCCCCTCCGCCACCCGCGACACGTCCAGGAGGTCGTCCATCATCCGCGCCAGCTTCTGCAGGTGCCGCTGGGCCTTCTCCAGCCGCCCCACCTGCTCGGTGTCCTCCGGCCGTTGTCCCTGGCGCGCCCGCTTCAACAGCGCGTGCAGTTGCAGGTTCAGCGAGGTGAGGGGTGTCTTCAGCTCGTGCGATGCGACGCTCAGGAAGTCGTCGCGCACCTTCACCGCGCGCTCCGCCACCGAGCGCGCCTCCTCCGCCTCCGCGAGCAGCTGGGCCCGCCAGCGCGCCTCGCGCTCCCGCTGGGTGACGTCCACCGCCAGCCCCAGGGTGCCCGCCAGCCGTCCGTCCGAGTCCCTCAGCGGCGTCCAGTGCGTCTCGTACACCAGCCCGGTGCTCAGCAACTCCACCGAGAAGAAGTCGTCCCCGGCGAGCGCCCGCCGCACGTGGGTCAGCACGGCCGGCTCGGAGCGGTAGACCTCGAACACGGACATGCCCACCACCTGCCCGGGCTTCAATCCCAGCACCCCGAGCCCCTGTCCCTCGGAGAGGGTGAAGACGCCGTCGCGGTCCAGCGCGAAGAGCACCACGGGGGCGTGGGAGATGAGGGACTGGAGCCGGCTCTCCACCTCACGGAGTGGGCCGCTCTCCGCCGGCTTCCAGTCCGACAGGTCCACCACGAACGTCGCCACGCGTCCCTCGTCCAGGCTCGCCGAGCCCAGCAGCACCCGCACGCCATCGCCGTCCTTGCGCAGCAACTCCCCCTCCATGGAGTGGAAGACCCCCTCGGAGCGCAGCCGCCGCAGGGCCCCCTCCAGGGTGATGCGCTGGCGCGGCGGCGTCAGCGTGGCCCACGTGAGGCGCTCCTCGCCCAGGTCCCTGCGCGAGTAGCCCAGCATCCGCAGCAGGGTGGCGTTGGCGTCCAGCAGCCGGCCGTGGTTGTTGCTGACGAACAGCCCCAGCAGGTCCGAGTCCCAGATGCGCCGCGGGGCGCTGCCGCGGACCAGCTCCGCCTCGCTCAGGCGCAGCCGGTCGAGGAACTGTCCAAACCGTTGGCCGATCGTGGTCGCGATGACCTCGTCCTCCCGCGGGTTCTGCCGGGGCTCGCGGCTGAACAGCTCCAGCACGCCGTACACCCGGCCACCGCCCACCACCGGGATGAAGAGTCCTCCGCGCAGGTTTCTCCGGGCCGCCACGTCCGCGCGGAAGAAGCCCGCCTCCTGGGTCACGTCCCGCACACACACCGGCTCCCGGAGGGACCACACCCGGCCCGGCAGCCCCTCGGGAGGGGTGAAGGTACGCCGCAGGGTGACGCTCGCGAAGTCGCCCAGCTCGCAGGACGACGTCCAAAAGGTGAGGGGCACCAGCACCTGCTCCTCGGGCTCCAGCTGCCAGTACGTGCCCACCACCCACTCCTCCGTTTCCCCGCAGGCCCGCAGGAGGGCGTGGGCCGCCTCCTCCTCGTCCGACGCCAGCGCGAGCACCTGGGTGAGCGCGGCATCCAGCACGTTCAGCCGCCTGCACAGCTCCAGTTGCCGCTCCAGCTCCACCTGGGCGTCCAGCTCGTGGATGGAGACGACGAGCAGGCCCTCGGCCTCGCCCCCCGGCCACGGGGAGAGTCGCGCCGCCACCTCCCGGACGCCGCCATCGTGCCGCAGGGCACGCACCCGCAGGGGCTGGCGGGGTGGGGGCGGCGTGGCTCTCCGACCCCAGGGAGGGACGCTCGGGCCTTCCCGGGGCAGCCCTGGCAGGCCGCTTGGAATCACCGTGGAGAGCGGGCGGCCGAGCAGCTCCAGGCGGGACCAGCCCAGCAGCTCCCTCACCCCGGCGTTGGAGTGGAGGATGAGGGCCGAGCGATCCACCACCAGTAGTGGGTCCCCCAAGGAGTCCAGCACACTCCGCACGTCCATCTCCATGCTCGGGTGCCTCCTGGGTCGTCGACCCGCCGGGAATCCCCCTACCGGCGGTGGACGGGTGGGGCCCCGTGGTTCCCGGCGCTCCGGAAAAAGATAAGGACACCCCGCTGCCGCGCCGGGCCGCCCGGTTCTTTTGTATAAGGACGCCCGCGCGGGCAGCGCTCGCTGCCCTGGTCATCGAAAGGCAGGACAGACACATGCGGAAGATTCTGGTGATGGCGGTGATGCTCGCCGTGGCGGGCTGTCAGCAGCAGGGCGGTACCAAGGAGGGGACCGGAGCCAACCCCCAGACGGACGAGCAGAAGACCTTCTACGCGCTCGGACTCTCCCTGGGCCGGCAGATCCAGGTGTTCGACATGTCGCCCGAGGAGCTGGAGTACGTGAAGGCGGGCCTCACGGCGTCGGTGCAGGGCAAGGAGCCCGTCGTGGACATCCAGACGTTCGGGCCGAAGCTGCCCGAGCTGGCTCGCACGCGCGCCACGTCCCGCGCGGAGAAGGAGAAGGTGAAGTCCAAGGCCTTCCTGGAGGAGCAGGCCAAGGCGCAGGGCGCGACGAAGACCGAGTCGGGCCTCATCTTCACGTCGCTGACCGAGGGCACCGGCGCACAGCCCGGCCCCACCGACGTGGTGAAGGTGAACTACAAGGGCACGCTGCCGGATGGCAAGGAGTTCGACAGCTCCTACAAGCGCAATGAGCCGGCCCAGTTCCCGCTCAACGGCGTCATCAAGTGCTGGACCGAGGGTCTGCAGAAGATGAAGGCCGGCGGCAAGGCCAAGCTGGTGTGCCCCTCCGACCTCGCCTACGGCGACCGCGGCACCCCGGGCATCCCGGGTGGCTCCGCGCTCGTCTTCGAGGTGGAGCTGCTCGAGGTGCAGAAGAACGAGCCGCCCCCGATGCCCGCCGGCACTCCGGGCGCTCCGGGCACTCCCGGCCAGCAGCAGGGTGGCCAGCAGCAGCAGGGCGGTCAGCAGCAGGGCCAGCCCAAGAAGTAGTCCCGCGGGTCAGGTCGTCCTTCACGGGCCATCCGGTTCCACCCCTCGCCGGGGCGGAGCGCCGGGTGGCCCGTCGTCTTTCCTCCACCTGGCGGAGAAGCCCCTGGAATGGGCGCGGGGGTCGCGCTACGCGAGGGCTCACAGGAGGAATCCATGAGTCTGCGGAAGATGTGGGCAGTCGCGGTGGTGGTGCTCGCCCTGGGCGGCTGTGCGACGAAGCAGGGCGCGGAGAAGGGCACGTCGGAGGAGCGGCGCGAGGAGCTGGGCGGGCTGACGGAGAAGCAGTTCCAGGAGCTGCACCAGCTGAAGACGGAGGCGGCGCCGCCTCGCAAGGGGCAGATGATTCAAGTGGCGGGCGAGCGGGCCTACCTGAGCCTGCCGGAGAACGCCCGGGTGCCGGTGCCGAGCGTGCTCGTCATCCACGAGTTCTGGGGGCTCAACGAGCACATCATGCACTGGGCGGACCGGCTGGCGGCCCAGGGCTACGCGGCCCTGGCGGTGGACCTGTACGGTGGCAAGGTGCTCACCACGCGCGAGGAGGCGATGGCCGCGATGAAGCAGGTGGACCCGAAGCGCGCGCGGGAGGTCCTCCAGGCGGCCCACCAGTTCCTGATGACCGACAGCCGGCTGCAGTCCAACCGCACGGGCGTCATCGGCTGGTGCTTCGGCGGGGCGTGGTCGCTCCAGGCGGGCATGAGCATCCCGGAGCTGAGCGCGGTCGTCATGTACTACGGGCGCCCGGTGACGAACGTGGACGAGCTCAAGTCCATCAAGGCGCCGCTGCTGGGCGTCTTCGGCACCCAGGACGCCTCCATCCCCAACGACGTGGTGGAGGAGTTCGACGAGGCACTGTCGGACGCCGGCGTGCCCCACCGCATCCTCAAATACGACGCGCCCCACGCCTTCGCCAACCCCTCCTCTCCGGACCGGTACAACGCGGAGGCCGCGGCCGCCGCCTGGGAGCAGGTGAAGGGCTTCCTCGCCGAGCACCTGAAGCAGTGAGCTCGCGCGTGGGTCAGTACGGCTTCTGCCCCACGACGTTGCCCGGCGGCGCGTAGTTGCACACCCAGAGCTGCCACTTGGGGAACTGCGCGCCAAAGGGCGAGTTCTTCGTGCAGGTGACCGTCGCGCACCCCACCTGCGTCGTGTTGCGCCACACCACCTGCGTGTAGTGCCCGCACATCTTCCCCGGCGCGCACTTGTTGCTCGCGTACGTGTAGTCCGCTACCTCCGCCGCCCAGTCCTTCACCGCCCCCTTGTTCGTCTTCGAACCCGGCGGCGCCGCCGCGGCCAGGTTCTCCCCGTGCTTGCCCCGGTTCGGGTTGTGCTCGAACCTGCACGGGCTCGCCCACGCCCTCGCCACCTTCGCCGCGTCCTCGGACCACGTGAGCGGCGGCAGTGCTGGCTTCGGCGCCGGCTTCGCGCTCGCCCTCGCCTCGTTGTGCGCGGACACCATGTCCGCCGCCAACTGCGTGTTGGCGCCGCTGGTCTTCCCGGTCTTCGTGGCCGCTTCGCTGCTCCCACTCCCCACCCCTCCCGCCGCCAGGCTGGTCAGCGACAGGGCGAGCAGGCGGAACTTCCTCGTGTTCATGGTCGGCTCCTTTTGCTGCAACTCTTCGATACAGGGGCGATTCGTGCCAAGGATGCAACCCGAGGGGCTCGATACCCTCACCCCGACCCTCTCCCGGAGGGAGAGGGGATATAGACACGGAGATGACCGTGGATACTCCTCATGACCCTCTCGCCGGCCTTCGTCCGGCCTCGGACCCCCGCGACCCTCGCGCCTCCTCCCTCCTTCTCCCCTTCACGCCCGGTGCTTCGCTTCGCGATCGCACCGTCGTCCTCGGTCTCCCCTATGACGGCGGCATCCCGTCCCGCCCTGGTGCCCGCTTCGGTCCCAAGGCCCTCCGCGAGGCCCTCTCCTCCTATGGCTCCTTCGATGGTCAGCGCGAGCTCGCCGACATCGTGGACATGGGAGACCTCGCCCTCTCCTCCATGAACGCCTCCAAGGCCCATGCCCGCATCGAGGAGGCCTCCCGGAATCTCTTCTCCACCGGCGCCCGCCCGTTCTTCATCGGCGGTGACCATGGCATCACCGGCTCGCTCCTCCGCGGGCTCGCCGCCGCTCGCCCCGGTCTGCGTCTCGCGCTCGTCACGCTCGATGCCCACCTGGATGTCCGTGAGTATGACGACGCCGCCTCGCTCTCCAGCGGCACTCCCTTCCGCCGCGCCCTGGAGACCTCCATCCTCACCGGCTCGCGCACCGCGATGATCGGCATCCGCCGCTTCGCCAACTCCCGGTACTACCTCTCCTGGGTCCGCGAGCAGGGGGTGCACGTCTACTCCGTCGAGGACGTCGCCGAGCGCGGTGCCGCCGCCATCGCCCGCGACGCCCTGACCCACGTCATGCGCGACGCGGATGCCCTCTACCTCAGCGTCGATATCGACGCCGCCGATGCCGCCGTCGCCCCGGGTGTCAGCGCCGTGGGCGTGGGCGGCCTGTCCTCGCGCGAGATGATCGACGTCATCCGCACCGTCTCCGCCGACCCCCGGCTCATCGGCGCCGACCTGATGGAGCTCTCCCCGCCCCACGACGAGAACCAGCGCACCGCCAAGCTCGCCGCGCGCCTGTTGTTGGAGGTGCTCTCGGCGCGCGGTTGAGGTTCACGCGTCGAGCAGCTCGCGCGCCTCCCGCAGGTCCACCGAGTCGGGGTCCGGTTCGAGCCGGGAGAGGATTCGCTCCAGTCTCCTCCGGGCCCGCTCCGGACAGCCCCGCTCCTTCAGCTGACGGCCCAGGCTCACCGTGGCCCGCAGCTCGAAGAGCCCCAGGCCCGCCTCGTGCCGGTGGGCCAGCGCCCTCGCCCGGAGGAAGCAGCGCAGCGCCTCGTCCTCCCGGCCCGTCTTCCGGAGCAGCTCCCCTCGGAGCCGGTGCAGCTCGGGCGCGAAGAAGTGTCCGCCCATCTTCTCCACCTCCCGGAGTGCCTCGTCCACGGTGGCCAGCCCTTCCTGCTCCTGTCCCAGGGCGAGGTGCGTTTCCGCCAACATGTCCAGGACGTAGGGCAGGAGCAGCCTGACCGCCAGGAACCGAGCGAGCTCCACACCGCCTCGCAGCTCCTCGAGTCCCTCCCGCCCTCGCCCCAGCCTGGCCAGAGCCCAGCCGTGAACCACCTTCGCGAGAGCCTGCACGGGTCTGACGGGGGTCGAGAGGACGGCGGGATTCCCGTCGAGCAGCTCCAGGGCACTCCGCACCTCCTGGCGGTTCTGATTGCCAAGGGCCAGGAAGGTCAGGCCATATGCCAGGGTATTGGGCGGACATCGTCCGCGGAGCAGCTCGAGCGCCTCGCGGCCACATCGCCGGGCCTCCCGCAGCTCACCTCGCAGCGAGTGGGTGATGGCCAGGAGCACCCAGGCATCCACCCTCTGGTCGATCCACATGTCCTGGACGAAGTCCACGCGCAGCCCGCCACTGGCCTCCATGAGCTGTCGCTGCCGCTCGAAGTGCTCCAGGGCCTGCTGGGTGGTGCCGCGATGGAGGGCCAGGACCCCCAGCGTCCGGTAGCCCTGGGCGAGCATCTGCGGCCCCCGCCGCCGGGGTCCTGGCGCGACGAGCTCCTCGGCGAGCTCCGACACCTTCTGGTACTCCGCCCTCAAGAGGAAGTAGTTGCACAGCCCCATCCAGAGGAGAACGTGCTGCGGAGTCTCCTGCTCCTTCTCCAGCTGACGGTACAGCTCCAGCTCCCGGGCATAGGTCCGCTCCAGCTCGGGGGAGTCGAACCCCTGGGAGTCGGCCAGCATCATGCCGAGCACATTGAGCAGCTCCAGCTCCCCGGCGCGGCGCTCGGGCGTGTCCGGCAGGCCCTTCATCAGCCGCAGGGCCTGCTTCAGGTGCGAGACCGTCTCCTCGATGGCCGGGCGCAGGAGGGCGAGCTCCGCGGCCCGCTTCCACGCCTGGATGGCCGCCACGGTGTCACCCGCCTCCGTGCGGTGGTGGGCGAGTACCTCGGGCCGGGAGTCCACCCGTCCGGGGAAGTGCTCCAGCAGGGCCTGGGCGATGCGCCGGTGATGCTGCCGCCGCAGGCCGCGAGGCAGGGACTGGTAGGCGGCTTCCTGGAGGAGCGCATGCCGGAACTGGTACCCGGCCCCGTCGCCCTCCTCGCGCCGCCGGAGCAGCCTCGCCGAGACCAGCTCCTCGACGCCCCGCCGCAGTGAGTCCTCGTCCCGCGCCGAGATACGCGAGAGCAGGGCCAGGTCGAAGTCGCGTCCCACCACCGCGCACAGCTGCGCCAGGGACTTCTGTCGCGGGGGAAGCGCATCCAGCCGGGCCAGCAGCAGCTCGTTCAGGGTGGCGGGGATGGTGGACAGGAGCCCCCCGGGCCCCTGCTCGAGCACCATGCGCGTCATCTCCTCCACGAAGAGCGGGACGCCGTCCGTCTTCGCCGCGAGCTGATGGACCGTCTCCTCCGGCAGCTCCCGGCTCCCGGCCATCCACCGCACCAGGGTCTCCGTGGGGGCTGTCTGCAATCGGTCGAGCACGAGCCGGTGCGACCACGGACGTGCCGGCCAGGAGGGCCGCAGCTCGGGGCGGGTGGTGAGGAGGACGAGCATCCTCGCCTCCTGGACGTGCTCGAGCAGCAGGCCGAGCAGCTCCAGCGTGGAGGGGTCGGCCCAGTGCAGATCCTCGACGATGAGGAGCAGGGGCCGCTGCTCCGCCACGTGCAACAGCAGGGACTGGAGGGCCTCGAGCATCTTCCGCTTGCGCTCGCGCTGCTGCTCCAGCGCGGACAGGAGGACCGCCGGAGTGCTCTCCGCCATGGGCCGTGCGAGGAGCTCCGCGAGCTGCTCCACGTGCTCCGGCTCCATGCCGAGCCCCGCCAGCCGCTCCTCCAACCCGCGTGGCTCCTCGGCGGCGGGGGCCTCCGGCTCGAGCTGGAAGAAGCGCCGCAGCATCTCGATGAGCGGATGGAAGGCGGTATGGCTGAGCTGCGACCAGCATTGGCAGAGCAGGCGGTGGCTCGACTCCGGAGGCACTTCGTCATGCAGTTCCTGGGTGAGGCGGGACTTGCCGACGCCCGCCTCGCCGCTGATCAGCGCGAAGGCGCCCTCGCCCCATCGGGCTCGCTCCCAGAGGCTCCGCAGTCGCGCCAGCTCCCGCTCGCGTCCCACCAGCGGGCTCAGGCCGGCCGAGAGGGCCCGCTCGAACCGGCACACCGACTTGTGCTCTCGCACCACGCGGCGGAGCTCCACGCACAGGTTGCCCGACAGCGCCTCGACGGCGTGGCGGCCGAGGGACACGGTGTCGAAGGCGCCGCGCACCAGCTTCCACGTGGCATCGCCGAGCACCACCGTGCCGGGATCGGCCCGCCGCGCCAGCCAGGCGGCGACGCGTGGGGCCTCGCCCTGCAGCGAGCCCCCGTCGAACACCACCAGGTCCGTGTGAATGCCCGCCGCCACGGAGAGTCCGAAGCGGGCCAACTGGGGGAGCCGCCCCGGGAGGGCCTGGGTCATCTGGAGCGCCGCGTGCACCGCGCGCACCGAGTCGTCCTCGTGGGCCGTGGGGTAGCCGAAGCAGGCGAGCACCTCGTTGCCGACGGAGAGCGCGACGGTGCCCTGCTGCTCGCGCAGCAGCTCCGCGCAGGCCTGGTGGAAGGCCGCCTGCAACTCGCTGGCGTCCTCGGGGTCGAGCTGCCCGGCGAGGCCCGAGAGCCACAAGGACACCAGCGTCACGTGCCGGCGCTGGGGGAGCACGGGCCGGGTGGGCTCGCGCCAGGGGCCGAGCTCCTCTTCCAGCCCGCGCAGCCGCTCCCGGAGCTCGGCGGCGCTGCGCAGCCGTTGCCCGGGGGCCTTGGTCAGCAGGGCGGCCACGAGCCGCTCCACCTCCTCGGGCAGCTCGGGGCGCCGCGTGCGCACCGAGGGCACCGGCTCGGCGGAGAGCACCCGGGCGCGCATCTCCTCGAGCGAGACCATGGGGTAGGGCAGCTCGCCGGTGAGCAGCTCGTACAGCATGACGCCCGCGGCCCAGAGGTCGGTGCGCTCGTCCTGCGGCTCTCCGCGCCACTGCTCCGGCGCCATGTACGCGGGCGTGCCCGCCGTGGGCAGGAAGGGGACGAGCGGCGAGCGCGGAGCCACGAGGTACGCCAGCCCGAAGTCGAGCAGCTTCGCGCAGCCCTCGCGGGTGATGATGACGTTGCTGGGCTTGAGGTCCCGGTGGATGACCTGGTGCGCGTGGGCGTGCGCCAGACCGGCGGCCACGGCGGACATGATGCCCAGAGTGCGGTGCAGGTCCGGCCGCTCGCGCCACAGCAGCGAGGCGAGGGACTCGCCCTCCAGACACTCCATGACGATGAAGGGGACGCGGGGCTCCCAGGGCTCCCCGCTCCACTCGGCCACGTCGAAGACACGGACGATGTTCTCGTGGTCGAGCCGCGCCACGGCCCGGGCCTCCTGCTTCAGCCGCGTGGCGGGCGCCTCTCCGGCCGGGGCCTCGCGCGGGAGCAGGAACTTGAGCGCCACCCTTCGCTGCAGCTCCTCGTCCCAGGCGCGGAACACCCGGCCCATCGCCCCTCCACCCAGCTCCTCGATGATCTCGAACCGCCGGCCATCCAGGCCGCCCAGCCGCTGCCCGGGATGGGGGATGCGCAGGGGCCACTCGTCGCTCCGGGACACCGCACCCAGGAGCGAGTCCTCGAAGTCCTCGCGGTCCTCGCCAGCGAGCGAGGCGTCATACTCGGGCAGGAAGTCCTGCTCGGCCTCGGGGATGTGAACCTCATGCATCGCGCGTCCCCCCGGTCCCCGTGAAGCGGGCTTGCTTCGTGGATAACCTTCCACCGGGCGCGGAGCGCGTGAGTCTCCAAGCGACGCGGCGCTCGCTCTCCGGTCCGGGGAGCGGGCCTCACTGCTTCAGGTTGGGCAGGGGGGCCGAGCCGTCGTCACCGAAGCCGTTCACGTTCACACCCACGGATTGCAGCATCGAGATGAAGAGGTTGGCGACCGGCTTGCCGCCGTAGCGCACGTGCCGCCCCGGCGTCACCGTGCCCCCGCCCCGCCCCGCGAGCAGCACCGGCATGTCCGAGTGCCCGTGCGAGTTGCCGTCCGCCACCTCGCTGCCGAAGTACACCAGCGAGTTGTCCAGGAGCGTGGCATCCCCCTCCTGCACGGACTTCATCCGCTGCAGCAGGTAGGAGAACTGCTCCACCTCCCACCGGTCGATCTTCGCCAGCGCGGCGTGGTTCTCCGGGACGTGCTGGTGGTGCGAGTACGTGTGGTGTCCGCTCGTCAGCCCGAGGAAGTCATACACCCGGTCGCTTCGCCCATTGCCCAGCATGAAGGTCGCCACCCGGGTCAGGTCGCACTGGAAGGCGAGCACCATCAGATCGCACATCACCTTCGTCTTCTGGCGCACGTCCTCGGTGTTCTCGGGCCGGGGGCCCTTGGAGCACGTGGGGGCCTGCTGGTCGAGCGCCTCCACGCGCAACTCCAGCTCGCGCACGCTGGTGAAGTACTCGTCCAGCTTCCGCCGGTCCCTCGTCCCCAGCTTCTGCTTCAGGGCCTGTGCGTCCTCGCGCACGAAGTCCAGGATGCTCTGCTCGTAGGCCTTGCGCTTCTCGAGCTGCGCCCGGGTGGCGTCCGGGTCGAAGCCCGCGAAGAGCCGGTCGAACACCGAGCGCGGGTGGGTGTCCTTGGCCACGGGCGAGGTGGGCGCGGCCCAGGCGATGTTGCGCGCGTAGGCGCAGCTGAAGTTGGCATCGCACGAGCCCGTTCCATCGCCTCCGTCGTTGCCCAGCTCCAGCGAGGGCAGCCGCGTGTGCGAGCGCAGGGCCCTGGCGGCGATCTGATCCATGGAGACGCCGGCGCGCACGTCGCTCTCGTGGCTCGCCTTGTGGATCTTCACGCAGGAGAGGAAGGCGCCCGTGCCCGCCGCGTGGTGACCGAACTGGTCCGGCCGCCCCGGCTCGTGTGACAGCCCGGAGAGCACCAGCACGTCGTCCTTCACCGGGGCCAGGGGTTGCAGCGTGGGCGACAACGCCCAGTCGCGCCCCGTGCCCCTCGGTGTCCAGTTGGGCATGTAGATGCCGCAGGGCACGTAGAAGACGGCCAGGCGGCGAGGCGCGGCTCCGGGCTCCGCCGCCCGCGCCACCGAGGGCACCATCTGCTCCAGCACCGGCAGCGCCATCAGCGTGCCCAGGCCCCGGAGCAACGTCCGCCGTGACAGCTTGAAGTCCTTCATGGCGCACTCCCCTCGTTCGTGTCCTCCGCCTCACCGCGCCGCCAGGTGAAGGACTGGCTCTGCGTGATGGCGAGGATGAGGTCCGACAGCCGGCCGCCGCGTGCCTCGGCCGTCTTGGAGACGCTCCGCAGCGTGCAGGCGTCCGCGTCCATCGGCCCGCGCCCCAGCCCGTAGGCGAGCAGGTGCTGGGCGATGCAGACGTCCAGCTCCGGGTCCGCCTTGAGGATGGCGCGCAGCTCCACGCCGTCCTTGAAGTGGACGTCTCCGGGCAGGTCTCCGCTCGGGTCCACCTGGGCGCCGCTCACCTCTTCCTTCAGCCGCCACGCGCCCACCACGTTGAAGTTCTCCATCCCGTAGCCGATGGGGTCCATCATGCTGTGGCACCCCGAGCACGTCGGGTCGCTGCGGTGCCGCGCCATGCGCTGCTTGATGCTCATCTTCGGGTCCACCGCGGGCGGCAGGCCCTCCACGTTGGGAGGTGGCGGCGGCGGTGCCTTGCACATGAGCTGCTCCAGCACCCAGAGCCCGCGCTTCACGGGCGAGGTCCGGTCCGGGTGCGAGGTGACGGCGAGGATGGAGCCCTGGCCCAGCAGGCCCGAACGCTCGGGGTGTCCGGCGAGGCTCACGCGCCGCATCTCCTGGGTGCCCGGCTTGGGAAGGCCGTAGTGCTGGGCGAGTGTGTCATTCACATAGGTGAAGTCCGCGTCCACGAGGTCGCGCGCGGGGTGGTCTCCGAGGAGGAACTCGCGGAAGACGAGCTGGGTCTCCTGGCGCATGGCCTCGCGCAGCCCGTCGTCGAACGGGTAGAGGAGCGGATCCGGGTGGAAGGAGTCGAGCGCGCGCGTGTACAGCCACTGCCCGGCGAAGTTGTCCACCAGCGCCTCCGCCTTCGGGTCCGCGAGCATCCGGCGCACCTGTTGCTCCAGGTGCTCCGGCGTCTGCAGGGCGCCCGCGTCGGCCGCCGCCAGGAGCGCTTCGTCCGGCATGCTGCTCCACAGGAAGTAGGAGAGCCGGCTGGCCAGCTCGTAATCGTTCAGCCGGTGCGGCTCCATCGAGGCCGGGTGGGGATCCAGCTCCACGCGGTAGAGGAAGTGCGGCGAGAGGAGCACCGCCCGCAGCGCCAGCTTCATGCCCGCGTCGAAGCCGTCTCCTTGCTGCTTCGCCAGCGAGAGGAATCCCGTGAGCCGGTCCACCTCGGTGGAGGTGACTGGCCGGCGCCAGGCGCGGCGGGCGAAGCGCTCCAGTATCTGTCGTCCACAGGGGAGCGGGTCCGCCGGGTCCGGCGCGCAGACGCGCACCAAGGGGGGGGTGCGGGAGGCGTCCTGCTTCCAGGTGGCCTCCACCAGCTTCTCCGCCGCGGCCGAGTACTTCTCCATCAGCAGCGGCCCCAGGCTGAGCACGTCCGCGTTGTTGTCGAAGCCGTAGCCGTGGTCGTCCGCGGGGAAGTCCCGCGAGGGGCGCGTGGTGTCCCCGAGCAGGTCCCTCACGGTGTTGTCGTACTCGGCGCGGTTGAGCCGGTGCAGGGTGACGCGGCCGGGGTCTCTCGGCCCCTGACACTCCGGGGGCGTTTGATCCGGGTCCGCCGGATCGGTGGGCGTCTCCTTGGCTCGCGATTCTTTATTGGTACAGCTGGCGAGCAACAGTGCGCAGGCCGCGCCCGCCAGCGCCATTCGCCAGCCGCGTGAGTCCATCTTGTTCACGTCGGATCTCCTCCTCACGGGGGCTCGAGCGGAATCCGGAGCAATTTCTCCACCAAGCAGTGTCTCCGTCGGACCGGATACGGAGAGCTCCGATGGCGGGACGAGCCCGTGTCGGAGACTCGTCGGATGCGTGGGAATGCGCGGGGCGGGGGAGGGAAGCCGTGTGCCCTGTGTTGGGCATGCCACGTGTCACGGTGGGGCATGCGCGTGAGCGGTTCGCCGCACCGTAGAATGCCTGTCTCCGCGACACCGCTATGCGGGTGAGCTCCAAGGCAATATCTACAAAGAGGCCTTCGGGCCCGCCGAGGTCGAAATCATCGGTCCCCGAAAAGGAGTCTTCTGGTGAGCGAGCGTTACCCGAGAATCCGCCTCCGTACGGAGTCCCACGGATACTGGATATTCGAGGGCTTGCGGCTGGACTTCTACATGCGCCGACCGCACACGCAGATGACGCGGGCGGTGATGCGCTCGCTGGATACCTACCTGGAAGCGGTGGGCGTGGAGAATCTCGGCTTCTACGTGGACGACGAAGGGGATTACCAGGAACTCGACGCCGCGGGTTGGGCTCTCACCCGGCGAAATCTGCTGGAGGACCCCTGGCCTCGCATCATCTTGAGCGACATCAGAACGAGTGGTCCGGAGCGGTACCGTTTCGAGTACTACGGCAGGCGACTCGACGACCCCAAATGGAGAAGTTCGGACAAGCATGCATGCGTTGCGTCGTTCTGGCTGCCCACGGAGTACCTGGAGGAGCAGGGACCCGGGCGGGTGCGGGCGCTGGCGCTGGAACTGGCGGCTCCCCTGCCTTTCTGCTCCGGCAACGGCGGACTGGCCTTCCTGGGTCCGAACGACGTGGTGGGAGTGACGAAGGAGATCCAGGACCGGTGCTTCCGCTACCCGGGCATGGACATCCCCGACGTGGCGTCCTACTCGTACAACATCGGCACGCGGGTACGAGGCCCCTCGTGGCTGACGTTCCTGGGTCAGCCAGTACTGGGAGAACTGGGCGGCGCGGATGCATTGCGCGCGCGGCTGCGCTCACCGGGCACCACGGTGCAGGAGTTGGACGGCGAGCGGGTGGTGGTGACGCTGGGTGAGTGGCCGGACGCGGGTGATACCGAGCAGGGCCGAACGCTTCCCGCCTACCGCGAGCTGGCGCGAGTGCTGGAGCCCTGGTTCTACGAAGGGCCCATGTACGAGAATCGATTCCGCCCGGAGGACAGGCGCCGTTGGGAGCGCCGGTTCCTCGACTGACCTCCGCTCCGTCTTCAGCGCTCCAACTGGAGGACGAAGGTGTTGGTGCCCGGGCCCGGAGTCAGCGGGCCGGTGCCGAGGTCCACCGGGGCCCGGAAGGTGCCAACGAGCGCACCCTCTCCGTGGCGTGACACGGAGAGGTCCACCGGCAGCGTCGCGGCGGAGGGGTAGCCGTGGAACCACTGGAGCTTCCCCGTGGGGCGCTGGAGCCGCAACATGTACAGGTTGGTCGCGCCCGGGTAGCCCGCGAGCGCGCCGAGTCCCAGGCCGAAGTCCTCGCCTCCCGTGTAGCGGCCGGCCACCACCATGCCCGCGTCCTGGTCCATCTCCACCAGCCCCCAGGTGGTGCCGAGCAGGAAGCCCCAGCGCTCGTCACCGTCCCGCTCGTACGCGAGCACCAGGCCGCGGCTCGTGGGCGCGGAGAGCCTCTCCTGGCGGAAGACGAAGCTTCCCGTGAAGTAGCCGGACACCACCACCTGGCCGCCCTGGGCCGCCACGCTCATGGCCAGCCCCGAGGCTCCGTCGAGCCGCCGCGTCCACCGATGCTTGCCCTCGGAGCTGATGCGGGTGAGGAAGGGCGTGAGGAGCGGCGAGGGTGGGACGAACTGACCGCCCGCCAGGTAGAGGTCTCCCGTGTCATCCTGCGCGAGGTCCATCGGGACGCCGCGCGCGGAGTCGACGAAGACCCAGCGCAACCGGCCCTCGGGTCCGTACTGGACGAGGTAGGGATTGCCGGTGCCCGAGACCGGACCATTGCCGAAGTCCACCTGGCCCGACAGCACGCCCGAGAGGGTGATGTCGCCCCACGTGTCCACGGCCAGCTCCGTGGCGCTGGTGGGCAGGGCCCGGCCCCAGCGCGGATGTCCCCCCGGGTCCAACCGCGCGAGGAACGCGCCGGCCGGCAGCGGTCCTCCGCCGAGGTCCAACCCGCCGCTCTGCTGGCCCGTGAGGAAGAGGTTCCCCTGCCTGTCGGCCGTGAGCGCCTGGGCCCGCACGTACGGCTTCACTCCCGCGCGCGCGGGCGCTTCGAGGAGGCGGATCCACAGCAACTCGCCGCCCGGCGAGTACTTCGACACGACGAGGACGGACGTCCCCGAGGGAGTGCCCAGGGGGCCATGTCCGAAATCGATGGGCGTGAGGTGATTGCCCACGGTGATGACGTTGTCCTGCCGGTCATGCGTGATGGCCACCGGCGCGTCGCTCCCTCCCGCGCTCCGCACCGTGCGCACCCACCGCGTCTCGCCTCCGGGCTGACGACGCTTGTCGGCCGTCTGCGAATCGAGGTCTTCGCCGAAGGAGCCTTCGGACAGGGGGTCTCCGCCCGCGCCGCAACCCGTGAGCACGGACACCATGAGGAACAGACACAGACGTCCGCATGCCCGCTTGCCGTTTCCAGCCATGACTGACTCCTGCCGGCCAGCGCCGGCTCCCGTCGGGCCAGGGTGGGGGTTGCCCGCCGATGCCTCAACAGTGAAGGTGGACGCCGGTGCAAATCTCCTGTCCGGGCGGATGGTGTGCGCGTCGGACCATGAACAGCCGTCTCCGACTGGTGACTTCCGGGCTCGGGGAACCTGCTCTCCTGTCGGCCCCGCTCCGACCGACCGGGGGACGGGATGACGCGGGGAGCAAGGGCCGGGAGGTGCCGCGTGACGGATGCCGAGTGTCTGGAGTTGCTGCGCTGGGCCGCGCCTCGTCTGGGCTTGCGCTACGAGGGTTTCCGCCGTGTGCGAGGACAGGTGTGCAAGCGCGTCGGCCGGAGGATGAAGGCGCTCGGGGTGCCGGGGCTGGTCGCCTACCTCGAGCGGCTGGAGGGAGATCCGGCCGAGCGCGCCGTGCTCGATGCGCTGTGCCGCGTCACCATCTCCCGCTTCTACCGGGACCAGGGGGTCTTCGACGCCCTGCGCGAGTCGCTCCTCCCCGAGGTGCTGGAGGCCGCACGGGCCCGGGGCGGGTCCGTGCTGCGCGTGTGGAGCGCCGGGTGCGCCTCGGGCGAGGAGCCCTACACCGTCTCCGTCCTCTTCCGGCTGGGCCTGGGGCCGCGCTTCCCGGACTTTCGCCTGGAGCTGGTGGCCACCGACGCGGACGCCTCGCTCCTGGAGCGCGCGCGGGAGGGCTGCTACCGGCGCGCCACGTTGCGGGAGCTGCCCTCCGCGTGGGTGGACCGGGCCTTCTCGCCGCGGGAAGACCTGCTGTGCCTGCGGCCCGAGTACCGCGAGGGGCTCGACTTCCGCCTGGAGGATCTGCGCCAGCGCATGCCCGAGGGCCCCTTCCACCTGGTGCTCTGCCGCAACGTGGCCTTCACCTACTTCGCGCCGCCCGTGCAGCGCGAGGTGCTGGCGCGCCTGTTGGAGCGATTGGAGCCCGGGGGGCTGCTGGCCATCGGCGCCCACGAGTCCCTCCCCGAGGGCATCACGGGCCTGGCTCGTGCCTCCGGGGCGCTCCCCCTGTTTCGCCGCCGGACCCCGACGGATTGACGCGTCTCGACTTGCTGGAATGTAAGAGTTCCGCTACATCCGGATTCTTCTTGAATTCTTTGCTTCTTGGAATTTTGGGACACAAGGGGATACGCGCCTATGCGGAAGGTACTCGGAGCAGTCGCGGCGATGGTGCTGTGGGGTTGCGGTGGGCAGGGCGGCGAGCCGAATCGCACGGACGAAGGGATGAAGACGGACGGGCTGGAGCTGAAGCAGGAGGCCGGGGTGGTGTCCGGCCGCTACGTGCAGGGAGGCACCGAGGTGGGCTTCTCCTCGCGTTCGGTGGAGGAGGGGGTCTACCGCATCGAGCTGCGGCAGAACGGGATGACGCTGACGGGCCTGGTGGACGCGGCCAACGGCGTGTCATCGCTGGACGGGTTCGCGGAGGAGAGCGGTCTGGACACGCAGATGCTGGACGGGGACCGCGAGCTGCTGACGGGCCTGTACGCGGCGCTCAACGCGCAGCTGCCGGCCAGTGACGCGGCGTCGCCCGAGGCGAAGTACCTGCGGCGCGCGGTGGGCCTGTGGTCCGAGCACCCGAGCACCGTGGAGCTGCAGCGCACGGTGATGGGCGAGCAGGGGCGCGGCTACACGATGCTGTGCAGCTACGCGAAGTGCAATGGCAGCTACACGGGCAGCTGCGGAGGCAGCTTCAACTGGTACTCGTACGCCAAGCACGACTGCCAGCATGGCGGCTTCGACGCCACCATCAACCAGCAGATCGCCCAGCTGGGCAACCACGCCACGTGCAGCGGTGACGAGTACTACATGAGCGGCGGCTCGTGGGTGTGCGGCGAGCCGGACCACTGGAGCCGCCCGAAGGTGCAGGGCAGCTGCTTCGGCCGCTGCGGTGGTGGCTGCGGTGGCGACACCCAGTACACGCTGGATGCGACCAACCACGACGGCTGCGTGCGCAACGGCCATGCGCTGGCGAGCGCCTACTGCGACGACCAGTTCGCCTCCGCGAGCGACGACGAGCTGTACGCTCCCAACTGCTACTGATGACACGCTCCAGGTGGGTGAGGGCGGTGCCGCGCGCCGTGGTGTGGCTGGGCCTGCTGGCCGCCCTCGCATGTAGACCCTCGGAGACGAGGAAGACGGAGGCCGCGCGGGCCACGGTGCAGCGCTTCTTCGAGGCGCTGCCCGCGGGGGACTGCGCGGTGCTCGGTCCGTTGCTGGTGGGCCAGGAGTCGGACGGCTGCCGGGCGACGGTGGACGAGCTGAACGAGCATGGAGTCTCCCTGGTGGAGGTGGTGGACGCGACGGTGGACGGGCGGGACCCGAGCGCGGTGATGGTGCGCGCGCGGGTGGCTCGGAACGGACGGGTCCGCGAGCAGCCGATGCTCCTGCGGGTGGAGGAGCACCCGGACGGCTGGAAGCTGCGCCTGTGAGTGAAGGCGCGGTGGGCCCCTCTTGGGGGAGAATGGACGAGCGATGAACAACCGGTCCCGATTCGTTCCACCGCTCGCCGCGGGCCTGCTGTTGGGGTCCGCGCTGGCGCTGCGCTTCTTGTGGCCCATGCCGGAAGCGGGCTCCTCGACGCGGCAGCCGCCGCCGTCCGTGGCGGTGTCCACGTCCACGGCCTCCGAGCCCGCGCCCGTGCCTTCCGTGACCGCGGCGGCGAAGCCCGAGCCGGTGAAGCTGGAGACACAGGCGCAGGTGGGGGAGGGGCCGAGGGCGACGGTGGTGCCGATTGGCCCTGGGGACGTGGTGCCGGAGCCCGAGGTGGCCAATCCCCTGCCGCAGGAGAACGACCCCATCGAGCCGGAGAAGCCGCAGACGGCGGCATGGCGGCACGAGAAGATGGTGCGAGTCACGGAGCTGTTGGGGCGGGACGTGGAGAGGCTGGAGCAGGAGCGGAAGGCGGCGCAGACGCGAGGGGACGAGACGGAGGCGAGGCGGCTGGCGGTCCAACTCACGCGGCACCAGGCGAGGCTGGGAAAGCTGAGAGAGGAGACGGAGGCGCTGAAGGAGGCGGCCCGTCAGGAAGAGCAAGCGAAGGCCGAGTGAGAGCAAAACCCCTCTCCCTTCGGGAGAGGGACGGGGTGAGGGTACCGGATGAACCCGGGTTGCGATCACCCTCTCCCTCTGGGAGAGGGCAGGGGTGAGGGTCGTCACGGAGTCACCGTCCTCCTCCTGGCGCTGTTGACGCTGAGCGCCTGCGGACCAACCCAATCCGCGCCTTTCGCGCCATCCACCCGAGAGAACCCGGTGGTCGGAGGCACATCCGCGCCGGATGACGAGGCGGTGGTGGCGTTGCTGGCGCGCCGGGCGAGGTGCACGGGAGAACCCCTGACGCTGCTGTGCACGGGGGCGCTGATCGCGCCGGACGTGGTGCTGACGGCGGCGCACTGCCTGGACATCTTCGGTACGGAGGGGGCCTACGAAATCTTCCTCGGGGCGAGGCTGCTGCCCGAGCCCGAGCCGCGAGGCCATTTCGCCCGGGTGGCACGAGCAGTGAAACACCCTGACTACGACCGTGCCAGCCACACCTTCGATGCGGCGCTGCTGCGTCTCGCCCGACCCCTGGACGCGCCACCCTTGCCCCTGCCCGAGCCGGGCTGGGGCGAGCTGGAAACCGGGCGGGAAGCGCGAGTGGTGGGTTTTGGCGACACGAAGGACGCGAGCACCCCATCGGGCGAGCGGAGACAGGGAACCCTCCGCGTGACGTCGGTGGATCCAGGAGCGTTCCATGCGGGGCCGTCGCCGGCGATGAGCTGCGTGGGAGACAGCGGGGGGCCGGTGCTGGTGCGAGGCTCGGACGGGCGCGAGGTGCTCGTGGGCATCACGGCGAGCGGCGACGTGGCGTGCCGGAGGGACGCCTTCAACGTCCGGGTGGACGCGCTGCTCGAGTCCTTCATCGCCCCCTTCCTGGCCGAGCGCCTCCCGCCCACGGGGCCGGTGCTCGCGCTCGAGACGCTCTGCACGGCGGCGTGCACGCGGGACGACGAGTGCCCCTCGGGGCTCGCCTGTGTCCCCGTGACGGAGGGCGGACCGGGCCGTTGCCTCCAGCCCGCGCTCCAGGAAGGGGACTACGGAGCGCTCTGCACCGAGGACGCCCACTGTGAAGCGGGGAGCGTGTGCGCGCGCCTGGAGCCCGAGGGCGAAGACGCGTGCCGGTGCTTCACGCCGTGCGGCCAGTCACAGCCGCCCGCGCCCGAGGAGGCGGGGGGCTGCACGGGAGCGCCAGGCCCGGGGGCGCTGGCGTGGCTCGTGTGGGCCGTGTGGCTCAGCCGCCGTGGAGGGGCAGGCGCTTGCGCGGGCCACCGCTGTGGGTGATGTCCATCTCGCTGGGGGCCTTCTTGCGGCCCTGCACGGGCGAGCCGCGCTTGCTGCGAGCCTCCTGACGCTGCTTCGCCTCGTTGCGGGGATTCTTGGGGCGCTCCTCGCGGCGGTAGGCGGCGGCGGACTCGGCGGCGACGGTCTTCCGGTGTGTTCCGTGGCGGTACTGGGCGGCGGCCTCGTCCGGAATCGTCTTGCGGCGCGAGGTGGAGCTCCCGGTCTCCGGGATGGGAAGCTTGAGGCTCTGGGCCGTCTTGCCCTCGCCTGGCGGACGGCGGCGGCTGACGGAGCGCTCGGTGGTGCGGGTGCGGCCGGCGATGCCCCGGCTCTTCTTGAGGGCGTGGGCGCTCTTGCCGGCGGGAACGTCGCCGATGTCCGAGGCCTTCACGGTCATGGTCGTGCCCTTCGCCTTGGCACGTTTGGCGCGCAGCTGCTTGGTTTTCTCTGGCATGGGTCCTCCCCAGCGTGAGGTAGGGATGGCCGGCCCGATTGACCAGGGGGGCCGGGCCATCACTGTCGGGTTTGAGAGGTAGGTGGGGCGCGAGCGCTACACGAGGTTGCCGCGCTTCGCCTTGCGCCGGGTGAGGGTCTTCTTTCCGGGCCGCACCTCGGTGGTGGCGGGCCCGTGTCCGACGGGCTCCGTCATGGCGGGGCCGGGCGTGGCCTTGCGCATCAGCTTCTGGCGGCGCAGGGCCGCGGCCTGGTCTCGCGGCACGGTCTTGCGTCCCCTGCTGAGCCCCTGGGCCTGCCGGTTGGGCTGCGTCTCGTCGACGCTCGTCACCCGCCTCTTGTTCTTGGTACCTGCTTCCCGCGTCCTGACCGCCATGTGTTGGCCTCCTGACTCGGAGGTAAGGACGCCCGGGCGGTTTTTCCATCCCCCCGCTCGCTCGGGTGCCGGTCTCTTCCGGCTCAGCGCTCCAGCGTGCCGGAGGCTCTGGGGCAGTCCGCCACGATGGCCTGGGCCTGCGTGTCGCCGCTCTCGGCCGCGCCCATCGCGCGCCACACCGAGGTGGAGCACTTGAAGGCCGAAGGTGGCGTCTTCGCGTGGCAGCAGCGCCACCCGTCCAGCCGCTTCAGGTAGGTGACGGCCTCGCGCCGGGTGGGCATGACGATGAACCACACCGACCCGAGCACCATCACCAGCCAGAAGACCTGCCAGCCCAGGCCGCGCTGCCAGCGCTTGGACAGCAGCGCCACCGCCTCGGGCTGCACCTTCAGGATGCGATCGAGATACCGCCGTTGGAGGAAGGGAGAGATGACCAGGTCCACTGGCACCACGAAGGCCCGGCCGAGCCCCCGCGCCCCACCCGGCGCGCTCCCATCCGTCACCAGCCGCAGGCCCACCAGGCCCCGCCACAACGTCCACCCGCTCAGCCCGCTCGCCAGCGACATCAGGAGCCATGTCACCACGCCGGCCACCACCAGCGCGCCGCGCGTGCGCTCCACGTCCACCATGCGCAGCACTCCCCAGCCCACCAGCGCCGAGGTGGCCAGGTCCAGCAGGTCCGCGAACCACAGCCGCCACAGGTAGCGTGTGTCGGCCGGTTCCACTTCCGAGGAGAACAGCGCGTCACTCATTTCGGTCCCAGCATAGACCGCGAATCGCGCCTGTCCCCGTTTTGTTGCCGCGGGCTCACCCGCCGTTGCGCTTGATGTGCATCTGGCTGGGGGGCTTCTTGCGCCCGCGCACGGGCGCCACCGTCCTTGGAATCTTCGGCAGGTGGGGCTCCGCGGCCGGGCCCAGCCGGGCTCGGGCCAGCAACCGCTCGCGCCTCAGCGCCGGGAGCTCGTCATGGAAGGGGAGGGGCCGCCCCTTGCTGGTCTGCTGGCCGGACTGTGCCGCATGCACGTCCGCCTGACGCAGGTTCTTGATCCCCACCGTATCCGTTCGAACCGCCATGTGCTCTCCCTCCTTGCCTCGTGAGGAATGAGCGCGTGTGGCGCCGTCGTCATCCCCAGGGGGAGCGGACGGAGGCCCCGGACGGCTGCCCGGACCCCAGGCCTCAGGAGTTGCGGCGCTTGCCGCCGCCGCCCAGCATCTCCGGCGGGAACAGCCAGCCGTCCTCGCGGACCGCGGCGCGGCGGGACTTCTCGGGCTTCTCCGGGGCCGTCTCCCCGTGCGGGGCCTTCACGTCCCGTCCCGAGGATTCCGGCACGGCCTTGAGCGGCGGCAGGTTCGTCTTCCGGCAGCTGCGGCACCAGGACTGCGGCCGGCGCTCGCCCCGGATGATGCGCGTGCCGAAGTCCCGCTGCGTCGGCCCCACGTGCCCACAGCGCGGGCAGCGCGACAGCGCCGTCTTGCCCACTTCCTTCGCGAGCTGCCGCCCCTGCTGCACCGCCAGCGCCAGCGCCGCGACGAAGCCCAGCTTCGGCGCCGCTTTCTTCTTGCGGGCCCTCTTCTTGCCTCCGGTTCCGCTCAGGCTAGGCACCAGATACGCCCCGTCGAGAAGATTGCCCTGCTCCAGGACTCGCAACGCGCCGTTGGTGGTCGAGTGGCTCACGGCACCACTGATACTAGAGGGGTCTGACATTCCTTGCTGATCAGCCAGGTGGGCTGCTCGCTCACCAGGCATGCGGCCCCGGCCCCCGTTCCCCACCGCCCGCCCTCCGATCAGCCATGGCCGCCTCCCTCCAGGGCATGTCCACCTTTCAGGAGACGCCACCGAGGAGCGTGAAATGGCTGATATTCCAGAGGAAACCCCCCTGAGCCGGAGCGAGAAGCGGCACCTGTCCCGCGTCGGCTCCACCTACGCCGCCTTCATCAGGCACCTGTGCGAGGTAGGGAAGTTGGAATCCGGGGTGGCCGAGTGTGCGGCGGTGTCGGTCGTCAACGCCCTGCTGCACCGCATCCAGCCAGGAGAGGCGAAGGATTTGAAGGCGCAGCTGCCGCGCAAGCTGTTGGAGTTCCTGCCCCAGGAGGGGGCGGACAAGCCGGTGCGCGCCTTCGGCAAGAACCGGGACGACTTCCTGCGGGTGGTGGCGGAGGATCTGGGCAAGGACGTGTCCGAGGTGGAGCCCCTGGTGCGCGCCGTCTTCCAGGGACTGCGCGAGCACATCTCGGAGGGCGAGGCCGAGGACGTCGAGAGCAACCTCTCGCCCGACCTGAGGGACCTCTGGCGTCGCACGCAATAGGACGCGCGGTGTCAGGCGAAGGATGATGGCGGGCACCGGCGGGGCCCGGGCTGGGATTTCGTGTCGCCTCCTCTCGATTGATTGTGTACCTGGGAATCACGGGCCCTTCAGGGGCCCGTGACAGGCAGGAGAGCGGAGGGGCTTCGGCCCACATTCAACAATGCCCGACACCATCGATTTCGAGACGCTCTTCAACCACTCGCCCAATCCCTACATGGTGGTGGACCGGGAGCTGCGGTACGTCGCGGCCAACGAGGCCTACCTGCGGGTCACGGCGAGCCGGGCCGAGGACATCCTGGGGCGGAGCATCTTCGAGGCGTTCCCCCACGACCCGAACGATCCCAACAACAGCAGCGCGCGCCAGCTGCGGGAGTCGTTCGACCGGGTCCTGAAGGGGCGCGTACCGGACATCCTGGCGCTCATCCCCTACCGGGTCCCCCGCCAGACCGACAGGGGGGTGGTCGCCGAGGACCGCTACTGGAGTGCCACCCATACGCCGCTCCTGGATGACCGGGGCGAGGTGGCCTTCATCCTCCAGCACACCGTGGACGTGACCGAGCTGCAACGGCTCAAGCAGGCCATGCGGGCCGCGGAGGTCGCCCGGGATGTGGCCCTTCCCTCGGAACAGGTAGAGGCGGGGGTCCTCCAGCGCGCGCGGCTCGTCCAGGAGGCCAACAGGAACCTGGACGCCGAGCGCCGTCACCTCCGCCGGCTGTTCGAACAGGCGCCCGGGTTCGTGGCCTTCCTCCGGGGGCGGGATCATGTCTTCGAGCTGGTCAACCCCTCCTACTACCAGCTCGTCGGCCACCGGGAGATCCTCGGCAAGCCGGTCCGGGACGCCCTTCCCGAGGTCGTGGGGCAGGGCTTCCTGGAGCTGCTCGACCGGGTGTTCACGACGGGAGAGCCGTTCGTCGGCCGGGGACAGCGGCTCCTCGTGCAGCGGGAGCCCGGTTCGACGCTCACGGAAGCGTATGTCGACTTCGTGTACCAGCCCATCATCGAGCCGGATGGGACCATCTCCGGCATCTTCGCCCAGGGCAACGACGTCACCGTGCAGAAGCACGCCCAGGACGAGCTGCGCCGCTACCGCGAGCACCTCGAGGAGCTGGTCCGCGAGCGCACCCGCGCCTTGGAGGAGAGCGAGGCCGAGCGGCGCCAGACCGAGGCCGCGTTGCGGCAGGCCCAGAAGATGGAGGCGGTGGGCAAGCTCACGGGCGGCGTGGCGCACGACTTCAACAACCTGCTCCAGGTCATCGGCGGCAATCTCCAGCTCCTGCAGCGGGACGTCGCCGGCAGCGAGCAGGCGCAGCGGCGTTTGCAGACCGCCGTCGGCGCCGTCGAGCGCGGGGCCCGGCTCGCCTCGCAGCTGCTCGCGTTCGCGCGGCGGCAGCCGCTCGAGCCCCTGGCCCTCAACATCGGGCGGCTGGTGCGCGGCATGGATGACCTGCTGCGACGCGCCCTGGGCGAGGACATCGAGCTCGAGACGGTCATCGCCGGGGGGCTCTGGAACACGTTCGCCGATCCCAACCAGCTGGAGAACGTCATCCTGAACCTGGCGATCAACGCCCGCGACGCGATGGAGGGCGAGGGCAAGCTGACCATCGAGGCCGGCAACGCCATGCTCGATGACCACTACGCCCAGCTCCACTCGGATGTCACGGCCGGCCAGTACGTGATGCTGGCCATCTCCGACACCGGCTGTGGCATGTCACCGGAGATCATGGAGCGGGTCTTCGAGCCCTTCTTCACGACCAAGCCCGAGGGCCGTGGCACGGGGCTGGGCTTGAGCATGGTGTATGGCTTCGTCAAGCAGACCGGCGGCCACATCAAGATCTACAGCGAGGTCGGGCACGGGACGACGATCAAGATCTACCTGCCGCGCTCGTTCCAGGCCGAGATGCAGCGCACCGAGGTCGCCTCGGGTCCGGTCGAGGGCGGCACGGAGACCATCCTGGTGGTCGAGGACGACGCCGGGGTGCGCGCCACCGTGGTGGAGCTGCTGACGGAGCTCGGGTATCGCGTGCTCAAGGCCACCGACGGGCAGAGCGCGTTGGCCGTCATCCAGAGCGGCCTGCCGGTGGACCTGCTGTTCACCGACGTGGTGATGCCCGGTCCGGTGCGCAGCCCGGAGCTCGCGAGGCAGGCCAAGGCGCTCCTGCCGGACCTCGAGGTGCTCTTCACGTCGGGCTACACGGAGAACGCCATCGTCCACGGCGGCCGGTTGGATCCCGGCGTCAACCTGCTGAGCAAGCCCTACCGCAGGGAGGACCTGGCCCGGAAGCTGCGCCAGCTGCTGCGCAACCGCCAGCAGCGCATGGCCGCGCGGGCCGCTCCCGCCGCCCCGGAGTACGCCAGTCCCGGACGCGCGCCGGAGCTCGCGAGCGAGGAGCTGCGCATCCTCCTGGTGGAGGATGACGAGGCCATCCGGTCCTCCGTCTGCGAGCTGTTGATGGAGGTGCTCGGGCACCGCGTGCTCGCCGTCCCGAGCGCGGAAGAGGCCCGGGAGGTGCTCGCCTCCGACGGTATCGACGTGCTGTTCACGGACGTGAGCCTGCCCGGCATGTCGGGAGTGGAGCTGGCCCGCGAGGCCGTCCGCCAGCGTCCCGGTCTCCGGGTCATCATCGCCTCCGGCCATGGCGGCGCGGTGGGTGACACGGTGCCGGGCGCCGTGCTGCTGCCCAAGCCCTACGAGCTCTCCCAGCTCGAGAGCGTGCTGGAGCGGATGGCGCACTCCCTCGCGGGACGGCCTTCCGGCGGGTGAAGGGGGAGGCCGCTGGGGAGTCCCAGCGGCCTCGGGGCTCAGGGAGCGCTCGTGTCTCCGGTGGCGCTGGCGGGGAACACGGGCGTGCCGCCGGGGGTGGTCGGGTCGTGCGGCAGGCTGCCGCGCGGGCTGCGCAGGTACACGAAGGGCGTGGCGAACAGGAAGTTGCTCACCCGCGACGTGTAGATGTCCGCGTAGCGCTCCACCTGGCGCGCCAGGTGGCTCTTGTCGTTGCCCGCCCGGGTCAGCAGGCCCCAGATGGGGTTGGCCAGCTCGCTGGCGGCGCGGGCCATCGGGCCGATCTCCGTGTCGAGCGCCTCCAGCTGGGTGCGCAGCTCGAGCGCGCGGGCATGCAGCTGCTCGTCGGAGGGCGAGGGCTCGCGCGGACCGTAGCCCAGCCGCCGCCGTTGCAGCTCCAGCCGCACCTGGCAGGACTCGGCTTCCAGGCGCTCCTTGTGCTGCATCCGCTCGGCCAGCCGCGCCTCGGTGCCCCGGAAGGCGCTGATGGCGCGGATCTCATCCTCCAGCTCGCGCAGGATGAGGGCGGTGCGCCAGCGCAGCACGTTCTTCGTCACGTGCACGTCACCGAACATGTGGTCGCCCACGTAGAGGATCTCATCCCCGCTCATGCCCAGGAAGCGCTCCACCTCGGTGGCGCTGCCGCCGAAGTAGGGCGTCCTCGGCTTGAGCGGCCCCGAGTGCGGACGCAGCAGGCCCTCCTGTCCCGGCGCCGTCACCACCTCGAAGAGCGAGGCGCGCGTGGTGAAGAACTCGGGCTTGCGGGCGCTGACGATGACCACGTCGAACAGCTCGCGCCACGTCATCCCCGGGGGGAGATACGGGTCGAACGCGGCGTGCATCATCGGCAGGGTGTAGGCCCACTCGCTGTTGGTGATGAGCAGCAGCTTCTTGCCCGCGTTCTTCTGGTCCAGCAGCGCGAGCGCCGTGTCGGACTCGGCCAGCACGTAGCGCCCCGGGTCGGCGATGATCTCCGCCTTGAGCGCGCCCTCCATGTGCGTGGCGTCCAGGCTGCGGCGCACATGCTCGTAGACGTCGCCGTAGCCCATGGGGCCCATGGGACCGGGCAGCTTGCCGGCATCCAGCAGGTCCACCACCTGCGCGTAGAGGCACGCCTCGGAGAGTGAGAAAAGGGTATTGAGGAACACCCAGCGCCGGTCGGCCAGGTCGATGATGGTGCCGGAGTACTCGTTGCGCTGGGCCTCGAAGTCCATGGGCCGGGTGCCATGGAGGGCCTTCTTCACGAAGCCGAAGCGGTTGGCCTTGAGGAGGTTTCCCTTCTCCGTGTCGATGATGAGGCCGCGCATGGCCAGCATCGGATCGAACGTCAGGTGGCCCACGGGCCAGCCCTGCGCCACGAGCCGGTTTCTCATATGCTCATAGGCTCGCTGTTCCCACGCTTCCACTTTGTAGTGAATGAGCGTGTAATCCATGTCATAACCGATGGCTTTGATGGCCCTCATGTTGAGGGTGCGATTGCAGAAAAGCCCTCGCTCGGGTGGGGGGGCTGGCAGGTGGCCGGTCATGGTCTACCTTCGTGCCCTGGCCGGTACCAAAAGTCGATGCTTCTGGTGGTGAGGGTGTTGGTGGAGGGCGGGAAACCGGCCGGTGACCCGCCTCAAAGTGAGGGGAGTCGAACATGCGGAACCTGCCGGGCCTGACGGCCCTGGTCGTGGTGCTGGTGATGGGTGGCGCCAGGGCGGCGGAGGATTGGGAGAAGGTCGCGGACGGTGATGTGGCCATCAAGGCCCGCAAGCGTCCGGACATCCCCGGGGGCCGGGAGGTCTGGGCCGAGGGCCACCTGGACGTCAGCATCCAGGACGTGCAGTCGGCGCTGAGGGACCACGAGAGCTTCCGGCACTGGATGCCGTACGTGACGGAGTCCAAGGTGGTGTCCCACGAGCCGGACGGGCGCGTGACGTACACCCAGCTGGACTTCCCCATCATCTCCAACCGGGACTACGTGCTGCGCGTGGTGGACGAGGAGCTGCTGGCCGCGGATGGGACGGGGGTGTTCCGCCAGCGGTGGTTCTCCCAGGGCAAGGCGCTGCCGGAGCGCAGCGGCGTGGTGCGGCTGTACCACAACGAGGGCAGCTGGCACTTCACCCCGGCCGGCGAGAGCCGGGTGCGCTTCATCTACCGCTTCACCGTGGAGCCCGGGGGCTCCATCCCCGGCTTCCTGGCCGGCGTGGGCCAGAAGGACGCGGTGATGGACACGGTGCGCGCGGTGGAGAAGCGGGCACGCAAGCTGGCGACGGAACGGGCCTCGGCGCGCTAGAAGCGGCGCCATGTCCGATGCACATGCTGGCCGCCGCGGTCTGACCCTTCCGCCCATTCCGGCGGTGCTGCTCTCCATGGTGAGCATCCAGGGAGGCGCGGCGCTCGCGAAGGGACTGTTCCCGGCGCTCGGCGCGACGGTGACGGCCGGCCTGCGCCTCACGCTGGCCGCGCTCGTGCTGCTCGCCGTCTTCCGTCCCCCCCTCGCGCGCCTCAGCCGCGCGCAGTGGGCCGCCGTCATCCCCTATGGCGTGGCGCTCGGCGCCATGAACCTCACCTTCTACCTCGCCATCGCGCGCATCCCCCTCGGGCTGGGCGTCACGCTGGAGTTCGTCGGGCCGCTCGTGCTCGCGGTGGCCGGCTCCCGGCGGCTGCTGGACTTCCTGTGGGTGGTGGTGGCCGCCGCGGGCATCGTCCTGCTCACGCCGTGGAGCGGGACGCCCGGCGCGCTCGACATGACGGGCGTGCTGCTGGCGCTCTTCGCGGGGGCGTGCTGGGCGGCGTACATCCTGCTCGGCGGGCGGCTGTCCCGGCTGCTCCCCGAGGGGCAGGGCGTCGCGGTCGGGATGGTGTTCGCGACCTTCACGGTGCTGCCCTTCGTCCTCACGAGCGTGGGCGAGGCGAGGTTCACCCCCGCGCTGCTCCTGGCGGGCCTGGGGGTGGCGATCCTGTCGAGCGCGCTGCCGTACACGCTGGAGATGATCGCCCTGCGTGCCCTGCCCAGCCGCACCTTCGGCATCCTGATGAGCCTGGAGCCCGCGGTGGGGACGCTCATGGGCCTGGTGTTCCTGGGCGAGCGGCTCACGCTCCTGCAGTGGCTCGCGGTGGGCCTGGTGAGCGCCGCCTCCGCGGGCTCCACGCTCACGGCCCGCCGCGTCCCTCCGCCCATCGAGGCGTGAATCAGGTCAGACCCACGCCGAGCAGCACCGACGTGAGGGTGCCGGCCACACCCAGCGTCCAGCCGATGGACTTGAGCCGCCGGGGCGAGGGCAGGGCCACGCACAGCCCGAGCGCCACGAGGCCCACGGGAAGCAGCGCCGCCACGCACAGGGGGTGCAGCCCGGAGCGCAGCGCCCAGGCCACGGCCGCGAGGAGGAAGGCGGTCACCAGGGCGGCGCCCGAGCAGCGCAGCCGCTCGCGGTGGGCGCGGGGGCGGTGACTGGCGATGACGGTGCGCACGGCCAGGGTGGCCAGGCCGAAGGCCAGTCCATAGGTGCCCCAGAGGGTCATCGCGGTGGAGGCGGGAAGGTCGCCGGCCATGGCGATGGGGACGGCCCAGGCGGCGAGCGCGAGCGCGGCGAGTACCTCGCCCGCGAGGGTGCGCTCCTGGTGGTTCCAGGCGAGCAGCAGCACCTCGCCGCCGAGGATGAGGGGCAGCGCGAGGAAGGGACGCGCCGCGGCCGGCAGGGACAGGGTGCCGAGCACGAGGCACAGCGCGCCGATGAGACCCACGGCGATACCCCACGAGCGGGCACGGCCTCCGTCGCGCTCACCGCGGCGGGCGCCCCGGTGGCCGAGCAGGAGGAGCAGGGGCTCGTGGGCGAGCAGGCAGGCGATGGCGGCGCCCGAGAGCCAGAGGGCGGCGGCGGGCGCGCCGGAGACGAGGAGGGCGGTGGCCAGGGGGAGGCCGAGCTGGAAATACGCGCCATGCTCGCGGGGGAGGAGTCCCTGGAGGAGCGGGCGGGGAGGGGTGGGGACGGTGAGGGAGGACATCGTGCGAGCGACCTCGTTCCAGGGGTGTCGGGACACCGGGAAGGGTGTGGCCGCCGACACTCGGAGCAAGGGGTGTTCCAGCGCGCGTACGGGAGGAGGTGGGGGGCTGGTGCGCAAGGGGTGCACAAGGGGCCTGGAGAAAGCCGCAAACCTTGCGCGCGGGAGGGGGCGTTCCGAGGAAGGAGGGGCGAGGCACGGTTTCTGAAATGGACCGGCGCGGACTCATACCCCGGTGGCCCACGAGGCCCGCCGCGCGAAGTGGGGAACCATCATGAACACGTGGACGAACCAGGCCCGGGAGGCCTTGCTGCAGCGACGGAGCAGCCTGCGCGGCCTGTTGCGTGACAACCGGGAGGAGGCCGAGGAGCTGAGGGAGGGGCGGGCGTCCGAGCAGGCCGACGAAGCGGCCGAGGAGAGCGTGGCGGAGGTGCTGGAGCGGCTGTCGGAGCGGGAGCGGAGGGAGCTGAGGGACATCGACGATGCGCTGGTGCGCATCGAGCAGGGTGGGTTCGGGCACTGCGCGCGCTGCGGTGGGGCCATCGGACGGCACCGGCTGCTGGCCATCCCGGAGGCACGTCACTGCATGGCGTGCAGCGCGCAGGTGGAGCGCTGATCCACCCGTGTCCGGGTATCGCTAGTGGCAGGATGAGGGCACCGGCGGGAATCACGTCACCGCACGATGAAGTCGAATCGCTCGACAGCCGCCTTGAACTCCTCCAGCGTCGCCCCCGAGCGCTTCGCCTCCGCCGGCGCGTAGATCGTCACCGCCGCGGTGTCCTCTGAGTCCCTGTGCTCTCCCTCTAGGATGACCGGGGTGAAGTCGCCCGGCCATGGAACGCTCAGCAGCTCCCGTCCGTGCTTGATGGGGTCCAAGATTGTGAAGCATGGCCACTGCGGGAGCCGGATCGTCCGCATGTCGCAGTTGTGGAAACTGCACTGGTCAAGTCGGGCCTCGGAGAAATCGCAGTTCTCGATTCCTCCGTGCTCCCACCACCTGTCAACACCAACTCGCTGACCAAACCCGACCCCCGAAAACCTGCCCGTGAACCGGCAGCCCTCGAATCGCATGGAGGTAAACCACTCCTTCGCGACCTCCCGCTTCGCCGTGATGGTGCAGTCGATGAATCTTCCCCACATCGGAACGAAGTGCCGTCCTCCCACCCCGAGGACCAGGGTGCAGCGCCGCAGCGTGATGTTCGGGCCAAGCCAGTAGATGGCCTCCTTATCCGTCAGCTCCAGCCGCTCGCCCTCGAGCTCTCGGTTCTCGATGTGAATGTTGGGAGTCGCGCGCATTTTCAGAAGAAGATCATACGGAAGAAGGTGCTCGCCATCCGCCGTCCGTGAAGCTCGAAGTTCCAGTCCGTCCCGGACAGGATTTCATAGTGGTACTTCTGACTCGCCGACCCCACCACGTCGACGCCCCGGCCTCTGCAGTCCAGCGACGGGAACAGCTTCTGGAGTTCTCTCTCCACCCACCGACCTCTCGCCTGGCGCTCGAGTAGGTTCGCGCGGTGCGCAAGACCTCTTCGGAGCAGCCGGTCGTAGGCCGCTCTCTCATCTCGGGTGAACATATGCCGCCCCCACTTCGTGCTCACCTGCTTCGCCGCCGCCTGGAGCTGGTCCCCCAAGGGGTCCGCAGCCGGAATGTCGTTGACGGACACTCCCCGTGGCAGGTGCCACCGCTCGCCATTTCGCTCCACCTGCCTGTTGCCACCGCGGTGCCGGTACACCTCGTTGGCCGAGGATCCGCTTGAACTGGCGCCCCCCGCGCTGTTGCGGCTCATCATGGCGCCAGCGAGCGCGCCTTCGGGCCCTACCGTGACCGCCAGGGCGCCCTCGGCCGAGGCCGCCACCGTCTGCACCTGCTCCAGCCGCACGAACACCCACGCCGGACCTCCCTGCCCCCCGAGTTGCAGCTGCGCGAGCCGGAAGCTCGGCAGTGAGCGCAACGCCGGGCCGACCTCCGCCATCGTCCGCCCCGAGAGCGCCGTCACCGCCATGACCATTGCCCGGGCCGCGTCCGTCCCCAGCACCTTGGCGAAGCCCACCCCGGCCTCACGCAGTTCGTCAAAGGTGGTGGCTACCCGCGCCTTCATGACGAGCTCCGCCCAGCCGTCCATGAGGCCCCACACGGTGTCGATGCCGAGCCAGGCCACCAGCGCCACCGTGAGCACCGCAGCTACTCCCTTCGTCACTGGCTCCGGCAGCAGCCACAGGCCCATGTAGATGCCTGCCATCCAGACAATAGAGGCCAGGAGCGCCTTGGGGTTCAGCTCCCGCCCAAGCGCCGCATGCGTCTCGTCCAGGACTGAGCCGAAGGCCAGGGCCAGGGCGAGAGTGCTCCTGTCATCGGCGCGAAGGTAGGGACCGTCCTCAAGCAGCCCGAGGCAGTCACCGCCCCCGCGAACGATGCAGAAACGCTCGTACCTTGCTCGAAGCTCTGCCTCGGCTTGTGGCTCGAGCCGGACGGGCCCCCACTGCTCCTCGGGCAAAAGGGCGTCTACCCGCCCCCGTCCTCCGTCCGCCCGCGGATCCTACTCCCCCGTAAACCTCCCCGCCCCTTCCACGTCCGAGACCGGCTTCGCCTCCCTGGCCTGGCGCAGCAACTCCTGGACCTCGAGCACTGCCGCCGCTACCTCTTGGGGACGGCCCTGAACCTGGCGGCCGTGCGCCAGCCGCGCAACGTCCTCCCGAAACTCCGCTTTGTTGATGGGAACCGGCCTCGTCCTCACCCGCGTCGGCTCGAGCACCACCACATCGAGCACTGGAGCGCCCTCAAGTCCTGGCTCCGTCGCTGGACCGGCCCGGGCCACGTCGTCCTCGGGCGCCTCACGCCAGCTGCGGTTCCGCCCTCCGCCCATCTCCGCCATTGGTGCGTGCGTCGCGCACGCCGCGAAGAGGAAGAGCACGATGAGCCCGAAGGCTCCTGCAGGCGCCCAGCGCGGAGGGCCCTCCGTCCTCCCTCTTCGAGCCTCGAGCTGAGTACCGCCGCCCTCCCCCGCCCCAGGCCTTCGGTACTCCTTCGACATGGTGCTGGCCTTTCCCCCAGGTGGACCAGCCTTGAAGGATACGGCCGTCGACTCCCAGGGCCTGATCTCCGGCTTCATCTCCACGCCTACGAGGAGCTGCCAAGCACTGCGGCAGCGGTAGCAAGCCCTGTGGCGACAGCTGCATCAGCTCCAGCTACGACTGCAAGAAGCCCGCAGGCTGCGCCTGCTACTTGGTTAGTAGGGCGTGGGCGTGTAGGGCGTGGGCGTGTAGGGCGTGCCGAAGTTACCGCCGCTGGTCGGGGTGGTCTGTCCGGAGGAGGGGGCGGGTGAGGCCATCAGGGGAGGCCGGAGGACGGGGCGCCGGTGGGAGCCGGGCAGGAGTCCCGCGAGAGGTGCCTTCGTGGCGCACCCACCGAGGAGCAGGAAGAGCGCCATGCCGAGGGCCCGTGCTCCGCGGCGCCTCCAGCTGACGACGAGTCGAGAGTCCGTGGAATCGGCGCGCATGGAACACCCCCTGGAAATCCTGCGTATCCGCTGATCATCCGGAAGTTCCAGGTGGCGCGTCAACGCGGGCCGGCTCACTGGGTTGAAAATACCGTAGGACACCATCCGAAAAGTCATCTCGGCCGAGGTGACGGCAAAAGTGGTTTTTCGCTTGCCCCATGAGCGGGTTCCACCTATGAGTAAGAGGTGCGTCCTGGTGCTTGGCTGCTGCTGCCTCTCCTCGTCTCCCTCCCTGTCTTCGGCGACTCCGGATGGGGTGGGGCGGAGCGGCCAGTGCACCAGCGACGCACACTCGTTCTTCCTTCCAGTCCCGGGCTGGTGCCACCGCTTGAGCTGCACCTCGCACCGGGCGTGGCCACGGTCGTCGAGTTCGAGGCGCCCCTGCTCGCCGGTTTCGAGCCGCCCGTGTGCGATGGTGGGTTCGTTCAGATCAGCCGCCTGAACGAGGGGGCTTGGGTCTTCGTCGCCACCCCGGCGCTGCCTGCGGACGCGCCGGTGCTCCTCACCGTCAACGCCGAGGATGGCGCCGAGCCGCTCCGCTTCTCGCTCGTCACGCGAGGTGACGCGGTGGACCTGTGGGTGCGCGTGGTGCGCGCTCCGGCGTCCACTGATGAGGATGGTGCGGAGCTGATGGCCAGACGGCTCCTCGACGCGCCGGATGCGCGTGCCACGCTCGCCGTCCCGCAGGAGGTGGCGGAGCTCAATGCACATGACTCGCGAGGGCAGGTCGAGTCCGTGCTGTGGCTGGGCCGACGCTTCTTCGCCACCGTGGCCGTGAGGAGCCGCAAGAAGGGGGCTCCACCGTGGAGACTGGTGCAGGGGCGGTTGCGGGTGATGCTCGCGGACGGTGTCCTGTTGGAGTGGCCCGCGCATGTGCTCTCGGGCGGGGCGAACGCGATAGGCCAGCGCCATGTCCTGACCGGGCTTCTTCCAGAGGGGGCCTCGCGTCTGGAACTGGCGTTGGATGGGCAGGACTCGCCAGGGACCTTCCAGCCGCTGCGCCTGGAAGAGGCTTTGTCGCGCCCATGAGCTCGCCGCTGCATCCCAATCAACTTCGCGCGGGAGACATGATTCGGGACTTCCGCATCGTGCGCCGGCTGGGCGTCGGGGGCTTCGCGTTCGTGTTCCTGGTGGAGCGCGCGGGTCGTCGCTCCTCGTTGAAGATGGCGGTTCGGCCCGCTTCGAAGGTGGACGAGGATCGGGTGGATGCCTGGATGCGCCGCGAGGTGGCTTCGCTGGAGCACCTGGAACATCCCAACCTGCTGCCGGTCATCGAGTGGGGGCGGTGGCCCGATTCGGAGACGGGCTACGCCTATTTCGTCACGCCCTACGTCTCCGGGAGCACCTTCCACGCATGGCGTTGGCGCGAGCGCGCGACCCTCTACCGCTGCGTGGGCGTGCTGTGCGAGGGGTTGAAGCTCCTGGAGGTGCTCCATGAGCGGGGCGTGTGCCACCGGGACCTCAAGGCGGACAACCTCCTGGTGAGGCGGGGAGATGACAAACCCTTCCTCATCGACTTCGGCTCGGTGCACCCGCCCTGGGCCCGCACGCTGACGGATGGGCTGGCGCCGGGCACGCTCCATTGCCAGCCACCCGAGGTCGTCACCTTCCTGGTGTCCGAGGCCTCGCGCCCGGGTGCGCGCCTGGCGGCCCGGCCCGCCGCGGACCTGTATGCCTTTGGTGTGCTGCTGTACGAGGCACTCACCAACTGCCGTCCCTTCAGCACCCGGCTGCCGCTGGAACAACTGCTGGTGGCCATCGCCTCCACACCTCCCGTGCATCCCCGGCGGCTCGACCCCGAGCTTCCCGAGGCCCTCTGTGCGATAGCGCTGTGGCTGTTGGAGAAGGAGCCCGGCAAGCGGCCCATGAGTGCCCGCGTCGTGCGCGAGGAGCTGGAGCGGGTACGCGCGGAAGAGGGACTGACGGCCTCCTGGCAGGCCCCGGCGAAATGGCCCGCTCAGTGCGCGTGGCTCCAGGAGTCATTCCCCGACGTGGACATCCTGGAGGAGGTGAAGGAGGAGCCACCGGAGCCGGAGTCCTTACTGTGTCCTCCCTTGATCGCCGCCGGGGTGGCTCGTCCGCATCGGTTCGCGGCATGGGTGGGACGTTGGTCGCGGCGACGGACGGCTCTTCCCTTCGTGCTGGGGCTGGTCGGGGTAGGGTGGATGCTCCTCCGTGTGGCGTGTGTACCTCCTGGGGAGGACGGCTTGCTCGCGGAGCCCACCGCGTCGGTTTCTCCGGCGTCATCCGCGAAAGGACCGCAGTCCGTGCTCTCCTCAGCCCCTACCGAATCACCCATCCACTCCTCCGCCTCTGAGCCGTCTCCGTCTCGTTGGTGTGCGCTGCTCACCAGCCTGCTGGGAGTGTCCACCGCACAGCTCGTGGGGTGCGCCACCGCTCCCGTGCGGCCGGATCCCATCGGTTACCTCGCCCACTGCTCTGCCGAGGCTCGCGCCACCCCCGTCAAGCTGGGCATCAAGCCTGACGAGCAGGGCTCCTTCCTGGAGACGGGGACCGCGGTCTCGGACGAATCCATCGAGGATGGAGGCGCGCTCAATCTCAAGCCGGGCCCCGTTACCGCCTCCATGTTCGTCGACATGAAGGGCCAGGAGCTGTACCTGAAGATCACGGGCGAAGCGGTGACGACGCCCAACCGCGTCTACATCCAGTTCGATCGCCTCTACCTTCTGGACGGCACTTCGCTGCCCATCTGTGGTGTGGCCGTGGATGGCCTGCACCAGTACGGAATTCCGACGTACGGGAAGCTGCCCATGCTGGGCGCCAAGGTGGACCCGGCCCGGGTGGACAAGAGCCCCGGCAGCGTGGTGCTCAATGATCCGCGTTTCGAGACGGTGTTGCAGGGGCCCGAGGGCTACTACGTGCCGCGCATCGAGCTGGCGCCGCCGGACTGGCGCTGACTATTCGGACCAGACGAGCGCCAGCTCGAGGTCGATGGCCTCGAAGGGTTCGGCGCGGACGGTCTCCTCTCCGGCGAAGGCATGGACGAGGAGCCACTGGCCCTCCATGAGCCGGAAGATGTCGAGCGTGCGCGCGAGCGGGTCCACGTGCCATACGTGCCGCACGCCTTCGCGGGCGTAGATGCGCATCTTCTGGCCCTTGTCCCTGCTGCGTGTGCGTTCGGAGAGGACCTCGCAGACCCAGTCCGGGGCGAGGTCGTAATGGGCCGGGGCCTCGTCCCCTCCGACGGCGCGAGGCAGGCGCTCGCGCCTCCACCCGGCGAGGTCCGGCACGAGCTTGTCGGGCCGGGGGCCGAGGTGGAGCTCCGGCATGTGGAGGATGACCCATCCGCCCGGTCCTCCCCTGCCGAGTGCGAAGGGCGCTCCGATGAGTGGAAGCAGGTTCGATGTCACGTTGACATGTGGGCGGGCCGGATGAGGACTGACGTGCAACTCACCGTCGAGGATCTCCGCCACCTTCTCCGGCGGAACCGCCTGGAAGGCTGCCTCGACGGACGCGGCGTTTCGCTCGGTCCCATTCTCAGGAGCGCGACGGGAGGCCATGAGGGAGGATTTCAGCATCCCCCTGGCGCTGTGCAATCCCGAGGCCCGGGGATCGTCACCGAGGGCAGACCCGCGAATGTTCACGTCGGGTCTGCCCAGGGAGGGAGGCCACCCTCAACAGGCCTCCCATCACCCGACTACTCGCACATGGTCTGGCCGACGCACTCGCAGCAGTAACCGATCAGCGCGAGAGGCTGACCCGCCGCGAGGGTCACCGTCATCTCCAGGCGAGATTCCAGCTCGGTCAGCTGGAACTCATCCATCGTCTCATCGGCAGCGACCTGCATCTCTTGTCCGGGCTTCAGTGCGTCCATGGTGTTTCCTCCGGTTGTGCTACGTGCAACGACAAACAGGAATGGGTGCTGGCGTGGGTCAGCCAGCACGAGGCTCAGCCGTTTCGGCGCGCGTCAGCGCGCCCACGTCGATCAGTTTGCGAATCCGCGCATTCGACAGATCCAGTGCGTCTCGTGCGGAGGGGCGCTCGACCGCCGTGCGGAACACGTCGGCTGACGCGGGGTCGAGCATGATGCAGCTGTGGCGTGCCTTGTCGAGCAGGACCGGCTGGTCGCCGTACAGCAGCAGCGCGAACCGGTCGGTATCGGCGCGCAGCTCCGCGGCGCTCTCCTCGCTGGTCCGCGCGGCGGGACGCACGTCGGTGCTTCGCTGGAGATAGCGCTCGACGTAGAGCCAGCCTTCCCACTGCCCCGGAGCATCGGCGACCGACTGTTCCAGCAGGCTGTACAGCGCCTGCGTCGTGTCCGCGGCGTATTGCTCACGATCGTCCCCGGTCGGGACGATCGGCGGATGAAAGGTCAGCGACAGCGCATGAGTGGCGTCGCGCCGGCACACCACGGGCACCACGGGAACGCGCGCGAGGTGGCTCAGATAGGCGATTCCAGCACGCGCCATGATGTGCTGACCGAAGAACCGCACGGGCACCATGCTGCCGCTTTCCTTGTTGCTGCCGACTCCCGCGTTGCCGTCGATATAGATGACGAGCGATGCGCCGCGCTTGAGGGCTCGCAGGCCGAACAGGACGCTGTTGCGGTCCTGCGCGTTGACGGTGCGGAGCGTGCCCGTCCAGCCCCGTGCCCGCGCGGCGTCCTGCGCGACATCGAGGATGTCCTGCCCCTGCTTGTTCAGCGTATTGCCGGCCAGGAACAGCACGCACTCGGTTCCGGCGCGCAGCAGGAAGTGGAACAGGTGCCGGTAGGAACCGGTGTGATAGGTGCAGAAGATGTGACCGCCCGTCTGTCGTCCGCCCGAGACGATGCCGGCCAGGTCATCCAGGCGCGTCGTCTCCACCAGGTCGTATTGCTTCTGGTCGAGCACGGCCATGTTCTGCAGGAACAACACCTCCGCGATGACCTCGTCCCGGCGCTCGCGCGACAGGTGCGGAAAGAAATAGCGCAGGTTGGCGTCGCACAGGTGGTAGGCGTTGTTGAACGCATCGTGCCGTCGGGGCGCGGCGACGACACCGCCCAGCGCGCGGCGCAGCGCCGCGTCGATCTCGTTCGCCTTGCGGACGTATCGTTCATCCAGGCTCATGCGGCACCTCCCTGCGCGTTGGTGGCGGAACGCCGGGGTGGGGTGGCGAGCGCGAGCCGCACGAGCCCCACTCCCCGTCCCAGCGTGGACAGGACCATCAGCGCCGAGAAGAGCGCGCCGACCAGGTACGCCAGCACCATCGCCGCGCTACCCGATACGGCGACGAGCGCCTCGAGCGGCCGTGTACTCGCGAACCTGGCCTCGACCGCGCCCAGCAGCGTCGGCAACGACGTCACGAGGAGCCAGGTGGTACGCGCGGCGAGCAGCGCGAAGAGGGTGAAGAAGAGGGTCGACGCCAGCGCATAGACGCGCAGCGCCATCGGGGCGCCCGCCAGGGGCGACGGCACCACGTCCCGACGTCCCGTCAGGACGCGGGCCACGCGGGTCAGCACGTGCGCGCTCCAGGCGCGCGCCTGGTCGCGCAGGTTGGGCAGGCGGAACAGGTCGGAGTAGACCCAGTAGCCATCGAACCGGAAGAACGGGTTGAGCGTCACGCAGAGCGTGGTCACGCTGGCGCCGATGAAGGCGGCAATCACGGCGCTGTGGGTTGCCAGTTGTACGGGCACGGCCAGCGCCGTGACGATCAACTGGAAGTAGACACCGCCGAGGTTGACGCGCATCCGGCTGGCGCGCGGCAGCCGCCACGACTCGGTGACGTTGCAGAACAGCACCGGAAAAACCAGATACAGGCCGATTCCGATCTCGGCGGGGTCGGCGCCGGAATAACGCGACGCCGCCGCGTGCCCGAGCTCATGGAACGCGAACGCGCCGAACAGCAGGGCGTAGAACAGCAGGGCGTCGCCCAGCGTCATGTCGAGAGCGGCGCCGGTCGCGCTCCAGCCGCCGACCTGGGTGAGCGTGGCCAGCATCCACCCGCCCAGCAGGCCGCCGCACGCCAGCAGCGTCACGGCCAGCATGCGCGGTGCGAACAGGAAGGTGAACGGGGAACAGGCGCGCGTGACCATGGCGGGGTCGGCCAGCCGCCTCGCGAAGAACAGGTAGGGGGAGCGTCCGCTGGCCGCTGGCCCGGCCTGCTTGTCTGTCGATACCAACCCCGCTGGCAGCAATTGGGTTTGGATCACCGAGCGGATCTGCTCGACGCTGACCCTCGTGCCACCTTCATTCATGCGCTCGACGACCGCATCCAGCGACGACTCGCGTGCCAGGCACTCGAGCAGCCGCGCCAGACGTTCGGATCCATGAAAGGCGCGGCGCCCGATGAAGATGCAATAGCGCCGGTCAACCTGGGGATCGTCTGTCTGGGACAGCGAGAGTTCGTCTGTCAGGTAGTAGCGCTCCAAAGTGGCCCTTGGGTGCGGCGGAGTGTCTCCGCTGACGTGCATTCAATAGTAGCGAAAGTGTAAAATTATGGCAAACCTGGATTCGCCGTGATGACGGGTACTACCTGAGGGGTTGGCGCGCGGGCGCCGACGCGTCGCACAGGCTGGGTACCCGAGACACTCGTGCTCCGCTGGAGGGGAATCGACCGGCCGAGAAGGCGTGCGCGCTCCGTCTCCAGGAGCTATAGGTCCACGATATGACCGATGTCTCCACCGTGCGGATTGCACCCGCAGTGTTGCCGAAGCCCAACGACCCGTGCTGGTGCGGCAGTGGCACCAAGTACAAGAAGTGCCACCGGGGCGCGGACTCCGTCGATGCTCGCAAGCGAGGGCCCGAGGCCCGCCCGCGGGGCATCCGGCCGGGCCTCATCAGCCCCATCCGCTCCGTTCCTCCCCACATCCCGCGTCCCGACTACGCGGACACGGTCTCGGGGCGGCCGAGCCGCACTCCCGCCTACTCCGAGGTGAAGAGCCCCGAGGTCATCGCCCGCATCCGCCGCGCCTGCAAGGCCGCCGCCGAGGTGCTCAACGCGGTGGGGGCCCACGTGCGCCCCGGCATCACCACGGACGAGCTCGATGCCATCACGCACGAGGAGTACATCAAGCGCGGCGGCTACCCCAGCACGCTCAACTACTACAACTTCCCCAAGTCCCTCTGCACCTCCGTCAACGAGGTCATCTGCCACGGCATCCCCGACAACCGGCCGCTCGAGGACGGGGACATCATCAACCTCGACGTCACCATCTTCCTGGACGGGGTGCACGGCGACTGCTCGGCCACCTTCTTCGCGGGCACGAAGGACCCCGAGGACGAGCGCCTGGTGCGCATCACCTACGAGTCCATGATGCTCGGCATCGAGGCGGTCAAGCCGGGCCTGCCCATCAACGTGATTGGCCGGGCCATCGAGAACCACGCCCACAAGCACAACCTGGGCGTGGTGCGCGCCTTCTGCGGCCATGGCATCGGCGAGCGCTTCCAGACCGGGCTCCAGATTCCGCACAACTATGACCCCTCGGCCAACACCATCATGCAGCCCGGCATGGTGTTCACCATCGAGCCCATGCTCACGCTCGGCCACTGGCACCACCGGGTGTGGGACGACGGCTGGACGGCGGTGACGGCGGATGGCAGCCGCACGGCCCAGTTCGAGCACACCGTCCTGGTGACGGACACGGGCGTGGAAATCCTCACCGTGGCCTGAAGCGTGGCAGGCGCACGGTGAAGGTGGTCCCCTCCGCCTCCGTGGAGCGCACCTCGAGGGTGCCCCCGTGGCCGAGGACGATGCGCCGGGTGATGAAGAGCCCCAGGCCGAGGCTCCCCTGGCGCGCCCCCGCCTCCGGCCCCCGCCGGTAGGGCTCGAAGAGGCCCGGCAACACCTCGGCGGGGATGGGGCGCCCCTCGTTGTGCACCTCGAGCAGGACGCTCGAGTCCTCGCTCCGGGTGGACACCCGCACGGGCCTGCCCTCCGGCCCGTGCTGGAGCGCGTTGCCCACCAGGTTGGTCACCACCTGGGCCAGCCGGTCCCCATCCCATTCACCCCGGCCCTCTCCGCTGGAGTGGAACGCGACCTGCCGCTCGGGCCACGCGAGCCGCACCTCCTTGACCACCCGGAGGATGTGCTCGTGGAAGTCCAGGGGCTCGACGTGGACGGGGAGGCCCCGGGTGCGCGCCTGGTGGAGGTCGAGCAGGTCGCGGATCATCCGGCTGGCCCGCTCCGCCGCGGCGTGGATGCGGCCGGCCGCCTTCGTGGTGCGCTCGTCCACGTCCTGGCGCTTGAGCAGGGTGGTGGCCGACAGGGCGATGGCGTTGAGGGGCGTGCGCAGGTCATGGCTGACGATGGCCACCACGTCCTCGCGCACCCGGATGGACTCCTGGGCCTCCTGGTAGAGCCGCGCGTTGTCCAGCGCCATGGCCGCGCGATCCGCCACGCCCCGGGCCAACTCCAGGTCCGTCGTGGTGCACGTGGGGCGCGGCCGGGTCCACATGAAGTTGATGACGCCGAGCTTGCGGCCCCGGGCCAGCAGGGGCGCGAGGATCAACGACCTCGGGGCGAGTCGCCCCAGGAGCTCCCGGTGCTCCGGGTTGAGGGCGTTGGCATCCATCCACTCGGGGGTGATCTCCGGCAGGACCAGGGGCACGCCCCGCTCCATGACGTGGTTGAAGAGGGGAGCGGCCTCGCCCATCGTCGGTGGGTGGCGCCGCAATTCCTGGAGGAGCTTCAGTCGCTCCGGGTCGCTCGTCGCCACCTCATGCCGGTGGAGCTGTCCGTCCTCGCCCACCAGGTACACCAGGCAGTCGTCGGCCAGGTGGGTCACCACGAGCGAGGCGATGCTCCTCAAGGTGGTGGGGACATCGAGGGACTGGGACAGCAGCGTCCCCAGCTCGATGAACAGGGCCTGCGCCTTCTCGGCGCACTTGCGCGCGGTGATGTCGCGCGTGATGCAGGTGAAGAAGCGCCCCTGGGGTAGGTGCATCTCGCTCGTGGAGAGCTCCAGGGGGAAGAGGCTGCCGTCCTCGCGCCGGCCCCGCACCTCGCGCCGGGTGCCCGTCATGCCCGGCTTCTGCTTCGCGCGCGGGTGGAACCCGGGCACCAGGTGGTGGATGTCACGGCCGAGGAGCACCTCGGGCGGATGGCCGAAGATGCGCTCCGTGGCCGGGTTGGTGCTCTGGATGCGGCCCCGCTCGTCGAGGGTGAGGATGCCGTCCGCGGCCGTCTCCAGGATGGCCTGGAGCCGTTGGGTCGTCGCGCGCAGGTCCTCCTCGGCCCGCCGCCGCGAGGAGATGTCCCGGGTAATCTTGGCGAAGCCTCGCAGGTTGCCCCGCTCGTCCCGCAGGGCGGTGAGGAGGATGTCCGCCCAGTACTGGTGGCCGTCCTTGCGCAGCAGCAGCGCCTCCGTGCGGTACTGCCCCTCGGTGGCGGCGATGCGCAGGGACTGCTCGGGCACCCCGGCCATCACGTCCCCGGGCAGGTAGAAGAGGGAGATGGAGCGGCCGAGCACCTCCTCCTCCTTCCAGCCCTTGATGCGCTCGGCCCCGGGATTCCAGCTGGCCACGCGGCCTTCCGGGTCCAACATGAGGATGGCGTAGTCCTCCACGCCCTCCACCAGCAGGCGGAAGCGCTCCTCGGTCTCGTTCTCCGCGCGCTTGCGATCCGTGATGTCCAGCACCGAGGTGCCCACGAGGAAGACCTCGCCCGCCGGGTTGCGCACCGGGTAGTGGCTGACGAGATAGTGGTGGAGCCTTCCTCCCTGTCCGGCGGGACGTCCCGTCACCTCGTAGTCGAGGAGGGGCTGCCCCGTGTCCAGCACCCATTGGTGGAGGATGGGCAGGCAGGCGTCCAGGGCGGGAGCGATTTCATACAGGGTGTGGCCCAGGGCCTGCTCCATGGACACGCCGGTGATGTCGGCCAGGAGCCGGTTGATGCGCACGTAGCGCATGTCCTTGTCGACGAAGCACAGGCCCACCGGGGCATTGGTGAGCAGGGTGTCCACCAGCGCTCGCTCCTCCTCGGCCCGCTGGCGCGCGCGCACCAGCTCCGTCACCTCGACCCCTTGCGCGAAGATGCCGGTGACGCGTCCGTCCCGCCCGGTGATGGGTTGGTACGTGGTGTTGAAGAAGCCTTCCTCCAGCGTGCCGTTGCCCCGCCGGTCCCACCACAACGGCACCTCGTTGCCCACGTAGGGCTCGCCCGTGCTGTAGACGCGGTCGAGCAGCTCGAAGTAGCCCTGGCCCTCGACCTCCGGGACGGCCTCGCGGGCGGGTTTGCCCAGCACCTGCCTGCCTCCGAAGAGCTGGGTGTGGAGGTTGTTGGTCAGGGTGATGACGTGCTCGGGCCCCTGCATCAGGGCGATGGCCGAGGGGGCCTGCTGGAAGAGGGCGGCCATGCGCTCGGATTGCTCCTCGGACTCGCGCAACAGCCGGGCCTCGGCCTCCTGGTGCTCGCTCAGGTCCGTGGCGAGCGCGTCCACCCTCTCGGCGATGTCGTGGACCAGGAAGGAGAGCAGGGTCCGGACGTCGGACAGGGACAGGCGCGTGCCCGTCTCCGCCACCGAGTCGAGGATGCACTCGTGCAGCACGGCGTACTCCCGCACCAGCGTCGGCAGGTCGACGCCGGGGCAGTGGTGCTGCTCGTGTGCTCGCGTCTCGAGGCCCCGCTCCGGACGCCCGGAGGCCTTGGGGTGCCCGCTCCGGTGCAGCACCCGGGTCAGCTCGTGGAGGTAGCCGTCGACGTGGTCTTCCAGCACGCACCGCGTCCGGGCATCGGGAGTCAGGCTCTCGCTCAGCCGCTCGACCCAGTGGTGGGTGATGTCCTCTCGCCGTGCTTCCAACATGTCCGCCAGGGTGGTGGGCGAGGACGTGGGCCAATGCATCTCGAGGTTCACGGCGGCTCTCCTCCCCCTGCGGCGAAGACGACTTCCCCTTCAAGACACCCGTTCGCTGGCCCATAGTCCCCACGCCAGGAACGCCCCCTTCCCCTCGTCCCCTCGTCGCGCATCCACGCCGGGGCTGCCTGTGGAGGGAGCCCTCGGTCCGCCGTGTCGCCCGGAGGCTCAGCCCGCGCGCCGCACGCGGCCACGCACGCTGGCGAGCACGCACAGCATCACCAGCACGGAGACACCGAACGTGCCGCGCCCCACGGGCTCGCCGAGCAGCAGCGCGCACCACAGCAGGGTGAGCAGCGGCTGGACGAGCTGGAGCTGGCTGACGCGCGCCACGCCGCCGAGCGCCAGTCCCCGGTACCAGGCGAAGAAGCCGAGGAACATGCTCACCACCGAGACGTAGCCCATGCCGAGCCAGGCGCGCGGGCTGGCGGAGAGCATCTCGGGGCGCACGGAGAGCGCCACCACGGGGGCGAGGAAGGGCGCGGAGAGCACCAGGGCCCAGCAGATGACGCGCCAGCTGCCCAGCTCGCGCGCCAGGGCTCCACCCTCGGCATAGCCCACCGCGGCCGCGGCCACGGCGAGCAGCATCAGCGCATTCCCCAGCGTGGGCCGCCCCGTGGCCTGGGCCAGCGCGAAGCCCACCACGCAGCCGAGCCCCGCCAGCGCGGACAGCCAGAAGCCCCACGAGGGCCGCTCGCGCGCGCGGAACACGGCGGCCACGGCGGTGGCCGCGGGGAGCAGGCCCACCAGCACCGCGCCGTGCGAGGCGGGCATGTGGCGCAACGCCAGCGCGGACAGCAGGGGGAAGCCCACCACCACGCCCCCCGCCACCAGCGCCAGGCGCGGCCAGTGCCGGCGCTCGGGGAGCCGCTCGCGCCGTATGGCCAGCAGCAGTCCCGCGAGCACCGCGGCGATGAGCGCGCGCCCCAGTCCCACCACGGTGCCACCCAATTCGGGCACGGCCACCCGGGTGGCGGGCAGGGTGAAGCTGAAGGCCACCACGCCGAGCGCGCCGAGCAGCAGTCCTTCCCAGGTGCGCGCCGACTCGGAGGGCGGCGTGGGCGCGAAGTACAGGCGAGCGGGCCGCAGCGCCTGCACCACCACCCGTCCGTGTCCCTCCATCTGGAGCGCGTCCCCGGGTTGGAGCACGTGGTCCTCGGTGTCCCCCTCGCGGGTGAGCCACACCGTGCCCTCGCCGCAGGAGAGCATCAGCCCTCCCATTCGCGGCAGGTACGTCCACAGCGCGCCCTGTGCGAGCGCCAGACCCGCCGGCTCCCCACCGGCACCCAACATCGTCGCGGCCATGTCTCTCCGCCTCCTGTTCCACGCGCAACATGCGTCCGGCGCGGCGAGCAGAACAGATTCAGCGGATTGCGTTTGTGACCAGTACAGTTCAGGGTTCCCGAACTGTGCTGGTCCTCGCGGGGGTCAGCTGTACCTGGGCCGGGCGGCGTCCCCTCGTTAAAGGAGGAGGTGGCTTCGGGCCCGGCATGGAGGCGCGATGAGGCAGGCGAGCGAGACACCCCACTCCACGCTGTACGAGCAGGTGGCCGAGCGGCTCGGCGAGGCCATCGCCGCGGGCACGCTGAGGGCGGGGGATCGGCTGCCCTCGGTGCGCCAGCTCAGCGCGAGCGAGCGGGTGAGCGTGTCCACGGTGCTGCAGGCCTACGTGCACCTGGAGTCGCTGGGGCTCATCGAGACGCGGCCCCAGTCCGGGCACTACGTGCGCCGGCGCGAGCGCCCCCTGCCCGCCGAGCCCCAGGTGTCGCGGCCCTCGATCGCGGCCACGCCGGTGAGCGTGAGCGCGCTGGTGGCCCGGGTGTACCGCGCGGCGAGCGACCCGCGCATCGTCCCGCTCGGGGCGGCGGTCCCCTCGCCGGCGCTGCTGCCCACGCGGCGCCTCAACCGGGAGCTGGCCGCGCTCGCCCGCGAGGCCGGTGAGGTGGGCATCGACTACGACATGCCGCCGGGGTGTCTCACGCTGCGCCAGCAGGTGGCGCGCCGCTCGTTGGACTGGGGCTGCCCGCTCTCGCCGGAGGACTTCGTGATGACGTGCGGGGCCTCGGAGGCGGTGCACCTGAGCCTGTTCGCGGTGGCGCGCACCGGGGACACGGTGGCCATCGAGTCTCCCGCCTACTACGGCACGCTGCAGGCCATCGAGGCCCAGGGGCTGCGGGCGCTGGAGATTCCCAGCCACCCGCGCCACGGCATGGAGCTGGACGCGCTGGAGGCCGCGCTGAGGAAGCGCAAGGTGGCCGCCGTGCTGGTGGTGCCCAGCTTCAGCAATCCGCTGGGCAGCTGCATGCCCGAGGAGAACCGCCAGCGGCTGGTGGCGATGCTCGCCGAGCGCGGCATCCCGCTCATCGAGGACGACATCTACGGGGACCTGCACTTCGGCCCCCGGCGTCCGAGGCCGGCGAAGGCCCACGACAAGGAGGGACTGGTGCTGCTGTGCGGCTCGTTCTCCAAGACGCTGGCGCCGGGCTACCGGGTGGGCTGGGTGGCGCCGGGGCGCTTCCGGGAGAAGGTGGAATTGCTCAAGTTCGCACAGACAGTGGCCACGCCCACGCTGCCGCAGCTCGCCATCGCCGCCTTCCTGCGGGATGGGGGCTACGACAGACACCTGCGCGCGTTGCGTCGGCGGCTCGAGGCGCAGGTCCGGCAGGTGGTGGAGGCCGTCGGCGAGCACTTCCCGGAGGGCACGCGCGCGACGCGCCCCGAGGGGGGACCGCTGGTCTGGGTGGAGCTGCCGCGCAAGATGGACGCCCTGGTGCTGCACGAGCGGGCGCTGGCGGCGGGCATCAGCATCGCGCCCGGCCCCATCTTCTCGGCACAGAAGCGCTACGGGAACTTCATCCGTCTGAACTGCGGTTTTCCGTGGTCACCGCTGCTGGAGGGGGCGCTGGCCACCCTGGGGAGCCTCGCGCGCAACATGGCATGAGGCGTGGCCTCACTGCCATACTGGGCGTCCTCGCATGCCCACCCAGTCGCTCGTGAATGGAACCAGGACGTGGTCCTCCCCCAACGGAGAGCTGCGCCGCTGGCTGCCCGCCCCTCATGTCCTCGTGTTGAGATTCCGCGGGCGCTTGTTCGACGCCGAGCGCTCCAAGATCGCCGTGGCCGTCATCAACGAGTTCGTCGCCGACACCTCGCAGAAGGTGGACATCTTCCACGACTGGGAGGCGATGGAGCTCTACACCACCGAGGCCCGGACCGAGCTGACGGAGCTGGGATTGCGGCTCGCATCGCGGATCAGCTCCCTGAGTGTGCTGATCGGCTCGAACGTGGTCGAGATGGGCGTGACGATGGCCGGCATCAAGCTGGGCGGCATCCGCATCTTCACCACCCGGGCGGAGTTCGATCAGGCCGTGCGACAGGCCGTGGAGTCCCGGGGCGGTACGTACACGCCGCTGCCTCCGGAGTGAGGGACGGCCGCCAGTGGAGTGTCCACGAAGTCATTGGACAGGGTCCGAGGGCCCGTGGATGTCCCCTCTCCCTCTGGGAGAGGGCTAGGGTGAGGGTCTTTCGCCTGGGAACGCGGGTGAAGACCCTCACCCCCCGCCCTCTCCCAGAGGGAGAGGGAGCATGCGCAACACTAGCTCGCCGGATCCACCGCGCTCGGCGCGGGCCTCTCCGCCTCCCGGGTGGCATGGACGGACCGCCACCAGGGCTCCACACCCTCCACCCGCGAGGGCTCCACGGGCACGCCCAGCTTCGGCATCACGAGCCGCACCCGCTGCTCCTGTCCGAGTCGCAGGAGCGTCTCCGCCGGATCATCCCACGCGTGGATGGCGAGGTTGAACGTGCCCCAGTGCACCGGCAGGAAGGCGCCGCCGCCGAGCAGCTCCAGCGCCTTCAGCGCGTTCTCCGGCCCCAGGTGGATGTCGCCCCACGCCGGGTGGTACGCGCCCACCTCCAGCATCACCAGGTCGAAGGGCCCGAGCCGCTGGCGGATCTCCCCGTACTCCGGCGTGAGCCCCGTGTCGCCGCTGAAGAAGACCTTGTGCCTGGGGGTCTCCAGGACGAACGACGACCAGAGCGTGCGGTTGCGGTCTCCCATGCCGCGGCCGGAGAAGTGCTGCGACGGCGCGGCGGTGATGCGCAGCTCGCCGCGTGGGAGCGTGGCGGACTCCCACCAATCCAGCTCGGTGATGCGCTCCGGCGGCACGCCCCAGGCCTCCAGGTGCGCGCCCACGCCGAGCGACGTGTAGAAGGGCACGTCCATTCGCGCCAGCTCGAGGATGGTGGGGTAATCGAGGTGGTCGTAGTGGTCGTGCGAGACGATGACCGCGTCCAGCGGCGGCAGCTGCGAGAGCCTCACCGGCACGGGGTGGAAGCGCTTGGGTCCCGCGAAGGACGACGGCGAGGCGCGCTCGCCCCAGACGGGGTCCGTGAGGACGCGCAGTCCCTCCATCTCCAGGAGCACCGTCGAGTGCCCGAGCCACGTCGCGCGCAGCCCCGTGTCCACCGGCCGCGCCCACGTCGCCAGCGGGCTCTCGAGCGGCAGCGGCGCGGGCGGCGTCCGGTTCTGTCCTCCGAGGAGGAACTCGCCCATCGTGGAGAACGCGGTGCCGGGCTTGAGCCCGGGGCCCACCCCCGCGGTGTTCTTGAAGACCCCCTCCAGGAAGCGGGGAGAGGCGCGCATGCGCTCGAGGCGGAGACCGTGAGCCTTCCCACCGAAGACGGAACCCTTGGGCATGGGGTGGGTTTAACGCCGGACCCCCCGCGCCTCAACTCGCGGGTATGCGCACGACGAAGGTGTACTCCACGTCGAGCGGCCTGCCCTGCTGGGTGACGGGCGTGACGCGCCAGCTGGACACCGCCTCGAGCAGCTCCTGGTCCATGTAGGGCAGGCCGTTGAGCATCTTGCAGCCCTTCACCTGTCCCTCGCGCGTCACCACGCAGCGCACCAGCGCGGTGCCTCGCACGCGCTCGGCGCGGGCCTCCGGGGTGAGCCGGGGCTCCCTGCCGCTGACCCGCTGCGGGCGCGTCATGGCCGAGGGCTCGAACGGAACGGGCTCGGACGACAGGGCACCAAACCCCTCGGCCTGGGGCCGCCTCGGCTCGGGCGTCCTCGCCGCGACGGACGTCCTCACCTCCGGCGAGGGAGCGGGCGCGGGCTTGGGAGCGGAGCGCTTGGCGACGGACTTGGGGCGCTCGGCCCTGGCGGGCGCCGGGGCGGGCTCGGGCTCGGGCGCCGGGGCCGGAGCGGGCTGGGCCACGGGCTCGGGCATGGGCGCGGGAAGGGTGGAGGTGGTAGCGCGTGAGGTAGTGGCACACCCGGTACCACCCAGGGCAACGCACGCGGCCAGCAGGACAGCGAGGGCAAGGCGGGGCTGCACGGAGAGGGAAGCGCCAGTCATGCCGTAATTTTACACCAAAAACGGCCGAAGGGGTGCGGGCCCGCTGAGAAATCCGTGCTACCCCGGGCCGGGAGGCCGAGGGCTGAGTGCCGAGGTGGGATGGGGTCTCAGCGGCGGGGCCGGACGCGTATCGGGGACTCGATGAGGACGGGCTCGGTGGCCTCCGGGTCGTCCGGGTCGTAGGCCGGTGCGTAGGGGCCGGCGTGCGTCTCCTTCCACTTGCGAGGCACGCGCTCGATGCCCACCGGGTACACGGTGAGCTGGCCCTCCTTGTCGATGCGCAGCCGCAGGAAGTTCTTCCAGTCCTCGATGGCGAGCGAGATGAAGGCCTCGTTGTAGTGGGCGCCGAAGGCGTTGACGCTCACGGCCAGGTACAGGCCCATGATGAAGGGGCCCACGAGGAAGCCGCCCGCGAAGGTGAAGAGGGCGCCCAGCAGGAACTTGGCCCAGACGTGTGTCCACCCGGCGGCGCACAGGGCGACCCCGGGCACCAGGGCCGTGTTGCCGGAGATGACGTCCGGGCAGATGCCCATGACGCTGACGGTGAAGTACACCGAGCCCCAGGCCACGAAGAAGGCGGCGGTGATGTGTGCCAGGCCATGCAGTGTGCCGGCCAGCACGCGCCAGCGCCCGAAGGTCGGGTCCGCGAACCCGATGAGCCCGCCGATGGTGGCCAGCCCCAACGTCAGCGACCACGGGCGCGTCACCACCGAGGACGCCACCGCGGCGAGTGCATCCACCATGTTCGAGAGCCCGAAGACGCCAATCTCCGTGTACGTCGCCAGCGCGAGCAGCAGGTAGAGCGCGCCCGTCATCAGCCCGAAGAGGGGGCTGGAGCGGATGAGCATCAGGTTCCTGCGTGCCAGCTTCCGGGACGTCCGCTCGTCCGGGAAGCACTCCTTCTGCTCGTACCCATCGCGCAGCCGGTGCGCCGACGGCGTGTGCGTGGGGTGCATGAAGGCCCCGGCGCCACCGGCGGTTATCTTCTGACGGCCCTCGGGGTCCTCGTGCCGTTTGTAGTGGTGCAGGTCTCCCGCGAGGAAGAGGCTGATGCGCCGGCCGAACACCTTCTCCTGGAGGTACTCGAGGTTGTTCTCCAGGTAGCCGCGGCGCTGACTGGTGGCGGCGAGAATCCAGGCGGGCTCCGCGTTGCAGAGGATGACGCGGTCGTCCGGCTTCATGTGCGTGGCCACCTGGTGGAAGTACTCCACCTGGGGCACGTCGATGTCGCTGTTGAGCTGCACGTCCGTGCCGATGAGCCACCAGCCACGTGGCAGCTTGAGGGCGAAGTAGCTGCGGCTCTGGCGAGTGCGCCGCCCCGCCAGCCAGCGGTTGGCGCAGAACAGCCGCATGAAGGCGGACAGCCCGTCATACCAGTCGTGGTTGCCGGGGATGGCGAACAGGTCCGGGCTGGGCTGCTTCGTGCGCGCCATCGCCTCCTCGTAGGGAAGCACCAGGCGCTCCTCGTACGTCTCGCGGCTGGCGCCCGGGTACACCTGGTCTCCGCCGAGCACGAGGATGCGCCCGCGCTCGGTGGGGTGCGTCTGGCCCGCAGCGTCCTTCAGCTCCATGGAGGGCAGCGCCATCAACCGCGCCACCGTATAGGTGGAGTTCCACCCGTCACCGCTGTCCGCCGCGTAGTCCAGCCAGAAGTCCCCGTCGGGCGACTCCTCCGAGTAGTCGAAGAAGGGTGGCTGCGGGCGCACCACGGCCTCGATGAGGCGGTGGTCCGCGCGAGCGCCGAAGGCGGCGGCCACCAGCGCGTCCAGCCCGGTGCGCACGAGCATGGCGGGGTGGAGCCAGCGCACCATGTCCGCGTGCTGCTCGGGCCTCGTCGCGGTGCCCGTCTGGCAGGGGCGGGTCTCGTGGAGTGGGGGGTCGCGAGGAGGCGCTTCTTGCGTCCCCGCGGCCTGCTGCTGCTTCGCGGTGCCGGGCTCGTGCGGTGTCACTGAGGGCACGGTCCCCCAGCACCGTGCCCGGGTCAACTCCCCGACGGGGAACTGCCCCGTCAGGTTCCACGCCAGACGGGGAATCCTGGAGCGAGCATCCAGGGGAGCGCTTCCGCCTCGGGCCGGTGGGCCTCCAGCCGATGATTCCGATTGCCCCGAATGGCCGGGCGTGATGCATGGCCCGCCATGAACGACTTTCCCATCACCGTCCGTTTTCCCATGCACTGGGGCGACATGGACGCGTACGGCCACGTGAACAACGCGCGTTACTTCACCTGGTTCGAGGCGGCCCGAATCGCCTACATGGCGCGGGTGGGGCTGGTGAGCACCGAGATGCAGAAGCCCGAGGGGGGCGTGGGACCCATCGTCGCCGCGACGAACGCGGAGTACCTGCGCCCGGTCGTCTTCCCGGCGGACCTGGTGGTGGGGGCGCGAGTCTCGCGGCTCGGTACCACCAGCATCACCATGGAGTACGCGGTGGACGATGCCCACACCGGGGTGCGCTACGCGCGCGGGGGCGCGGTGCTCGTCACCCTGCAATACCCCACCTACCAGAAGGTGGCCGTGCCTCCGGAGATCCGCGCCGCCATCGAGGCGCTCGAGGGCCGCATCTTCGAGTGAGGTGGGAGCGTTCGGGCGCTACCCTCCGCGGCGCGCGTCCGCGGGGGCGTTGGGGTGGCGCTGGAGCAGCATGCGCAACTGCGGTTGCCTCCGGACGGCCTCCTGCTTGAGCAGGTGCGCGATGAGGGCCGGCGGCGCCGCGCTCCAGCGCGCGATGTTCTGGATGAGCATGGGCGAGCGGTACGTGCGCCCGCACAGCAGCGCCCCCGTCTTCCCGTCCACCGCCAGCCCCACCAGCGAGGCCAGCACCCGGCCCTCGGTGTTGAGGATGAGCTCCACGCGTTCCTCCGCGGGCGCGGTGTTGAAGCGCGTCCGCATCACCTCGCGCGCGGTCCGGCGGGTGCCCTCGGGCACGTCCCGGTCCATCGCCACCTTGTACTGCTCCAGCAACCGGCGGCCGCTCCACAGGCGGCGGTAGAGCCCCGCGGGCAGCTGCGGGTTGCGCACCAGCCAGCGTCTCACCCCCGTGTCCGCCACGAAGGCCGCCCGGCCACACAGGGCCTCGAGTCCCACCGGGTTGTGGTGGTGGCGCGCGATGAGCCGCGCGTGCCCCAGTCCCACCCGCGTGTTCTCCAGCACCGACTTGATGACCGCGGGCACCGGATCGAAACAGAACGCGGACAGCTCCGGATCCTCCGCGCCCCGGGCCCTGCTGGCGCGCTCGTCCTCGGGGAGCGGGTGCAACTGCCGCTCGAAGATCTGCCTCCAGTTGCCCGCGGCGGCCTCGACCGTGGCGTCCTCGGGGGCCTCTTCCTCCCCGGCGGCGAGCGGCTCCTCGCCCTCGGCCGGTGTGTCCTCCTCGGGCGGAGCCTCGGCCCTGGCCCCGGTGGACGGCGGCGGCGCGGAGGTGGGCGCGGGTAGGACGGCGCCGTGCTCGACCAGGCGCGTCAGGATGGCCTGGATGCGCTCGGGAGGGAACCCGGTGAGGGCCGTGAGGTGCCTCACGGGCGTGGCGCCGTCCAGACGGGACAGGACGAAGCCCTCCTCGGGGGTGAGGGGGAGCTTCGCCAGGGCGGCCGAGGGAATGGGCTTGGGCGTCCAGTCGTTCACGATCCGTCTCCCCGGAGACCGTCAAGCCTAGACGAATGACACAGAAGCGCCAAAGAGGTGTGGCGGAGGGTTGACGAATGGGGAGGCTCCAGCAGCACAATTCACCTATGAACGAGCGCATCCCGACCTACGCCGAGTTCTGGCCGTACTACCTGCGTGAGCACTCGCTGCCCATCACCCGCTGGTTGCACTTCGTGGGCACCTCGCTGGCGGTGGGGCTGGGCGTCACCGCCGCGCTGACGGGCAGGGCGGGCCTGGTGCCGGCCATGCTCGTGGCGGGTTACGGCTTCGCCTGGGTGAGTCACTTCACCCTGGAGAAGAACCGGCCGGCCACCTTCAAGTACCCCCTGTGGTCGCTCTTCTCCGACTTCCGCATGGCGGGCCTGATGCTCGTCGGCCGGCTCTCCAAGCACCTGGCCCGCGCGGGCGTGCGTGACGAGGACGACCAGTCCGGCGGCCACCTCCGTCCGATTCCGGTGCCCGTCCGCTCGCGCCGCAACGGGCGCTGAGCCTCGGGGCCTGACCGGGGGAATCACTCCCCCGGTCCAGAGGAAGCGGGCAGGCAGCCAGGGTGCGAGGGTTCTTTCCTCTCCGCCCCTCCACTGGTCTACCTTGCACGCTCCATGCAGCCCCCCGCCGAGTCGTCCCCGAGCGTGCTTCCTCGCTGGTTGGCCCCCGTGCTGTGCACGTTGGCGGGCCTCGGCTGGAGCGTGTACATCATCGGCCTCGAGCCCCTCCTGCCCGGCTCCATCGAGTGGATGGTGCAGGATGACTGGGCCCAACCGCTGTTCGGCTGGCTCTACTCGCGCACCAGTCCCTGGAGCCTCCCCATGGGGGACTCCTCGGGCTACCTCTACCCGCTCGGCACGTCGCTGGCCTACATGGATGCCACGCCGTGGTGGAGCACCCTCTTCAAGCCGCTGTCCCCGCTGCTGCCCCTGACCTTTCAAATCCATGGCCCGTGGCTGGCGCTCTGTTTCTCGCTGCAGGGTCTCTTCGGCGCGCTGCTCGTCTCGCGGCTCTCCCCGCGTCCGCTGCACCAGGTGCTCGGGGGCATGCTCTTCGTGATGTCCCCGGCCCTGGCCATGCGCCTGGGCCACCTCTCGCTGTGCGCGCACTGGCTGGTGCTCGCGTCGCTGTGGCTCCACCTGCGGCCCCTCCCCGATGCGCGCGCCGCCTCGCGCACGCTGGGCCTCGCCGCCTTCTTCGTCGTGCTGGCCGCGGGCGTCCACGTCTATCTGGCCACCATGGCGCTCGCCCTGGCGCTCGGGCTCGTGCTGCGCCTGTGGCGCGTGCAGGGCCTCCTCTCCGGCGCGAGGGCCGGGGCATGGGCGGCCGGCCTCTCCGGCTCGGCGCTCGGGGTGATGGCCCTGTTCGGCTACTTCTCCCGCGCCACCACGTCCGCCTCGGGCTTCAACCACTACTCGTCCAACCTCCTCACCTTCATCAACCAGGGCGGCATGTCGCGCTTCCTGCCGGAGATTCCCACCGGCGGCGGGCAGTACGAGGGCGCCGCGTACCTCGGGCTCGGCGTGCTCCTGGTGGGCTTCGCGTCGCTGGGGGTGCTGCTGGCGAAGCGCGAGCACTTCGGGCCGCTGCTGCCCCCGGGGCTCTGGCCGCTGTTGACCGTGTGCGGGCTCATGGCGCTCTTCGCCTTCTCGGCCCGCTTCCAGTTCGCCGGGTGGACCGTCCTCAGCTTCCAGCGTGCCTCCGAGGTGGTGCTCGCGCCGCTCGCCCGCGTCTTCCGCTCGTCCGGGCGTTTCATCTGGCCCCTGCACTACCTGCTCATCCTTGGTGCCATCGCGGGCCTGCTGCGCGTGCTGCGCAACCGCCCGGCCTGGGCCGCCGCCGCCCTGGGGCTCGCCGTGGTGCTCCAGGGCGCCGAGGTGCCCGCACAGGACTGCTGTCGCGCCCGCTTCACCCCGCACGTGCGGCCCGTGCCCGGAGGCGACGCCACGTGGGCCCTGGCCAAGGGGACGTACCAGCACCTCGCCCTCTACCCCGCCACGCGCGTGGATGGTGCCGGGCGCGGCTGCCCGGGCCTGTTCACCAACAGCGAGCTGCTCCCCTACGCCTGGCAGGCCTGGCTGAACGGGATGACGTTCAACAGCGGGTATGTCGCCCGGCTCGATGCGCCCGCCACGCTGGCCACGTGCGAGCGGGAAGAGGCGGACGTCCAGGCCGGCCGCCTGTCGCCGGACACCCTCTACGTGGTGCATGCCCAGGTGGCCGAAAGCTTCCTGGCGAGCACCGCCGGACACGCCGCCTGCGGCAGGGTGGACGGGGTGCTCGTCTGTGTGTCCAGCGAGGTCCAGGGGCCCTTCCGCGAGGCGCTCGCACGGGAGCCGGTGACGGCGGACGTGGCCCGGGACACGCCGTAGGCCCTGGTGTACAGGTGCGGGGCGATGCGCTCCCGACTCCTCGTCCCGCTGTGTCTGCTGCTGCCCTCCCTCGCCCTCGCCGGTGATGCCCGCTGCAAGGGCACCGCCCAGGCCCGCGCCGCCCGCTTCTCCGAGAAGGCGCTGAAGGGCAAGTCCCCCGCCGAGCGCTACGCCGAGTACGTGCGCGCCTGCGCCCTCGACGAGGTGGTGGACCTCACGAAGTCGCTCGTCCGCTTCAAGACGGTGAGCAGCGAGCAGCCCGCGGCGAAGAGCCCGGAGATCGCCGCCATGGGACGCTTCCTGGAGAAGTGGGCCCGTGGCCGGGGCCTCGGCTTCCGCGCGGTGGGCGGCAACGAGGTGTTCGAGCTGTCCTGGGGAGAGGGTGAGCCGCGGCTCGGGTTCGTCTTCCACGGAGACGTGGTTCCCGCGCCGGCGCACGAGTGGAAGAAGCCGCCCTTCGAACCGTATGTGGAGAAGGGCCGCCTCCATGGCCGGGGCGTCGAGGACGACAAGGGGCCGCTGGCCTCCGCGCTCGTGGCGCTCGCGATGGCGAAGGAGCTGGGACTGTCCCCGCGGCAGGGCAAGGTGCTCGTCATCGTCGGCAACGGCGAGGAGAGCGACTGGACGGGCATGCAGCAGTACGCGGAGACGCAGAAGCCGCACCCCACGCACGTCATCTCGGTGGACTCGGACTACCCGGTCATCGCGGCGCAGTGTGGCTTCGTCGCCTGGCAGCTCGAGGCCGAGCTGGGGGCCGTGCCGGAGAAGCCCACCGAGGGCCAGCTGCGCGCCGTGGACGTCACCGCGGGCGAGTTCCTCACCCAGGTGCCCGGTGCCGCCACGCTGAAGCTGGAGCCCGCGGGACTCGCGCCGGAGAAGGCGCTTGCCGCCGTGCGGGAGGCCGTGGCCGCGGTGGGCAAGGAGCGCCCCTCGCTGCGCGCCGAGGTGAAGCAGGAAGGCAACCGGGTCATCCTCACGACCCACGGAAAGGCCGTGCACGCCTCGGTGGCGGAGGAGGGGGCCAACGCCCTGTGGGACCTGGCCGCCGTGGCCGCGAAGCTGCCGCTGGAGCCCAACGGCATCGAGGCCATGCTGAAGGCGGTGACGCTCCGCTTCGATGGGGACCACTGGGGCGAGAAGCTGGGCGTGGCCTACCAGGACGAGCTGATGGGCCGCCTCCTCGTCGCGCCCACCGTGCTGCGCGTGAAGGACGGCAAGGTGGGCCTGGGCATCAACATGCGCCGGCCCCGGGGCAAGGATGCGGCCGTCTTCAACGCCTCGCTCGATGCCGCCGCGGAGCGGCTCTCCCAGGACACCGGTGGCCGGGTGAAGGAGGTGAAGGGCGGAAAGCCGGGCGAGGGTGGCCGCTACGTGGGTGACCCGCATGTGGCGGACACGTCCGGGCCGCTCGTCACCACGCTGCTCGACATCTACAAGCGGCACCGCAACGAGCCGGACGCGAAGCCACAGTCCGTGCGCGGTGGCACGTACGCGCGCCTCTTCCCGCGCTCCGTCGACTTCGGGCCCGCCTTCCCCGGGGACCTCTACACGGGCCACGCCCCGGACGAGTCCATCTCGCTCGACAACCTCGACGCCACCACCCGCATGGTCGCCGAGGCCCTCCACACGCTGGCCCTCACGCCGCCCGAGAAGTGAGGCCCGTCGGCGCTCGTGCGCGAGCCCGAGTCAGAGTGAGCCACCCGGCCGGGGAACGGGTCGGGTGGCCGCGTCGAAGCAGGAGCGGCAGGTTCCCGGGAAGGCATCGATGAACGCCTGCCGCATCTCGGGTTCTGCCTCGAAGACGGCCATCCAGACGGACCAGTGGCCCTGACTTCTCGCCGAATCGATGATGGCGTCGCGGATGTCCGGATCGCCTCTTTTCCGCTGCCATCTTCCCAGGCTCCGCTGGGCCATGTCCCAGGCCTCGCGCCGATTGAGCCAGCGGAGATCCCGAGAGCGGGGATCGCTCGCGGGGGTCTTGTCCAGGCCGAACAGCTTCAGCGTCCTGCGCGCTTTGTCCCGCTGTTCCGGTGCGAGCTCGGGATGGGGGGAAATGAGTCCTTCCTCTCCGTAGCGGAAGGCACGCGCCGTGTTGTCCCTGTCGGGCAGATAGACGTCGGAGGTCTGTGCTCCCTTGGTGCCGTTGCAGTTGGCGCAGGCGAGCAGGAAATTCTCCCAGTCGAGCTCCCGGTGTGGGGCATGGAGCTTGGGCTCGATGTGGTCGATGGTCAGGGCTGCGCTCTGGCGTACCTCGCAGTACGCGCAATACCTGCCGAATCTCGCGATGAGGCTCGATTTGGCTTCCTGGTAGACCGCCATTCGCACTGGATGCCCGGCGGTATCCAGCGGGTGAGGGCCTCGCTCGACAGGCCTCATCGAGGTTCCTCGTCCTGGCCCAGTCCGGCGGCCTCACGTTCCATGCGCAGGAAGGCGTGATACGCCACGTTGTCGCTGAAGGGCGCGGACAGCTCATCGAGTCGGAGCTTGAGGGACTCGCGCCGTTCTGGAGACGTGGTGGCCTTGGCCTCTTGGAGGACCCGGTAGTACTCCTCCGCCGCCTCCATCATCTTCTGGTAACGCTCGCTGCGCTGCGGCACTTCGACGCCCATCACCTGCTCGGCGATATCCTCGATGCTCTGACTCGGAGGCCCGGATTGCGTGGGCTCCTCGAGGTTGATGAGCTCCCCAGGTCTCAATGACTGGATGATGAAGGGCGAGTGCGTCGTCGCCACGAACTGGACCTGGGGGAAGGTGGTGCGCAGGTCATCCACCACGCGCCGCTGCCACTTGGGGTGGAGGTGGAGGTCGATCTCATCGATGAGGACGATGCCCGGCGTCTGTTCCGCCGCGCGCTCTCCGAGATGTGGATTCAGGACGGCCGCGCGGTAGGCGATGTCGGCCACCATCGCCAGCATGTTGCGCACGCCATCGCTCAGCATCCGAAAGGGCAGCTGACGCCCGTCCTCGGCCTCCGCGAGCAGGTCATCCTGGTTGATGTCGAACCAGACCCGCTTCCATCCCACCATGCAGCGGACCACGGCGGTCTTCACTGCTTCCAATGTTCCGATGGTTCGCCCCTGTTGGAGCTGCACCAGCTCCATTCTCTTGGCCCATTTCAGAAGCAGCTTCTGATTCGAGGCGGGATCCAGACAGCCGATATACCCCTCAAGTCGTGAGGTGGGTGGCGCGGGTTCCAACGGGTGCTCATGCTTCTGTAGCCAGAGCCGTCCCGTTCCATAATAGGAGAGGAGCGGCAACGTGATGTCCTGTCCTGCCTGCACCTGACGCTGCCAAGTGGCTGCGATCGGCAGGAGTGGATTCTCATGGATGTTGAGGGTGTATTCGTCCTTGGAGCGGCGCCACGAGAGTTGCTCGCCTTCCAGCCGACCCGTGCACTGCACCTGGACCGGGAACTGCTGCTCGATGGTGGCGATTCCATCCTTCAGGTAGACGACCCGGCGAACGTCATCCTCTCGAACGAAGGGGGCCGAGATTTCCTTCAGGGTGATTCCGACGAGGAAGCTCCCCGCCCCGATGGCCAACGCATCCAGCACGGCCGTCTTGCCGGCACCGTTCTCGCCGATCAACACGTTGAACTGGTCGGAGAGCGTGAAGGTGCGCTGGTCGAAGCCGCGGAAATTGGTGACCTCGAGTCGGTGAATCTTCACCCCTACCTCCTGCCGGTGCGTCCGGGCGACGGTGCCCACTGGGAGCCGATGCTCTTATGGCCCAACACGCGCCTTCAGGGAACGTCATTCCCGGCCGGCTCCTTGCCGGGCTCGGGGAGGCCGCGCGGCAGGCGCACGGTGAAGGTCGTGCCACCCGCCTGGGTGGAGTGCACCGTCACCTGACCCCCGTGCGCGTGCGCCACCTGCTGGACGATGTACAGCCCCAGTCCCACGCTGCGCGTGGCTGCCTTGCCGGTGGTGCCGCGCCGGAAGGGCTGGAACAGCACCGCCTGAAGCTCGGGGCCAATGGGCTCTCCCTCGTTGTGCACGGAGAGGAGCACCTCGGGGCCGGCGTCGCGCACCTCCACGCGCACGGGCGTGTCCGGCCTCCCGTGCTGCAGGGCATTGCTCACCAGGTTGCCCACCACCTGCGCCAGCCGGTCCGGGTCCCAGCACCCCCACCCGTCTCCCTCCACCTCCAACTCCAGCCTCCGGCCCGTGTTGGCCACCTGCAACTCCTCCACCGCGCTCCGACAGATGTCGTGCAGGTTCACCCGCTCGCGGTGCACGGGCAGTCCACCCCCGATGCTGCTGCGCGCGAAGTCGAGGATGTCCGTGAGCATCCTCGCCATCCTCGCCGCGCTGTTGCGGATGCGCTCCACCGCCCGCACTCCTCCCTCGCTCAGCTCCTCCGTCCTCCGCAGCAGGAAGGCCGAGGCGGTGATGGCGTTGAGTGGGTTGCGCAGGTCGTGCCCCACCACCGCGATGAGCTGCTCGCGCATCTCGCCGGAGTGGCGCAGCTCGGCCTCCACCTCCTTCTGCTTCGTGATGTCCACCACCACGCAGCCCAGGCCCACCACCTCGCCGCTCTCCGTCCGCACCGGGTAGTAGTTGCCCAGCCAGTGACGGGTGGGGGTGTTCCCACGAGGCTGGCTGCTGAACTCGTGGTTGGACTGCGGCTGACCCGTCTCGACGACCCGGCGGAAGATGGGCTCGCAGACGTCGGCGACCCGGCTGGGCAGCACCTCCCGCACGGTCTTCCCCAGGTGGAAGTCCACGGGCTTGCCATGGAGCTCCGCCAGCGTCTCGTTGATGCGAAGGAAGCGCAGCTCCCGGTCCATGAGGCTGATGCCCACCGGGGCGGCCTCCAGCAGCGTGTTCAGCTGCGCCAGCGCTCGCTGCACCTCGTCCCGCGCCGCCCGCTCGCGCCCGGCCAGATCCGCCTGCACGATGAAGCCGGTGGCGCGGGTGATCATCGCGCGGAAGAGCAGCTTGTCGGACTCGCTGAAGTCGAAGACGGTCCGTGAGCTCATGTGCGCCACGCCCACCAGGTTGTCCCCGTGCAGCAGGGGGATGCTGTAGCTGGCGCGAATGCCGAGCCGCCGGATGACGTCGTACGCCAGCCTCGGGTCGGTGGCCACCGAGCGCGAGGAGATGGGGTGACGCTCGGCGGCGACCCTGCCGCTGATGCCCTCGCCGATGGGAATGGTGTAGTCGTCGGCCAGCCCCTCCCGGGCGCCCAGCCCCTCGGCCGCGCGCACCCGCAGCCGGTCTTCCTCCCTCAGGAGGATGGAGGCCGCGTCCACCGCCACCGCCGCCTCCATCAACACCTTCAGCAGCTTGGGCAGGAAGGTGTCCACGTCCTCGCTCTCCAGCGCGGCCTGGGAGACACGCTCCAGCGCCTGCAGCATCCGCTCGCGCACCCGTGCGTAGCTGGTGACGGCGCGTGTGATGCCCTGGTCGATGGCCTCGTCGAGCAGCTCCAACTCGGCGAAGCTCGGCCAGTGGTTCTCCCGCTCCAGGCTCCGGAGGATGCAGTTGCGCAGCAGTCCGTACTCGAAGGCCACCTCTCCCGGCTCGTACCCCAGCTCCAGCCGCTCCAGGGCGTGCTCGTCGGTGATGGCCAGGGGCAGCTGGGGGGCGTGCTCGTCGTGGACGTGCTCCGCCGCGTCCGCGAGCTTGTCCAGGAACTCGGGGATGTGGTCGCGCAGTTGCTCGCCGCCCGGCCGCTGCTCCGGGTGCCACGCGCGCAGGGCGCGCTCCCAGTCCGAGAGGATGTCCTCCCGGTGCTTGCGGAGGAAGTCCGCCAGCCGATGGGGTTCACCGGGCTCCGGACCGGATGGCCGGAGCGGTTGAGGTGGATCCTGGTCCCTCATGAGAGCGCTCCCCGAAGGCTGCCTCCCCGCCGCCAGCCTTGAGACTGCTCATGCAAGGAGGGCATGGCGTCGTACCAGCGAACCAGGAGGAGGCGCCCGGGAGGGGCCCGCCCCTTCCCTCGTCACGCCCCGGGGCGTCCTGGCGCTCCGAGGCCCGGCCGTCCATCCCCGGGGGCCCGGGTCCGCGCCGACTCCGGAGAAACGAGACCCCACCGGAGTAGAGGGGAAGGGTTAGGTTGGAGGCAAGATGAGCACGCTCCTGCTGACCCGCACCGACGTCGTCCGCCACATGGAGGCCCTCACCCTGCTCTCGGAGATGCGCGAGGCCTTTCGCGCGGATGCCGAGGGCCGCGCGGTGGAGCCCCAGCGCGCCCGCGCTCCGCTGCACGCCCAGGGCTCCGCGCTGGTGGTCTTCCCCGGCATCCTGGCCGGCATCCCCGCCTACACCGTGAAGGTGCACGCGAAGTTCCCCGGCCGTTCTCCGGCCATCCAGGGCGTGGTGCAGCTGCATGACCTGGAGACGGGGGCGCTGCTGGCGGTGATGGACTCGGGGCACCTCACGGCGCTGCGCACGGGGGTGGTGGGGGCGCTGGCCGCGGACGTGCTCGCCCGGCAGGATGCCGCCCGGGTGGCGCTCATCGGCGCGGGGGCCCAGGCCTCCATGCAGCTCAAGAGCCTGCGGCTGGTGCGCAGCCTCTCGCACGTGCGTGTCTACGACCTGGAGGTGACGCGCTCCGTGGAGTTCGCCGCCCGCATGTACAAGGCGCTGAACCTGCCGGTGCGGCCGGCCATGTCGGTGGAGGAGGCGGTGGAGGACGCGGACATCATCGTCACCGTCACCCCGTCGCGAGAGCCCTTCCTCTTCCCGGGCATGCTGCGCGCGGGCACGCACGTCACCACCCTGGGCGCGGACGAGCCGGGCAAGGCCGAGGTCTCCGCCGGGCTGCTGCGCCAGTCCACCTTCTTCTGCGACAACCGGGCGCTCAACGTGGCCATGGGCGCGCCCGCCGGCGCGGGGCTCGGCGAGGAGTGCATCCAGGCGGAGCTCGGCGAGGTGCTGGCCGGCAGGAAGCCGGGGCGCACCGACGCGGGGCAGGTCACCATCTTCGGCGCGGTGGGGCTGCCCTTCCAGGACCTGGTGGCGGCCTGGCACGTCTACCAGGGCGCGCGCACGGACGACTCGGTGCAGCGCGTGGACTTCCAGGCCTGAGCCGGACCGTGCTCAGTGCGTGGTCCGGCGGCTCGAGCGGTCGATCTCCCTCGGGCCCGACAGGAGGCTGTCGGGGCCGTGGAGGAGGTGCACCTCGTCGGCGATGATCTCCCGCACGTCGTCGAGCGGCACGGCGTAGTCCTTGCGCCAGACGAGCAGCCCCTTCTCGACGATGAGCTCCTCGTCCGTCACCTCGACGACATGGCCGAGCTTCTCGCCACGGTGGGTGAATACCGGCATTCCCTCGTGCAGCTCCGAACGTTCCACCATGTACCCTCTCCTCCTCCCCGGGCAGGGGCCAGCGAGCGGCGACCCCGGATTTCAAGCTAGGAACGAGGAAACGGGGCGTCACCGGGCATGCGGCCAGGCACGTCCCGAGGGTTGGCCGGTGCACGGAGCCGCCGAGCGGCCGGGGACGCTGTGGGGCGGCCCCTGCATGCCCATCTTCAATCGGGCCTGGAGGAGGTGCTCGATGATGGTGGGGTTTCTGGCTTCGAGGACGGGACGTTGGACGCGCATGCTGGCGGGCGCGAGCCTGGTGGTGGGCGGCCTGTCCACCGACTCCGTGAAGGGGAAGATGCTGGCGCTGGTGGGGCTGGTGCCATTGCTGGCGGGAGCGTTCGACGTCTGTCTCTTCGGCCCCTTCTTCGGCCTGCCCATGAAGGGCGAGGCCATCCGCCGCAAGGTGGGGCTCATCGGCGAGGACTCGCTGCTGCCCCATCCCCCCATGCCGATGACGGAGCGCCCCACGCTGCTGCACTAGCGGCTAGGAGCGCACGTCGAAGGGGATGGAGAGGGTGCCGAACTGCTCGCCGGTGCGCGCGTCCACCAGCCGCGCCTGGAGGGTGACGCGGCCCTCGCGCTCGCTCACGTCCTGGAAGTAGAGGAAGCCGGTGATGGTGCCGCCCGTGTCCAGCGTGCCCTCGGGCAGGGCCTGCTTGAGCATGTCGCGCGTGGGCAGCGGCTCCGGGGGGTCCCAATAATAGGAGTAGGGCCGGTAGAACGGGTCGTACCACGGGTCGTACCAGGGGTTGTAGATGCCCCCGCCCCGATGTCTCCAGCCGTAGTAGCCGGTGGCGAACGGCGGCCCCGCCCAGCCAGAGGACCAGCCGAAGCCCATGCCCACGGACATGCGGACGTTGCCACCCGAGCCGCCGTAACCGGAGCCGCCGTACGCGGTGCCGCTCTCATCGGCCAGCTCGAAGGGGGAGAGCGCGGAGTACTGGAAGCGGGAGCTGCCCAGCAGCGTGAACACCTCGTAGCGGATGCGCAGGGGCCGGCCGCTCTGGTTCTCGATGCGGACCTGCACCGGGGTGACGATGCGCTCGAGGCTGGAGGGGGTGCCGCGCCAGGCGTCTCCGTCCGCCACCAGGCGCACGCCTTGTTCTTCGATCACCGCCGCGCCGGCCTGGGTCGTCTGGGCGGTGGGCAGGGGTTGCAACTTCGTCTCGGTCACGCAGCCCGCGGCGAGCAGCGAGGCCGCGAGCAAGAGCCAGGGAGCGCGCGTGCGCATGGGGGGGCCTCCTGTTGGAAAAACTAGGAGTGGACCCGAGCGCGTGCGCGAGGCCGTGGCGAGGCAGCCTGGAGTGCGGGCGGGTGCCGCGCGCTCTCTTATGAAGTATGCGAGGGCTCCGCGGCGGTGGTGCCCCGCCAGGTGGTGCCCAGCAGCCCGTCCCAGTCCTGCACGCGGGCCCAGTCCTCGAAGGTGTGCCAGCCCACCTCGGGGTAGTCGCGGCGCAGCAGGGGGATGTTGGCGTGATAGCCCTCGCGCTGGAGCCACTCGAACATGCGTCCCATGTCCTCGTTGAAGGAGCGGACGACCTCCAGCGGCGCCTCCTCGTAGCGCAGCTTGTGCCCGCTGACGTAGGAGATGAGGGCGGCGGCCTGCTCGCCCGTCACCTCGTCGGAGGCCACCTCGATGCGCCGGCCGAGGAGATCCTCGGGCCACTCCAGCACCCGGACGCAGAAGGCGGCCAGGTCCGCCATGGAGACCATCTGCAGCCCGCGGTGGGGCGGCAGGGCCATGCTCAGCACGCCCTCGTGCAGCCGCTGGGCGAAGGTGGGCCCCAGGAAGTTCTCCATGAAGAAGACGGGGGCCACGATGGTGTAGGGCAGGCCACTCTGGCGCAGGTGCTCCTCCACCACGGACTTCGTCTCGAAGTGGGGGACGCCGGTGGTCTGGTCCGCGCCAGCCACCGAGGAATAGAGGAAGTGCCGCACGTGGGCGAGCTTGGCGGCGTCGATGAGGTGGCGGCCATGGCGCACCTCGCCCTCGAGGCCCCCGGCGTCGAAGGGGGTGGCCATGGCGAACACGGCATCCACCTCGCGGCGCATGGCGTGCTCGAGGCTGTCCGGGTCATCGAAGTCGCCGGTGACGAGCTCCGCGCCGCGTTGCTCCAGGTCCTTCGCCGCGGGCGAGCCCGGACTGCGGACGAAGGCGTGGACGCGATGTCCCCGCTTGAGGAGCAGGCGGGCGAGCGCGCCGCCCTGCTTTCCGGTGGCACCGGTCACCAACACGGTCAGGGGTCGGAACATGCGATTCCTCCGGACAGAACCTTCCCCAAGGTGGGGATGGGCGGCGCGTGAAGCGAGGGGCGTGAGCGAGGGCTACCGCTTCTTGCCTGGTCCCCTCGCCTTCGCGGCGCCCCGTTTCTGGGAAACCTTCTGCTCGCCCGTCTTCTCGCTGTTCTCCTCACGGGAGGCCGAGCGGCGGGCGGATACGCCGCGCGCGACCCGGAGCGCACCGGACATGGCGTCACCGGCCAGATGCTTCGCGCCCGCCAGCGGGTTGCCCTTGGCGGCCTCCTTCGCCGCGCGCAGCACGCTCGCCACCGCCTGCTGGGCCAGTCCCTTCAGGCTCTCGGGCTCGAGCTCGAGCGGCTGGGTGGCCTTGGGCTCCTCGCGCGGCGTGGACTCCGGCTCACGGGCCTCGAGGGGAGGGGCTTCTCCGCCCGCGGGCTCCTGCTGCACCTCCTCGGAGGCACGCAGCCGCTCCTGGAGCTCCCGCTCCTCACGGTGCTTCTGGTACAGCTCCGCCGTCTGCGCATGCTGGCGGCCGTAATGGATGGGAGTTTCCGCCGAGGGCGGCACCGAGGGCGTGGCTTCCTCCACCGGTGGGGTCTGCCGGGCGCCGCCCGGGTTGGTCACGCTGGGTTCCGGCTTGTCCGCGCGGAAATGATCGAAGCTGTACGTCCGCATCCCTGCCTCCTTGGAGAGTAGGCTGTTCGCGTCACTCGTCGGAAGTTAGGGACCCCCTCCGGGGCATGGAACCACGGCTGGAGGCAGGCGGGAGAGCAAGGCCCCCATCGCCAGGACACCCGGGCGGCGGTGCTTCGGCTTTCAGCTCAGGTACGAGGGAGTGAAGTCGTTGGCGTGGACGATGAGCTGCCGGCCCGCGAAACCGCCGTCCAGCTCGTGCCAGTGCGTCACCGCCGTCTCTCCGTACCGCCAGCAGAGGTACACCGGGCGCCCGCGCTTGAGGGCGTGGAAGTCCACCAGACCATCCGCGGCCTTGATCTCCACGCCCAGGTCCTGGAACTGCTCCAGCTCGATGCGGATCCGCTCGATGAGCTCATCACGCTCGGCGCGAACGGGCGCGGTGCGCTCCGGTCCCGCGCCGGCGTCCTGAAGTGACTCCAGCTCGCGGACGATGGCCTGCACACGCGCCACCCAGGGACGCACCCGCTCGAAGGTGCGGGTGAGCAGCGGGATGAGACGGTTGGCCTCTTCCACTCCGAAGTAGCGCATGGTGGCCCCGAGCATATCGCCCGGGGTCCACGCGTGTATGCCGAACGTGTCTCAGCGCTTCTTCGTCGACTTGCGCGAGGTGGCGGTCTTCACGGCGCGAGCCACGGTCTTCTTCGCGGCGGCGGCGGCGCGCGTCACCACCTTGCGGCCGATGGTGCGGAGCGAGGCGACGGCGGGCTGGCTCTTCTTGGCGGGAGTCTTCGAGGCCGTGGTGGTGGCCTTCGCCTGACGGGCGGGAGCCTTGGAGACCGCCGTCTCGGAGGCCTGCTTGCGGGTGGGGGTCCGCTTCGGCTCGGCGGGGCGGGCCTGGGTCGCGACCTTCTTCGCCGCGGGCCGGGCCGGGGCCGTGGCCTTCCTCGCCGCGCTCTTACGCGCCTGGGCCCGAGCGCGGTAGCGCTTCACGGTCTCGGAGTGGGCCTGCCCATAGTTGGTGGCGGACTGGGGCAGGGTGTCCTTCTCCATGTCCTTGGCCAGCGTGACCTTGGACTCGTCGTTGCCGAGTCGTGGACCCGAGCCCTTGTAGGTTTGTGCGGGCTGCTGTGAAGCGAAGGGTTCGAAACTGTAGGTCCTACCCATGAGTGTCTCCCTGCCTGTGTATCCGGGCTGTCCCAGAAGTTAGGGACGATTCCCGATCGCGGCATGGTCCTAGAGGCCGAGATAGGCGAGCACCGCTCCCAGGTCCTTGTCGGAGAGGGATTCACGGCTGTACGGCGGCATGTTTCCCCCCACGCCGAAGAAGCGGCCATGCCGGATCTTCTCGATGAAGATGAGGCCGGGTGCCACGCCGGGGAAGAGGGTGCCGTAGTCCTGGGAGACCTCGGGGAGCACGGGCGCGAGCTGCGTCAGCCGGCCCTTCCCGGTGTGCGCCTCACCGTGACATTCCAGACAGGCGGCCCGGTACACGTCGGCGCCCCGCTCGGCGCTATCTCGCGGCACGTTGCCGATGTCCTTCACGAGGGTGAAGGGCTGCGCGGGCGCGTCCTCGTCCGGGCTGATGCGGACCAGATACTCGTAGAGGGCGCGGCTCCTGGGGTCCTCCGGCGCGAGCGGGGTGACGCCGCGCATGAAGGCCGTGTAGCAGAAGTTCACCGCGTCGAGCAGGCGCGTCTCGTAGCCGCCCCACCAGTGGGGGCGGGACGCCACATCATGGAGAGACAGGCCCGCGTACACCTTGTCCTTGGGGGGCGAGGCGGTCGTCGCGTGGCACGTGGCGCACGAGAAGGTGTTGTATTGGCTGTCCGACAGCTTCGGGTCGCCGAAGAGCTCCTCGCCGTAGTCCGCCGCGGGCACCGGGCCACAGCCCACCGCGAGCAGCACCGCTCCCAGACACAGCCATTTCATGGCGTCCCCCGCAGGATGCCCACCGAGTCCGGATAGATTCCCAGCGTCACCGTCTTCGTCACCGTGCCCGCCGCGAGATCCAACACGTGCAGCGTGCCCGGGCCCTGGTGGTCGCCCTCGCATACCGCGAGCCCGTGCTGGCCGTCCGGCGTCAGCGTCACCTGGTGCACGTTGACGCAGCCCGAGGGCGCGAGCGGAATCTCCCGGATGCTCCTGGGTGGAGTGACGGCCGTGTCGATGACGGCCACCACCTCCTGCCGGGTGTAGGGCATGTAGAGCGTGCGGCCGTCCGCGCTGAAGGTGCCGAACATGGGGGAACCACTGCGCTCCACCGGCACGGCGCGCTCGGGGCGCATGGTCAGGGACTCTGGATCCAGGAACTGCACGACTCCGCTCGTGAGCGAGCTCACCCAGACGGAGCCATCGGTGGGCGACACGGTGAGCGCATAGGGCTCGTGCCGGGGAGCCACGGCGGTGCCCGCGTTGGTCGCCACCTTGATGCGGCTCATGAGGCGGTATCCCTCGGCGTCCAGTTGCACCACGGCCACCTCGTCCGAGATGCAGGTGACATAGGCCCGCTTCTCGTCCGGGGAGAGGCGCACCGCGTGCGGGGCCGGGCACACGGTGACCATCGCCTTGCGCGTCATCGTGTCCGCGTCGAGGATGGCCAGCCGTGCGTTCATCTCGCTCTCGGGGCCGCCACGGCGCGCCACGTCGGTGATCTTCAGCAGGTCGAAGTGCGTCTGGAACAGCGTGCGGCCGTCGGCGCTGGCGATGAGGTCGCCCGGGTTGCGGTCCACGCGCACCGAGCCCACGAGGTGGTTGTCCTTCGCGTCCAGCTTGAGGCAGTAGCCGTCGGCGGTGCCGGTGCCGTGAGCCCCGTGAGGGCCCGAGCCGGCGCCGGGCACGGAGTAGGAGAGGCCCACGTAATAGAAGTCCCCGCGAGGCGAGAAGGCGGCGTGGTGGGGTCCCTCCAACTCCACGGGGTTGAGCCCCACGGGCACGCGCGCGAGCTCGCTCCAGTCCGGCGAGCCCATCGAGTCGAGGTCCAGCAGGCTCACGGTGTCGTCCATGCTGTTGGTGACGACGATGCGCCCGCCGCCGAGCGGGGGAAGCTCGCGCCCCGAGGGCCACGGGGAGTCGATGGAGAAGTCGAGCTCCGGCACCTTGTCGCCGGAGCAGGCCCCGAGCGCGAGTGGCGCGAGCAGGGCGAGCAGGTGGCGCGTCACTGAGCACCCCGGCGGAAGGTGCGGGGCGTGGCGAGCGAGTAGGGGCCCTCGGTGACGCGGTTCTGCACGAGGTGGGCGCTCGTCACCTGCACGGTGAGGTCCTTGCCCGAGCTCTTGCCCAGCTCGGCCCACGAGGTGGCGTCGAGCTGCCACGACACCTCCGAGGTGAGCACCTGGACCACGGGGCACTTGCCGCCGGGGGTGGAGACCTCCACCCAGTAGAGGTCTCCCGTGTAGGGAGGCAGGTGCGCGTGGGCCGAGGGGAGGAGCAGCTCGCCGAGCCACGCCGCGAGGGAGCGGGTGGAGGGGGGCCGCGCCACGGAGGCGCTCAGGGAGCTCCATTGCCAGACGGGCGGGGTGGCATCGGCCGGGTAGACCTCGCCCTCGGAGGGGGAGACGAGGGTGACGGCCCTGGAGGAGTCCTGGGGCTTCTTTCGTGCGTCGACCATGGCGCGCCAGGCCTCGTCGGTGGCCTTTCCGGCGTAGAGGGGCTCGGCGCACTCGGACTCGGAGGAGGACTCCGGAGCGCAGGCGGAGAGGGCGAGGGCCAGGGCGACACAGGGGATGCTCGGGTGTCTCAAGTTCATCTCCGTGAGGACTCCGGGTCGCGCCGTCGCGAGCGGAGGAGGGGGGTGAGGGTGAGGAGGCAGGCGGTGGGCACGAGCCCTCCGGTGGATGAGCACCCGCTCTTCTTGGGAGGCGCTTCCGGTGTTCCGGCATCCACCTCCACCGGCTCTTCGGGGGGAAGGGTGGGATCCGCGCCGATGGAGGGCGCGAACTGAGGCCAGAGGGGCCGGCAGACGTCCTGGGTGGGAGTGCCCGCGGGGCAGGCGGAGGGCAGGATGTGGGGCAGCGAGAAGAGGGGCTCGTACGTGTCGCCCTCGTCGCGGGTGCGCGCCAGGGCCCAGTCATGCACCCAGGTGGAGCCGCAGACGAGGAGAGCGTCGCCCTGGCGGTCCGCGCAGGCATTGCCCTCGGGGAGGGACAGGAGGGTGGTGGGCCCGCCATCGCGGATGCGGAAGAAGCGGGTGTACGTGGCGGCCCATACGGTGCGCCCGTCGGCGGAGACCTCGATGCCGACGAGGTACTCGTCGAGGCCGTCATGGTCCTGGTTGGGGGGATGGAGGACGGACTGGAAGGTGTGGCCGCCGTCCTTGCTCTCCAGCAGGTAGGTCCAGCCCTGGGCGGTGACGCGGGCCCAGAGGTGGTCCGGGTCGTTCTCCGCGATCCGGAGGATGAGCAGGTCATAGGGCCGCGAGTCGACCGAGTATTCGGGGAAGGGCTGGGGAATCTCCTCCCAGGTGGAGCCCTCGTTGTCGCTGCGGAAGATGCGCAGCCCCTTGGGGGTGCTGGCGGAGACGTAGAGGCGCCGCGGGTCGGACGGGGCGACCTTCACGGCGGTGTAGACGTCGGTGGTGCTCTTCAGGGAGGTCTCGGTGAACGTCTCGCCGCCGTCATCGCTGCGGAAGAGGCCATTGGGGGCGGCGGCGCGGGCCGTCGTCACCCACGCGCGAGAGGGCGTGGACGCGGGCGACTCGAGTCCCGAGGGCCACAGGTTCCTGGAGGAGAAGAAGGGGTGTGCTTCCCAGGTGCAGCCGCCGTCGCGCGAGCGGATGAGGGAGGCGCCGGTGGCGGCGAGCAGCTCGCCATGGGCCTGCCAGAGGAAGGACTCGGGGCGCCAGCCGCCGTAGAGCATGGCCTGGGGGCAGATCCACCGCCAGGTCTTGCCGCTGTCGCGGGACACCACGGCGCCAAAGGTGGTGCCGACGAAGAGGTCCTCGGGGTGGCCGCGGCGAACGGTGACGTTGGATGTCTCTGGGAGGCCCGCGTGCGCGAGTGCGGGAGGTGCACGCAGTGCGAGTGAAGTCAGCACCAACGCATAGCGGACGGAGGGCGGAAGTCTCATGGGGGACACTCCGGGGGGCACGGAGCCCGAACGATAGACGTCACGAGGCATGCGGTATACCGAGGTGACCGAGGAGTGACCGATATGTTCACACTGCTGAGCTGGATGCGTCGCGCGAGTGCGCTCCTGGCCATTGGAGGACTGTGTCTGGCCGGTTGCCGTGCCGAGGAGCCTGCACCGCCTCCATCACCCACCACCACCGATACGCGAGGGGATTGGGAGGACACGGGCCGCTACGCCACGTGCGGGTTGCCCCCTGGAGGCGCGGCGTGCGGGGACTTCGAGTCCTTCAATCTGGAGGGGTGTGACCGGGCGTCGCTGGGAGGACTGCCACGGGATGGCGTCTTCACCCTGGTGTACCGGAGCGATGCTCGCACGACCAGCATCGATCCGGACGCCTTCCGCGTCTCGGCGGACGGCGTTCTCGATGCCTATCAAGGGATGACGCCGACGCAGCGGCGGGTGGACGCGGAGAGCTTCTTCCTGTCGAGCGCGACCTCGAGCCGGCGGGATTCACTGGTGGGCTGCCGTGCCGAGGGCAACCGGCTGTACGGCTGCTTCGTCAGATGCCTGAGTGGGAGGCTCTCCAGCTCGGGCACCTTCCTGGCGGTGAAGTGGGAGCGGCGCGCGGGGGAGGAGGAGGCAGCGGGGCTGCGACTGGTATCCGAGTCATTCGTGGAGCAGGGCCTGCCGGTGGACGTCTACGTCACGCAGGGCCACGCGTACGTGGTGTCGGTGCGCAATGGGGGCGAGGGTGGAGGGCTCACGGTGTTCGACGTGAGCGACAAGAAGGCGCCGGTGCTGAAGAAGACGATCACCCTGCCGACGGACAACTATTGGAACGGGGTATGGGCGAAGGACAACGCGCTCTACGTGGCGAGCGCGAGCTCGGGGGTGGTGGTGTTCGACATCTCGAAGCCGGAGGAGCCGCGAATGCTGCGGAGCTATCCAGGGGGGCGGATCGACGTGCACACGGTCTTCGTGGAGGGGGATCGACTGTATGCCATGTCACCGGACGCGCAGCCGCAGACGTTCATCTACGACATCAGCATGCCGACGGCGCCGGTGTTGCTCGGTGGGTACGCGGAGCCGGGGGCGACGACGAACGCGCAGTTGGGCTATCCGCACGACGCGTTGGCGTACGAGGGGCGGCTGTACATCAACCATTGGTCGGGGGGGTACTTCATCGTGGACGTGAGTGATCCGACGCAGCCGAGAAAACTGAGCACGTACACGTACCCCTACGCGACGAGCCACGCGAACGCGGTGGGGAGATTCGGGGAGAGGCTGATCGCGTTCGAGGGAGGGGAGAACTGGGGAGCGCACTTGCGGGTGCTGGACGTGACGGATCCGACGAGCCCGAGGCGGATAGGGGAGTACGAGCTGGAGGAGAACGCGTCCATCCACAACATGGTGTTGAAGGGGGAGAAGCTGTACGTGGCGCACTATCAGCATGGGGTGCGAGTGCTGGACGTATCGGAGCCGGAGAAGCCGAGGCAGGTGGGGTACTACAACACGTACCGGGAGACGGATGCTGGGAGAGGGGAGAGCTTCTACGAGGGGGCGATCGGGATGAGAGTGCCAGGAGACGGGTACCTGTATGTCATAGACACCTCGAGGGGCCTGCTCATCCTTCAAGAGGGTTAGACCCTCTCCCTCTGGGAGAGGGACGGGGTGAGGGTATGCGACCCATGGAATCAAGATCCGTGTAAAGGAGGAGGCCATGAAATCCAACCAGAGGAACCCGAGTCCCCGAGCGCTGTATGCCCTCGTCACGGGGTTGCTGCTGTCGACGGCGGCGTGCAAGCACGCCACGAACCACGGAGGAATGCCGCACCGTTTCGAGAACGCGGAGGAGTGGGCGAAGCGATTCGACGATCCGGAGCGAGACACCTGGCAGAAGCCGGACGAGGTGGTTGCAGCGCTGGCCCTACCGGAGGACGCGAAGGTCGCGGACATCGGAGCGGGGACGGGCTACTTCGCGGTGCGGCTGGCGCGAGCTGTCCCGAAGGGGCGAGTCTACGGGGTGGACATCGAGCCGGACATGGTGCGCTACCTGGGGGAGAGGGCGAAGCGCGAGAACCTGAGCAACCTGGAGCCGGTACTGGGGGGCGCGGAGGAGCCGAGACTCCCGGAGCCGGTGGACGTGGCGCTCATCGTGGACACGTACCACCACTTCGGGGACCGGGTGGCCTACCTGCGGCGGGTCGGCGAGTCACTGAGGCCGGGAGGGCGGGTGGTCATCATCGACTACCGGAAGGAGTCGGCGAAGGGCCCACCGGCGGAGCACAAGCTCTCGCCGGAGCAGGTGGAGCGGGAGCTGGGGTCGGTGGGATTCCGACTGTCCGGGAGGCACGACTTCCTACCGTACCAGTACTTCCTGGTGTTCGAGCGGGGCTGACGGTCACATCGCGATGGGGTGGGAGCGGAGCCACTCCTGGGCGCGGCGGATGCGCTCGGCGGGGACGGGGAGGTTCATACCGGCGAGCAACTGCCGGTAGGGCTCGAGGTCCTCGGCGGTCCAGCGCGTCTTGGCCTCGAGGTCGGCGCGGACGACCTGCTCCTCGGCGGAGCGGGCCTGGGGCTCGTTGCGGGAGGTGAGGATGGCGGCGAGCACCATGCGGACGGGCTCGGCCTCGAAGGAGACGGCGGCGTCGGTGAGGAAGGAGCAGGTGACCTCGTCGAGGGTGGCGTCCTTGGAGCGGATGCGAAGGCGCTCGAGCATGCCGGCGAGGAACTCCTTGTCCGAGTCGAGGGCGGTCCTGACGGCGGCGAGGAAGGCGGAGACGGCGGAGCTCCGGTCCTTGTCGCTGGAGCCGGTCTTCAAGGCATTGAGGGGCTCCCAGAGGACGGTGGTGAGCCACACCTGCTCATCGGGGGTGAAGACGGAGGGCATGGCGCCCAGACGCAGGGCGGACTCCACGCGGGTGGCGCGCTCGCGGCCCTCCTGGGCGATGCGCGAGGCGAGCTGGGGGTCCGCCTCGACGTACTTCACCAGGGGCTCCATCTCGCCCTCGCCGGCCTTGCGGAGCGCCTCGACGGCTTCCTGGGAGAGGGAGCCTCCGGCCTGGAGCGTCTCCATCTTCGAGGCGAGCTCGCGGCTCTGACGGGCGGCCCACTCGCGGAATTGCACGTCGAAGACCACGTCCAGGACGGGGCGGTCCTCGGGCTGGAAGCGTCCGCCCTTGGGGGTGGAGGAGAGGAGGGCGCCCAGACACAGGGCCTGCCGGTCCTCGGAGGAGAGGCCGGCGGTGGTGGCGCGCGCGAGCAGGGTGGAGCGCAGCTTCTCGAGGAAGGGGCGCGTGCCCAGCTCGCGGATGGTGCCCACGCGCAGCGCGTTCTTGGCCTGGCCGGCGTCGCGCTCGATGGCGTCCTCCAGACGCTCGAACTCACGGGACACGTGCGTGTCGAAGGCCTGGGAGTCGAAGCGCAGGCCCGGAGCGGGGCCCCAGCCGGCGAGCAGCGTGCCCAGGCGCTCCAGGGACTCCGAGACGCGCGACATGTCCGAGTCGCCGAGCATGCCCATCGCGGCTTCCAGGTCCTTCGCGATCGGGTGCTGGGGGGCGGGGGGCGGGGCGGAGACCTCGCGGGCGCGGTCCTCGGCGGCGTGACAGGCCTTGTACTTCTTGCCACTGCCGCAGGGGCAGGGGTCGTTGCGTCCGGGCTTCTGGCTGCTCACGGCGATGCACCTCTCCTGGAGAAATGACGAGGCCCGGCACCCCTGGAGGGGCCGGGCCCGGGTCACCCGATGTTGCTCCCTAGCAGGGAGGACGGGTCACTGCGAGTAACCGAGTGTCAGGCCCACCACGTGGGCCGAGCCGCTGTAGGTACCGGGCAGGGGCTGGAAGGTGCTCTTCTGGTCCGTCAGGAGGACGAGCTGGTAGCCGGCGTCCACGCGGAAGGAGGAGAAGGAATAACCGGCGCCCACGGTGACGCGCATGCGGTCGGCGTCCGGCAGGTCGGGCGAGAGCGTCTCCTCGGGAGTGGGGGTCGGGTCGTAGACGTAGCCCGCGCGCACGGCCAGGGAGCTCGTGATGCCGTACTCGGCGCCCACGTGGACGTTCCACCGATCCTCCCAGTTCTTGGGGACGGGGGGACTGGCCTGCGGGGTGTCCTGGAGCTGGAAGTGGAGCTGCTCGACGGAGGACCACTGGACCCAGTTCACGTCGGCGGACACGAGCAGCTTCGGCAGGGGCACGATGGCCACGCCCAGTCCGAGCGAGGCCGGCATCGTCACGTCGAGGGTGAAGGACTGATCCGGGGGCGTGACCGGGGCGAACTCGGGGGGCGTGTTGAAGTCCGCGTCACCCTTGAAGCTCATGTCCACCTGGCTGCGGTAGTGGACGCCGAGGGTGAGGAACTGCGGCACCACGTCCGCCTGGACGCCCGCGTTGAAGCCGATGCCCCAGTCGTTGCCGGACAGGGTCGCCGTGCCCTCGGTGGTGATGAGGTTGAGCTGGCGGCTGATGTCGACGGTGCCGTACACCGCCTGGAAGCCGGCGCCGAGCCGCAGCCATGGCATGGGAGCGAAGGCCACCGTCGGGTTGATGTCGAAGGTGACGACCTTGGACTTCTTGGCGATGAAGCGTCCCACGAAGTCATCCGGCCAGTTGCTGTTGGCGCCGAAGGGGGTGAAGACGCCCACGCCGGCCGCCACCTTCTCGTCGAGCTTGTAGACGAAGTAGGCGTGGGGCGGAGGGGAGACCGTGTTCTGGGTCTGTTTCGAGCCCCCCTCGCGGGTGAAACCCAGGTCCAGGAGGATGAGCGAATCGCCGAGCTGCGCATCCAGTTTGGAGACCCCGAGGATGCCGGCGGGGTTGAAATAGATGGACGAGGAGTCCTGCGAGCTCGCCACGCCCACGGAGCCCATGCCGGTGGCGCGGGCGCTCTGGGAGTCGATGGCGAGACCGGCCGCCTGGCTGGTGCCGGCGGCGAGCAGGGTCACGACCAGGAGTGTCTTCTTCATACGGGTCCTTATGTCGCGAAAGCGGACTACGGTGTATCGCTGAGGAACTGCACCACGTCTGTCTGTGCTTGCTGCGTCACGGTGGGGTTGCCGCCGGTCAGGAAGACATGGCGGGCATCCCCGGGAAGCTCGGCTTCCGTGGGGTCGAATCTGGAGACGCTCAGCTGCCGTGAGGAGCCCCCGCGCGCGTTGGCCGCGTCGATGAGGGCCTGGGTGGTGCTGTTGGGGATGACCTTGTCGCGGGTGATGTACTGCACCAGGGCCCGGCGGTTGGCGGGCACGTCGGGCCCGTTGCTCACGTACCAGGAGGAATTGACGGGGTCGGCCGGGTCGAGGATCCACTGGCCGGTGCGCACGTAGGTGTCGAACGCCGGGCTGCCCTGCGGCATCTGTTGGCTGGCGAGCGTCGCGTAGAGCTTGTCGCGCAGTGTCACGAAGTTCTTGTCGGTGGCCTCGTCGAGCACCTGGGTGAGGCGTCCGCCCGCGGCGTTGAGCACCACGTGGTGCGCGTCCGGAGACACCGCGCCATAGAGGGTACCGAGCAGCCCGCCGAGGCTCTGTCCCAGGTAGTCGAGCTCTCCGCCGTTCAATCCGGGGGCGCCGAGGGCCGCCAGCTGTTGGTTGAAGCTGTTGTCGCCGGTGCCCTGGAGGACGCGGGCGACCTGGGCGAGGTCGATGACCTGGTGGCGGAAGTTGTCGCGCATGACGAAGAAGTTCTGCGGGTCCAGCATGTTCCAGCCGGAGATATCGACCTCCTTCAGCTCGCCCTTGGACGGGTCACCATGGGTGCGGAAGGTCCCGCCCTCGCACTTGTCGTTGTCCCCCGTCGGGTCCACGTCCATGCAGCGGCCCTGGCCCGCGTCGAAGCAGGTGAAGTCGGCGTCGGAGCGGCTGAAGGCGCAGTCCTGGCGCGGCTTGTTGGGCCGGGCGATGCAGCGGCCGAAGGTGGGGCTGGCCGGCTCGTTGTCGCAGCGCTGGTTGACGGGGTCGGCGCAGGCCCAATCATCGGTGGCGGCGGGGTTCTGGAGCACCTCGCGGAGCACGGCCGCGGAGCCCAGGCACATGCTGCGGTCCCCGTGCTTCACGGTGTCGATGGCGATGACGGCGCGCCCGGTGTTGGCCAGCAGGTTGGCGAGGCCCAGCACGTGCTGGTGGTTGCCCGTCAGCCCGTGCCCGAAGAGGGTCACCGGGTAGCCCTCGGGCGGAGCGGCCCTGGCGGGCAGGACGAGCAGGAAGGGGACGCGCTCGTAGCGCCGCCGCCCGGTCTCCATCATGCCGTTGGCGCCCGTGAGGGTGAAGGGCACCACGAGCCGCCCTTCGATGATCTGCTCGATGTGGCCGCGCGGAATCCCCCGCGTGTCCATGACGGGGAAGTAGCGGGAGTTGGCGTTGCGCAGGGCGGTGGGCGCAGCGGGGAGCAGCTCGGGACTGAGGGCGCCGATCTCCGAGGGCAGCGCGTGCAGCTTCCTCAACCCGCTCACCGTGCTCTGCGTGGTGAAGGTCCACGCCAGGGCGATGTCCTTGCGCGCCAGGCCGCTGGCCACCAGCCCCTCCATGAGGCGCGAGAGCTTCGCGCGCCCGGGCTCCAACTGTCGGGCCTGGGCGTCCGACACGCCGGACACCAGGCTCCTGCCGTCCGAGTCCACCAGGGGCGCGCTCAGGCGCAGCAGCGCGAAGGCGCCCGGAGGCACCACTCGCTTGCCCTGCTCGTTCGTCAGACTCGAGGTCAGCACCACCGCGTAGGTGCTGCGCTCCTCCAGGGGCAGGCGCGGGACGAACTGGAGCTGGGAGGGATTGTTGGCCGGGGTGCCGTCGGCCTTCTTGCTGCTCGCGCAGTCCAGGCACACCTGCACGTCGGGCTGTGGCATGGCGCCGGTGGCGGAGAGCTTCAGGAAGCGCGTGGCGGCGGCGAGCCGCGAGGCATCCAGTTTGCCCAGGTCGATGGCGCCACTCGCGTCGCTGTTCTCGGACACGACGGGCATGGTGGTGGAGAAGCCATCCAGCTTGTTCAGTTCCTCGATGAGCGCCTTCTGCTGAGGGGAGGAACCCGGGGGCACCGGCAGGTTCACATGCGAGCCGTCCTCGGAGAGCAGCAGGTCATTGGGGAAGGGGATGACGTTGTGCTCCGGATCGAACGTCACCTCCGGCAGACTCATCACGGTGAAGGTCCACAGGAGGGCCACGTCCTGGCGGGGGATGCCGCGGCTCTCCAGCAGCTCGAGCACCGGCGCGTACTGGACGCGCAGCGCCTCCAGGCGCAGCGCCTTGGCCGCCTGGTCCTTCATGCGGGCGACCACGTCCGTCTCGGTGGAGGGGATGATGTTGGTGACGGACCGGCAGGTGTCGGGCGTCCGCGGCACGCCCTCCTGACACTCGACGAGCGGGGTGGGGGCCCGCAGCAGCGCCCACGTGGGCGAGCCCACCAGCGGCTTGCCCTCGTTGCCCTTCAACCCCTCGGCGCCGCCGATGAGCGCCACCGCGTAGTGGCCGCCCTTGGGCCAGCCCGAGCGAGGCGGCGCGACGGTGAGCAGGCCCTTCTCGGCGTCATAGCCCAGCACGGGCTCGACGATGGGCATGCCCGCCTCGGGCTTCAGGTCGATGAACAGCACACTGGTGGCCTTCACCGTGGCGGGGTCCAGGTCCCGGATGGGCGTGGAGGCCACCGCCGTCGTGGGGAAGCCATCGAGCGTGTTCAGGTAGTCGCGCGTGAACTCCTGCTGGGCCGCGGAGGCGTTCGGGTCCACCGGCGCATCCACCAGCCCCGTCTCCGGGTTGATGGCCAGGTCGTTGGGGGTCGGGACGATGGGCGGCACGGCGGCCGGATCGAACTCGGCGACCACGACGTCGGAGATGCCCGTGGCCGGCTGGGTCTCCTTCTCACACGCGACAGCGCCCAGGGCGAGCACACCGGCTACCCACAGCTTCCTCATGGATGGGACCTCTTCGCTGGCGGAACGGCACGCGGGCGTAACACGGCCAGAAGGCAGACAGAACGTGACGCGTCGAGTCATCCGGCCGGAAGGTATGCCTTCTCACAATGGCGGGCATCCCCCGGCGCGCGGGCCGGAGGGAGTGCATTTCCGGACAGAGCCCGTCGTGGGAGCAACCCGTCGAGTTGGGTGGATTTGGACAGTGCCCGTGGGGTGCTCCGGGGTATAGGTTGAATCCATGAAACGACTGCTCAGTGCGATGATGGTGATGGCGGCCGCGGGCGTTGCCCAGGCCCAGACGCAGCAGACCCCGCCGGCCTCCCAGGCGCAGCCAGGAGCGCCTGCCGCGCAGGGGACGCCTGCTCCACAGGGTGCTCTGGAGGCGGGCGGGCTCACCTGGACGGCGCCCCCCGTCTGGGAGGCGCAGCACGCGCGGCCGATGCGCGTGGCCACCTACAAGATCGCTCCGGCCAAGGGCGACAGCGACGCGGCGGAGCTGGCCATCTTCTACTTCGGTGCCGGACAGGGCGGCGCGGTGGACGCCAACGTGGCGCGCTGGCTGGGCCAGTTCCAGAAGGCCGATGGCGCTCCGGTGACGGACAAGGACGCGCGCACCAAGAAGGAGACCGTCAACGGCCTGCCCCTCACCACCGTGGACGTGAAGGGCACCTATACCGGTGGCGGACCCATGATGGGGCCCTCCACCCCCAAGCCCGGCTACCGTCTGATGGGCGCCATCGTCGAGGGCCCCGAGGGCCCCGTCTTCTTCAAGCTCACCGGCCCCGAGCGCACCGTCGCCAGCGGTGAGAAGGGTTTCCGCAAGCTTTTGGAGTCGGTGAAGAAGAAGTAGGAAAAAGTTTTCCCACTCAGGCTCTGAATTCCTGAGAGGGATTGCGGCCCTCCGTCATGTCCGGAGGGCCGCGTCCGTCCGAGGACACCCTCGAGCGTCGAGCCGCTGACGGCGGCCCCGTTCGGGTGTCCTTGGATTCACACGGAACCACGTTCCCACTGCACGGCGCCCGGGGCGGACACACGTTGGGGGTGAGCCGGGGCGTGTGCATTCCGACCCTCCACTGCGCCACCCCAATGAGTGAACGCGTCACCGGGACTCCTCCTCCCTGCATAGGGGAGGTGCGCCATTACCTCCTTGCTTTGAATGGATAGAGCCATGAGAAGGCCCGCGAAGACATGTCCATGGTTGCCCTCGAGCCTCCTGTCGATGCTGTTGTCGGCCACGCTCCTCGGTGCGTGTACGCAGCAACGACAGCCACCGCCCGCCGAGCAGGTGGACAGGCAGGCGCTCGCCAATGACTCGCGTGTCATGGCCCGGCTCTACGAGGAGTGGCAGCGGTCCCTCCACTCGCAATCGCTGAAGGGGGGCGCCAACGAGCAGATGCCCCTCGACCTCTCCGACGAGGTGCAGTACCGCTTCGTGAAGAACCGGCTGAAGGCCTCGGGGCTGAACGCCCTGAATGCCCCGCGGCTCTTCTCGCGCCTGGAGGAGCTCCACCGGTTGGTGCGTCTGCCCGAGCGGCCCTCGAGGGTCCCGGCGCGGGTGACGGCCCAGGCGGGCTCCGAGGCGGAGTGGTGCGGGCACATGATTCCGCTCGGTGGCGAGGCAGGGGACGCGACGCAGGCCCGCTTCCAGGGCACCGCGCTCGCCTCCTGCTTCAACGGCTCGGACTACGGCTACGTGGACGCCAGCGCCTTCGCCACGGACAAGGCGCGGACGACCTTCGAGCTGCTCGCCACCGAGTACCATGAGGAGTACGCCGGCAAGGTGCTGGAGACGGCGCCCGTCTCCGTCGCGTTGCCGCGCGAGTCCGGCAAGGAGCTCCTCGTCGACTCGCTGGCCATGGCCTTCAACGAGGAGACGGGCCAGGAGCACCTCACCTATACGTCGGTGAGCGCCTCGCTCCATGGGAACACCCCGGTGGACGGCGACTTCATCCTCGAGCACCCGAGGGAGCTGCTCGAGGGCAACCCGTGGGACAAGTCCATCCGCCTCTGCCTGGAGCGCGGCGCCATCAATGGCTCCCTGGATTGTGATTACGGGTCCATCTACATCCGGCCGGATGGCGTGTGGCAGCCATTCCCGGGCTCGGGGGCGGTGGGCATCGCCGCGGTGGACGTCGCGGCCACGCTGGCCTCCAGGCAGCCGGATGGCTCGACGACGTGGATTCCGGACAAGAGCGCCTTCTGGGAGCCCGCGGTGAAGCCTTTCGATCCGGCGCGCTTCCAGGTCCCCACGCGTGGCCGGTTCGTGCCCCACGTGCTGCCGGAGTGCCAGGTGGAGAAGGTGACCAGCAAGGTGGTCGCCGTCCTGACGGAGACCGGTGGGTGGTGCGAGGCGGGCTCGTCCATTGGCACCGTGGTGGGCAAGGGCGAGCTGCCCTGGAAGACGCCCACCGTGTCCGGGGAGTACCCCTTCGACGGCATCCTGGACTTTGGCAAGGGCAACTGCCTGGACAACGCGCAGGGGGTCCGGCTGGAGATGTGGGTCTACGCCGAGGGCCATTGCCCCGACCCCTACGGTGGCGAGCCCGAGTTCTTCCGTTGCCCCTCGAAGAAGGAGGTGAAGCCGGTGGACTACACGCGGCTGTGCATGGCGGAGGGGACGCAGGTGTCGAAGCCGGACGGCACGCGGGTGGCGGTGGAGCAGGTGAAGGTGGGGGACAATCTGCTGACCGACGGCAGCGGGCTGGCGCTGACGGTGACGACGGTGCACCGCGGAGGGGAGAGCAAGCCCCTGGTGAAGCTGCGCGACGCCGAGGGGCGCGAGGTGCGGGTGACGGAGACGCACCCGATGATGACGGTGGCGCGTGGGCTGGTGCAGGCCCGGGAGCTGAAGGTGGGCGAGGCCGTGCTGACGCGTACCGGGGCGAGCAGGCTGGTGGCCGTGGAGCGCGTCCCCTATGACGGGCTCGTCTACAACTTCGCGCTGGGCACTCCGGAGGAGCTGGCCCGCGCCGGCACCGGGGCGCACACGCTGTATGCCAATGGCTTCCTGGTGGGGGACAGCCAGTCGCAGCAGGCGTTGGAGAAGCAGAGGCGGGTGGACGCGCGCGCGTTGCTGGCGCGGCTGAATGGTGCCTGGCATCAGGACTACCAGCTGTCCCAGGCTCGCCAGCACGCCAGGAGATGAGCACGCGGCCCTGGCCGCCCGCCCGGTTTCGCTGAGTCATCGAGGGGCCGCTCCGGACACCGGGGCGGCCCCTCTGCTTTTCACAGACACCCGGCGGGAGGCCAGGGGCATCCGCTCGTCTGGCCGGGTGTCCACCCCGTCTGGCGTATGGGATTGTCCTCTGCTCGCGGGGGTTGTTTGAAGGGTGTCTGTGTTTGGACAGGAGGGGAAAAGCTTTTCACACCCTGTCTTCACATCCAGCGGGGCATCCCCACGTTGATGGGCGAACCGGACAGGTGAGTGGTTGGCCCTTCATCCCACCAGCACCCCTCACGCACCTGCCCCCGCGTTCCTCTTCCCGGCGTTTCGGGGGGAGTGGCGTGTCGTTCTCGTCCCCTGAGGTGAACCCCATGAACGTGTCTTCGACCGCATCATTCCGGATGCTCCGCCGTCTCGTCCCGGCGCTCGCCTGCCTGGCGATGCTGGGCGCCGGCTGCACCCAGCAGAAGGTGCCTCCACCCCAGAACGAGGTGGACAAGCAGACGCTCGAGACGGACTCGCTCTACATGGCCCGGCTCTACGCGAAGTGGGACCAGACCGTCCGCATGCAGGGGGCGGGGCCCGGGCAGGAGCGCGGGCGGATGTCCATCGACCTCGCCGATGATACGCAGTACCGCTTCCTGAAGAACCGGCTCCACTCCGCTGGCAGCACCCCGGACAACTCGCCGCATCTCTTCCGCCGCATCGAGAAGCTGCGCAAGGAGAGGAAGGACGGCATCCCGGACACGGTGACCCGGAAGGACCAGCTCACCTCGACGGGCACCGGCCCGGCCCGGGACAATCCCTGGTGCGGCCACGTGCTGCCGCTCAAGGACGAGGAGGATGCCGACTCCTTGGTGGCGAAGTTCGAGGCCACCGGTCTCGTCACCTGCTTCAAGGGCGCCGACTACGCCTACGTGGACGTCACCGCCTTCGCCACCGATGCCTCGCGCACGAACCTGCGTGTGCTCGACACCCGGGCCGAGGAGCAGTACGCGGGCGCCGTCCTCGAGACGCAGCCCCTGGACCTCCACCTGAAGGTCGGCGAGCACGAGCTGCTGCTCGTGGACTCGCTGTCCCTGGCCTTCAACGAGACGACGGGCGAGGCACACCTGTCCTACACCGTGGCCGAATCGTCCATCGTGGCACTGGGCGTTCACCAGCCGAACATCAACACCATGTACTTCGAGCACCCGCGCGAGCTGATCGGCTCGTTCCAGGCGGACAATGCCATCCGGACCTGCCTGGAGCGGGGGGCCACCGTCGGCTATCTGGACTGTGATTACACGACGGGCAGCAAGGACCCCGTCACGGGCGCCTTCACGCCGTTCGGCAAGCCCTTCACCGGCATCTCCGCCGTGGATGCCGAGGCCACCAAACCGCCCTATGGCTCGTGGCTGCCCAGGCGGGGCGACTACTGGGAGCCGGCCAATGGCGCCTTCGACCCCTCCCACCTCTATGTCGCCATGCGGGGCCGCCATCTCGTCTCGATGCCCACCCGGCTGTGCACCATCGACGAGCGCGACAGCGACGTGTCCGTCATCCTCATGGAGCAGGGCGGGCGGTGCACCGCGGGCAGGAACACGGGAGACCCGGTGCTCAATGGAGGCCTGCCCTTCACGCCCCACAAGTGGGATGACTACTCCCCGGGCATCCTGGTGCTTCCCTTCGATGGGCTGGCGGACTTCGGGAAGGACTGCCTGGACCACATGCAGAATGTCCGCCTCCTCATTCGCTCCACGGTGAAGGCCACCTGCCACCAGATTGGCGTGAATACCGCCGGACAGCAGATCATCCGCACCCGGACCCAGCCCATCCTCAACCTCGACTTCCGCAATGCCTGCCTCGCCGAGGGCACGAAGGTGACGAAGGCGGATGGCTCGCTGGTGGCGGTGGAGCACGTGAAGCAGGGCGACAAGCTGCTGACCAATGGCAGGGGCGTGGCGCTGACGGTGACGACGGTGTCACGCGGCGGCGAGAGCAAGCCCATGGTGAAGCTGCGCGACGAGCGGGGCGGTGAGGTGATGGTGACGGAGACGCACCCGATGGTGACGGCGGCCCGAGGGCTGGTGCAGGCCGGGGAGCTGAAGGTGGGTGACGCCCTGCTCACGCGCACCGGCACCGCGAAGCTGGTCGGGGTGGAGCGCGTGCCCTACACCGGCCAGGTGTTCAACTTCGCGCTGGGCACGCCTGAGGAGCTGGCCTCGGTGGGTCCCGAGGCGCGGACGCTGTATGCCAATGGGTATCTGGTGGGTGACAGTTCCATGCAGTCCCGGCTGGAGCGGCAGCGCAAGCTGGACGCGCGCGAGGTGCTGGCGAAGCTGAACGGCGCCTGGCACGAGGACTACCGCCGGCACCAGGCGCGCAGGTGAGCGCGCGTCCTTCCCGCCCGAGTCCCTGAAATCATCGAGGGGCCGTCCCGGTCATTTCTACCGGGGCGGCCCCTGCGCCTTTCCAGCGGACAGTGGAATGGCGCGGACATGCCGTATGCCCTTCCCTCTGAGCCCGCGCCCGGGGAGGAGGGGGCCAGGGGAGCGGCAGGGGGATTGCTACAGGTCCCGGAGAACCTGGATCACTTCCTTCCTGGAGGTTCCCGTGTCGCGCAGAACTGTCGAGACCCAGATTGTTGCAATGCCAGACATCATCCTCTATCCGCGCGATACGGTGATACGTGCGCTCGAAGTGATGCACCGTTACGGCGTGCACCTGTTGCCAGTGGTGGATGAGCGACACGGCGAGGTGCTCGGCCACGTCTCCGAGGAGGAGCTGCACCGCATCTGGTCCACGCTCCCGCTGGCCCGCATGTCTGAAATTCTGACCGCCCGCGCGGCCCTCGCCTCGGAAGGAATTGCAGGCGAGCGGCCCTCGCGCATCGTCTTCGTCCCCGGTGGGCAGGGCTCGCGCTCCTCCTGGCTGCACTAGCGCGAGGGTAGACCTCGGTGTGGTGCCGTGGGGCCCTTCCCAGGATGAGGTCCTCCCCCGCCCGCCACACCCGTTTCACGGGCCCCCCTGGAAGGCGCGGGCCCACGTCTCGTTCCAGTGCTCCGGGTGGCCGGGCCCCCTGCGCGTCAGCGCCAGCGGCGCCCCCCCTGTCCCATGGGGCGAGGACGATGTCTCCCAGTGACAGTTCCTGTACGAATTCCCGGTGCGACTCGCCGTCGCCGTGCCGCCGCGGTGGGTGCGCGGACGGCTCGTGGCGCGTGGGTGATGAAATCGGGAAGTTCGCTCATGGGCGGAATTCCGTATCACTTCCACGCATGGCCAACATCTGGCCGTCCGCGACTGCCTCCTTCCCAACGACCTGCCCTCGGGGTCGCGGCCAGATCGCTCCACGCTTGCCAGGGTGTAGGCGGTCGTCCCCGCGCCTAAACGGCGGGGCTTGAGGAGGCGTGGCATGAAGGCTGTGGCAATCATCCTCGCTGCGGGCGAGTCCAGGAAGATGGGCTATCCCAAGGCGCTCATCGAGCACGAGGGGGGCAGAAGCTTCCTCCAATCGCTCGCGTCGACGTTCGGCAAGGCGGGGTGCACCATCATCGGCGTCATTGGCAAGGACGCCGATGCCGTGCGAGATCAGCACCCCACCGTTCATCTGGTGGAGAACGAGCGGTGGCAGGACGGTCAGCTCGCCTCGGTGAAGACCGGGTTGGAGGAGGCCTTCGAGGAAGGCGCGGACGTGGTGCTCATCCACCCCGTGGACATGCCCGCCCTTCGGGCCTCCACCCTCAAGTCGCTCATCAAGGCGCTCGGCGACTCCGTGGAGGGGCTGCGTCCCGAGTACGAGGGAGCCTCCGGCTTCCCCATCGTCCTCTCGCGCGCCGCCGCCGAGCGGCTGCGGGACGGGGACTCCGGCGAGACGCTGCTCGAGGGCGCCCTGCGCGGCGTGCAGCTGCGCCGCATCCCCGTGAAGGACCCGGGCGTCGTCGTCAACATCAACACCCCGGAGACCTATGAGCGCCTGTTCGGCTCCGCTCCGAAGCTCGCTCCTCCCCCCAAGCGCCGGGGCAAGAAGGGCGGCGAGTCTTCCGCCGGGGCGAGCGCGGGCTCGGGGGCCTCGGCTCCCATGGAGGCGTCCTCCGAGGGACTCTCCGGAAAGTGAGCCCGGGGCGCGGAAGACCCTCACCCTTTCCCTCTCCCAGAGGGAGAGGGGGAGATGTCAGATGTTCAGGCCGAGGCCTACGTAGGGACCACTGAGGACGTCCTGGTTGGCGTCTCCACCCGCCAGGCCCCGGTCATTCAGCAGCATCCAGCGCCAGCCGCCTCGCAGGGTCAGGATGCCCATGTGCAGCCCGAGCCCCGCCTGCGCGTCCAGTTGCATGTACGGCACCGGCACCAGTTGTGCCCGGCCTTCCAGGTCCATCGCGCCGAACAGGCACCGCTCGAAGGACAGGGCGATGCTCGGGCCCACCAGCGCCACGTCCGGCGCCCTCGCTCCCGCCACTCCCGCCTCGGCGCGCAGCCGCCCCTCGTCGCCCGTGAGCAGCGCGTACGTCAGGTGCACCGAGTACAGCTCCAGCTTGTCCGTCCCCGCCGTCCCGTCATCCGTGGGCAGCTTCATCGAGGTCATCGCTCCGCCCACACCCCAGTGCAGCCCCTCGAGCCCCAGGTTCAGCGCCATCGCCGCACCGCCCCCCAGCGCCTGTCCTTCCACCCCCGTCCGGAAAAGCATCAGGTTGCGCGAGCGCGTCTCTCGCGGCTGCCGCTGCTCGACCACCTCCTGCTGCACCGCCACGGGCGGCGGGGGCGGCGGGTAGTACGTCGTCTCGTTGGCCGCGTGCACCTCGCTCGCCACGTGGGCCACGTCGACGAGGAAGGAGAGCACGGACAGCGCCGTATCCACGTCCGAGCGGACGTCCGAGTAGCTGGAGCCGGAGTTGTGTGACCTTCCGCCTCCCCCACTGCTACTCCCGCCGCTCTGGCCCACCGCGGTGGCGTCGTGGACCTTGTCTGACTTGGAGTCTCCGTCATCGTCGGACGAGCGCTTGCCGAAGCGCGCCTCCGCCGGGCCAGAGGTGAGGAACAGGCCTGTCGTCAGGGCCGCGCACAGCAGTTGGCGGAGGTGGGGCACGGAGCGCCCTCCTGGAGAAGCGGATGGAAGTGGGTGACCTGGGGCTCGGACGTCCGCCTGCTCCGTTTATTCACCGCGTTTTTACCGCTTGGGGGACGGGCGTTTCTTCGCCATCCGCGCATCCGCCGGAGCTGGCGGCGGCGGCGGGGGTTGTCGCGGCGCCGGCGCCGGCATCAGCTGCAACTCGAGTCTCCGGTTCCGCTCCCGCGCCTGCGGTCCATCATCCGGTACCACCGGGTGGTATTGCCCGTAGCCCGCCGCCACCAGCTTCTCCGGCGGCAGCTTCACCGTGTCTCCCAGGAAGTGCACCACCGTGACCGCTCGCGCCGCCGACAGCTCCCAGCTCGTCCCGGGCACGCTCGTCTCCGGCGTCTCCCGCACCGCGTCCGTGTGTGCGGCCACCTGCACCAGGTGCCCCTCCACCCCTCCCAGTTTCGCACCCACCCGCGTCAGCAGCTCCGCTCCCCCGGGGGTCAGCTCCGCCCCGCGCGGCTCGAAGAGCAGGTGTTCCGCCAGCTCCAACCGCAGACGGCCCTCGGCCTCCTCCAGGAAGGCCTCGCCCTTCTCCAGCTCCGTCTTCAGGAGGGGCTCGAGCTCCGCCCTTGCCGCCTCCCGCTTCGAGAGCTGTGCTCCCGGCTCCAGGGACTTCTTGCCGAGCGCCGCCGTCAGTCCCTGTTGCTGCTGCTCCAGCACGCGCAGCCTCCGCGTCATGCTGTCGCGCAGCACCTGCAGCTCCGCCACCCGCGCCTCGGAGTCCGCCGCCTCTCGCTCCAGTTGCTCCACCCGCGTCAGCAGCGAGGAGATGGATCGCGAGGCCAGCCACCCGCCCACCATCGACACACCCAGCGAGCCCGCCAGCAGCCACCACGGCAGCCGCGCGCGACGGCGCTTCTCCGTGTCGCTCGCTGTCCGCTCCATCCAGGGGCCTCCCTAGGCACTCGGGGTTGGAGCTTCGAGTCTACTCCCTCGTGCCGCTTCAGCGCAGCAGGCCCGCCAGCAGCCAGGCCCCCAGCACCAGCGGGCTCAGTGTCACGGCCGCGCCCAGTGCCCCCATGAGCAGCGCCGCGCACGACCAGCCCGCGAAGGCGAGTCTGTCCTTCCTCGTCGGCGCGGGCACCGGCGCATCCATCCCGCGCTCCCGCTTCATCTCCTCCACCGTCTTCCCCAGCAGGGCGTCGCCGTACTCGGTCCGGTAGAGGTTGCCCGTGTACCGGCCCCTCTGGAAGGCCCTCGCCACCCTGCGCGGCATGAAGCACAGCCCCACCCCCATCCCCCCCAGGTTCAGCGCCCAGGCCACCCAGTGGTTCGTGCACCCTCCCGCGACCTCCCAGGCCGATATCTCGCACTCGCCCGGGAAGTCCGTGCGGTAGCCCGTCAGCACGTGGTGCAGGTCATGGAAGCGCAGCGCCCGCACCCGCTCCGCCGAGTTGGGGAACCACACCGGCAACGGGCCCACGTCCACCCGCACCCACCGCTCGTCGTAGTTGCCCCCCTGCCCGAAGCCGTTCTCCTCGAAATATCGCTCGCGCGCCTGCCGCAGCGTGAGCGCCGCCTCCTGGCTCATGACTGTCTCCGCTTCTTCCGGGGAAGGGTGTCCGCGCCCGGCCCGAAGCCCCGGAGCTGGAGCGCGAGCGTGCGTTCGAGCATGGGTCGCCAGCTCTCCCCCGGGCCCAGTGCCCCGGACAGCCAGGCGATCAGCGTCGTGACGTACAGCGAGAAGAGATTGAGGCCGGCCACTTCCAGGTCCACCTCGGGCGCCACCTCGCCGCGCTCGCGCGCCGCCACCACCAGCTCCGCCAGCCGCGCCGCGAAGGCCCGCTCCAACCTCATGCGCTCACCCGCGGGCCCCGGCTCCACGAAGAGCAGCTCCCGGATGAACGTGCGCGCCAGCCCCGGCTCCTTCGCGTAGAAGGTGAAGAAGCCCTCGAAGACGTGCAGCAGCTGCTCGAGCAGCGGTGCCTCCCGGGGCAGCGTGCGGAAGCGCTCCTCCTGCACCGCCTCCACCCGCTCGGAGAGCACCAGCATCAGCAGCTCCTCCTTCGTGCGCGCGTAGAGGAACAGCGTCCCCGTCGCCACGCCCGCCCGCTGGGCGATCTCCCGCGTCGTCGTCTCCGCGAAGCCCTTCTTCGCGAAGAGCTCCCGCGCCGCCTCGCGGATGCGCTCCAGCTTCTCCTGCTTGTTGCGCTCCCTCAGTCCGGGCGCCTCGGCGTCCTCCCGTGGAGGGCTGGTTTTTCGAGAAGTGACCATGCTCATTTATGAGCATGCTCAGTTTTTCGGCGCGGCGCAACCCATTCGTACCGGACGGCAGGGGAGGGAAGGGGTCAGCCGAGCGGGAGGCGGAGGCGGAAGAGGGAGCCCTGGCCGGGGGTGCTCTCCACCGACAGCTCGCCCCCATGGGCACGGGCGAGCTGCCGCGCCACGTAGAGGCCCAGTCCCAGGCTCTCGCGCGAGTGCCGGCCCGAGGCCCGCTGGTAGCGCTCGAAGACGCGGGCCTGCGCCTCCGGGGAGATGCCCGGCCCGTAGTCGCGCACCCCGAGCACCGCCTCCGTCCCCTGGCGCGCCACGCTCAGCTCCACCGGCTGGCCGGGGGCGTACTTCATCGCGTTGGACAGCAGGTTCATCAGCACCTGCTCCACCCGGAGCCGGTCCACCCTCGCCCTCACGGGCGCGTCCGCGTCCACCACCGCGACGCACCCGGCCTCCGCCAGCTTCTCCTCGAAGCGCATCACCAGCCGCCGCACCACCTCGGAGAGGTCCACCTCTTCCAGCTCCAGCTCCAGCCGTCCGGTGGAGATGCGTGACACGTCCAGCAGGTGGTTGACCAGCTGCTCCAGCCGCTCCGTCTGCCGCTGCGCCATCACCAGCGACTGCTTCAGCCGCTCCGGGGTGGGCATGTTGCCCGCGTCCACCGCGCGCTGCAGGGACACCAGTTGCAGGCTCAGCGCGGACAGCGGCGTGCGCAGCTCGTGCGTGGCGATGGCCACGAACTCGTCCCGGGCCTCCACCGCCCGCGCCGCCTGTTGGAAGAGTGTCGCGTTGTCCACCGCCAGCGCCGCGCGCCAGGCCAGGTCCTCCAGGAAGCCCAGGTCCCGCTCCGTGTAGCGGCGCGCCGTCTCCAGGCTCAGCACCGTCAGCACGCCCAGCGTGCGCTCCCGCGCGATGAGCGGCACCATCATCACCGAGCGCGGCCTCAGCTCCCTGAGCACCCGCAGGTGCTCGTCCTGGCTGGCGGCGGTGTCCAGCATCGCCTCCGTCACCTCGGACAGCAGCCAGGGCCGGCCCGACTTCAGCACCTCCCACAGGGGCGAGCCCGGCCGGGGTGGAGGCGCCATGCGCATGGCCTCCTCGAGGTGCGGCGAGGTGCCGGGCTGTCGCGCCGCCACCGCCATCCGCTCCAGGCGCTGTCCGTCCTCGGAGCGCACGTCCACCAGGCAGTAGTCCGCCAGCTGCTCCGCCACCACCCGCGCGGTGCTCTCCAGCGTCGCGCGCAGATCCAACGAGGAGGACAGGCGCGTGGTGGCCTCGGCGAGGAAGCGCAGGCCCCCCTCCACCCGCTTCTCCTCGGTGGTGTCCAGCACCGTCACCCCCACCCCCAGCGTCTCCCCGTCCACCTTCACCGGGAAGAAGGAGGTGCGCACCGGGCGCGGTGGGATGTCGGGACGCGCGGGCACCACGTTCTCCCGGTTCAGCAGGGGCTCACCGCTCTCCATCACGCCGCGCAGCAGCGCTTCCACGTGCGTGGACCTCTCCAGCTCCGGCAGCACCTCGTGCACGGTGCGCCCCAGGTGCTCCTCTCGCGTCTTGCCGTTGATGGTGGCCAGCACCGGGTTGACGTGGACGTAGCGCAGCTCCCGGTCCAGGAAGCCCATGCCCACCGGAGAGGCGGCGAGGAAGGCCTCCAACAAGGCCAGCGAGGTGTCTCGCGCCCTCAGTGCCCCCTGCGCCTCCCGGTAGAGGCGGGCATGCTCCACCACGAAGGACACGCGCCGGGCGAGCTCCTCGGCGTACTTCGTCTCCTGCTCCGTGTAGCGCCGGCCCGGGGTGAAGAGGACGAGGTTGATGACGCCCAGCCGCCGCTCCCCCAACACCAGGGGCACCACCAGGCAGGCGCTCCCCCCAGCTCCGCCAGCAGCCGCCGGTGCTCCGGCGAGCGCGCGTGCGCGTCCAGGTGCTCGGGGGTGATGTCCGGCACCAGCAGCGGACGGCCCTCGGTGAAGACCCGGGCCACCGGGCTCGTGCCTCCCAGCTTCGGAGGAAGGTGCATCGCCTGGCGCAGCAGCGTGTCGCGCCTCGGGTCCCTCGCGGCGACCGCCAGCCGGTGCAACTCCCCGTCGTCGCCCAGCACGTCGATGACGCAGCCCTCGGCCAGCTGGCGCGTGGCCAGCCGCGCCACCGCCTGCAGTGTGCTCTCCCAATCCAGCGACTCCACCAGCAGGCGCGTGGCCTCGGTGAGGAAGTCCTCGGCGTGCTCCGCCTGCCGCCGCGTGGTGATGTCCACCTTCACCGCCACCGCCCCCAGCAGCGTGCCCTGCGTGTCCTTCAACGCCGTGGTGGAGTGCAGCACGGTGCGCCGCGTGCCGTCGAAGCCGACGATGTCCACTTCCTCGTTCACCACCGGCTTCCCGTCGCGCAGCGTGCGCGCCAGCGCCCACTCGTGAGGCTCCAGCCGCCGGCCACTCTCCGGCCAGTAGCCTTCGTAGACTCCGTAGCCCTCCAGGGCCACTCGCGGCAGCTCGCCTCCCCAGATGCTCTCCGCGCTGGGGTTGGACTCCACGAGCCGTCCTCGCTCATCCACGATGAAGACGCCCACCGGCATCATCCGCAGCACCGCGCGCAGCTGGTCCCGGTCGGCCAGCAGGGCTGCTGCCGCCGAGGAGCCGGATTGGTTGGTATAGGCCATCGCTGTGCGGAATCCCCCGACCCCACTAAGGCAGGGCGCGCGCGGAGGGCGCAAGCGGACTTCCCCGAATCCGTTCGAAAAAGATGAGGCGGCGCGCCCGGGGAGGGGATCCGGACGCGCCGCCCCCGCCGCCTTCGCACCCAAGAGGTGCCCGGCGGAAGTGCAGCCTTACTGCCATGCTGCTCCAGCGGCCTTCCCAGGGGACCGCCGAAGCACGCGGCGCCTGAATCGCGCCGACATTCCCAGGTCTACAGGGAGGGTCTGACATCCCCGTGGGCCCTGGCGTCTCCCCAGAGCCAGGGCCCACGGTTCCTCCACCGACCATGGACTCGTTCTACACGGAGGGTCTGACACGTCCGCTCGGCAGGTGGTTCCCTCGTCCCCCTGACGCGCCCCGGCTTGATTCCAGGGGGAAAGGGCGCCTATTTCCCACCTCCTGCGACAGCGCGAGGACTCAGGACGATGGCGATTCGATGCGTGGTGTTGGATTTCGACGGGACCTTCACGGACGTGGTGGCGGAGGGCGCCCCCTTCGTCGAGCACTTCCGTCGCCGCCTGTCCGAGGTGCTCGGCCGCGATGTGATGGAGGCGGGCTGGGCCGGGGTGGAGGCGGAGGTGGTGAGCAGCTCCGAGGAGCATGGCTGGGAGGTGGGAGGCCGCGTCGTGGCGCCGGCCGTGGCGGACCCGTACCTGCTGTCCAACTTCGTGGCGCGCCGGCTGTGCGACAAGCTGGGGGTGCTGCCCGACAAGGCCGAGCGCGCGAAGCTGCTGGACGACCTGTACCGCGAGGCCTACGCGCGCACGGCCATGGCCTTCAAGCCCGAGGCCAAGGAGGTGTTGGAGGCGCTGCTGGACACCGGGCTGCCCGTGCACGTCGTCACCAACGCGCACACGGACGCGGTGGAGGCCAAGCTGACGAAGCTGGCCCCGCGCGGCCGCGAGCGCCTGCGCGTGTCCGGTGACGCGCGCAAGTTCCTCATCGAGTCTCCCGCCACGCCCGACGCCGTCTTCGACGCCGTGCCCGACACGACGCGGGTGGAGGGCGCGCTGGTGCGTCCCATCTACCTGCGCCGGGGCCGCTACTACGAGGCGCTGCGCCGCATCTGGAGCGAGACGGACACCTCGCCGGAGACGACACTGGTGGCCGGGGACATCTTCGAGCTGGACCTGGCGCTGCCCGCGGCGCTCGGCGCCAGCGTGCAGCTGGTGGCCCGCGCCAACGTGCTCGAGTACGAGCGCCGCGCCATCACCGCGCTCGGGGCCCGCGGCGGCATGGACACGAGCCTGCGCGCCATCCTCCCCCGCCTGCGCGGCTGAGCGCGGCGCGCGGATCGTCCAGGATTCTACACTTCCGGGACGGGGTGCTCGCGGACGGGCCACGCGCTCGTCCTGTTGGCCAGAGGCGGGGAGCCGGGGCTGACGTGCTCGGCTGTCCGCTCGAAGCGGTAGGCTGGTGGGCAGGACGTAACGCTCACAGCCGCAGGGGGAGCCGATGACGTGGACGCGAGGGTGGACGCGGGTCGTTCCGGGCGCATCACTGGCGCTCGTGCTGGTGCTGCTGCCGGGGTGCAAGACGCCCGGCAGCTTCCGGGAGCCCATCGCCCGGTTCCAGCAGGGCACCTCCCAGGCCAGCTCCGCCCTGGGCCTGTACTACGCGCAGATGAACCGCTTCGAGAGGGATCTCTACCTCGATGACCGGCTGTACGACTCCTCCCTGGAGGTGCTCGCCACCGACGCCGCCGGCCCCACGCCCCTGCTGGGCAAGGTGTTCTCTCCCGAGTCCATCCAGGCGCGCATGGACGCCATCGCGCTGCTGGGCGTCTACGCCGGCCGTCTGGCCACGCTCGCCGGCTCCGAGGAGCCGGGAAAGCTGCCCGAGGCCGCGACGGTCCTGGGCACACAGCTCGGCTCGTTGAGCCAGCAGATGCAGACGCTGGCCGGCAAGGGAGACACCACGGCCAGCCGCTACGTGGAGCCGTTGACCACCCTGGTGGGCGTGGTGACCTCGCTCTACGTGGAGAACAAGCAGGGCGCGGCGCTCCAGAAGGGCATCGAGGAGGGCACGCCCCGGGTGAACGCCATCATCGACCTGCTGGAGGCGGACATGCTGGGCGTGCTCGGCCCTCAGCGGCTCACGGGCGCCAGGCAGGCCCTGGCCTCCCGGGTCATGTTCTACAACACCCACCGCGACAAGCTCTCGCTGGCCGAGCGCCGCGCCGTCCTCGCCGACATCCGCCAGGCCGCCGAGGACTATGAAGCCCTCGTGGTGGCCAACCCCGTGGAGATGGCCCGCGCCCTGCGCGACGCCCACGAGGCCCTCCGCCGCTTCGCCCTCACCGACCGCAAGTTGGAGTCCTTCGAGGAGCTCTCCGCCGCCATGCGCGCCTTCCAGGGTCGCGTGGAGACGGCCGCCGCCGCCGTGCAGCGCATCCACTCTCCCAAGCCGGAGTGAGCCATGATCTTCGACACCCAGACGTTGGCCCGCATCATCGAGCGCAGCTTCGATCTGTCGATGGATGGCTCCCTTCCCCAGGAGACCCGCGCCGAGTACCTCGCCCACGGCAAGAAGCTGCGCGAACAGATGGTGCAGTTGCTCGGAGCCCGCTTCTCCGCCGACTCCGTCGAGCTCAAACAGGCTACTTCCGCCATGCACGAGACCAATGCCGCCCTCTCCCAGGCCGCGGATGATTTGAAGGCGGTTCTCCAGGTCGTGGGCCGGTTGGGCGAGCTCGCCGGTTATCTCGACAAGGCCCTCAAGGTGGCGGGACGGGTCGTCTCGTAGGCGGGCATGACCCTCACCCCAGCCCTCTCCCAGAGGGAGAGGGGGCATACACGGGGGAAAACACGAAGCCCCGCGTTCCTCTTGGGAACACGGGGCTCGGGGTGAGGCTTCAGCTCTCGCTGGCGTCGATCAGATCTTCGCGCCCTGCGTCGGCTGGAACACCTCGTTGAACTCGGCCAGCGCCTTGTTCAGCGCCGCCTTGATCTCGTTCGTCAGCTCGCGCTTCGTCGAGATGTCCTTGGCGATCTGCGGGTAGCGGCCGTCCGCGAACTCGATGAACTCGCGCATCCACCGCACCACGTCGCTCACCGGCACCTGGCGGATCCACCCGCGCTTGTTCGCGTCGTCACGGTTGGTCGCCGCGTACAGCTGCATGACCTGCTTCTCGACCGGCATCGGCTCGTACTGGCCCTGCTTGAGCACCTCCACCAGACGCGCGCCGCGCGCCAGCGTCTCCTGCGTGGCCTTGTCGAGGTCCGAGCCGAACTGCGCGAACGCCGCCAGCTCGCGGTACTGCGCCAGGTCCAGCTTCAGCGTACCGGCCACCTGCTTCATCGCCTTGATCTGCGCCGCCGAACCCACGCGCGACACGGACAGACCGACGTTGATGGCCGGACGCACGCCCGAGAAGAACAGGTCCGTCTCGAGGAAGATCTGCCCGTCGGTGATGGAGATGACGTTCGTCGGGATGTAGGCCGACACGTCACCGGCCTGCGTCTCGATGATCGGCAGCGCCGTGAGGGAGCCAGCGCCCTCCTCGTCGGACAGCTTGGCGGCGCGCTCCAGCAGGCGGCTGTGGATGAAGAACACGTCGCCCGGGTAGGCCTCGCGCCCGGGGGGCCGGCGCAGCAGCAGCGACAGCTGGCGGTAGGCCACGGCCTGCTTGGACAGGTCGTCGTAGATGATGAGCGCGTGCATCTTGTTGTCGCGGAAGTACTCGCCCATCGCGACGCCGGCGTACGGCGCGAAGAACTGCATCGGCGCGGGGTCCGACGCGTTCGCCGCCACCACCGTCGTGTACTCCATGGCGCCCTGGCGGGTCAGCTTCTCCACCACCTGCGCCACCGTGGACTGCTTCTGACCGATGGCCACGTAGATGCAGTAAACGTTCAGGCCCTTCTGGTTGATGATCGCGTCCACCGCGACGGCCGTCTTGCCCGTCTGGCGGTCACCGATGATCAGCTCGCGCTGACCGCGGCCGATCGGCACCAGCGCGTCCAGCGCCTTGATGCCCGTCTGCAGCGGCTCGTGCACGCTCTTGCGCTTCACGATACCGGGGGCCTTCACCTCCAGCTTGCGCTGCTCGGTGCCCACGATGGGGCCCTTGCCGTCCAGCGGCTCGCCCAGCGCGCTCACGACGCGGCCCAGCAGGCCCTTGCCCACCGGAACCGAGGCGATCTGCCCGGTGCGCTTGACCAGGTCACCCTCGCGGATGTCCTTGAAGTCGCCCATGATGGCGACGCCCACGTTGTCCTCCTCGAGGTTGAGCACCAGGCCCTTCACCCCGTTGGAGAACTCCACCAGCTCGCCGGCCAGCACGCCCTCGAGCCCGTAGATGCGGGCGATACCGTCGCCCACGGAGAGCACGGTACCGGTCTCGGCGACGGTGACCTTCTTGCCGTAGTCCTTGATCTGCTCCCGGATGATTCTGCTGATCTCGTCGGCGCGGATTTCCATCTTGCGTCCTTGCACAGGGGCGGCCGGTGAGATTGCCGCCAGAGAAACCTGAAATGGCCGGGGCCCCCTTACCACGCGCCCCCCCCTACCGCAACGCGCAAGGGTTCCCTCGGGCATACGTTGTCATCGACTCTGTAAGAGCCACTGGGGGCCGGAGAATTCCCTCGGGGCTCAGGTGCCGGGAGCGTGCCGGGGCAGCCACACCAGGAAGCGCGTGCCCATGCCCACTCCGGACTCCACCGAGATGCGGCCCCCATGGGCCACGACGATCTGCCGGGCGATGTAGAGGCCCAGGCCCAGCCCGTCGCCACTGGCGCGCTTGCCGCGCTTGAAGGGCTCGAAGAGCGAGGAGCGCTCCTCCAGGGGCACCGGCGGGCCCTCGTTGCGCACCGACAGGTGGATGCCGTCCGGGGCCCCCGCCAGCTTCACCTCCACGGGGGTGTCCTCGGGGCTGTGCTGGAGCGCGTTGCCCACCAGGTTGTCCAGCAGCTGGCCGAGCCGGGTCTCGTCCCAGTTCCCCCGGACATCCCCCTCCACCTTCGGGGAGATCAGCCGGGTGGGGTGCGAGGCCTGGAACTCCTCCACCACCCGCTCCAGCAGCTTGTCCAGGGACAGCGGGGTGGGACGCACCGGGATGCCCCCGGCCAGCCGCGCGCGCGTGAAGTCCAGCAGCTCGTGGATCATCCGCTCCATGCGCTTGGCGGCGGCGGACACGTACGTCACCTGCCGCTCCTGCGTCTCGTTCAACCCGCCGGCGCGCTGGAGCGCCCCCACGCTGAGTTGAATGGCGTACAGGGGCGAGCGCAGGTCATGCCCCACCACGCCCAGGAGCTGCTCGCGGAAGGCATCGGCACGGGTGGCGGCCTCCTCGGCGGCCTTGCGTGCGCTGATGTCCCACACGGCGGTCATCCGCACGGAGCGCCGGGCGTGCTCCACCTGACGGCCGAGCACCTCCAGGAAGAGCCGCTTGCCGTCGGCGCGCAAGCCCGTCAGCTCGTAGGGCGTCTCCACGTTGCGGGAGAGCGCTTGCTGCACGGCGTCCCGGGACTCGGGGGCCACCCAGCGCGTCAGCGGCTGACCCACCATGTCCTCCGGCGTGGTGCCGAAGAGGCTGGCCAGCGAGCCGCTCGCCTCGAGGATGATGCCCCCGTCATGCAGGAAGAAGCCGTCGCAGGAGACGGTGACGAGGCCGCGCAGCCGCGCCTCGCTCTCGCGCAGGGCCAGCTCCTGCTCCACGCGCGCCGTCTCGTCCTCCAACAACAGCCCCACGCCGGTGCGCAGGCCGCCCGAGAAGGTCGGCAGCAGCGAGAGCCGCAGGTGGTGGCGCGGGCCCGTCGGGGACGGCGGGCCCAGGGTACCGGACACCCGGGCCCCCACCACCGGCTCACCCGCCAGGGCCTTGCCGAGCAGCGGCGCCAGGTCCCGCTCCAGTCCCGGCCAGACCTCGGAGGGCGTGTGCCCCTCGCACTGGGAGGCGGGCATTCCCGTCAGGGTGATGAAGGCCGTGCTGACGAAACGGAAGCGCAGGTCCTTGTCGAGGAAGGCCAGTCCCAACCCGGGCGCCTGGAGCAGCGCCCCGAAGAAAGGCACGGCCTCCTCGGGCAACGAGGGAGCCGGGGGGCTGACATGAGAGCGGTTGAGAACGGGCTGCGCCATGGAAAGGAGGGAGACACGGGTTGGGGACCCGCGCCGTCACCATAACCTTTCCAGGGCCCGCTGGGAATACCGGGCTTGCCGGGAAGTGCGAGGGACCGGACAACACCACCTGTCCGGTCGGTTGGAGCCCTGGGGGACTAGCGCTGCTTGAGCTCGCGGCGCATCTGCTCGAGCTGGGTGCGCAGCGTGCCGTCATACAGGGTGCTGCCCACCTGGGCGGCGACACCGCCGAGGACCTTGGGGTCCACCTTGGCCTCGAGCACCACGTTGCGCTGGGTGAGCGTCTTGAGGGTGCCGGAGAGGCTCTGGAGGGTCTCCGGGGAGAGGGGGACGGCGCTGGTCACGTGGCCGCGCACGCGTCCGGCCTGGGCATCGGCCATGTCGCGGTAGAGGCGGGCGATGTCCGGCAGATAGACGAGCCGGTTGCGCTCCACCAGCAGGCGCAGGGTGTTGGCCAGCACGGGCTCCATGGGACCGAGGGCCTTGAGGAGCGCCTCCACCACGCGGACGCGCTGCTCGCGGGAGTAGGCAGGGTTGAAGAGCACGTCCGCCAGCTCGCGGTTCTGCGAGAGCGCACCGGAGAAGGTCGAGAGCTGCTCGGAGACGGCGTCGGAGCGGGCAGCCTCGGTCGCGACGTCGAGGAGCGCGCGGGCGTAACGGCGGGCGATTGACACGTTCACCATGGCGCGGCGGCCCTTAGCACGCCCCCGGGCCCCGGGCAACGCCAGGGCGCCTGCCCTGTCCGGAGTCTCCAATAAGTTCCCCTGTGGCTGTACCCACCGGGTGGGGGACAAGGGGGCCTCCGGAACCGCGCTTCTCCGGCGTATCATGCCAACACCGGCCCCGGTCCCAGGCCCCGGCCACCGGCTCCTTCTCCATGCGCGAACCCGTCATCGGTATCGATCTGGGCACCACCAACAGCGCCGTGGCCTCCGTGGAGGAGGGCCGGCCCCGTGTCATCCCCTCGCGAGCGGGAGGGCGGCTGACGCCGTCCGTCGTGGGACTCACGCCGAAGACGGGCGAGCGCGTGGTGGGCGGCAAGGCGCAGGCGCTGGCCGAGGAGCATCCCGAGTGCGTGGTGTGGGCCACCAAGCGGTTCATCGGCCGGCGTTTCACCCCGGAGCTGCTGCAGGCGGCGAAGGCGGTGGTGCCCTACCAGCTGGTGGGCGGCAACACCGGGGACGTGCGCGTGAAGATGGCGGGGCGCACCGTGCCGGTCACCCAGGTGTCCGCCATGATTCTGGGTGAGCTGAAGCTGGACGCCGAGGCGCACTTCGGGCGGCCGGTGAACAAGTGCGTCATCACCGTCCCGGCCAACTTCGATGATGGTCAGCGCCAGGCCACGCGCGAGGCGGCCACCATCGCCGGGCTGGACGCCATCCGCCTCATCAACGAGCCCACCGCCGCGGCACTGGCCTACGGGCTGTCGCGCGGGTTCCAGGGCCACGCGCTCGTGTTCGACCTGGGCGGCGGCACGTTCGATGTCACCGTGTTGGAGATCACCGACGGCGTCTATGAGGTGAAGGCCACCGGAGGAGATCCGGCGCTGGGTGGCGAGGACTTCGACCTCAAAATCGTGGAGTGGCTGCTGGCGCAGGTGGAGGACAGCCACCGGGAGCTGGTGCACCGCGACGCGGTGTCCATGCGCAAGCTGAAGGTGGCCGCGGAGCAGGCCAAGCGCGAGCTGACGGAGTACGAGGAGACGCTCATCTCCCTGGCGGGCCTGGGGGACCACACCCAGGGCGGGTGGAAGCTGACGGGCCTGGAGACGGCGCTCACGCGCGACTTCTTCGAGCAGCTCATCGCGCCGCTGTCCAAGCGCTGCCTGGACGTGTGCGCGTCGGTGATGCAGGAGGCGCGGATGGATCCGCGCTCGGTGGACACGGTGCTGCTGGTGGGCGGCATGACGCGCGTGCCGCTGATTCGCCGGCTGGTGGCGGACTTCTTCGGCAAGGCGCCGTCCACGGACGTGAACCCGGACGAGGCGGTGGCGCTGGGGGCGGCCATCCACGCGGACGAGCTGGCGCGTCAGTCGGGCGCGGCGCTGCTGCTGGACGTGGTGGGCAACTCGCTGAGCGTGGGCGTGCTGGGCGGGAGGGTGCGGCGCCTCATCAACAAGAACAGCTCGGTGCCGGTGGTGGCCAAGGAGCTCTTCTACCCGGGCAGCCATGGACAGACGGAGGCGCGCATCTCCATCTACCAGGGCGAGAGTGACCTGCAAGACGAGAACCGCAAGCTGGGCGAGGTGGTGCTGCGCAACCTGCAGGGGACCTCGCGCACGGACACGCCGCTGGAGGTGACGTTCGAGCTGTCCAACGAGGGCATCCTCTCGGTGCGGGCCGCGGACCTGAAGACGGGCCTGTCCGAGGCGGTGCGGTTGGAGGCGCGTCCCCACCTGCCGGGACAGGAGGCGGAGCGGCTGGTGAAGGAGCAGGCCGCCTACGCGCAGAAGCAGGCGAGGGAGGATGCGCAGAAGACCGAGGACAAGTTCCGCAAGCTGCTGGAGCGCGGGGACAAGCTGGCGAAGCTGCTGCAGCAGAGCGCGAAGGAGAACCCCGGCGAGCAGGCGGAGGCCGCGGTGACCAACGTGCAGTCGCTGCTGGACTCGGGCCGCGCGGCCCTGGAGTCCGGGGACGCTGAGCAGTGCGCCCAGGTGGCGCGTCAGCTCAACCAGCTCCTGTCGGGACGCTGAGGCGGGCCGCTGGCGCGGCTCACGGTGTCGTGGTGATGCGCACCATGCGGCCGATGGAGGGCACTCCCGCGTCGTTCACCAGGAAGAGCTGGTAGTAGCCCGGCGGGGCCACGTTGTTGTTCGCCGGAGCGCTGAGGGTGAGGACGCCGCTGCCACGCGTGAAGCCCAGGGTGACGAGCCGCTGGTTCTGGTCGAAGGCATGTGTCACCGAGCCGAGGGCGATCAACGTCACCTTCGTCACCCGGGCCGCGTCCGGAGTGGAGAGGGTGAAGGTCGTCCCGGGTGTCACCACGTCCGGCGCCGAGCTCACCGTGGGGCGAGCGCCCTTGAAGAGATAGGGGGGCGAGAAGACCTCGGCGCTCCTCACGTTGCGGCCGCCCGCGCTCAGCACGCGCCCGTCCGGCAGCAGCAGCGAGGTGGAGTGGTAGCCACGGTAGACGCGGTTGCTGGAGAGCCTCGTCCAGACGTTGGTGGTGGGGTTCCACACCTCGGCCAGGAAGACGGGCGCGTTCTTGTTGTCGAAGCCGCTGCCCTTGCTGCCGCCCATGACGAGCACCGTGCCATCGGGGAGGAGCGTCGCGTTGTGCTGGCGCCGGGGCGTGCTCATGGGCGCCATGTACCGCCAGACGGGAGTGGTCGCGGTGAGATCGATCTGCTCGACGGTGGCGGTGGGAGGATCCCCCCCGCCGATGATGACCACCTTGCCATCGAGGATGACCGCGGGCCCGTAGCTCCGGGAGCCGAAGTTGCTCGAGGGCGCCGAGCTCCAGGCGCCCGTGCCGTTCGGGTCCATGAAGCGGCAGGTCCGTGATGGCCCGGCCAGGAACAGTCTGCCATTGGGCGCCAGGAACAACCGCGGGTAGTACGGCAGCTTGAGCCGCGCGGTCGTCATGTCCCGCCAGGTCCCCGTGGCGGCCAGGTAGCGCTGGGGCAGCTCGTTCATGATGCCGGTGCCCACGGTTTCGCCCGAGGTCACCATCACGTCTCCATTGGAGAGCGTGGTGTTGGTGGGGTACCAGCGCCCGTCGTTCATGTCCGGCAGGCGCGTCCACCCCGAGGTGAAGGGGTCGAAGAGGCTCGCGTCCTCCAGGCCCACGTGGCTCTCGATGTGCCCACCGGTCACGAGCAGCCGGCCATCCGCGAGGTACGAGTGGCCGGCGCAGAAGCTGTTGTAGCCCGGCCAGGGCAGCGAGCTGATGCCGTTGGTCGCCGGGTCCCAGAGCCGCGGGGGTGTATCGCCCTCGCCGAACTCACCGATGAACATCACCTTGCCGGTGGGCAGCAGGTGGGTGTGGGTGGCGGAGATGGGCCAGGACATGATGCCCGACCACTGCCCCACCTCCGCCGGGGTCTGGGCCCTCGCGGGCCATGCCAGTGTCGCGCAGCCGACGAGCCAGAGTGCGCACACGCGCGCCCGGGTGGAGAAGGATCTCATCGACATCTCAGCCTCCGGAGGGGGTTGCTGCCAGTCCAGATGCAGAACCTAAGTGAGCGGGCTCGCGTGCCAATCGGTCCCGGGGTCCGAGGGAGTGATGGTTTTCCGGCTGCCCTGCACCGCCGGGCCTCGATTTTTCGAGACTCCTCGCCGCGTCACGCACCCGCAACTCCTTGGAATCCCGAGTGCCCGGGCACGCGTCCGGCCCCTGGCACAGGGGTGGCAGAGCCCCCCGCGGCCGGAAGACGACTCGAGGAGTGGCGACATGCATGGGAAGAACCGTGGTTGGCTGGGATTCGCGCTGTTGGGTCTCGTGGGGTGCTCAGACAGGGGAGACATCCCCGACAACCAACCCGTACAGATGAAGGCGAAGCTGGAGTCCTTCCAGAGCTGCGAGGCGCTCGAGTCCTATATCGAGGACGCCGCGGTCCTCGACATGCGCGCCTCGCTGGAGCAGTCCAAGCCGTCCTATTGGAAGACGCGGGGCGGTTGGTTCGGCTCGACCGATGATTTGGAGAACTCCGGGGGCGTTCCGGCTCCCTCCACGGGCTCTCCGACGGGCACCCCGTCCGCTCCGACCAACCACACCGGCACCAACAACCAGGTGGCCGGGGTGGACGAGGCGGACTTCGTGAAGAACGACGGCACGCGCATCTTCGTCCTCTCTGGGCAGAAGCTGTATGCGCACCGCTCCTGGCCGGCCGAGTCGCTGCACGCGGCGTCCTCGCTGAAGCTCGAGGGCTGGCCCCGGGAGATGTTCCTGCGCGGAGACAAGGTGGTCGTCTTCTCCGAGGTCCACGAGCCGCGTCCGGACATGAGTGGAGGCAAGGGCGGTGGCTACTCGTGCGCGCCCATGAGCCCCTGCGTTGCTTCCGGGGCGACGAACACCAAGGTGACGACGGTGGACGTGTCCAACCTGGATGCGCCCCAGGTGACGGGGCAGCTGTACCTGCCGGGCGGCTACCACAACGCGCGGATGGCGGGCAGCTCGGTGCGGCTGGTGATGCGCGACGAGTTCCGCTGGCCCACCGGCGTGCGCTGGTGGCCCGACTACTCGCAAGAGCTCTGGGAGGATCAGGACCGGCTGGAGAAGGAGCTCGACAAGCTGAAGGTGCAGAACGAGCAGCTCATCCGCGAGCGCACGCTGTCCGACTGGCTGCCCGAGGGCCGGCGCAAGCGGCCGGACGGCTCGGTGGAGACGGTGGGCTACGACTGCCAGGACTTCCACAAGACGAACGCGCCCACCCGGTTGGGCATCGTCACCGTGGCGTCGATCGACCTGGACGGGGAGGCGGCGCAGGCCCCGGGCCGCACCTCGCTGGTGGCCCAGCCGGGTGAGGTGTACGCCACCGACAGCGCGCTCTACATGGCCACGCCGCACTGGTGGTGGTGGCCGGAGGCGGGACAGAAGGACCACACCTACGTGCACAAGCTCGACCTGAGCCAGCCGCACAGCGCGCGGTACGTGGCCAGCGGCACGGTGGAGGGGCACCTGCTGGACCAGTTCAGCATGGACGAGCACGAGGGCGTGTTGCGCGTGGCCACCACCATCTCCTCGCGGGAGTCGGAGCTCGGCAACTCCTGGGGCCGCATCGAGACGACCAACCGCGTCGCCACCTATACGGAGGAGGGGGGCCAGCTGCGGCTCCTGGGCCGGAGCGAGGAGCTGGCCAAGGGCGAGCGCATCTTCAGCGCGCGCTTCCTGGGCGACAAGGGTTACGTGGTGACGTTCCGGCAGGTGGATCCGCTCTTCACCTTCGACCTGTCCGACCCGGCGCACCCGCGCAAGGTGGGCGAGCTGAAGGTGCCGGGCTTCTCCACGTACATCCATCCGCTGGGCACCACGCACCTGCTGACGGTGGGCATGAACGTGCCGGAGAACGGTGACTGGAGCACGCGCGCCGTGAAGCTGTCCCTCTTCGACGTGTCGGACCCGGCACACCCGCGCGAGGCCTTCACGCAACTGGTGGGCACGGCCTACGGCTGGAGCGAGTCGCTCTACCAGCACAAGGCCTTCAACTACTTCCCGGCCAAGGGGCTGCTGGCCATCCCCTTCACGGATTGGGTGCGGCCCTACTACGGCGGCGACTACTGGGGCGGCTTCGTGAGTGATCTGCGCGTCTTCCGCGTGGACCCGGCCACCGGCTTCACCCCGGTGGGTGCGGTCTCCATGAAGGACGTGTACCAGACGATCAACTCCTACCAGTGGAGCTGGACGTACTCGCCGGCCGTGCGGCGCAGCGTGATGGCGGACGATTACGTGTACGCCATCTCCGACGCTGGCGTGCGCGTGTCCCATGTGAGCAACCTGGCCACGCCGCTGGCCACCGTGCGCTTCGATCCCATCTCCTATACCTCTCCGTGAGGCCAGGCCCTCGCACCATGAGTGTTCTCACCGTGAAGACGCAACCGGCTCCCTCTCACCGCACCGCTCGCCGGGCCACCGTGCTCGCCGCCTCGCTGGGCCTGCTCCTGGCGGGCGGCGGGTGCGGGAAGGCGGAGGACGGGTACCTCAACCTGCTCGCCCTGCCGGAGGACTGCGAGGTCGACAAGACGTGCGCGGGCCTCGTCGGGGTGAACTGCAGGTCCGAGGTGGACGGCCCCTACTACTACGTGGAGGGACTCTCCGGCCGGATCGTCGCCACGTGCGGCGGGGCGTGCATGCTCGGGCCCCAACCCGAGCAGGGACTCTGCGTGGAGTGCCCTCCCAAGGAGTGGACGTGTAAGTAGGGGAGGCAGGTTGCCTGGGGAGCATGCGTCGGGCTCATGGGTCAGGCGAGCGGGGCGGGAGACGTCCAGGAAAGGACACCGCGCATCCGCCGCGGAAACCCGCTATAGGCCAGCCCGCCCATGTCCGCCGCACTCCCCAGTCGCCGTGAAGAGCTCAAGGAGCTCTGGAAGCTCGCCCTGCCCATCGCCATCGCCCAGGCGGGCCAGTCCCTCATGAGTTTCGTGGACACGGCGGTGGTGAGCCGTGCGGGCACGCAGGCGCTGGCCGCGGTGGGCCTGTCCACCGCGGTCTTCTTCGCCGTCAGCAGCTTCGCCATGGGGCTGATGATGGGGGTGGACCCGCTGGTGTCGCAGGCCTTCGGCGCCGGTAACGCACGCCGCGCACGGGGACTCCTCTGGCAGGGCAGCTACCTGGCCGTCATCGTGGGCCTCGCCCTGGCGGTGCCGCTGATGGTGGTGCCTCGGATGCTGCCACTGTTCGGGGTGGACTTCGCGGAGCTGCCCGAGGTGCGGGACTACCTCGACTGGCGGGCGCCCAGCCTGCCGCTGCTGCTGCTCTTCATGACCTCGCGCTCCTACCTCCAGGCGACGGCGTTCACCCGCCCGCTGGTGGTGGCCACCGTGGTGGCCAACCTCTTCAATCTGGGCGCGGACATCGTGTTCGTCTTCGGCGGCGAGGTGCTGCCGGCCTGGTGCGGACCGCTGCGCCTGATTCCCGCCATGGGGGTGAAGGGCTCGGCCATCGCCACGTTGCTGTGCTGCGTGCTGCAGTGGGGCCTCGTCGCGTGGGCGGTGCGCAAGGTGAAGGTGCCCGGGGGCGTGCCCTCGGTGCGGCCGGTGCGCGCCGACATCCTCCAGGGGCTGCGGGTGGGTCTGCCCATCGGCCTGCACATCGCGGCGGAGGTGGGCGTCTTCTCGTTGGCGGGCGTGCTGGCGCGGTGGTTGGGCCCGGAGAGCATGAGCGCGCATCAGATCGCCATCTCCTACGGCAGCCTCTCCTTCACGGTGGCCGTGGGCATCGGCAACGCGGGCGGCGTGAGGGTGGGCTGGGCCGTGGGGGCTCGCAACACGCCCCAGGCGCGGCTGAGCGGGTTGATGGCCTTCGCCTCGGGAGCCGTCTTCATGTCGATGAGCGGGCTGCTGTTCGCGCTCTTCCCCCGGCCGCTGGCGCACCTGATGGGCACGCCGCCCGAGGTGATGTCCCTGGTGGTGCCGATGCTGATGGTGTGCGCCGTGTTCCAGATTTCCGACGGCGTGCAGGGCGTGGGCGCGGGCGTGCTGCGCGGAGCGGGGGAGACCCGCTTCACGTTCGTCGCGAACATGGTGGGGCACTACCTGGTGGGCCTGCCGGTGGCACTGATGCTGGGCTTCGGGCTGAAGCTCGGCGTGGTGGGCATCTGGTGGGGCCTGTGCGCGGGACTCACCTCCGTGGCGCTCGCGCTCTTCTGGCGCTTCAAGCGCCAGAGCTCCGGGACGTTCCAGCCGCTGGAGGCGTGAGGGGCGGGGCGGCTGAGTCTCACCACGGCAGGTAGTGTTGGATCATCTGCCGCCACACCGGCCAGTCGTGCGTGCCTCCGTTCCAGATGGCCAGGTGGTTGGGGATGTCCTTCGACCACAGCAGCTTCGACATGCTCTCGTTCGACGGCCGGCAGAAGTCGTGCTCGCCCACCGCCAGCACCATCTCCACCCGGCGCAGCGCCGCCAGCTGGGCCGCATCTCCCAGCCCCGGCAGCCACTGCATGCTCGAATGGAAGTACACGCTCTCGTCGTGGTGGCCGTCGAGGAAGTCCTCCGTCTCGAACTTGCCCCCCATCGACACCAGCCGCCGGAACACGTTCGGGTTCCTCAGCCCGATGTTGTACGTGTGGAAGCCTCCGAAGCTGCATCCTCCCAGCGTCAGCCGCCCTCCCGTGCTGCGCGACATCAGCAGCGGCACCACCTCGTGCAGCAGGTACTGCTCGTATGCCGCGTGCCTCGCCACCCGGTCATGCGGGTGGATGGACGTGTTGAACCAGCTCTCCTCGTCCACCGAGTCCGCGCACACCACGACGTACCGCCCCGATTGGATGCGGTCCGCGATCGCCCCGATGAGGCCGAAGTCCTCCGCCTGGTAGAAGCGCCCCTTGCTCGTGGGGAGCAGCAGCACCGGCTCCCCGGAGTGTCCGAACAGCAGCACCTCCATGTCACGGCCCAGTCGCTCGCTGAACCAGCGATGGTATTCGCGATTCATAGGGCCTCTCCTTTACCCCTCGTTCACGTGCCTCGGGCGGACTCCCGTCCCGAGGGACGGTGTTGCCGCGCGGCAGTGAACAGTTGGGCACGGGGCTGGAGCCCGGGGGACGGAGACCCTCACCCCGGCCCTCTCCCGGCGGGAGAGGGAGCTCTAGAAGCGCAGCGTGGGGCCCAGCAGGATGGTGTGCAGCGGTTTGGCGCACTCCGTGGGCGAGGTGATGTCCATGGTGCCGTCCACTCGCACGTCGCACCACTGCCACGCCGTGGACGCCGTGATGCCCAGGTGCTCGCCCAGCCACGTGTCCATGCCGACTCGCAGCGCCGTGCTCAGTCCGTCGTGCAGCATCCGCCTCGGCGTCCCCAGGTCGTCCAGCGTCAGGGGCGTCGAGCGGCTCTGCGCCACGCGCAGCCCCACCCACGGGTTCACCCCTCCATCCCGCAGGAAGCGCAGCCGCAGCTCCACCCCCAACGACCGGTAGTCCAGTTGCAATTGTTGCCCCTGGATGCGAGCGCCCCACGTCTCGGCACCCTCTCCCACCACTCCCAGTGACAGCCCGAAGGGCGCCTCCACTCCCACGTAGGCCTGGAGCGCGCCTCCCCTGGCCCGCACTCCGGAGGTGTGGTCGATGACGAAGCCGGTTGTCGCCGCGGCGTAGCCCCTCCACTCCCTCGCTGCCGATGTCCCCGACCACAACAACGCCGCCACCAGGGTTCCGAGACTCGCAACGTGTCGCATGTGGCCGCGGAGCTTAGCGCAGACCCTCCCCGTCAGGTCCACCCACACCGTGCGTACGTTCCCCGGCGGGCATTCGGCGTGGTGCCGGAGCCGGGTAGAGTCCCACCCATGTCTCTCTCCTTCGAAGCGGCTGCTTCCTCCGTGCGCGACGCCCTCACCGATGCGGGGCGGGGCCTGGTGGAGCGCGAGGCCATGGTCGAGCTGGTGGCGCTGTGCGCCGTGGCCGGCGAGCACCTGCTCGTCATCGGCCCTCCCGGCACCGCCAAGAGCGAGGCCGTTCGACGCACCGCGCGAGCGCTCGGCGGCGGCTACTTCGAGTACCTCCTGGGTCGCTTCACCGAGCCCTCCGAAATCTTCGGCCCCGTGGACCTGCGCAAGCTGCGCGAGGGCGTGGTGGAGACGGAGACGGCCGGCATGCTGCCCGAGGCCGAGGTGGCCTTCCTCGACGAGGTGTTCCTCGGCTCCACCGCCATCCTCAACACGCTGCTCGGTCTGCTCAACGAGCGCGTCTTCCGCCGCGGCCACACCCGCATGCACTGCCCCCTGCGCGTGTGCGTGGGCGCCTCCAATGCCCTGCCCGAGGACGAGGCCCTCGCCGCCTTCGCCGACCGCTTCCTCGCGCGCACCTTCGTGGAGCCCGTGCCCGACACGCGCCTGGAGGACCTGCTGGCCGGGGGGGCCTCGCTGGGGCGCCTCGAGGAGGCACGCACCGCGTCATTGGAGGCCGTGGACGTGCTGGCCCGCGCGGCGCGCGAGGCGGACCTCGGACCGGTGAGACCGCACCTGGCCCATGCGCTGCGCACCCTGCGCGCCGCCGGCATCGGCCTGAGCGACCGGCGCATGGTGAAGGCCCAGCGGCTGGTGTCCGCCGCCGCCGCGCTCGCCGGGCGCACCACCCCCAGCGTGGCCGACCTGTGGCCCCTCGTCTACGCGGTGCCTTCCAAGGAGGGACAGGCGCTCGCCCGCGATGTGCTGCGCGAGCTGCTGGCCCGCTCGGAGAACCCCGCCCTCGCCGCCGCCGCCCTCGAGGCCAGCGCCGGGCCCCTCGCGCGGGCGCAGCGCATCGCCCAGGCCGGACGGACCGCGCTCGCCCAGCGGCCCCCGGACGCGGACTTCGAGGCCCTCGCCTCCTGGCGGCTGAAGTTGGAAGGCGTGGCGCGCGAGATGGACGCGGGCTTCGCACCCGAGTCCCTGCCCGAGGACCTCCAGACCGTGCGGGAGGAGCTCCGCGCCGCGCTCTCCCAGGTGGCCCCGGCCCAGGCGGCCTGATACGTGCCCGGCTGGCTGCCTCAGGGCAGCTCGCTCCTTCTCGCGAAGGCCCTCATCCACGCGTGCTCGTCACGGGCCCTGGGATGGCAGGACTCCTCCTGCAACGCGGTCAGGGGCCAGCGGTAGTAGGCAGCCCGCTTCAGCGCCGTCTCCCACTCGCCCAGCTCCACCCACAATTCGATGCTGTCCATCCGCGTCGGGCTGTGCCCCGTCAGCTCGGAGCCGTACATCTGGATCAGCAGGCCCGTCTCCAACTCCAGGCGCGAGCGCTGCTCGCGCAGGCGGGCCCCCACTTCCCACAGCAGCCGCCCCATCCACCGCTGCTCGTCCTCGTTCAGATGCGCCTTGCTGGCCCGGGCGCGTCGCAGCAGCGCCTTGCCGAGAGAGATTCCCTGGGCCGAGCTGGCCAACAGCAAGGCATGGTGGTGGGGGATGAAGAACAGCCCCTCGAGGCGCTCGCGCATCTCCAGGTAGAACCGCTCGCTCAAGGGCTGCTTCCACTCGAGGGTGACGAGTTGCTCGAGTGCCTCCAGGTCGCGGCGCTCGAAGGGCACGTCGGGCGAGCGGCCAGCCAGGAATGCGCGGAGGGCGAGTTGGAGGGTCCGAGGGGCGGGCCCGGTGAGCTGTCCGAGCCGCTCCTCCACCGCGGGCAGCAGGATCCGTCGCTGTGGCACTTGCGTGTCGACCGGGAGGAGATGCTCGCGCAGGGCCATGAGGAGCGGGACGGAGGTGCTGGTGCGCACTTGATCGAGTCCCCAGTCCAGTCGCTCGGTCAGCTCCCCCAGGGCCATCACCGCCAGCGGGAATCGTTGGGGCTCGTCGGCCTGCTCCCAGTCCCTGTGGGTGTAGACCAGCAGGTGATCCACCTCCAGCGGCTCGGGGAGCAGGTCGCTCTTGCTGAAGTCGGGCCGGCCGAGCGCGTTCCAGGCCTCGAAGAAGGCATGCCGCCAATCAGGCGTCTTCGCGCGACGCTCGGACAGTTCCAGCAGCAGATGCGCCTCCGGGGTGTCCTTGACTCCCGGGGCCGAGAGTTCCTTCCTCATCAGGTCCACCCGGAGGTCCACCCGGCGTTCATGCTCCAGCCTCCAGCACGCGTACATCAGATGTGCCGGCGCGTAGGACCTGGCGATCTCGAGCGCCCAGAACAGCTTGGATTTCGCCTCCGGGTGGCCCGCGAAACATAACGGGGTGGCCTCCTGGGTTCGTTGTGCGGCCCAGAGCTCGGGAGCGATCTGGTTCTTCGGTCGCCCTTCCTCCACCAGCCCCGGCCGCCACCCGTCCACCAGTCGCTCGTCTTCTTCCTCGACGCGACGAGGAGGTCCGCCGAGTCGTTGAAAGGCGGCCCACCCACCGCCCGCCGCTAGAGGCGCCAGTCCCAGGGCCCATCGCAACAGACGGCGGCGCGGCCACCGCTGCTTCCTCGCTACAGCCCCTTCCGGTGGCCGCGCGCCACCCGGTTCCGTCACGCCGTCTTTCTCGTCCGCGTTCATGGTGCCGCTCTCTATAGTAGGCCCCATGCGTCGTACCGCAAAGATTGGGCTCGTGCGGTTGTTGCTGCTCCTGGCCCTGTGTCAGGTCGGGTGTCTGGCGGAGTCGGACTCCGCCGAAGTGGCGGGGAGGTGCGGGCCGCGAGACCTGACCCCCGAGTGCTGCCTCAAGCAGTTTCCCGGCCAGTGGGAGCGCTGTACCGGTTCGCCCGAGATGGCGCGGGCCGCGGAGGCGGCGGAGGCTACCGGTGCCGTGGGGAGGACTCCCTCCCTGACGCTCAAGGCCACTGCTGCCGGCCTGATCGCATCCATGGCGGGGCAGACCGTGCGCATTGGTTCCGCCGAGCAGCGGGGCACGGAACTGGCGGCGGACCTGCTCGCGAAAGTCGAGGCGGCCATCGTCCGGTGCGTCCGCCGGGCGGACCAGCAGGTCAACGACTACCATTTCCATGGAGAGAGCCCGGATTGGGACATCTGCCAGCAGGTCAATGTGGGTGAGCGGACGACGTGGGCCGCCTACCTGGGTCTCTTCAAGCACGAGCAGGCCTGGCCGTGCCTGCGCGAGGCGCTGGACAAGCTGTTACCGAGGAAGAACCACCGGCTCCGCCCGCGCTTCTACGTCGACCCGACGACGGGAAGGTGGGAGCACATGCCCGAGGAGATGATGAGCCAGATCCTGTCGCGGGAAGGCTGGTCGGGTTTGAAGGGGACCATCGAGCCGGACATCGTCATCCTGGATGAGAACGGCTTCATCGTCCACGTGTACGATCTCAAGTTCCCGTGCCCGGAGAGCAATGCGGCACTCTGGGAGCGGTACATGGATGGACGTTGGAGGGATCGGTTTCAGGGTGACGTCTATGAAGAAGCCCTCGGTGTGGAGCCCTTGCTCGTATCCCCTCGGTGGGGCGTATCAATACCGAGGGACAAGTAGAACGAGAGGACCATCATGCGCTATCCGAAGTTACGGTACTACGACAAGCGCGGCTGGTTGAGCGCAGTCGATGCTCTGCTCATGAGCTTCTACATGCCGCATCCCAACGAGCGGATCGCCCCCGCCGTCATTCGTGCCGTGGAGCTCTTCCGGGAACGAATAAAGCCCTATCGGCTCCTCTGGAACGACACGCATGATGGGCAAGGCGAGCCGCTCGATGACGCTTCCTGGGAAAGGACCCGCAGGAAAACCCTGGATGCAGGGGCTGGCGGGAGCGGGTCCTTGATGTTGTATGACAACCCCTCTGGGATGAATGAGATCCTCGTAGACTACAGGGGGTTGTCCCCTGTCCCTCTTCCCTGGCCAGAGCGGAAGGACGACGTGTGCGTCCTGTACCTGCGCCTGCCCACGGAGTATCTGGAAGAGCGGGGCCCGGAGCACGTCCGTACGCTCGCCCTCGAGCTGGCGGCGGAGCTCCCTTTCAGCTCGGGGTATGTGGACTTCGTCCTCTGTGCATCCCGGGCGGGTTCCGTCGACGCCCTCGAGCTCATCCGCCCGCGCTACCCGGGGGTGCATCTCGCCGCGAGCTCGGCCATCATGAACGTGAACACCCGGGTGGAGGGCATCCACTGGATGAACTTCCTCGGACAGCCGGTGCTCGGTCAGCTCGGCGGTGTGTCTGGTTTGCGCGAGCGCCTGATGCTTCCAGGCGTCTCCATCCAGGAGATGAGCGGAGACCGGGTGCTCATCACCCTCGGCGGGCGGCCGGAGCCAGGGGACGTAGAGGCGGGCCAGTCGCTTCCCCTGCACCGCGCGCTCGCCCGGATTCTCGAGCCCTACCTCTACCAACGAAAGCCGTTGTTCGGTCACCCGGTCCCCGAGGCGCTGCTCCGCTGGGACCGCCGCTTCCTGGAGTGACGTGCCCTCACCAGGGGGACGTGCCCGTGTCGGGCACCGGGTGATGTAGGCTTCGCCTCGTGGCGAGCCCGTCGAGTCGAGCGCATCATTTCTCCCCCTCCTGGAGCCCTCGGGCCCAGCCGCTGCGGGCGCTCGCGGTGGTGGGGGTGGGGCCGGTGGCGCTCGCGCTCGCCCGGCGGGTGCTGTCCGTGGAGGACGCGGCGCTCGCCCGGTGGAGCGGTGTGGCCGGGCCCGGCGTGCTCGTGCTGCTGGGCGACACCGAGTCCCTCCCCTGGGTGGAGGGTGTCGTCTACCTCGGACGCGACGCGGCGGCGCCCTCGCTGCTGCTGCCGTGCACGCTCGCCCCGGACGTGGCCCCCGCGCTGCTCGACCGCGCGCTCGTCGCCCGAGCCCAGGCGGGGACTCCGCTCGCCGTGCTGCCCCGCTCGGGACAGCTCGTGCCCGTGGGCGCGGCGCGTCCCGTGTCCCGCGAGGCCCTGAGCACATGGCTGGCGAAGCAGGAGGCCGCTCCATGAGCGAGCTGCCCGAGGCGCTGCGTCCCTGGGCGAGGCAGCTCTCCCTCTTTCCCGAGGATCTGGCGCTCAGTCTGGGCGCCCATGTGGCGCGGCTGGCCGCGGCGATCGGCCCCATGCGCCCGCGCACCGAGACGGAGGGCGGCGAGTTCCACGGCTATGACGGCCTCACCCGGCGCGGCTCGCCCGAGCGGTTGTTGATGAGCGAGTGGTTGATGGCCCTGGAGGCCCCGGACGAGTTCGTTCGCCGCGCGGCCTTCGGCGAGCTCGCCTACTTGCGGCCCGCCTTCCGCCAGCCCCAGGGCGGGCGTCGTCTCGTGGTCCTGCTGGACACGGGGCCGGACCAGTTCGGCCCGCCGCGCATCGCGCACCTGGCGCTGCTGGTGGTGCTCGCCCGGCGCGCCGAGACGGCGGGAGCGGGCTTCGCCTGGGGCGTGCTCCAGTCCCCCGCCAGCAACGGACCCTTCACCACCGTCGATGTCGCCAGCATCGGCCAGTGGTTGAAGGCGGGCAGTGCCGCGCCCCCCTCCGACACGCAGCTCGCCGCGTGGCGCGAGGCACTCCAGCTCGGCCGCGCTCCGGATGATGTGTGGCTGGTGGGCGGCGCGCGTCTCTCGCGGCTCCAGGGAACCGAGCGCCTGTCCCGCGTGGCGGTGGAGGAAGTCATCGCGCCCGGGGCCCGGCGGCTCGCGGTGGAGGTGCGGCCCGCGTCGCGCGCGGCGAGCCAGGTGGTGGTGGAGCTGCCGCCCGTGCCCCAGTGCGTGCGGTTGCTGAGGGATCCGTTCGTCACCTCCGTTGCCGCGCCCGTGCTGGACACCCGCGCCGGCATCGTGAGGACCATGCGCTTCTCCGCGGACGGGCTGCGGCTGCTGCTCGCGTACGCGGATGGCGGCGTCGCGGCGCAAGCCATTGGCCAGTCCCCGCGCGCCACCACGCCCAGGCCCAAGCGCTTCCAGCCCCTGCGGGACGAGTCCGTCGTGGCCATGGGCTGGCGCCACAAGGGGGGACTGCTCGCGGTGACGCTGCGCGGGCGCACCCTGCACGTGCACGGCGCGTTGAAGAACGCCGCCACCGGCCGCGCCACGGGTTACCCACTGCCCGAGGGCGACGAGTCGTTCCAACTGCCTCGCAAGGGCGAGCCCCCCCTGCTGGCCCTGACCCAGATGCACCAGGGCCGCAACATCGAGACGGCATACGTGCTGGACGCGGCGGGCGTGCTGTACCGCCTCATGCAGATGGAGCGCGGGCCCAGGGTCATCCCCGTCTCCCGGGGCGTGAGCGCGCTCGCCGAGCGCAAGGGCGCCCTCTACTTCGTGTCTCGTGGCCCGGGGGGCTCTCAGGCGGCGGCCATGTTGCAACTCGAGCGGTGGATGCCCGCGAATGCCTCCGTGCTGGAGCTCGGGCTCGTCGGGGATGGGGTGGCGTATTTCGGTCACGCGACGGAATCCGGCTTCAACGAGGCGGGCCCCCTCGTGGTGCGCCATCAGCCCGGCGGCTGGTGTGTGCTGCGGTACCTGACCTGGTTGGAGAAGCAGCCGGACAAGGTGCTGCGCACGGAGCTCTCTCCTCCCATCGGGATGCGGGTGGTGGGCGTGTGCTCCCACCCCTCGGCGGGGACACCGGCGCTGGTGGTGCTCGGGAAGGATGAGCGCACCTTCTCCCTGGTGACCGGGAACGGCGCCACCGAGACCCTGGTGGTGGCCCCATCCCCGGTCGTCAACGCGTCCGTCAGCCACGCGCTGCCCATGCTGGCCTGGCTGACGAAGAGCGGCGAGGTGGGGGTGTGGAGCTTCCCGTACAAGGCCCTCGTCTTCCGTTCCACCTCGGGAGGAACGCCATGAGCGCCGCGCGACGGTCCGGGCCTCGCGCCCATGTGCACCGGGGCACCGTGCAGGGCGTGGCGCTCTGGTTCGACCCCGCGCTCCTGGGCGAGGCGGAGGCGCGCCGGCGCGTGCTGGCCGAGTGGACTCCGGGCGTGGGCGTGTATGCGCTCGCCGGGGGCTTCCTGCTGCGGCTCCCGTCCCCGCGCTCCATGGCATGCGCCGAGGCGCCGGGCCTGCCCTTCACCCTGGAGGACGGCGTCCTCCTCTCCGCGCCCCTGTCCGCCTCCGAGCGCGAGCGTCTCGCGCCAGCTCCCGGGTCCGCCGTGCTGGTGCGCGCGGGGACGGCACGGGTGCATCCGCTCGAGCCCTCGCGGCGGGTGGACGTGTCGGAGTGGCTCGACGTGTCCGGCTGGAAGGTCGTGCACGTGGAGGGATTGGGCGCGCCACCACCTCCCGTGGCCGAGCCCACGCCTGTCGCCGCGCCCACGCGCGCCAGCTTCGGGCTCGCTCCTCCCGCGCCCGAGGCCGAGGCGATGAGGGCAAGGATGGAGGGCCGCGCCGTGCCGGAGACGAAGGCGGAGCCGGAGAGCGCCGCTCGCCGTCCGGGATTCCTCGCGCGGCTCCTCGCACGGCTCCGGGCCAGGTGGGGCGGGGAGACCCGACGGCCGGGCAAGATGACCGTGGACGGGAGCACGGCGTCCACCCAGGTGGCGAAGGTCGCCGCCAGGCCTTCGTTCCTGAGGCGCATGCTGTCGTCGCTCCTGTCGGCCCTGCGCCCCTCGCGCAGCTCCGGGACCGCGCCCTCGAACGCGTCCGCGCCCTCCGCCCCGGCACAGGCACAGCGGCCACGTCCTCCCTCGGGGCCGGGACTCTTCTCCCGGCTCGCCAAGTGGCTCGCCACCTCCACGCCGCTGGGCGCGCTGCTGGGCCAGCGCAAGGCGGAGTACGTGCGGCGTCTCTTCGACCTCTTCGACGAGGGCAACCTGGACGAGGCGCTGCGCTACGCGATTCCTCTGGGTAAGCATGGGATGTCGGAGCAGGCCCGGCTCTCGCTCGGGCTGCCGGGTCCACGCGAGCGGCTCGCCATCCAGCCGGCCCAGGGTGGAGGGACGAGCATCTTCGGCGGAGGCGAGGCGGTGTACGCGGCGCTGAAGGAGCGCTACCGCCAGGCCTTCCGGAAGCTGGAGCGCGAGGGCCGCATCGAGGAGGCGGCCTTCATCCTCGCCGAGCTGCTGCACGAGGACGAGGAGGCCGTCTCCTTCCTGGAGCGCCACGGGCGGTGGCGGCTGGCGGCGGAGCTGGCCGAGGGGCGCAACCTGGCGCCGGGGCTGGTGGTGCGGCAGTGGATGCTGGCGAAGGACGTGGCCCGGGCGGTGGAGCTCGCCCGGCGCACGGGGGCTTTCGCGGACGCGGTGGTGCGGTTGGAGCGCACGCATCCGGAGCAGGCGCGTGTCCTGCGGCTGCTCTGGGGCGAGGTGCTCGCGCAGGCGGGCGACTACGCGCGCGCGGTGGACGTGGTGTGGCCGGTGGAGGACGCGCGGCGGCTCACGCGCGCATGGCTGGAGCGCGGCGTGGAGGCCGGAGGGGTCAGTGGCGCGCGGCTGCTGGCGCGGCTGCTCCTCGCCTTCCCCGACAGCTTCGAGACGGCTCGCGCCAAGGCGCTCGTGCTGCTGGACGGGGAGGACGCGGAGGGCGCCGCGGCACGCCACACCTTCGCGCAGCTGCTGGCCAACGAGGTGGCCCAGAAGAAGGACCTGGAGGGGCCCCTCGCGCTCCTGCGGCCGGCGGTGCGCGCGGTGTTGCGGGACAGGGCGGCGGGCCACCTGCCCCTGAAGGTCCGGGACGTCGAGAACCTCGTGCGGCAGCTGGGAGATCCGGTGCTGTGGGCGGACCTGCCCCCGTTGCCGCAGCTGCCCGTCCCCGGGGGCTTCCCGTCGGAGGGCCGGCCGGTCTCGCACGCCTTCGACGCGGCGGAGGGGGGGCCCTGGCCCATCCACGACGCGGTGCCCCTGTCCGGAGGGCGGATATTGGTGGCGCTCGGCGAGGCGGGGGCGCGGCTGCTCACGCCGGAGGGCCGGTGCGTGGCGCACTTCGACGTGCCGGCCTTCTCGCTGGTGGTCTCGTCGCACGAGGATCGGGCGTTGGCGCTCGCGCCGCGCGGGTCGCTCCAGCGCCTCTCCCGGTTGGACCTGGTCCAGCGCCGGGCCGAGCCCTGGTGTGACGCGCGCGTCGACGCCTTCGCGCCGGTCTACGACGGAGCCCTGTGGTTCCTCGCCGTGGAGGACACGGTGATGGCGGTGGACGTGCTCGCCTCGGACCTGCGCGCGCTGTGGCGGGTGCCTCGGGTGGGCGGGCGCGTGATGGCGCTGGCGGTGGGGGAGTCGGAGATGAGCTTCGCCCTCGTCGCTCCAGCGGGAATCGAGCGCTGGAGCTACTCCCTGCCGGACCCCACGCTGCGCTCGCGCCAGGTGCTGCCCGGTGGGGAGGTGGAGCGGGTGCTCTCACTCTCGCTGTGGAGGGATGGGGAGCTGGTGGCGCTGACCCCGCTCGGGCCGAGGTGGCTCGGTCCGTACGGGCGGTCGGGCTCGATGCCCACGCTGCCCGAGATGGCGCTGGCGGCGCTGGTCCTGGGTGGGTCCTGGATGGCGGCGCTGGAGCGCACGCCGGTGGGCGTCGGGGTGCGGCTGCTCGAGCGGGCGGGAGGTGGGGTGCGCGCGCTGTTCCTCTTCGAGGGCAAGTCCCCGGTCTCGGTGCGCTTCCACCAGGGAGTGCTGCTGCTCTTCGACACGGCGGGCCGGCTGGCCCGGGTGGACCTGGCGCGGGGCGAGGTGCGGCGGGTGGTGCCGCTCTGAGGGTGCTTGCCCCGCACCTGCCCAGAAGCGGACAGAAGCCCCGGCTCGCGGGGCCCTCCACCCCGGTTCTCGCCTTGCGGGAGTCCGAGAGCATGGACAGCTTGCGAGCATGCTCCTCCAATTCACGCTCTCGCATCAGGTGGCGCGCCTCTTGTCGTGCTGTCCGGCGACCGTGAGGGGACACATCCTCCGGGAGTTGTCCCAGAAGCTCACGAGCGTCGCCTCCCGTATGCGGCCCACGCCCCACAATGGACTGGAGGTGGGCGTGTTGCGGCTGCCCTCCGGCTTCCAGGTGAGCTACCAGCTGGACCGCGCACGGCAACAGGTGGAGATGCTCGACCTGTCCGGCGGAGGCAGCTTCAGCGCCGCGGCCGCGCCGGGCTAACGGCCGCCCAGGGCCCGCTCGATGAGGGCCCGCAGCGCGTTGAGATCCACCGGCTTGGGCACGGCGCCCAGGACGCCCTCGGGGAGCGGCTGGGTGGCGCCCACGCCGGAGACCACCACCACGGGCAGCGAGCGCAACGCCGGGTCCTCCCGCACGTGCCGCATCAGCTCCCAGCCGCTCATCACCGGCATCATCAAATCCAGGAGCACGGCCCTCGGACGAGGCGCGCCCCGCAGCCGCTCGAGTGCCTCCAGGCCATTGGCCGCCACGTCCACCTCGTAGCCGAGCGCCTCGAGGAATTCGGCGAGCAGCTCCCGGCTGTCGGCATGGTCCTCCACGATGAGGACGCGGTGTCGGCCTTCACTCATGTCCTGCGGCCCTTCCTTCTTCTCGGGGCGCGCCATAGCACGGTGGTGCGACCGGGGTGGACGGACTCTCCGGACTCCTCGCGCCAGGGTTGGCTCGTGGACCGATGCGGGCGGTCCGGACGCACCCGTTATGGGGGGTTGGGCCTGGATCGTTCGACGTGGGACATCTGGTGGGCCGCGGGAATGTGAAAACCAGGTCCCATGCCGGTAGCAGGACGTGAATGGTCATAGCGCCACCTGTCTGCTTGGGTGCGGGGGACAACCTCGTACGTTCGGTTCACCTCTAGGGGCGGAGGCCGGGGGACGGAGGGGTGTGAACACTCCACTCTCCCTCTGGGCCGAGCACTCTTAGGGTCCCAGGTTTGACCGACTACCCATCCTGTCCTGTCGCGGGTCTCTGTCCGGCTCTAAGCAGGCGGCCTGAAGGGTCGCCTCAGCGAGGGCCAGAGAACCACCATGGGACAACCGTCGACGGGCAAGCTGGCAGCAAACGTGGGCGAGATCGCGCGTCAGGCGCGGCTGCGTGCGGGGCTGACCCAGGCGGACGTCGCGGAGCGGGTGGGACTGGCGACGGAGGTGTATGGCCGGCTGGAGCGGGGCCGGATGTTGCCCAGTGTGCCTTCGCTGCGCCGTCTGTGCATCGCGCTGCGCATGCCCTCGGATACCTTCCTGGGTCTCAACACCGGGGAGGTGCCCACGTGGGCGGCCGAGTCCGCTCCGCCCGAGGAGTTCGACGAGAGCCCCGAGCTGCGCCGGCTGATGCGCACCCTGCGCAAGCTGGAGGGCTCGCAGCTCAAGCTGATCGGCCTGGTGGCCGCTGCCTTGCAGAAGCGCTAGCGGGCAGGCGGGCCCCCCCGCGGTCGTTCGTGCTTGTCCTGGCATGGGGCGGGCTGGCGTCATGGGCTCCGTCTCCTGTACGGGAGCGGCTACACATGGCGAACGAGCGGCGTCGCATGAAGGCGTGGTGGGGGCCTCGCGGGTCCCTCGGACTGGTCTTGACGGGGCTGCTCGCGTTCACCGCCTCCGCGCAGCCGGTGACGACCGTGCCCCACCTGGACGGAGTGCCCCGGGCCGAGGTCCCCGACGCGGGCCCGGTGCAAACCGAGGTGGACGTCCAGCGCACCGACGGAGGCTTCGCCCTGGAGGGCGCGGGGGACGCTCAGGACGCGGGGTCGCGGCCCCGCTTCGAGCCGCCCGCGCTGATGGCGGACTCCCCGGCGCGCTACCCGGAGGCGCTCGCCGCGCGGCCGGTGGCGGGCACGGTGCAACTGGAACTGCTGGTGGACGAGCAGGGCGAGGTGGCCGAGGCCCGGCTCGTGCGGGGACTGAATCCGCTGCTGGATGATGCCGCGCTGCATGCCGCGCCCGGCCTGCGCTTCACCCCGGCGAAGGTGGATGGCACGCCGGTGCCGGTGCGGCTCAACTTCGAGTACCGCTTCGAGGCGCCCCAGCCGGTGGCGGCCAACGGTGCCGAGCAGCCCCAGCCGCCCGTGACGTTGCGCGGCCTGGTGCGCACCAAGGGCAACCGCCGGCCGGTGGCGGGCGCCACGCTCGTGTCGTTCGCCGCGCGGGACGTGCCCGTGGAGACGGGGCCGGACGGCCGCTTCGAGGCGCGGCTGCCTCCGGGCAAGCAGTGGGTGCGCATCACCGCTCCGGGCCACAAGCCGGACGACTTCTACGAGGACGTGCGCGCGGGCGAGACGCTCGAGGTGGTGTATGGCCTGGAGCCGCTCGTGGTGAATCCCTACGAGACGGTGGTGCGGGGAGACCGGGAGCGCACGGAGGTGTCGCGTGTCACGCTGCGCGACGCGGAGCTGCGCGAGATTCCCGGCACCATGGGCGACCCGTTCCGCGTGGTGATGCTGATGCCCGGCGTGGGCAGCATGCTCTCGGGCGTCTCGTACCCGGTGGTGCGCGGCAGTCAGCCTGCCGCCACCGGCTACTTCCTGGATGGCATCCGCGTCCCCATCCTCTTCCACCTCTTCCTCGGGCCCGCGGTCATCCACCCGGACTTCATCGACACCATCGACTTCTACGCGGGCAATCCCCCCACGCAGTACGGGCGCCTCATGGGCGGCGCGGTGGAGGGCAAGCTCACCAGCCCGCGCGATGACCGGTTCCACGGCAGCGCCTACGCGGACTTCATCAACGCGGGCCTCTTTGTCGAGTACCCCTTCCAGTCCACCGGCACGAACGTCTCGCTCGCGGGCCGCATCTCGTACACGCCGTGGCTCATCGCCCTGGGGGCCAACGCCCTGGGGGCCAGCGGCAGTGACTCGAAGCTGGTGCTGGACTTCTATGACTACCAGGCCCGCGTCGAGCAGAAGTTGGGGCAGGGCCGGTTGCGCTTCTTCGCCTTCGGCTCCTCGGACACCTTCGGCACGAGGGCGACGAGCGATGACGGCACCACCGCGCTGCAGTCCGTCCTCTTCCACCGCGTGGACCTGCGCTACCGCCACCCTCTGGGCGGCGGCGAGCTGGAGGCGGGCGTCAACGTGGGGCTGGATCGGTTCTCCATCGCGAGCGAGAGCGCCGCGAGTGGTGGAGGCACCTTCGACATCGAGCAGCGCAACGCCACCGCGCGGCTGGGCTACCAGAAGAAGCTCGGCGAGGGCCTGTCCCTGCGCTCCGGTCTGGACGTGGACCACAAGCGCGCGCTGGTGAACGTCCAGCAGCGCAGCCGCCCGTCGCCAACGGACCCGTTCGAGGAGCTGAAGATGGACCTGCCGTTGGCGCTCGCCACCTTCAGCGGGGTGTGGGCGGAGGTGCAGTGGGAGAACGGGCCCTGGTCGGTGGTGCCGGGGCTGCGCCTGGACAACTACCACCTGTCCGGAGGCCCCAACGCGTTCGTGGCGGAGCCGCGCATCGCCGTGCGCCGGAAGATGAGCGAGCAGCTCACGCTCAAGGGCGGAGTGGGCCTCTACCACCAGGCGCCCACCACGCTCATCAGCCTGCCCATCATCGACATCGCGGCGCTGGACCAGGGGCTGCAGCAGGCGCTGCAGGTGTCCGCGGGCCTGGAGTACAAGAACCTGCTGGGCTTCGACGTGAGCCTGGAGGGCTACGTCAACCCGATGCTGCGCACGGTGGAGCTCACGCCCTTCGGCCGCGAGGACGATCCCTTTGTCCCGCCGCCCCCGCCCGGCGAGGAGCCGGGAGGGGAGCGGCCGCCTCCATCGCCCGGCACGGGGGGCCGGAGCGTCGTGCGGGGGATGCAGCTGGAGGTGCCCACGGATCCCCTGGAGGGGTTCGAGCTGGGGGACCTGCGCAGCCGGGGCCTGTCGTACGGGTTGGAGCTGCTCATCCGCCGCCCGCTGGGGGGCAACTGGTTCGGCTGGCTGTCCTACTCGCTGCAGCGCAGCACGCGCCGCGTGAGCTTCATCCGCTACGACGAGCACGACCAGCCGGTGGGCCGGGACGAGGCGGACCTGCCCTACGTCTTCGACCAGACGCACGTGGCCAACCTGGTGCTCAACTACAAGTTCGCCAACAACATCACCCTGGGCGGGGTGCTGCACTTCAACTCCGGCCGTCCGGAGTCGGGCAACCTCACCAGCCGCACGCTGGTGGAGGGCACGGACCTCGATGGTCAGCCCCGGTGGGTGCGGGTGGACCAGGACAGGGTGGACCGGCTGCCGCCCTTCTTCCGCTTCGACCTGCGGGTGTCCAAGGCCTGGGTCTACGACACCTTCTCGCTCGAGGCCTACCTGGACATGCTCAACGTGACCATCAGCCAGGAGGTGGTCGCCTTCGACTACATCGGGGGCTACGGCCTGTCGCTGCAGAAGAAGCCCACGGGACTGCCCATCGTGCTGCCCATCCTCGGGCTCAAGGCGAGGTACTGAGCGGAGCGCGCCGGCGCACGTCTGGAATCCGGCACTCGTCTCGTTCCTCCGGGCATTGGCCCGTGGGTCATGGCCGATCTCTGGCGGGCCATGGCATACTCCGCGTCGCACCTGCATCCCCCGGCTTCTCGTGCCGCCCGGGGGTAGAGGTGCCCGGGGGGATGGCATGACTTCATCTTGGGTTCCAGGGCCCGAGCTCGCATGGACGCTCCATGTCGAGTCTCCCATTGCGTGTGTCCTCTTCGAATCCGTGCGGGAAGGCGCGGGAGCGCCGCGCGACTTTCAATGGAGGGCCCTCAACCCGGCGGCCGAAGCGCTCGTGAACGGGCTGGGCCTGGGCCGCGCGCTGTCCTCGTGGAGCGGTGTGGTGGAGGGCCTGCCGGGGTGGGAGGCCCTGAGCCAGGTGGTGGAGGCGGGCACACCCCTCACCTTCGAGGCGCACCTCGGCGCGGGCACGGCGGAGCGCTGGTTCCAGGCGAAGGCGGTGAAGCACGGGGATGGCTTCTCCCTGTGGCTGCTGGACATCACCGAGTCCCGGGTGGAGCGGCGCTCGCTGCGGGAGGAGCTGGAGCGGGAGCGGGCCGTGCGGGCGCGGGAGGAGCACCTGCGGCTGGCGCTGGAGACGGCGCGGATGGTGACGTGGGAGTGGTCGGCGGGGTCGCGCACCCTGACCTGGTCCCCCAACGCCTCCGCCTTCTTCGGGCAGCCGGAGGGAGTGCCGGGTCCCACGACGGAGAGCTTCCTGGGCTGCGTGCACCCGGACGAGCGGACGCGGGTGTCCGAGGCCCTCCAGCAGGGGATGCGCGCGGAGGGGCCCTACACCTTCCAGTTCCAGGGGCAGTGGGCGGACGGCACGGTGCGCTGCTACGAGGCGGTGGGGCAGACGTTCCACGAGAATGGCCGGGCCACGCGGATGCTGGGCGTGGTGCTGGACTGCACCGAGCGCGAGCGGGCGCAGGTGGCGCTGCGCGCGGCCGAGGAGCGCTACCGGCTGGCGGCCTGGGCCACCAACGACGTGCTCTGGGACTGGAACTTCGCCGACGACCACATCCACTGGGGCGAGGCGAGCCACGCCGTCCTGGGCTACCTCCCGGAGGAGATGGGCGGCCTGTCCTGGTGGACGGAGCGGATCCACCCCGATGACCGGAAGATGGTGGTGGAGGGGCTGCACCACGCGGTGGAGTCGGGCGGGGAGTCGTGGACGGGCGAGTACCGCTTCCAGCACAAGGACGGCACGTACGTGCACGTGCTGGACCGCGGGCTGGTGGCCCGTGACGGCAAGGGGCGCTCGGCGCGGATGATCGGCTCGATGATGGACATCACCGAGCGCAAGCGCACGGTGGAGCGGATGCAGGAGGAGGCGCGGTTCCGCGAGCGCTTCATCGGCATTCTCGGACATGACCTGCGCAACCCGCTCAACGCCATCTCGTTGTCGGCGCGGGCGCTGAGGCGGCGCGGTCCGCTGCCCCCGGCCCAGCAGCAACTGGCGCAGCGCATCGAGGCGAGCGCGGAGCGCATGGGGAAGATGATCGCCGACATCCTCGACCTGACGCGGGCGAGGCTGTCGGGGGGGATTCCCCTGAACCTGGCGCCGACGAACCTGCCCACGGTGTGCCAGCAGGTGATGGAGGAGCTGACGATGGCGCACCCGGGGAGGGAGCTCGTCTTCGAGGCCCGGGGAGAGGGCGAGGGGGTGTGGGATCCGGATCGGCTGGCGCAGGTGGTGAGCAACCTGGTGGGCAACGCGCTGGAGCACGGCGCGAGCGAGGGTCCCATCATCGTGCGGTGCGTGGGGGAGACGGAGAGCCAGGTGCTGGAGGTCTCCAATCCGGGGGTACCGATTCCCGGTCACCAACTGACCACGCTGTTCGACCCCTTCCGTCAGGTGGGAACGGGACGGAGGAGCAGCGGGCTGGGGCTGGGGCTGTTCATCGTGAGGGAACTGGTCGAGGCCCACGGTGGAGAGGTGAGGGTGTGCTCCACGCAGGACGAGGGGACGACATTCACGGTCCTCCTGCCGCGGGACGCACGCCAGCCGCGGAGGGACTCGGGGTCGAACCACGCGCACACGGCCTGACGCTCCCTCTCCCTCTGGGAGAGGGTCGGGGTGAGGGTCTTCCCACCCGTTCCCCCAGGAACCTCTCGGGCCCTGGCCCGGTGCGGTGCCATGGCGCATGCCTACCTTCAACGTGGGACTCCAGGCCAACGGCCCGGAGCCCGTCGCCTCCCCGGGTGCCATCATCCGCCCGGGGAAGGGAGGACGTCATGGATGCCCTGGCTCCCATCGGCCGACTGCTCTTCTCGGCCATCTTCATCTTCAGCGGCTTCAACCACCTCACCAACGCGGAGACCATGACTGGCTACGCGCGGAGCGCGGGCCTCCCGCTTCCGGCGCTGGCCATCTACGTCTCGGGCGTGGTGCTGGTCGTGGGCGGGGTGTGCATCCTGCTGGGCGCCTTCGCCCGCATCGCCGCGGCGGCCATCGCCACCTTCCTCGTGCTCGCGGCGCTCACGGTGCACCGCTTCTGGGGGCTGCCGCCCGACCAGGCCGCGATGCAGATGGTCCACTTCTGGAAGAACATCTCCATGGCCGGTGGCGCGCTGCTGCTCGCGTACTTCGGACCGGGGCCCTACAGCGTGAAGGCCCGCTCGAGGGTCCTGGAGGAGCGGCGGGCGAAGCGTCCGCCACCGGTGCTCAGGCCCCACTCCCAGCCGTGAGGGGTCCTGGAGGCGAAGACCCTCACCCCGACCCTCTCCCAGGGGGAGAGGGAGGGCGGGCGCGCGGGACTCAGTGGGTGACGGCCGACTCGACGGGACGCAGGGTGAAGAAGGCCACCTCGGGGTAGGTGCCGCGCCGCAGGTACGGCCCCCCGAAGCCGAAGCCCAGCCCCATGTTCACGTAGAGCTGGTTGCCACGCACGTGGTAGTGGCCCTGGATGTAGGGCTGCCCGGCGCGGCGGAAGATGGCCTCCGTGAGGCCGCGCACCACGAACTGGCCGCCGTGCGTGTGCCCGGAGAACTGCACCAGGTTGGCGTCCGGCGGCAGCTTCTCGACGGTGGGCGGCGCGTGCGTGAGCACCAGGCGCGTGCCCGACTCGGGGGCGCCCCGGAAGGTGGCCTCCACGTCGTCGCGGCCCGTGCGCCCATCGTCGATGCCCAGGATGGTGACCGGCGCCCCGCGCACGTGCACCACCCGGTGCTCGTTCTGCAGCACCGTGTAGCCCAGGCGCTCGAAGCCGGTGCGCAGGTAGCTGGCGTCCACCCAGTGGTCATGGTTGCCCAGCACCACGAAGACCGGGCTGTTGAAGCCGGTCAGCAGCTCGATGACGCGCGGCAGGGGCTTGGGGCTGTGGGTGACGTAGTCGCCCGTGAGGAAGACGAGGTCTGGGTTGCTCGCGTTCACCTCGGCCACCGCGCGCCGGATGCGCACCGCGGACGTGGCCTGGCCCACGTGGATGTCCGACAGGTGGGCGATGCGCAGCCCGTCGTGCTCCGGGTGCATCCCCGGCACGTGCAGCAGGTTCTCCGACAGGGTGAAGTGGTCGCGCCAGCGCAGGCGGGCCTCGGGCCGCAGCGGGTCGGGACTCACGGCCCTCAGCTCGTTGCGCCTCATGAGGTTGCGGTGCTGCCCCTGGGCGTGAACGGAGACCGCCTGGGCGGTCTGGGTGGCGGCGGAGCGGCGGGCAAGTCTCAGGCGCATGCGGTTCCTTCCGTCTGTCGGACGGCTCGAATTGTAGAGGACACCGGCCACATGAGACGAGGGTGGCTCTCACCGCCAGCCTGTCCGCTCACCAGCCGATGTCAGCGGGCGGAAGGTAAAGGCCGGAACATCTGGTAAAATTCCGCGTTTCTTCCGGGGCGCCCGGTGGCCCGGTGGCGGGACGGGCACGGCTCCGGAAAGACGAGGGCCCGCTCCCCGGTGAGGGAAACGGGCCCGCCGCGCCGCGTGTGTCGTGGACTACGGGTTGTCGGTGGGCGTGGGCGCCGGCTGCTGGGTCGTGCCCTTGTCCATCTTGGTGCCCTTCTTGACGCCCTTGGGGCTGGTGGCGTTGAGCTCCAGGGCGACCGCGTCATCGCCGTCGATCTGGAAGCGCGCGCGCACCTGGGCGCCCTCGGGGATGTCACTCACGGCGACCTTCTTGCCGTCCAGCATCACCTGGGTCTGGTCCCTCACGTCCAGGTCCACGTCCGGCAGGTTCAGGTTCTGGCGCGAGAGGGTGATCTCGTCCTTCTCCGAGTTCTTGAGGACGCCGTTGACGTTGAAGGCGTGCGCCTTGTTCATCAACGCCTTCTGTTGATCCTTGGTGAGCTCCTTGTTCTCCTTGTTGGCCTGGGCGCCGCTGGTGCCCGGGAGCACCTCGGTGGCCTCGATGCCGGTGCTGAGCTTGCGGCCCTCGTTGCTCTTCTGCTCCTGCTGGGCCTGGGTGTTCTGCTGGGTGTCCGCCTGCGCGAAGGCGGCGGTGCCCAGGGTGAAGGCCAGTGCGGCCAGTAGCTTCTTCATGACGACCCCTCCTTGTTGTCCATGTCGGATACCGCCGCAAAACGGTGGTACCCGGACGGGCTCACGCCAACTCCGCCGGGCCGGGGCACGGGGCTCCGGCCGCTGGGCAGGCGGGCGGGCGGGACGGGGGCTGGACGGGGACGAGGCGGCGCTCTAGCCGCAGCGGTCACACAGGCCGCGCAGCTGGATGTCCACCGAGCGGGCGGTCACGGCCCTGGGCGCTCCCTTGGCGCTGGTGAGGCGCACGGCCTCCGAGGGCAGGCACGTCACCGTGCCGCAGTCGGTGCAGGTGAAGTGCGGGTGCGTGCCCTGGTGCGACTTCTCCTCGCGCTTGAGCTCGAAGCGCCAGACGTGGTCACCCAGGTCCGCGCGCACCACCAGGCCCGCCTCGGTCAGGTCGGTGAGGTTGCGGTAGATGGTGACGCGGTCATAGCCCTCGTCGCCCAGGGACTCCACGAGGTCCGCGTGGCTCAGCGGCGCGGTGGCGGACTCCAACTCCCGGAGTACCGCCACCCGGGGAGAGGTGCTGCGCAGCCCCGCGGCGCGGAGGCGCTCCTGATAGTCGGCGAGCGTGGGTTGGGGGGCGTTCTTCCTGGCGGCCATCGTCTTCTCGAATAACCCAACTCCGGGAAAGTTGCACCTGACTTGCTCGATTAAAGGTGGACTGTCTGGCATCCTGAGGAGCGTCGTGGTGGCTGTGGCCACCGCGAGGGAAGACCCGGTTGAACGCAGGGTACGAAACTGGCTCAACCCGGAGTCAAATGCAACCACGTTGCAGGCGGTGGAACGGGCGTGACACGAGTCCTGCCAGCGGCAAGGGGGGGAGATGCTACGGGTGCTCGTACTCGAGGACGATGACGACCTGCGGGCCATCCTGTGCGAGCTGCTGTCGCTGTCCGGCGCGGACGCGTGCGTGGGCGTCAGGTCCTTCGAGGAGCTGAGGCACAAGAGCGCCGAGGCGCTCGGATGCGGGCTGGCCCTCCTCGACATCAACCTGGGCGCTGGAGTGCCCAGTGGGCTGGACGCGCACCGGTGGCTGAAGGACGAGGGGTTCGCCGGCAGGACGGTCTTCCTCACCGGGCATGCCCGCTCGCATCCGCTGGTGCGAGAGGCGCTGGAGCTGACACACGTCCAGGTGTTGTCCAAGCCCATCGAATCGAAGGTCCTCCTGGAGCTGGTGGGGAGTGTTTCCCATGGGACCGGAACGGCCTAGGCCGGGCGCGCTCGGGGTGGTGGAGGAGGAGCTGCATGCCCGGGCCTGGCGCGGCACCGTGCTGGGCACGGTGCTGACCGCCCTGACGGAGCTGGCGTACGCCTTCATCGACCACGAGGTGTTCCATGGCGGGCCCCTGCCGGCGCTGCGCGTGCTGCACGTGCTCTGGGCGCTGCTGTTGCTGGGGCTGTTGCTCACGCGCCGGCGGCGGTTGTCCACCGCGGGGGTCGAGGCCTGCTTCGCGGGGGGGGTGCTGCCCTTCCTCCCCCTCTTCGCCCTGGCCGAGCACGCCATGGCCCGCACGGGACTCGTCTGGGTGCCCATGACGGGCCACCGGCTGTTGATGCTGGTGCTCGGCGTGCTGGCGCCCACGAGCCTGTGGCTGGGCGGCGTATTGCTCGGCGCCTTCGCCCTGGAGGCGGTGGTGCTCTGGTACGCGCTGGGGCTCGGCACGCACCCGGGGGTGCGCTCGCCCTGGGAGCCCTGGGTCACCCTCATCTACGGAGGCGTGGCGCTGGCCGTGCTGGCCTACCGGGTGCGCAGCTTCGACATCGAGCTGAAGCTGCGCGAGGCGCGCGCCGAGGCCGAGGCGCTGGAGCGGCTGGCCCGGCTCTTCCTCGCGGTGCGCGACGCCACCAACACCCCCCTGCAGACGCTGGAGCTGAGCATCGCCCTGCTCCAGCGGCGCCACCCCGAGTGCGCGTCCACCACGGACACCATGGAGCGCGCCGTGCAGCGGCTGCGCTCCCTCGCGCAGCGCCTGGGGATCGCCGACCCCCTGGTGGTGTGGCGCGAGGGCGACGAGTCCTTCGACGCCGAGACCGTGCTCCAGCACCTGGAGGAGGATCTGGCGCGCGAGCTCGAGCGGCGGCGGCGGCGCTGAGCCGCACCCGGGCCGCTGATCGGCTTCCTTCTTTCAAGGAAAGTGTGAAATTCCGCTGTCCCTGGACGTGGGGCGGTCTCTAGAAGTTCAAAAGAAATACAGCGAAACTTCTGGAGGTCTGGTTCCGAGAATCATCACGAACTCAGTGCTCTGGGGCACCCACAGAGGGGTGGGGGTCTCCGGAGAGCGAAAGTGCGTCCCGCAAAGGGGCGTCAACCATACACAACGGAGGCAATGCCATGTCGGTCAATGGTCTGGGGGGTGCCGCGAATTTCCCCGCGTTCAAGGCGTTGGACAACCTGGGTCTGTCGAAGCCCATCGAGAAGAACGTTGCGGACATGGTCACCGCCACGGTCTCCGCGGTGGTGGGCCAGGCGGTCCTGAGCGCGTTCGAGCAGGCGTTCAATCAGATTGGCGGCCAGCTCGGCTCCATCCTCGGTGGTCAGACGCCGCACTGCCAGCCGCCCAACCCGGCGGAGTCCGGGCACGCCTCCGGTGGCCTCCAGAAGGGCTCCGACGGCACCATCACCACCCCGGGTGGCTATAAGATCCAGGCCACCAGCCAGTTCGAGTGGAAGATCACCAACCCCGACGGCAAGACGACCCGCATCTGGGGCGACCCGCACGTGGACGAGGGTGACGGTGGCAAGTGGGACTTCAAGCGCGACTCCACCTTCGTGCTGCCGGACGGCACCCGCATCAACTGTGCCACCCAGCCCTACGGCAACGGCATGACCGTGACGAGCGGCCTGGAGATCATCAACGGCAACGACCGCGTGCAGGTCTCCGACATCGCCAAGGGCAAGGGCAAGGTGGGTGACATCACCCAGGACGGCTTCGCGCACGTCAACAGCTTCGGCGGCAAGGACGCCTTCGTGATGGGCGGCGACGGCGACGACTGGACCTTCCAGGGCAAGGAGATCACCGGCAGCAACAACGGTGGCGAGTCCTTCAAGCTGGGCAGCAACATGAAGCCGCTGGTGGACACCACCAAGCCGTTCGGTGGCCCCGAGCAGTGGGCGAGCCAGATCGTCGATCAGCTCTTCAAGCAGATCGAGAACATGTTCAGCCAGCCGACGCCGCGCTCGCCGCCGTTCGTGCCGCCCTTCATGCAGAACCAGTTCCCCCAGGGCCACAACTGCTGGAACCGTCAGGACTACAACACGGGCATCGGCAACACGTTCAAGGACATCGGCAAGATGTTCAACCAGCTCGGGGACCTGTTCAACTTGACCCAGTCCCTCAACCGCCGGATGATGCCGTTCGGGATCTAACCTCCCGGGAGCCTCGATGCAGACGAGCAACAGCATCAACGGGAAGCAGGTCAACGTTCCGCCGCAGATGGCCGAGCGGCTGGTCCGTGGTGAGATGACGGTGGGTGAGTTCGTGGGACTCACCCCCAACACCCTGTACGCCATCGCCAACGTGGGCTACCAGATGTTGCAGTCTGGCAAGCTGGATGCGGCGCTGGTCATCTACAAGGGGCTCGTCGCCGCCTCGCCGTACGACAGCGTCTTCCACTGCCACCTGGCGACGGTGTACGCCGCGCAGGAGCAGTACGAGGAGGCCATCCAGTCCTACACGCAGGCCCTGACGTACAACCGGGGCAACGTGGATGCGCTGGCGGGACGCGGGGAGATGTACCTGCGGCAGAGCAAGATCCTCGAGGCGCTCAACGACCTCAAGGCCGCCGTGGAGGGCGATCCGCAGGCGAAGCGTCCCTCGGCCGTGCGCGCTCGCGCGATGCTGCTGGGGCTGAAGGAGAAGGTGGACGCGCAGCAGAAGGCCGCGCAGAAGTAGTCGCGGTGCTCCACCCTTCGTGATTCACCGGCCGGCGCTCCCTTCCTGGGGGGCGCCGGTTTCGTTTTGGTGCAGTCCTCCCCGCTCTTCATGCGACAGCCCTCCGACGCGAAGCTCTCTCCTGCGCTGGCCCGGGTGCCCGCGTGGGCGCTCGTGCTCGGCGTGGCGCTCGTCGTGCGTCTGGCGTACCTGCTCAGCGCTCATGGCCCCGCCTTCGACGCGCCGCTGATCGACGCGGACTACTACGACTACCTCGGCGAGCGGCTGGCGCGGGGCGAGGGCTTCGACGCGGGGCCCTTCTGGCAGCCACCGCTCTACCCCGTGGTGCTCGGCGGTCTCTACCGGCTGGGAGGACACAGCTTGTGGTGGCCGCGCCTGCTCCAGGCCGTGCTCGGAGCCTTCACGGCGATGCTCGCCCAGGGCGTGGCGCGGCGGGTCTCCGGCAGTCGAGCGGTGGGGGTGATCGCGGGCCTGCTGGTGGCGCTGCACGGGTCGCTCGTCTTCTATGACGGGGAGCTGCTGGCCACCTCGCTCGGCACCTTCCTGGGCACCACGGCGCTCTGGCTGGCCGTGCGCGAGTCCCGAAGCATGGGCACGGCGCTGCTGTGTGGCGTCTGCATCGGCCTGGGCGCGCTCGCGGTGGCGCCGCTGCTGCTGCTCGTCGTCCCGTTGGCGTGGGCGCTCGCGCGGGGGCGCCGTGTCCACGCCGTGCTCTGTGCCTCCGTTTGTGCCGCCGTGGTGTCGTGCGCCACCCTCTCCAATCACTCACGTTCGGGCGAATGGCTGCTCATCTCCGCCAATGGTGGCATCAACCTGTGGCTGGGAAACAACGCGGACGTGGATGGGGCCATGGCCCTCCGTCCTGGCGCGGCCTGGGAGGCGCTCGTGAACGAGCCCGTGCGCCAGGGCTTCCACACTCCGGCTACCCAGGACGCCTACTTCACCCGGAAGGCGCTGGCCTGGTGCGGCTCGCGGCCGCTCGACTGCGTGGGCAATCTGCTGTGGAAGGCCCGGCTGCTGCTGCTGGCGCGCGAGCTGCCCCGCAACGAGGACCTCTACGTCGTCCGCTCGCAGTCCCCCGTGCTGTGGGCCCTCACCGCGCGGCCCGGTGGTTTCGCGCTGCCCTATGCGCTGCTGTGGCCGCTCGCGGCGGCGGGCTGCGTGCGCGTCTGGCGCGAGTGGCGTGCGAGGGAGGACGCACGCGCGGCGCTCACCGTGATGGGGGCCGCCGTCGTGCTCGCCGCTCCGTCCATCCTCTTCTTCGTCACCGGCCGCTACCGCGCGCCGCTCGCACCGGTGCTGTGCGTGCTCGCGGCGCTGGGGCTCCACGCGCTGCTGTCGCGTGCCTCCTCGCGCGCGGTGCCCGCGGGTGTGGCCCTGGCCGTGCTCGTGGTGTCCGTATGGCCCGTGTCCCTGGCGGTGGACGCCGTCGACTTCGAGGCCGAGCTGCACTACGCCGTGGGCGGCCGGCTCGCCCGGCTCGGCGACGACGCGGGCGCCGTGGAAGCGTGGCGGCACGCCGTGCTTCGCAGGCCGGGCTACCTGGAGGCTGGCTTCAACCTCGGGCTCGCGCTGGAGCGGCTGGGCCAGCCCGAGGAGGCCGCCCGCTCCTACGAGTCGTTGTTGCGCTGGTACCCTCGCGAGCCGTTGTTGCACTCCCAGCTCGCGCGGCTCCGTGGCTCCGCGCGAGACGTCGGACCGTGAGGCGCGCCGCGCGGGCGCCTCCGCTCCCGTGCGCGGTGATGGGACCGGGCGAAGCGCGGCCCGGCTGCCCGGCTGCCCGTTGTCTCTCCGCCGTGGTGTCCGGCGGGGTACGTTCCTACCTTCCTCAGGAGGCCCGTGGGAGGGACGGACGATGGTGTGTGAGAACTGCCAGGCTCGGCCCGCGGTGGTGTTCCTCAAGCAGCGGATGGCCGATGGGCCCGAGCGGAGCCTCGGCCTGTGCAATCACTGCGCGAGCGCCATGGGCATGGACTCCAGTAAAGGGGCCTTTGGTTCCCTGGAGAGCCTGTTCGCGCAGATGATGGGCTCCCGCTCTCGGCGGGAGAACATCCTCGCGCAGCTGTCGGAGACGGCCCAGCAGGCGCTGGAGTACGCGGCGCGGCTGACGCTGGAGTGGGGCTATGACCGCATCCGCATCGAGCACCTGCTGCTGGCGCTGAGCCAGAAGGTCCCGGAGATCCGCGCGGCGCTCGAGGAAGAGGGCACGGACGTGGAGGAGTACGAGGTCCGCCTGGCGCAGGTGATGGAGCGCCGTGAGCCCCGCCGCGCCTCGGGCGTGGGACTGTCCTCGGGCATGAAGCGTGTGTTGCAGCTCGCGCGGCTCCAGGCGGCGCAACTGGGGCAGACCTTCATCGGCCCCGAGCACCTGTTGCTCGCCATCATGGCCGAGGGCGAGAGCTTCGCCGCCCAGTTCCTCTCCGACATCGATCCGGACGAGCTGCGGCAGCACCTGCCCGGAGGCGGTGCTCACGGCTCGGCGACCTCCACCCCGGGAGGCCGGGGCGCGGACCGTCTCCCTCCGCTTCTCACCCGCTATACGCGAGACCTCACCGCGCTGGCCCGGGCGGGAGAGTTGGATCCGATCATCGGCCGTGAGAAGGAGATCGACCGCGTCATCCGCATCCTCAGCCGCAAGACGAAGAACAACCCGGAGCTCATCGGCGAGCCGGGCGTGGGCAAGACGGCCATCGCCGAGGGGCTGGCCCAGCGGATCGTCTCGGGCGACGTGCCGGAGACGCTCAAGGACAAGAAGGTGCTCTCGCTGGACCTGGCGAGCGTCATCGGCGGCTCGAAGTTCCGCGGCGAGTTCGAGGAGCGCTTCAAGGGGTTGATGGAGGAGATTCGCGGCCTCGCGGGCAAGGTCATCCTCTTCATCGACGAGGTGCACACCCTCGTGGGCGCTGGCGCGGGCGAGGGCTCGATGGATGCCGCCAACATGCTCAAGCCCGCCCTGTCTCGCGGCGAGCTGCAGTGCCTCGGCGCCACGACGCTCGACGAGCACCGCAAGCACATCGAGAAGGACTCCGCCCTGGAGCGCCGCTTCCAGCCCGTGATGGTGGCCGAGCCCTCCCCCGAGCAGACCATCGAAATCCTGCGCGGGCTGCGCGACTCGTACGAGGCGCACCACCGGGTGAAGATCACCGACGCCACGCTCACCGCCGCCGTGGAGCTGTCCGACAAGTACATCAGCGACCGCTTCCTGCCGGACAAGGCCATCGACCTGCTCGACGAGGCGGCGGCCATGGTGCGGCTGGGGGCTCGCACCGAGCCGGGCCGCATGAAGGACCTGGAGGAGCGGCTGGCGCAGAAGGAGAAGGACAAGGAGGCCGCCGTGGCCGCGGAGCGCTACGAGGAGGCCTCGCGGCTCAAGGGAGAGCTCGAGGCGCTGCGCGCGGAGCTGGACGGGCTGCGCACCCAGTGGCAGCAAGCCAAGGGCGTCTCCGAGCCCATCGTCACCCCCGAGGCCATCGCCACCGTGGTGAGCGAGTGGACGGGGATTCCGGCGAAGAAGCTCCAGCAGGAGGAGTCCCAACGGCTGCTGGAGATGGAACAGTCGTTGCGCCAGCGCGTGGTGGGCCAGGAGGAGGCCCTGCGCGCCATCTCGGAGGCCGTGCGCCGCGCCCGCGCGGGATTGAAGGACCCCCACCGGCCCATCGGCTCGTTCATCTTCCTGGGGCCCACCGGCGTGGGGAAGACGGAGACGGCCCGCGCGCTCGCCGAGTACCTCTTCAACGACGAGCGCGCCATGCTCCGCTTCGACATGTCCGAGTTCATGGAGCGGCACACCGCCAGCCGGCTCATCGGTGCCCCTCCCGGCTATGTGGGCCATGAGGACGCCGGCCGCCTCACCGAGTCCGTCCGGCGCCGGCCCTACTCGGTCCTGCTCTTCGACGAGGTGGAGAAGGCCCACCCGGACGTCTTCAACCTGTTGTTGCAGATACTCGACGACGGGCGGCTCACGGACTCGCGCGGACGCACGGTGGACTTCAAGAACACCGTCATCATCATGACCTCCAACCTGGGCGCCGAGCAGCTCGGCCTCCAGAAGGGCGCTCTGGGTTTCCGGCGGTCCTCTCCGGGCGGTGGGGATGTGGACAGCGAGCGCATGGCCGAGACCGTTCTGGAGGCGCTCCGCGGCCACTTCCGGCCCGAGTTCCTCAACCGCATCGATGAGGTCATCGTCTTCCACGCGCTCGACCGCGAGCAGCTCACCCGGATCGTGGACTCGATGCTGGACTCCACCCGGCGAAAGCTGCACGGGCAGAACGTCACGCTGGAGGTCAGTGACGCGGCGAAGGATGAGCTCGCGCGGCGTGGGGTCGATCCGAAGTTCGGCGCCAGACCACTGCGCCGGGTCATCCAGCGTGAGCTGGAGACGGAGCTCAGCCGGATGCTGCTGCGCGGGACCCTGCGCGAGGGCGAGCGCATCCGGGTGGACTGCGCGGATGGGAAGTTCTCCTTCCACGTGGAGGGACGGGCCACGGGACGGGGGACCTTGATGCACTGAGGGAAGACCCTCACCCTGGCCCTCTCCCAGAGGGAGAGGGGATTCACACGGACTGGAGCACGGAGAGGCGAGACCCTCACCCTGACCCTCTCCCGGAGGGAGAGGGGATTCACACGGTGAGGAACCAGGTTGGACCCTCTCCCCCTGGGAGAGGGACGGGGTGAGGGTATGTCGTGGACTCGGGTTCGGATCCTGAGTGGAAAAGAGGTCTCACGCGTGAACCTCTCCCCCCCGTCCTCCTGGAGACCGCTTGTTCCTCATCATGGCGGCCCTGCGCGACTCCTTCTTGCGTGCGTACAGGCTCGCGCACACCGACAGACCGATGCACAGCACGATGATCCCCACCGAGAGCAATGGCGGGATCTCGAGCCACTCGGCGAGGATCATCTTCAACCCGGCGAACGCGAGCACCGCCGCGAGCCCCCAGTGCAGGTAGCGCAGCTCGTGCACCGTCTTCGCCAGCGCGATGTACAGCGCGCGCAGCCCCAGGATGGCGAACACGTTGGACGTGTAGACCACGAACAGATTGCGGCTCACCGACAGCGCCGCCGGCACCGAGTCGATGGCGAAGGCCACGTCCGACAGCTCGATGGCGATCAGCGCGATGAGCAGAGGCGTCGCCTGCCAGCTGCCGCCCACGTGCTTGAAGAAGCGCGTGCCCTCGAACTCCGTCGTCACCGGCAGGCGCTTCTCCAGCCACAGCACCAGCTTGTTGTCGGACTCCTCGCCGGGATGCTTGCGCGCCACGCGCCAGGCCGCGACGAGCAGAATGCCACCGAAGATGTAGACCACCCAGTGCCAGTGCTCGAGGGCCTCCAGCCCCAGCAGGATGAACAGCGCCCGGAACACCAGGGCTCCGAAGATTCCCCAGAAGAGCACCCCCCGCTGCTTGTCCTCGGGCACCCGCAGGCTCGCGAAGATGACGAGGAAGACGAACAGGTTGTCCAGGCTCAGGCTCTTCTCGATGAGGTAGGCGCCCAGGTACTCGTGCGCGGCGGTGACCCCGTGCCTCAGCCAGACGAACACCCCGAAGGCCAGGCCCACGCAGATCCACGCCACGCTCCAGGCATAGGCCGCCTTCTTCGACTCCCCGTGCTTCGAGTGGTGGGCCAGCTGGTCGATGACGATCATCGCCACCACGAGCACCCCGAAGAGGCCCCACTCCCATGGTGATACCGGGGTTGGATTCATGGGAGGAAGCTGACTATCCAGGGCCCAGGCAACAACCTGGGCACCCGGAGTGTCGTCGGCTCGTCCGCTCCCTCGGTGACGGGGTTGACCCGTCCCGGCCCTCAGCGGCGCGCGGGCTCGGCGGGGGCGGGCTCGAGGGCGAGCGGCTCCACCGGCTCCGCCAGGCTCAGGCCCATCACCTTCGCGTAGAAGGCCAGCTCGCCCTCCAGCGCCTTCTGGATGTCCGCGCTGGTGCGTGCACCCGGTCCCCCTCCCTCGAGGCCGAGCGTCGCCACCGGCACACCGTTGGCGCGCAGCCGCTTCGCCATCTCCTCCATCTGCCGCGCCACCGGCGACGGATCCTGCCGGCCGTGGATGAAGAGCACGGGACTGCGCTTGATGTTGTCGATGTGGAAGTAGGGCGAGCGGTCCTGCAGCAACTGCTTCGACTCCGGCAGGGGCCCGAGCACCTGGTCCAGGTAGTGGGCCTCGAACTTCTCGGCCTGCTCCACCAGCGTCTCCAGTTGGGAGATGCCCGAATCGAAGACGCCGCAGCGCAGGATGTCGCGGAACGTCAGCAGCGAGAGCGGGGTGTAGCCCGCCGCCCCAGCGCCCCGGGCCGCCAGGCGCTTCGCGTCCACCTTGCCCTCCTGCACCAGCCGCAGCGCGGCGTTGGCGCAGTCATCCACGTCCATCACGCCCCAGTTCCCATACAGCGACAGGCGGTACTCGCGGCCGTAGCCGGTGCTGCCCCGGTAGTTGACGTCCACCACCGCGAAGCCGCGGCTGGTGAAGTACTGCACCACCCAGTCCAGCCGCGTCGACGTGGCCGAGGTGGGGCCCGCGTGGTTGAAGATGAGCAGCGGTGGCTTCTCTCCCGCGGGCGCCGTGAAGTCCGGGTGGGTGGGCGGGTAGTACCAGGCGTGTGCCTCGCCCAGCTCCGTGGTGGGGTAGTGCAGCGGCTCGCAGCGCGAGATGTAGCGCGTCAGCTCCTCCGGCACCCGGGTGGACGTCTTCAACACCTGCGGCCGGCCCGACTCCATGTCCAGCCGCACCACCGCCGCCGGGTGCTCCGGCCCTCCTCCCACGAAGTACGCCGTCGCGTAGCCCGCGCGCACCTGCCGCACGTCCGTGTACGGCGTGCTCAGCTCGGCGAACTGGCCGAGCACCACGTCCAACCTTCCCATCTTCCACTGGCCCTGCTCGTTGAAGGCACACACCACGTGCCGCGGCGAGACGAAGGCGTACGTGGACCTACCCAGCCCCCACTGCGCCAGGCCGAACTCCGCCCTGCGCTCCAGCACCGGCACCACGCTGCGGCCCTGCAACCGGTAGAGGTTCCACCAGTTGTTCCGGTCGCTGACGAAGTACAGCTCGCCCTGCGGCGACCACTCGGGCTGGAAGATGGACTCCGTGGTGCCGCCGGCCACCAGCCGCGGGTTGCGCAGCCCGCCGTCCTCGTCCACGTCCGCCACCCACAGCTCGCAGCCCTCCCACGGCATGCAGGGGTAGTCCCACGCGAGCCACGCCAGCCGCCGGCCGTTGGGGCTCAGGCTGGGCGAGGAGTAGAAGTCGCGGCCCTCGGTCAGCACCGTCTGCCGCTGTCCATCCAGGTCCACCGCCACCAGCGAGATGCGTGGCTGGCCCTCCTTCAGGTTGCGCCAGTCCTCGCGCACGCACAGCACGCGGTTGCGCGTGCGGTCGATGACGAGGTCCCCGAAGCGGTGACGGCCTCCCGTGTCCGGCGTGAGGGGCACCGGCGTGCGGCCCGGGTTCACCCGGTACAGCCGCTGGTCGGGGTGGGACCCACCGAGGGCGTGGTTGACGAAGACCACCAGCCCCTCGGACACCGCGAAGGCGCCTCCTCCATGGCCGTACACCAGACTGCGCGCGCTGTAGGCCCCCTTCGTGTCTCCCGCCCCGGGCAGGATGTCCGAGAGCGCCCCGTCCGCGGTGTGCCGCACGATGGTGCGCCGTCCCCGCTCGCCCGGACGGGCTTCCAGCCAGTACACGTCGTCGCCATCGACCGCCACCTCGCTCAGCTCGAGCGACTGGGTGGCGATCAGCTCGGCGCTGATGGGGGACTTCCAGGAACCGTAGGGAGCCTCTCGACTCGCGAGCGTCATGAGCAGGCCTTTCCTTGGGTGGTGCGCGTGAAGGGAGTGGCCCGCGTGTCTAGCACGCCGGGACGACGTATCGGGGCGGGCGCGAGGGCCCCATCCCCACGGGAAGTGTTGGGTTTCACGCACCTCCGCCCGAGGCGCGCACGTTGTCCCGAATCCATTGCAGGTACGGCGCGTGCCCCGCCTCCACGCCCAGCCGCAGCACCTCCGGGCACTGGTAGGGATGCAGCGCCACCACCCGCGCCCGCAGCGCCTCGAAGAGCGGGGCGCGCGACTTGAGGATGAGCAGCGCTTCCGGCTCGTCGTGCACCTTCCCCTCCCACCGGTAGATGGAGCGCAGGCCGGGCACCACGTTGCCACATGCCGCCAGCTCCTCCTCCACCAGCGTGCGGGCGAGCTCCGCGGCCTTGTCGGCCGTGGGCGCCGTCACGAGAACGATGATGGCATCCAGGGTATCGGTCATGGGTCCACACATACCCGCCCGCGCCTGGTGGTGAAAGAGGTGGATGAACCCATACATATGTATGTCTCATGGCGTGAGAGTTTGTGTTGGGGGTAGATCATTCCCGGCGCGCGACATGGAATGTTCTGACTGGTTTAAACACGTTTTTCAAATACTGTAGACAACGGGACAACACTCTCCTGGTAGGTCAAGGTCCGACTGCATGGGGGTGAATCCAGCGTCGGGTCGTGGACGGAGCAAGTCTCTGTTCTTCCAGGGGAAAGAGTGGAGAGGACCCCAAAGTGGGGAGGGAGTGTCCGCTAGCGTCCAAGTACCGGGCTCCTAACCCCTGGGTCAGGAGGCAAGCAAGCGTGGTTTCCCGTATTCCCTTTCATGTGCTTTTCACGTGGTCGTCCTCGATTCCTTGCAGCTGATAGGGAATGGGAGGACCCGTGAGGCGGGGGGGGCCATGTTGAAGACTGTCTCGCGGTGTCATGGGGGGAAATCGAATATGCCACTCGCCTCGCACGCGCTGTCCACGCAGTCGGGAGTGTCCGCGGAGCTTTCCCGCAGGGTGTTGCTCGTGGATGGCGTCAAGGAGTTGCGGTTGTCCCTGACGCCCCTGCTGCGCACGGTGGGCTGCGAGGTGGTGTCGGTGGACAGTTTGATCGCCGCCCGCGTCGAGCTGGGCCGGTTCCGGCCGCTGATGGTGCTGGTGGACTGGCGCGCGCTGCCACAGGACGGAGGGACTGGCTGTGGGGTGCTGCGCAGCCACCCGGTCCACGGGGACGTGCCCATCCTCGTCGTCGTGGGGGAGAACACGCCCGCGGAGCTGCTGGAGGCGTGCGTGCGCAGCGGCGCGGAGGACTGCGTGCTCGGCCCCGTGCGCATCAACGAGCTGCAGGCGCGTCTGGACGTGCTGCGGGACAAGACGCCCTGGTCCGCGCCCCGGCTGGTGGAGCGGCGCACCCCGCGCACCGTGCTGCTGGTGGGCGAGACGCCGGACGCGCACGACGCCCTGGGTCCGCACCTGGAGGCGTGTGGCCACCACCTGCTCCACGCCGCCACCCGCGAGCGCGCCCTGGCCCTGGCGGCCGAGCACGCCGAGCCCATCCACCTGCTGCTCGTGCGCACCGCCGTCACCTCGGCCGAGGAGATGCTGCGCGTGGAGCACCTGCGCACGGACGCGCACCTGGGCCGCGTGCCCACCGTGGTGGTGACGGACGCCGACGTCACGGACGTGCAGTCCTTCGGGCAGGTGTGGATGAGCGCGCGCACCCTGGCGCCCCGCCACCTGCTGGCCCGCATCAACGGCCTGCTGCAGCGCAACCTGGCGGCGCTCCTGGTGGACGAGCGCGTGCCCTTCGTCTGCCCCGTGGAGTTCCGCGAGGTGGGCGGCTACTCGTGGAGCTCCTGCTACTCCAGCGCGCTCAGCCCTGGTGCCCTCTTCGTGCGCACCCTGGTGCCCGCCCGCTCCGGCTCCGCGCTGGAGCTGCGCATCCACCTGCCCACCACCCGCGAGGTGCTCGAGGGCCCCGGGCTCGTCGCCTGGTCCAACGCCTACGCGCCCCGACGCACCGCCTCCTATCCGCTCGGCATGGGCATCCAGTTCCTGGGCATGAGTCCCCGGCGGCTGATGCAGCTGCGCGAGCTCATCCGCTTCAGCAGTGGCGCCTGAGTCCCCCCTTCTCCAACCTCCCACTCCAACGCCGGAGGAATGTCATGCCCAAGAAGAAGATCCTCCTCGTCGATGACTCCCACACCGTCCTGCTGCTGCACAGGATGATGCTGTCCCATTGCGGCTACGAGCTGCTCACCGCACGGGATGGACAGGAGGCACTCGACAAGGCCTTCGTCGAACGTCCGGACCTCATCTTCCTGGATGTCCTCATGCCGCGCCTGGATGGTTTCCAGACGTGCCGGGCCCTGCGCCTGCGCTCGGAGATGAAGGACGTGCCCATCATCCTCGTCACCACCCGGGGCGAGCCGCACTACGTGCGCCAGGGCTTCGAGAGCGGTTGCACCGACTACATCACCAAGCCCTTCGATGGAGAGGAGCTGCTGGCCAAGGTCCGCAGCCACTTGGAGGAGGCACGGCCCTCATGAGGGAGCAGCTTCGCTGGGAGAACGAGGCACTGCGCGCGGAGGTGGCCACCCTGCGCGCGGAGAACGAGCAACTCAAGCGCTCGCTCGAGCGCAGGAGCGAGGACGAGCAGTGGCGCGCCCAGCGCCAGGGGCTGGTGGAGGCGGAGCTCTCCCATCTGGTGCGCCTGCGCGTGGCCTCCCAGCGCCTGCACGAGTCGCTGAATCCCGGAGAGTTGATGGACATCCTCCAGGACCTGCTCGTCAACCTGGTGGGCTCGGAGATGCTGGGCATCTTCGAGCTGGAGCCCACGGGCCAGACGCTGGTGCTGCGGGTGTCCATGGGCATCGACGCCGAGCGCTTCCGCCGGCTGCCTCTGGGGGAGGACCCCATCGGAAGGGCGGCGCGCACCGGCGCGCCCTGGCTGGCGGACCTGATGGAGGGCGTGTCCGAGCAGGCGCGGCATGAGGGGCCTCGCGCGTGCGTGCCCCTGCGCCTGGGCGGCCACGTGCTGGGAATGATGGTGCTCTTTGGTCTCTTGCCTCACAAACAGCGCCTCGTGCAGGAGGACCGCGAGCTGCTGGAGCTGCTCGCGACCGAGGGGGCGCGAGCCCTCTACTGCGCGCGAGGCATCTCCGCCGGGACACGGTCCTGAGCGGGAACCACTTCGTGGAGGGGGACACGGTGGACCTGGATCGCGAGCAACTGCTCGCCACCTTCGCCGAGGAGTCGGGAGAGCTCCTCAACGAGATGGAGCAGAAGCTCCTCGCTCTGGAGACGCATCCGGACGAGGAGGGGTTGATGTGCATCTTCCGGGGCGCGCACACGGTGAAGGGCGCCGCGGGAGCACTGGGTTTCTCCGCCATGGCGGATGTGGCGCACGTGGTGGAGGACGTGCTGGAGGTGGTGCAGGAGCGGCGGCTGCCGGTGTCGGACGAGCAGGTGTCGCTGCTGCTGGAGTCCGTGGACCGGCTGCGGGAGATGATGCAGGGCGCGCTGGTGGGGCGGGAGGGGCCGCTGGAGGGCCATGAGGCCCTGCTGGAGCGGCTGCGCGCCTGTGGCGCCGCGCTGCGCCAGCAGGCCCGGCCGATGGTGGCGCCCGCCGTGCCGGCGGAGGAGCCGGTGGTGGAGGAGGCGCCCGCGGGAGGGCGTCGGGGGCGCACGCTGCGGGTGGACCTGGAGAAGCTGGACCGCATCGCCACGCTTACGGGCGAGCTGGCCATCGCCCGCACGCGCCTGGCCCAGGTGCTGTCCACGGGCACGGCGGAGGAGGCCCTGGGGGTGCACCTCGAGGCGGACCGGCTCCACGAGGAGCTGCGCGAGGAGGTGATGCGGGTGCGGATGGTGCCGGTGGGACCGCTCTTCCGGCAGCACCTGCGCACGGTGAGGGACCTGGCGCGAGCGGAGCGGAAGTGGGCGCGGCTGGTGCTCAAGGGCGAGGACGTGGAGGTGGACACGGCGCTGGTGGACGGCCTGCGCGAGCCGCTGCTGCACCTGGTGCGCAACGCGGTGGACCATGGCCTGGAGACGCCGGACGAGCGGCGGGCCGCGGGCAAGGAGGCATGCGGCACGCTGGTGCTGAGGGCCTTCCACGAGCCGGGCTCGCTGGTGGTGGAGCTGTCCGACGATGGCCGGGGCCTGCGCTACGACAGGCTCCGGGAGAAGGCGCGAGGGCTGGGGCTGGAGCCGGAGCGGATGACGGTGGAGGAGCTGGAGGAGCTCGTCTTCATGCCGGGGCTGTCCACGGCGGACACGGTGACGGAGGTGTCCGGGCGCGGGGTGGGCATGGACGTGGTGCGCCGCAGTGTCGAGGCACTGCGGGGCATGGTGACGCTGCGCTCGGAGGAAGGGCGTGGCACCACGATGACGCTGCGGGTGCCGCTGACGCTGGCCACCATCCAGGGCTTCTCGGTGGGGGTGGGCGAGGAGACGTACGTGCTGCCGCTGGACGCGGTGCGCGAGTGCCTGGAGCTGCCGGCGGAGCGGTGCGGCCAGCCCGGCGGTGGTGTGTTGAATCTGCGGGGCCGGTCGCTGCCCTACCTGCGGCTGCGCGAGGTGTTGGGCGTGGAGGGCCCCGGGCCCGCTCGGGAGAATGTCGTCGTGCTGGGCCACGGTGGGGGCCGCGCGGGCCTGGTGGTGGACGCGCTGCACGGCGAGGGCCAGTGCGTCCTCAAGCCCCTGGGCCGGCTCTTCCGACACGTCCCCGGCGTTTCCGGCTCCACCATCCTCGGCAGCGGGCGCGTGGGACTCGTCCTGGACGTGCCCACCCTCCTGCGCATGGCCATGCGTCAGCGGGCCGCCGCGAGGTGAGTCCCCCGTTCCTCCACGCTTTTTCCAGAGAGAGAATCATGCTCGAGAACCTCACCATCTCCCGGAAGCTGCAGCTCGGATTCGGCGTGCTCGTCGCGCTGCTCGTCGCCGCCATCTGGGGTGCTTTCTCCTTCTTCATGATGCTGGTGGGCTACGACTGGTACTACCGCTCCCACGAGGTGCGGATCGAGCTGCGCTCCATGGGCATCGCCCACATCGACACGGAGCGCCGGGTGCAGGAGTACCTGCTCACGGGCAACGAATCCATCCTCGAGCCACTGGCTCAGCGGAAGAACACGTTCCTCAAGTCCCACGCCCAGGTGAAGAAGCTGGTGGGCGACAACGCCAGCGAGCAGGAGCAGCTCCAGCAGATGCTGGACCAGTACCAGCAGCAGTTCCTCCCGCATATCGAGCACCTGCAGCAGTTGCGCCGGGACGTGGATGCCGGGCGTGTCCCCATGCAGGCGATCGTCGACTACCTGAAGCAGGGCAAGGGGCAGAGGCTCCTGAACGACCTGTATGGCCTGGCGGAGAGCATCAGCCAGAGCGAGATCGCGGAGCGCCAGAGGCTCGAGGAGATATCCGACGCGCAGGTGCAATCGGTCAAGCAGATGTTGGTGACCGGGGGCGTGGTGGGTCCATTGCTGGCGGTGCTGCTGGCGTGGATGTTGTCACGCAGCATCGTGCGGCCGCTGCAAGGGGCGATGGATCTCACCGGGAAGCTGGCGTCGGGGGACCTCACCCACTCCATCGAGGTGCGGGGCAGGGACGAGACGGCGCGGATGATGGTGGGGCTGAGGGAGATGGTGCAGCGCTTCAACAGCGTGCTGGGTGAGGTGAGAGGGGCGGTGGGCTCGCTGTCAGGGGCTTCGGGACAGGTAGCGGCGGCGGCGCAAGCGCTGTCACAGGGGACGAGCACGCAGGCGGCATCGGTGGAGGAGACGACGACGAGCCTCAGCCAGCTGAGCGCCTCCATCAGCCAGAACGCGGAGACGAGCAAGCTGCTGGAGGGGATGGCGGTGCAGGGGGCGACGGACGCGGAGGAGAGCGGGCTGGCGGTGAACGAGACGGTGGAGGCGATGGCGGCCATCGCCGAGCGGATCGGAATCGTGGAGGAGATCGCGTACCAGACGAACCTGCTGGCACTCAACGCGGCGGTGGAGGCGGCGAGGGCGGGGGAGCACGGGAGGGGATTCGCGGTGGTGGCGTCGGAGGTGAGGAAGCTGGCGGAGAGGAGTCAGAAGGCGGCCAAGGAGATTGGAGGACTGGCGAGCAGCAGCGTGAAGGTGGCGGAGCGCTCGGGGATGCTGCTGAAGCAGCTGGTGCCGTCCATCCGCAAGACGGCGCAGCTGGTGCAGCAGGTGGCGGCGGTGTCGAGGGAGCAGGCCAGCGGGGTGATGCAGATGAACCGGGCGATGGTGCAGGTGGACCAGGTGACGCAGCGGAACGCGTCGGCGGCGGAGGAGCTGTCGTCGACGGCGGAGGAGCTGGCGGCGCAGGCGGAGTCGCTGCAGCAGATGATGACGTTCTTCCGGGTGGCGGGGCAGGTGGCGGCGCAGCAGGTGCGCTCGCTGAGGCCGCCACCGGTGCAGCTGCCGATACACCCGCCCGCGCAGGGGTTGAGGGCGATGGCGCAGGCGATGCCCGCGGCGCAGGCGACGCATGCCAGCTTCCCGGTGGTGACGGATCGCGCGGCGGCCGCCTCGGACCAGGACTTCAAACGCTTCTAGACGCAGACCCAACCTGAAGCAGTGCTCCAGCGGACAGCGACGTCATCCAAAGGCATACCCTCCATGTTCGACAACCTCAGCATCACCCGGAAGCTGCAGCTCGGATTCGGCGCGGTCGTCGCGTTGCTCTTCGTCGTCACCTGGGGGTCCTTCATCCTCTTCGTCGACCTGGTGAAGACCGCTGAAGAAGACTACCGCTCCTTCGAGGGCGTGCAGGAGGTCCGCTCCATGGGCATTGCCCTGCTGGACCATGAGGCCCGATTGCAGGCCTTCGCGCTCACCGGCAACGAGAACTACGCCCAGATCCTGCCCCAACGTCAATCCGAGTTCCTCCGGAGCCACGGCAAGGTGAAGGAGCTGATGCTGGACAACGCCTACGAGCAGGAACTGCTCCAGAAGATGCTGGACCAGTACCAGCAGCACTTCCTTCCCTATGCCGAGCGCCTGCTGGCGCTGCGGCGGGGTGTGGATGCCGGACGCGTGCCCATGGAGCAACTCCTGGACTACGCCAAGAACGCCCAGGGACAGACTGTCGTGGAGGCCATGCGGGGCATGGCGATCGCTCTCAGGCAGGAGGAGCAGAACCAGCGCGACCGGCGGAACGAGGCGAGCGGGGCGCATGTTGCCCTGGTGAAGCAGATGTTGGCGGCGGGAGGGGTGGTGGGTCCATTGCTGGCGGTGCTGCTGGCGTGGGCGCTGTCACGCAGCATCGTGCGGCCGCTGCACGAGGGCGCCCGGCTCACCGGGAAGCTGGCATCGGGGGACCTCACCCACTCCATCGAGGCGAATGGGCGGGATGAGACGGCGCTGATGATGAGAGGGCTGAGGGAGATGGTGCAGCGCTTCAACAGCGTGCTGGGAGAGGTGAGGGGTGCGGTGGGGTCGCTGTCAGGGGCCTCGGGACAGGTGGCGGCGGCGGCGCAGGCGCTGTCACAGGGGACGAGCACGCAAGCGGCGTCGGTGGAGGAGTCGACGACGAGTCTCAACCAGCTGAGCGTCTCCATCAGCCAGAACGCGGAGACGAGCAAGCTGCTGGAGGGGATGGCGGTGCAGGGGGCGACGGACGCGGAGGAGAGCGGGCTGGCGGTGAACGAGACGGTGGAGGCGATGGCGGCCATCGCCGAGCGGATCGGAATCGTGGAGGAGATCGCGTACCAGACGAACCTGCTGGCACTCAACGCGGCGGTGGAGGCGGCGAGGGCGGGGGAGCACGGGAGGGGATTCGCGGTGGTGGCGTCGGAGGTGAGGAAGCTGGCGGAGAGGAGTCAGAAGGCGGCCAAGGAGATTGGAGGACTGGCGAGCAGCAGCGTGAAGGTGGCGGAGCGCTCGGGGATGCTGCTGAAGCAGCTGGTGCCGTCCATCCGCAAGACGGCGCAGCTGGTGCAGCAGGTGGCGGCGGTGTCGAGGGAGCAGGCCAGCGGGGTGATGCAGATGAACCGGGCGATGGTGCAGGTGGACCAGGTGACGCAGCGGAACGCGTCGGCGGCGGAGGAGCTGTCGTCGACGGCGGAGGAGCTGGCGGCGCAGGCGGAGTCGCTGCAGCAGATGATGACGTTCTTCCGGGTGGCGGAGCATGTGCAGGGAGCGGTGCAGCAGGTGCGCTCGCTGAGGCCGCCGCCGGTGCAGCTGTCGATGCATCCGCCCGCGCAGGGGTTGAGGGCGGTGGCGCAGGCGACGCCCGCGGCGCATGCCGGCCTTCCGATGATGTCGGAGCGCGCGGCGGCTGCCTCGGAACAGGACTTCAAGCGCTTCTAGGACGGAGAGCCCCACCATGAGCATGAGCACGAATACGAGCACGGCCCCGGAGATCGCCCGTCCGGCGCAGTACCTCGGCTTCTCCCTGGCCGGTGAGACGTACGCCATCGAGCTGCTGCGCATCCGGGAGATCATCGAGCACGTTCCCATCACCCGGGTGCCGGGCATGCCTCCCGCGGTGCTGGGGGTCATCAACCTGCGGGGCCGGGTGGTGCCGGTGGTGGACCTCGCGATGACGATGGGGCTCGGCCCGCGCCCCATCACCCGGTGGACGTGCTTCGTCATCGTCGAGGTGATGCTGGACGGCGAGCGCACGGCGCTGGGGCTGCTGGCCGACTCCGTCAGCGAGGTGATCGACCTGGGCGCGGACGACATCGAGCCGCCGCCCGCCTTCGGTACTCGCGCTCCGGTGGGCTACCTGCGGGGCATGGGCCGCCAGGAGCAGCGCTTCATCCTCCTGCTGGACCTGGAACGGCTGCTGTCCGCCGAGGAGCTGTTGGGCCTCGTGGGGGGCGCGGCCAGTGGGGGCGCATGAGAGCGGTGACCCCGGTCGAAGCGCTGCTGTCCGGCGTGGGCCCGCTCCCGCTGTCCGAGCGGGAGTTCGTCCTCTTCCAGGCCCTGGTGGAGCGCGAGGTGGGCATCCACCTGGGCCCCACGAAGCAGGCGCTGCTGGTGGGGCGGCTGTCCCGGCGGGTGCGCTCGCTGGGGCTGCCGTCCTTCGCCGCCTACTACCGGTTCGTCATCACCCGGGGCAACGAGGCGGAGCGGGTGCGGATGTTGGACTGCCTCTGCACCAACGAGACGCACTTCTTCCGCGAGCCGGAGCACTTCGAGTTCCTGCGCCAGCGCGTCTTCCCGGAGTGGACGCGGCGGGCGGCCCAGGGGCTGATGGCGCGGCGGGTGCGCGTGTGGAGCGCGGCGTGCTCGACGGGCGAGGAGCCGTACTCGCTCGCCATGGAGCTGCTCTCGCACTTCCCCCCGGGCTCGGGATGGGAGGTGGAGGTGCTGGCGACGGACCTGTCCACGTGGGCCCTGGAGCGGGCCAGGCAGGGACTGTGGCCGGTGGAGAAGGCGGCGACCATCCCCGGGCCGCTGCTGAGGACCTTCATGCTGCGAGGTGTACGCAGCCAGGAGGGGTGGATGCAGGCGGGGCCGGAGCTGCGCTCGGTGCTGCGCTTCGCGCGCGTCAACTTGAACGACGAGCGCGGCTGGCCGGCGGGGCCCTTCGAGCTCGTCTTCTGCCGCAACGTCCTCATCTACTTCGGGGCCCAGGCGCGCGCGCAGGCCCTGAGCGCGCTGTTGCGGCGGCTGCCTCCCACGGGCTACCTCTTCCTCGGACACGCGGAGAGCCTCACCGGTGGCTCCGAGCCCGCCCGCTGCGTGGCTCCCAACATCTACTGCGCGAAGCCTCCGCCTCCCGCGGGCGCCAGCCCTACTTGATGCGCTCGAGCGCCAGGTCGAACAGGGAGGACTCCAGCCGCTCCAGGTCCTTGTCGGAGATGCCCAGCATGGAGAAGGAGACGCGGTGGGTGCCGATCTTCCGCTGCACCGACACCAGCTTCGCCCGGCCCGTCACCGGCTCCTGATTGCCCGGCAGGCGCAGCGTGAAGCCGGGCTCCTCCGAGTCGGAGGGCGGCTTGTGCATCATCACCGAGAAGCCCCCGCACGACACATCCAGCGTCATGGAGCGCGCCGGCCCCGTGGACAGGCTCAGGTCCACCTGCAGGCCCTGCGCGATGCGAAACGTGCGGCGGGCGGACTGGCCGGGGGGCAGCATCATTCCCTGGGCCGCCGTCAGCGCCCGCGCGAACTGCTCCCGGGCGGCGTTGTAGCGCCGCTTGTCCTCCTCCGGTAGCTGTCCCTTTCGCGCACGTTCATGGAGCGTCCGGAAGTGCTCCACCCACTGGTTCGGGCTCATCACGGCTCCTTTACGGAGGGGTGATGCCCACGCGGTCCAGCGCGAAGTCGATGAGGAAACCCTCCAGCATCTCCATCTCACGCTCGGTGAGGTCCAGGAAGGCGAACGAGGCCCGGTGCTTGTCGGCCCTCTGGAACTGCGACACCACCCGCACCCGGCCCGCCAGCGACGAGCCATCCGGCAGGTGCAGCAGCGTGCTCGGCCGCTCCGCCGTGTCCACCGCGTGCGGCAGCATCACCGAGAAGCCTCCCGCCGAGATGTCCAACGTGTTCGTCCACACGTTGCCATAGGCCATCTGGAGCTCCACCGGCAGCTGGTGCGCCACGCGGTAGTGGCGTCGCGCCTCCGCCCCGTCCAGCATCAGGCCCTGGGCATTCAACAGCGCCCGCGCGAACTGCTCGCGCGCCGCCAGGTAGGCCTGCCGCTCGGACTCCGGCAGCTGCCCCCGTCGGGCCCGCGTGTGGAGCGAACGGAAATCGTCGATGAACTGGATCACGCCCATGGTGTCACTCCTCTGGCTTCCTACTTTCCGGAAATTTCGCCCTCCCGTCCATCAGGGAGTGGGCGTCAATCCCAGGTTCCTCGCGGCTTCCCGGAACGTCTCCACCGCGGGGGTGGCCTGTCGCGTCAATTCCGCGTTTCCACGATCGACCCGGAACAGGCCGAAGCGCGGTTCATACCCCTCCGCCCACTCGAAGTTGTCGATCAGGCTCCAGTGGAAATAGCCGCGCACGTCCACCCCCTTCGCCACCGCCTGCTCCACCGCGTACAGGTGGCTGCGCAGGTAGTAGGGCCGACGCTCTCCCGTGCGATCATCCATGCCGTTCTCCGTGACGACCAGCGGCACGCCGAAGTTCGCGAAGCGCTCGAGCAACAGGTAGAGGCCCTCCGGATGCAGCTCCCAGCCCAGATCATTGGTGTCGTACCCGGCGGGTACGTACTTGTGGGAGAAGGACGGTGAGGTGTCCTGACGGATGTGATCCCTCGTGTAGTAATTGATGCCGAGATAATCGATGGATCCCTTCAGGCCGGGAATGTCCCGCTGGAGGGACACCGAGCCGGGCACGAAGAGGGAGATGCGGCCGGTGCGCAGGGCCTCGGGGACGCTCTCGTTGAAGAAGGCGTCGGTGAGGCCGGACACGGCCACGTCGGTGACGGAGCCGCTGGCGGGTTGGAAGTAGCGCACATGGTGGGCGATGCTGATGAGCGTGGCCTTGCCGTCCCCATCCGCGTCCACCGTGTCGAGGGCGCGGAGCTGGCGCGCGGCGCGGGCGTGGGCCTCCATGAGGTTGGCCAGCACCTGGGCCGCGGCCACGGTGTCCGTCTTCCCCGGCGGCCAGACGCCGTCCATGTAGCCGAACACCGCGAGCACGTTGGGCTCGTTGATGGTGCACCACCAGTCCACGTCGGCGCCGAGCAGCTCGGCCACCCGGCCGGAGAAGCGCTCGAAGGCGTCCAGCGTGGCGGGGTTCTCCCAGCCACCGGACTCGGCCACCCAGTTGGGCAGCGTGAAGTGGTGCAGCGTCACCATGGGCTCGATTCCCTGGACGCGCAGGGTGTGGGCCCACTGACGGTAGCGCTCGGCGGCCTCGGCGTTCCACGCGCCGGGCGTGGGCTCCAGGCGGCTCCACTCCACGCCGAAGCGGTAGGCGTTGGAGCCCAGCTGCTTCATCGACTTCACGTCCTCGTCGAAGCGGTTCCACGAGTCCGCGGCGGGGCCGGACACACTCCGGTCCTTGATGTGGGGCGCGCCATCCGGGAAGGAGGCGCGCTCCCAGGTGGCCCAGTCGTTCTCGTTGCCACCCTCGATTTGATGGCTGGAGGTGGAGGTGCCGAGCAGGAAGCCTCGGGGCAGGCCCTTGCCGATGGGGGCGGCGTTCACCCGGGCTGGATCGAACGAGGGCCGCTCGCTGCAGCCGGCGAGGAGGGCGAGGCCGAGAAGGAGGGCGCGGGGGCTCATGGCTGGGCGGAAGTGGAGGAGGAGGGGCGGGTGGAGAGGCCCACGGTGAGCATCGCGGACTGGGCGCTGCCGAGACGGAAGGCGAAGCCCTCCACCTGGAGGCCCAGGGAGGAGGAGAGGGGGATGTGGGCCCACGCGCGGGCTCCAAGGGGAAGGACATACGCCAGGCCCAGTCCGTTCCAGGAGGCGCCGAGGTGGGCGGGGACGAGGCCGTGCAGGTCGAGCAGCCCCGCGTGCAGGTCCACGGGGCCCACGCGGTAGAGGGCTTTCACCGAGGGTAGCACCTGGAGGGCGGGCCGCGCGGTGTAGGCGAGGTTGAGCACGGGGCCGCCGACGAGGCTCCAGCGCTCGCCGGTGTAGCCGGCGCGGGCGGTGAGGGTGAGGCTGGCGCCGGAGCCGTGGCGTTGCAGGGGCACGAGGGAGAGGACGCCGGCGTCGAGGGTGAAGCCGCCGAGGAGGAGGTGGCCCGAGGCGGCCTGGGAGGCGAAGGGGCTCATCCATGCGCCACCGCCATACGTGTAGCCGCCGGTGAGGGCGCCGAGGTCCACGCGCAGCTCCGAGTGGGGCAGGGCGCGCGGGGCGGACTGTGCTCGGGCGGCGGGCGCCACGGCGAGCGCGAGGAGGAGGAGGTGGCGGGAACGCATGGCGGCTCGCAGGATAACCGGGCGGCCATGGCCGACGGAACCCCGGGAGGCGGGGTTTTCCCCCGGTGTGTGTCTTTCTTTTTCTCAGAGAGAGCGGAGTCGAGGGCCGTCACAATCGAGGGGTCCCCACCCTGTCTCCTCACGGAGGTTCTGCGCAGGGGAGGCCCATGCGGCGACAAGCGCGAGAAGATGAGGAGGCCGTTGGCTCCACGCCATTGGAGAAACCGTCTCCAGTGCGGTGTCCATCCAGCTTTCACGCGGATGGTACGTACGGGAAGGATCTGCTCGACATCGACCAGGATGTCGCCGCGTTCGCCACGCTGATCGCCGCATGCTCCGTCACGCCCCCCCTCTCCATCGGGCTGTTCGGAGAGTGGGGCTCGGGCAAGACCTTCTTCATGCGACGCATCCGTGACGCGGTCGATGCCCTCTCCCGGGAGGCGCGAGACTCGGGGCGGATGCAGCGGGACCTGCCCTTCTACAAGCGCATCGTGCAGATCGAATTCAATGCCTGGCACTACGCCGAGGGCAACCTCTGGGCCAGCCTCGCCCAGCACATCTTCGAGAACCTGAGTGTGTCCGGAGAGGAAGATCGGACCGTCACCGAGAAGTTGCAGGAGCACCTGCTGCGGGAGCTGAGGGCCCGGGAGGGGACGCAGCGGCAGGCGAGCCAGGAGGAGCAGCGGGCCGAGAAGGCGGTCCAGGACACCGAGCGCGCGGTGAACGAGGCCCGGGAGCAGCTCGACACCCAGGCGCGGGTCGTGGCCGAGAAGTCCAAGCGCAAGGCCCTGCTCGGCTTCGCGCTACCGGAAGCGCAGACGGCGGTGAACAAGCTCCGGCGGGTGTTGGAGCTCCAGCCCGTGGAGGAGAATGCCAGGGAGGTCCAGGCCGGGTTGGCGGAGGTGAAGGGGATCGTCCAGCGTGGCGGCACGCTCCTGTCACCCCTGCTCCACGCTCCGGACAGGCGGAAGCGGTGGCTCGCGCTCGTGGGCAGCTTGTTGGTGGGACCCGTGGCCCTGCTCGTCGTGTGGACGCTCCTCGAGCTCCTGGGACAGACGCGCATCGCCTGGCTGTCCGCGCTGTCCTCCGGGGTCATGGCGTTGCTGACCTCGTTCGCGGCCTGGGCTCGCAAGCAGCTCGGCTGGTTCTCTGGCTTCCTGGACAAGGTCGAAGGGGTCCAACGCCAGTACGAAGAGGACCTGGCGGTGCAACTCGCGGATGAGACGGCCGAGCTCCAGAGGCTGGAGCAGGAGCTGCAACGGCTCCAGTCGGACTACAGCGCCGCGCGGCACCTCCACCAGGAGGCCCAGCGCCGCGTCTCCGAGTCGAAGGCGGAGCTGGAGATGTCCACCGCGAGCAAGCTGCTCGCCCAGTACGTCGAGGATCGTGCGGCGAGCACCGACTACCGCAGACATCTCGGGGTGCTCGCGCTCCTGCGAAACGACTTCGAGGTCCTGTCGGGCCTCGTCGAGGAGGAGAACTGGCGGCTGGATCCGCCCATCCCCGGAGAGCGCCCGCGCTCCGTGAAGAAGTACGAGACCCTGGAGGAGGAGGAAGAGGAGAAGACCCGGCGCATCAACCGCATCGTCCTCTATATCGACGACCTCGATCGTTGCCAGACCAGCAAGGTCGTGGAGGTGTTGGAGGCGGTGCACCTGCTGCTCTCCTTCCCCTTGTTCGTCGTGGTCGTCAGTGTGGATGGCTGGTGGCTCACCCGCTCGCTCAAGGTCCACTTCCAGGAGCTGCTCCAGGTCATCGAGGTGGAGGCGAAGTCCCGTGCGCGCACCCATGTCACCGGCAGGACGACGACCAGCGACTATCTGGAGAAGATCTTCCAGATTCCCTTCTGGCTGAAGCCGATGAGCCCCAAGTCCGGCCAACGCATGCTCGGCCATCTGCTCGCGGGCGAAGTCATGGCCGACAAGAAGGAGTCACCCCCGGTCTCCTCGGGTGCTCCCGATGGCACGAAAGAGCCTCCTCCTCCGGTCCGGATCAACCTGGAGAGCCTGAAGCTCAGCCAGGCGGAACACTCCTTCATCCGCCACGCCGCTCCGTTGCTGGGTCGCTCGCCGCGTGCGCTGAAACGCTTCGTGAACGTCTACCACTTCATCAAGGCGGGCCTGATGCCGTACGCGCAAAAGGACGCCCTCTCCGATGAGGTCCACCAGATGTTGCTCTTCCTGCTCGCGGTGGATACGGGCCTTCCGCGCGTGTCCCCGTTCTTCTTCCGCAGTTTGATGAGGGTCGCGGACGTGGACATACGCGAGACGAAAGACCCGGACCTGCCCAGGGATCTGCGCGACCTGGTGGCCAGGTGCACCCTGGAGGCGGCACCAGAGGCGCAGCCCGGGTGGACGACATTGCGGCGCTGGCTCCGGGATGTCGGGGAGCCGCTGCGCTTCAATCCCAATCTGCCCCTGCTCGCGCACTGGGCCTCGTACGTGGGGCGCTACTCAGTGCGGATGGAGTAGCCCGATGACGATGGGCGGTTCGATGAGCTCCGGAGGCGTGGCGTCCTTGTCATCCGCCACCCACTCCGGCTCGCGCGCCGTCTCCCCGGGCTTCCACGCGCGAGGCACCCGGCGGATGCCGATGGGGTAGAGCCACAGGCGTCCGTCCTTGTCGATCCGCAGCCGCAGGAAGTTCTTCCAGTCCGGGATGGCCAGTGCCGAGAACGCCTCGTTCGGGTGCGCTCCGAAGCCGTTGAGCGAGAGCAGCAGGTAGAGCCCCATCAGCGTCGGTCCGAGCAGGAAGCCCACCGCGAAGACGAGCACCGCCCCGAGCAACTGCTGCGGAACGCTCCCCAGCGGCAGCACGGCGCCCGAGATGGCGAAGGCGGCCCAGAAGGCCAGGAGCGCCCCGGCCAGGTGCGCGCACCCGTGCAGCACTCCCGCCACCCAGCGCCCACGCCCGAAGCGCGCGTCCGCGAAGCCGATCAGCCCCAGGACCAGCAGCGCCGAGAGCAATATCACCCCCGGGTTGACGAGCGCCGCGCCCAGCACGCGCCCCAGGTTCCACGTCACCGTGCCGCCCTCGCGCAGATCCGCCACCTGCATCCAGGACAGCAGCAAGTAGAGCAGTCCCGTGAGCACTCCGAACTTCGGGTTGTGTCCCACGAACCCCAGCGTTCGCCAGCACAGCCTCCGCGACTCCTCCGCCGCCGGGAACGTCTTGCGCTGGGTGAAGCCTTCCGCCAGCTCGCTCTCCTTCCGGGGCACGTGCGTCGGGTGCAGGAAGGCCCCTCCTCCTCCCGCGATGATCTTCTGCCTCCCCTCGGCATTGGCGTGCCGCCGGTAGTGGTGGATGTCCCCCGTCAGGAAGACGCTCACCTTCTTTCCGAACACCTGCTCCTCGAGGAAGTCGAGGTTGTTGTTCAGGTACGAGCGCTCCTTCGGCGCGCGGACCTGCGCCACCAGCCACGCGGGCTCCGCCAGGCACAGGATGATCCGATCCTCCTCCCGCATCCGCTTCGCTATCTCCTGGAAGTAATGCACCTGCGGCTCGTCCAGGTCCGACTCCAGTTGCATGTCCGTGCCGATCAGCCACCACCCGTGCGGTAGCTTCACCGCGAAGTAGCTGCGCCGCTGGTGCGTCTCCCAGCCCGCCGGGTGCCGCCCCTGACAGAACAGCCGCATGAAGGACACCAGCCCGTCGTACCAGTCGTGGTTGCCCGGAATGGCGAACAGGTGCGGCGCCGGCCGCTGCCCTCTCATCGCCGCGGTCCACGGCTTCACCGTGCGCTCCTCGTACTCCCCCACGCTCGCCGTCGGGTACACCTCGTCCCCGCCGAAGACGAGCACCTCGCCTCCTCGCGTCTCGTGGGTCGTCCCCGTCTCGTCCTTCAGTGTCAGCGTCGGCCGGGAGACCGTCTGCGCGATGGTGTACGTGGAGTCCCAGCCATCCCCCATGTCCGCCACGTAGTCGAGCCAGAGCTCCTCTCGCGGACGGCCCGCCGCGTCCACCGAGAAGTCACTCGGCTCCACCTTCGGTGCCGCCAGTGCATCGAGCAGCCGGCGATCCGCCTGGCTCCCGATCGTCGCTGAGATGATGGAGCGCACGCCCGTCTGGGCGAGCACGAGCGGGTCATACCAGCTCACCATCTTCCGGCCCTCCGGCCGCCGTGGGGGCTCGCCCGCGGAGGGCACCGGCGTGGTGAGGACTCGTGGATCTGCGGCCATGACTCTTCCTCCTCGTCCGGTCGGGAAGGGGCGCGCGAATGGGAGCGGGGGGCTCGTTCGAACCTGGGGAAGGGCCGGGTCTCGGTGCAAGGGAATGTCCCCCTCCCGGCCGGAGTGTCGGGTTTCCCGCATGGGGCCAGACGCATCGGGAGAGCGCTCGCGCTCCTCCTCCGGAATACGCGTCGACAACCGGGCTCTTCCGCCTCCCGGGGCTTGTCTCCGCGAGCGGCTCGGACAGATTGATACGCATCTCCGCCTTCCACGTGCAGGGGTGCACCATGGATGAGTCCTCTTTCGAGCCCGGCCTGGAACGGACGCTGCGAGCGCTCGTCTCCGCGGCCCGCTCCCACTCGCCCGAGTCCGAGGAGCATGCCGCCATCTCCCTCGCGGCCCGCTCCCTTCTGTTCCTTCACCACAGCGGGCAACTCGAGGCCTTCCGGGAGTGGCTCGCTTCTCCTTCCACCGTCCGGGCCTCGTCCCTCCCCATCCGCTCCTTTCACTCCATGGGCGATGCCCTGGTGTGGTTGGAGGGGCAGCCCGAGGACTCCACCGGTTCCCTCGTCGAGGTGGAGCGCGAGACGTATGTCATTGCCCTCGGGCCCACCGGGAGCTTCGTGCTCGTTCGCACGGTGACTCAGCACGCCCCCGTCGGCGGTTAGGCACGGGCGGGAGCTCGGGGACGGATACCCTCACCCCGACCCTCTCCCGGCGGGAGAGGGAGGGGGATTGATTACAGGGACGGGTGGGGTTCCGCTTTCAGGCTCACCAGCGGCAGCGTGAACGTGAAGGTGCTTCCCTTGTCCTGCTCGCTCTCCGCCCAGATTCGACCGCCGTGCGCTTCCACGATCCCCTTGGCGATGTACAGCCCCAGGCCCGTTCCCCGGCTCTCCGCTTCCTTCGCCTGCCAGTAGCGCTCGAAGACGTGGGGCAGCGCCTCGGGTCGGATCCCCGTCCCCGTGTCCCTCACCCACAGCCGCACCTCTCCCCGGTGCACCCGCGCCCCCACCGTCAGCTGTCCGCCATCCGGCGTGAACTTCACCGCGTTGCCCAGCAGGTTTCCCAGCACCTGCAACACCCGCGTCCGATCACACTTCACCCGCACGCTCTCGTCCGGCAGCTCCGCGGCCACCCTCAGCCCGCGCGCTTCCGCCAGCGGGCGCACGCTCTCCAGCGCCTCCAGCGCCAGCGAGGCCACCTCCTGCACCGAGGGTTCCAGTGGCAGCCCGCCCGCCTCGATTCGGCCCCAGTCCAGCAGATCCGAGATGAGTCGCCCCATCCGCTCCGCCGCCGCCTGGATCCGTCCCGCCTGCTTCTGCACCTGCTCGCCGCCCGGTTTCCCCTGCCACGTGCGCAGCAGCAGCGCCGACGCCAGCTGCACCACCCCCAGCGGGTTCTTCAGGTCGTGTGACACCACCGCCAGCAGATCCTCTCGCGCCCGCGTGGCACGCCTCGACTCGCCGAAGAGCCGCGCGTTGTCGATGGCCAGGCTCGCCCGCACGCACAGGTCCTCCGCCAGCGCCAGGTCGTTCGGGCCGTAGCGTCTCCCCGACGCACTCGAGACGAATGTCACCGCCCCCAGCGTGTGTCCTCGCGCCTTCAAGGGGATGATCATGTACGAGCGCGCCTGCAACCGGCTGAGCATCGCCGGGTGCTCGGGCTCGCTCGCGGCCGCGCGCAGCAGCGAGTCCGTCACCGCGGGGACCAGCTCCGGCTCGCCCGTGTGCAGCACCCGCAGCACTCCCACCGGCGCCGGACGCCGCTCGAAGCGCCTCGTCAGCGCGCGCGCCTGCTCCGTCTGGGTCGGGTCCAGGTGCGCCACCGCCACGCGCGACACCCACGCCCCCTGCTCCACCGCGTCCACCATGCACCAGTCCGCCAGGTCCGGCACCGCCAGGTGCGCCAGCAGCGTGTACATGCCCTGCGGATCCGGCGGGTGCGCGAAGAGCGTCGTCATCGCCTGGTAGAGGAAGGACTGTCGGCGCTCGGCCGCTTCCACCTCCGCCCGCGCCGCCTGCTCCAGCGCCAGGGCACGCGAGTACGCGGACTCCGCCTCGGTGAGGGGCCGCACCATCACCAGCATCCGTGTCGGGCCCTGTCCGTCCCTCAGCGGGGTGAAGCTGAAGGTATGTGGCCGGGCGCCGGTGTCGCTCGGCCACAGGGCCTGCACCACGTGCGTGGCCTCGCTGGCCAGCGCCACGCTTCGCCCGGAGTCCAGCAGGGCCCCTTCCTCGGCGCCTAGCGACAGCCCCACCCAGCGCTGGCCGATGAGCAGCTCCGGCACCAGTCCCAACACCCGCGCGCCCGCCTCGCTGCACGCCAGCACCTGGCCCGCCTCGTCCAGGAGGTAGGCGGGCTCCGGCAGGGCCTTGAAGGCCATCTCGAATCCGGACAGGGGAAGACTCATGGCAGCGCCGCAACGGGCGACGAGGGGCTCCTCTTCATTTCATGCCACCTGGGCTCCGTCCAGCCCGGCCGTGGGGCGACCCGGCGGGCGACATTCGGAAAGGTAACGTTGGCACCCGTCCCGTGCGCACCTTTCACGCTCCCTCGGTCTCTACTCCGGCGAGCTGCCGGAAGCGGTGGGAGAAGGCGTCCAGGGGGAGCACCTCGTCGGCCAGGCCCGCGGACACCGCCACTCCCGGCATTCCGTAGACGACACTCGTCGCCTCGTCCTGGGCGATGACCCAGCCTCCCGCCTCGTGTACTTCTCGCAAACCGTCCAGTCCGTCCTGCCCCATCCCCGTGAGGACGGCGGCGGCCTGCGCGGCACCAAAGACCCGGGCCGCCGAGCGGAAGAGCCATGTGCCCGACGGTCGGAAGCCTCCCACCGGCGCCGCGTTCGACACCTCGATATGTCTGTCCGCCCGCACCCCGAGGTGCCGGTCGTCCGGAGCGATGTAGACGACCCCCGGACGCAAGGGCTCTCCCTGCTCGGCCACCTTCACCTCCAGCGGGCACACACTGTCCAACCACGTGGCCAGTCCCTGGGCGAAGCCCAGGGCGATGTGTTGCACCACCAGGATGGGCAGTGGGAAGGTCGCGGGCAACGCCGAGAGGATGCGGTGCAGCGCCGCCGGGCCTCCCGTGGAGGCGGCGATGGTGATGACCGCGGGCGTGCCGCGGCTCGTCTGCACAGAAGGAGGCCGCGGCGCGGGCGTCTCACCGCGCGCCGGCCAGTGCCGCACCACCTTCACCTCGGCCATGGCTTTCACCGTGTCGCGCAGCCGGCGGGCCTCGTCATCGAAGTTGGGTGCCTGCGGGCCCACCAGCTTCTGCAGCACCGCCAGCGCTCCGGAGCGCAGTGCCGCCATGGACGTCTGGATGTCCCGCTCCACCAGCGTGGACACCACCACCACCGGGGTGGGCACCTCCGTCATGATGCGCCGCGTGGACTCCAGTCCATCCATGTTCGGCATCTGGATGTCCATGGTGACCAGGTCCGGCCGCAGGCGCCGGGTGAGCTCCAGCGCCTCCACGCCGTCCTTCGCCTCGCCCACCACTTCGAAGGAGGGGTCCGCGCGGAGGATCTCCACCAGCAGGCGCCGGGCGGTGGGTGAGTCTTCGGCGACGACGACGCGGAGCTTGTCGGGCTTCATAGGAGCTGTCTCAGGGTCTCCAGCAGATGGGTTTGATCGAAAGCGCTCTTCACCAGGTAGGCGCTGGCACCCACCTGCAGGCCGCGCGCCTGGTCCTCGGGCTTGGAGCGCGCCGTGACGAGGACCACGGGCAGCCGGCCGAAGCGCGGGGAGCCGCGCACCGCCTCGGTGAGCGCGAAGCCGTCCATGCGCGGCATCTCCACGTCCGAGACGACGGCATCGGCCCCCTCCGCCTGCAGCCGCTCCCAGGCCTCCTGTCCGTCCACGCACGCCAGCACGTCATAGCCGGCCGCCTCCAGGATGCTCTGCTCCAGCGTGCGCGTCGTCATCGAGTCGTCGGCGAGCAGGACGCGCCGGCGGGCCTTCTTCTCGACGGGGGCGGGGAACAGGCCCACCGGGGTGGTGCGGCCCTCGGCGGCGCGCACCAGGGAGGCGGCATTGAGCAGCGGGGCCATGCGCCCGTCGGGCAGCACCGCCACGCCCGAGACGTGACGCGCGCGGCGGATGCGCGGGCCCAGGCCGCGGATGAGCACCTCCTGCTCGGCCACCACCTCGTCCACCACCAGCACGGCGCGCTGCTCTCCCGAGGCCAGCACCATGGCGCTGGGGCGCGGGCGCGGGGCGCTCGCGGGCAGGCCGAGCACCGTGGCCAGCGTGGCCAGCGGCACCAGCGCCTGGGGCGTGGCCCACGTCTGCCGGCCCTCCACCACGCGCACGTCCCCGGCCCCCAGGCGCAGCAGGCGCGCCACGTTCTCGCCCTCCACCGCGAACGACTGGCCGCCCGCCGTCACCAGCAGCACCCGCAGCGTGCTGAGCGTCAGGGGCACGTCCACCGCGAAGCGCGTCCCCCGGCCCGGCTCGAAGGACACCTCCACGCTGCCCCGCAGCGCCTCCACCTGTGAGCGCACCACGTCCAGGCCCACCCCGCGCCCGGACACCGCCGTCACCGACTCCGCCGTGGACAGGCCGGAGAAGAAGATGAGCCGCGCGTCCCCCGCGTCCTCCATCACCGGCAGGCCCCGGGCGCGCGCACGCTCGCGGATGGACTCCAGGTCCAATCCCCGGCCGTCGTCCTCCACCACCACCTGCACCCGGCCGCCGAGCAGCCGCGCCGTCAGCGTCACCAGGCCCTCCTCGGGCTTGCCCGCCTCGCGCCGCGCCGCCGGACTCTCCAGGCCGTGCGCCACCGCGTTGCGCACCAGGTGCAGCAGCGGCTCGCGCAGGCTCTGCAACAGCGAGCGGTCCAGCTCCAGCGCCCTGCCGTGTACCTCCAGCCGCACCCGCTTGCCCGCGGCGAACGCCAGGTCCCTCGCGCTCCGCTCCAGCCCCGCGCATGCCTCGGCGAAGGGCAGGGTTCGCGCGCGCCGCACCTCCTCGTCCAGGCCGCTCGTGGCGGCCAGCAGCGTCCGCCGGTCCGCCGCCAGCGTCCGGCCGAGCTGTGCCAGCCGCGTCTCCATCCGCCGGGCCGTCACCTCGTCCGCGCCCCGGAGCCGCAGGCGGAGCTGGTGCAGCTCCTCGCGCACCGCCTCCAGCAGATCCACCCGCCCCTCCATCCGCAGGCCCGCCACGCGCAGCTCGCCGCTCCGGGCCAGCAGCGCGTCCAGCTTCTGGGCGGACACGCGCACCGGCAGCCCCTCCACGCCGGGCACGGGGGCCTCGACGGCCGGAGGCGGGGGCGGTGGCGCCTCGGGGGCGGGGGCCCGCTTCGGCTCCGCCCGGTGGACGCTCTCGGGCGCGTGCGCCGCCTCTTCCAGCCGGGGCAGCAGCGTCTCCAGCGGCGAGTCCGCGAGTCCCTGCTTCTGCGCCAGCCGCCGCCCCGCGTCGTCCAGCGCGTCCGCGGCGGTGAAGCACAGCTCCATCAGCTCCGGGCTGGCGCGTCCCAGGCGCTGCACCACCGCCAGCACCTCCTCCAGCCGGTGACAGGCCGTCTCGATGATGCCCTCGCTCACCGCCCGCGAGGCGCCCTTCACGCTGTGCACCGTGCGCAGCAGCGACGTCATCAGCTCCCCGAAGCGCGCGGGCGAGGGCGCCTTCTCCAGCGCGAGCAGCTCCCGGTTGAGCGCGGCCACGTGTCCCTCGAGCTCCTCGAGGAAGGTGGCCATCAGCGCCTGGGCGAGCCTGTCGCGGTCCATCGTCATGCGGCGCGCCCGTACTCGCTCAGCAGGCCCTTGAGCTTCTGGCCCATGGCGTTGAGGTCCTGCACCGCGCGCTCCGTCTGGCGGATGCTGTTGAGCGTCTGCTGGGTGGCCTGGCTCACGTCGCGCATGGCCTGGCGTATCTGGCTGATGCCGGTGGCCTGCTGGCTGGCGGAGGCCGAAATCTGCGCCGCGGTGAGCGAGGCCTGGGTGAGGTGCTCGCCCAGCGTCTGGATGGTGGCGCCCGCCTGGGTCACCACCTTGGTGGCCGAGGCCACGCTCTTGGTGCCCTCCTCGGTGGTCATCACCGCGCCCTGGGTGGCCTTCTGGATTTGACCCAGGATCTGCCGCACCTGGGCGGTGGCCTTCTTGGACTGGTCCGCCAGGGCCTTCACCTCGGCGGCCACCACGGCGAAGCCCCGGCCGTGCTCTCCGGCGCGGCTGGCCTCGATGGAGGCGTTGAGGGCCAGCATGTGCGTCTGCTCGGAGATGTCGTTGACGGTGGTGATGATGTCGCCAATGGCCTGGGCCTGCTCGGCCAGGGCGAGGATGCGCGAGGCGATGGACTCCACCTGGTCGCGCACGCTGGCCATGGAGGTGATGGCCTCGTCCACCGCGCGCCGGCCATTCCTGCCCACCTCCTCGGAGTGGCGCGCGGACTCGCTCACCGCGCGGGCGCGGCCGGCGGCCTCCTCGGACGTCTGCGCTATCTCCTCGATGGTGCTCACCGTCTCCGCCACCGCGCTGCCCTGCTCCTGGGCACCGGCCACCTGCTCGGTGGTGCTGGCGAGGATTTCGGCGGTGGTGCCCGCCAGCTGGTTGACGAACTCGGCCACCGTCCGCAGGGTGTGCTGGCGCTGCTCGGACTGCTTCGCGAGCTCCGCTTCCGCCTGCTGGCGGCGCTCGCCCATGGTGTTGAAGGCGCGCGCCAGCTCTCCCAGCTCGTCCTCGTGGTGGATGTCGATGCGGTGGGTGAGGTTGCCGCGGCCGAGCTGGTCGGCGCCCTTGACCAGCTTGTCCAGCGGGCCGGTGATGCCACGGGTGAGGGTGATGCTGCTCAGGGCCACCAGCAGCGTGCCCAGCACTGTCCCGGCGCCGATGATGAGCAGCACGCGCTGGGACGTGTTCTCGGCGTCGCGCTGCCGCTGCTCCCACACCGCGCGCTCGGCGTTCAGCAGCTCGGTGGTGAGCTGGCGCACCTGCCTCATCCTCTCCGTACCCTGGCCCGTCGACACATACTCGAGGGCCGCGTCCTGGCCACGCTGCTGGCGCAGCTCGACACCGGTGGCCAGGGAGGCCAGGCGCGCCTGGACGAGGGGCTCGAGCTGGTTGACGCGGCGGCTCTGCGCCGCGTCGTTCTCCTCGGACTCCTGTAGCCGCTGGAAGGCCGATTGCACCTCCGCGATCGAGGTCCGGTAGCGGGTGAGGAATTCCTCTTTCCCGGTGATGAGGTAGTTGCGCTGGTGGGCCTCGGCGTCCACCAGGTGGGTGATGAGCTCGTCCACCCGGTCCACGGTGCGCTGGCTCTCCACCAGTTGCTGGCTCGTCTCCGCCAGCTCGCGAGCGCCCTGGTAGGCCACCGCGGCCACGACGAGCAGGACGACGAGGTTGAGACCGAATCCCGCGGCGATCTTCTTCCCGATGCTCATGCGGTCCTTTCCTCGGAGAGGTCGAAGAAGAGGCGACCATCCCCCAGCAGGGCCTCTCCCTCCAGCACGATGATGCCGTCGCGGCTGATGCCGGACACGAGCGCCCGCTCCTGGTTGCCGAGCGCGGGCGGAGGGGGCAGGAGCGAGTCGCGCGAGACGAGGCGCACCTCCTCCACGGCGTCGGCGCGCAGGCCCAGCTCGGGGCGGCCCGTGCCCACCACCAGCACGGGCCCGTGGGTGGCGGGGGCGGCGCGTCCGAAGAGGGGGGCGAGCTCCACCACCGCGAGCGCCTCTCCGTGCAGCAGGGTGAGGCCCCGCAGTGCCTCGGGGGCGCCGGGCAGCGGCACGAGCTGCTCCAGGGAGCGCAGCACCTCCAGCACGAAGCGTGTCTCCAGGGCGTAGTCCTGCTCGCCGGAGCGGAAGTGCATCAGCTCCAGCAGGGGGCCGGTCTGGGTCTCCCGGGCGAGGGGACGTGCCAGGGCCCTGGCGCGCTCGTCGAGCAGCGCCGCCTCGCGCTCGGGGTCCAGCGTGTCATCACCTTCCACCATCAGCGCAGCTCCTCATGGGCTTCCAACCGGATGCGTTCCTCGCGGGCCACCGCCGCGAGCCGGCCAGCGCGCTCGCCCTCGGAGAGGGGAACGGGCGCGTCGGGGGGGAGGGTGGCGCACAGCATCTCGGCGGTACCGAAGGAGCGCAGGGCTCCCCGGGTGTCTCCCTGGCGCCGGAGGATGTGGCCCAGCATGAGGTGGGCCACGGCCAGGGAGGGCTCGAGGTAGAGGGCCTGGCGCGCGGCGCGCTCGGCCTCCTCCAGGCGGCCGAGGCCCAGCAGCAGCAGGGCCTCCAGATAGCGCAGCTCCGCGGCGAGCGGGTGGCGCGCGATGGCCTCGGCACAGGCGCGCACGGCGGCCCGCGCGTCGAGGTTGGCCAGGGCCCGCACCGCCACCGCCGCGGCGCCCGGGTCCTCCTGGAGCGCTCCGGCCCGCCGTGCCGCCTCGTGCCAGTCTCCGAGGTCGAGGGCCCGCCGTGCTCCCTCCAGGCCCTCGGGGGTGGCGGGCCCGGGTGGAGGCGGGAGCGGAGGCGGGGCCGCGACCACCACGGGGGGCGGCGGGGGCGTCACGGGCAGGGGAGGAGGGGTCGGGGGCCAGCGCAGGGGACTGCTGGCGACGGGCCGGTGGTAGACGATTCCCCAGTCGGTGAGGAGCGTCTCGAAGGGCGCGAAGGCGCCGAGGGCCGGGTCCGAGGGGCCGGCGATGAGGAAGCCGCCCTCCGCGAGCGCGTCATGGAGCCGCCGGGCCACCGCCGCGATGGTGGCGCGGTTGAAGTAGATGAGGACGTTGCGGCAGAAGATGATGTCCAGTCGCCAGATGCCGCTGGTGGGGGAGGGCCAGGTGTCCTCGGCGAGGTTGAGGTAGCTGAACTGGACGCGGTCGCGCACCTCGGGGGCGAGGGTGTAGCGCCTGCCCTCGGAGTGGAGGAAGGGTCGCATGCGGCCCGCCTCGGGGCCTCGCAGGGACCACTCGCCATAGCTGGCCACGTGGGCGCGGGAGAGGGCCGCGCGCGACACGTCCGTGCCCCGCACCTCCATCCGGTCGCCGTAGCCCTCCTCCAGGAGGAGCACCGCCAGCGAGTAGGGCTCCTCGCCGGAGGCGCAGCCGGCGCTCCACGCGCGCACCACGTGCCCGGGTCTCCGGTGCCGGGCGAGCTCCGGCAGCACCTGGTGGCGCACGAATTGAAAATGCTCCGGGTTGCGGAAGAAGTACGTCTCGCCGATGGTGAGCTCCACCAGCAGGTCATCCAGGGCGGAAGGGTCCGCCGCGAGCCGCTCGAGGTAGGAGGAGAAGTCCTCGGACAGGCCAGCGCGGACCATGGCGCGGTCGATGCCCTCCATGGCGGCCGGCGGGCAGCTGGGGGGCAACAGGCCGGCGCGCGCGGCGACGAGGTCGAGCACCGCGACGTAGCCGGGATGGCGCCAGGTCCGAGGGGCGTCACTCACCGGGGGGCTCCCTCTCTCTCGAGTGCCTCCTCCAACTCGAGCGCCTCCGCCTCGGAGAGGAAGGTCCGCAGGTCGTGCACGAGGACGAGTCCGTCGGTCAGCTTGAGGGCACCGGCCACGTAGCCCACTCCGGGCAGGGCCCGGGGCGTGTCGTCGAAGAGCGCGGGCTCCAGCTCCAGCAGGCCCTCGGCGCGGTCCACGCGCAGGGCGACGCGGCGGGACCCGGCCTGGGCCACCACGAGGTGGTCCGAGCTGGAGAGCGGCCGGGCGGGCAGGCGGAAGCGCCGTCGCATGTCCAGCACGGGGAGCAGCTCTCCGCGCAGGTTGAGCAGCCCTTCCACCACGGCCGGCGCGCGGGGCAGTGGGGTGAGGCGCACGGCGCGGACCAGCTCGCGCACGTCCCCGGTGGGCAGCGCGTAGCGTTGCCCCTCCAAAGTGAAGAGAAGGACCTCGCGGGGCGGCGGAGTCGGCATGGGTCTCCCAATCCTGTGCAGTCTAGGCACGGGCCGCCCGCCCTGGTCGCTCGCGTGAGGGGCGACGGGGAGACCTGACCGGTGTTGGACTTCCCGTGGCTCCGGCGAGGCGCAACCCCGGGAGGCTCCGGGCATCGAAGGGCCCGCCATGGTACGTCACGTCATCGTCGTGGGAGCGGGACCCGGGGGCCTGTCGGCGGCCATCAACCTCGCGGGGTTGGGCCTGAAGGTCACGGTGGTGGAGAAGGACGCGGTGCCCGGGGGACGGATGAAGGGGCTCACCCTGGGGGAGCGGGGCGAGTACGCCGTCGACACGGGGCCCTCCATCCTCCAACTTCCCGGGGTGCTGGAGCGCATCTTCGAGCGCTCGGGCAAGAAGATCTCCGACTATGTGAAGCTGGTGCCGCTGGACACCAACACCCGGGTGCACTTCTGGGATGGCACGTACCTGGACACCACGCGGGACGCGGCGCGCATGGAGCGCGAGGTGGCGAAGTTCGGCCCGGACAAGGCGCCCGCGCTGCGCCGCTGGCTGGAGGAGGGCCGGGAGAAGTACCCGCTCGCCTACGAGAAGTTCATGGCGACGCACGCCGACAGCCTCGCCTATTACGCGCCCTGGCGGCTGCTCTCCACCCTGCGCTTCAAGCCCTGGCAGACGCTCTACAAGCACCTGGACGGGTTCTTCCACGACGACCGCATCACCTACGCGCTGGCCTACCCGTCGAAGTACCTGGGGCTGCACCCCACCACGTGCTCCTCCGTCTTCGGGGTGATTCCCTACCTGGAGCTGGCCTTCGGGGTCTGGCACGTGGAGGGCGGCTTCCGGGCGCTGGCGCGGGGGATGATGAAGTGCGCCGAGGACCTGGGCGCCACCTTCCGCATGGGCACGCCGGTGGAGCGGGTGCTGGTGGAGTACGGCCGGGCGGCGGGCGTGGTGCTGAAGGGCGGCGAGCGCCTGGAGGCGGACGCGGTGGTGGTGAACGCGGACCTGCCCTACGCGGCCCAGAAGCTCGTCCCCTCCGAGGCGCGCGCCGGCACCCGGCTGACGGACGCCGCGCTGGAGCGGGCGAAGTACTCGTGCAGCACCTTCATGGCCTACTACGGGCTGGACCGGGTCTATGAGGACCTCCCCCACCACCTCATCTATCTGTCCGAGAGCGCGCGGCGCACGGACAGGGCCGCCCTGGAGGACCGGGAGGTGGACGTGGAGGACCCGCCCTTCTACGTCTGCAACCCGGGCGTGACGGACCGGAGCGGGGCGCCCGAGGGCCACTCCACCCTGTATGTGCTGGTACCCACGCCCAACACCTCCCGGCAGGTGGACTGGGCGGCGACGGAGCGCACCCTGCGTGAGCGGATTCCGTCCATGCTGGAGAAGGTGGGTATGAAGGGGGTGCGCGAGCACATCCGGGCCGAGCGCTACTTCACCGCGGAGACGTGGCGGGACGACTTCAACGTCTTCCGGGGGGCCGTCTTCAACCTGTCGCACACCTGGCTGCAGCTGGGTCCCCTGCGCCCCCACGTGAAGAGCCCCAGTGTGGAGGGGCTGTACTGGGTGGGAGGTGGGACACACCCGGGCAGCGGGCTGCTCACCATCATGGAGAGCGCCAACATCGCGGCGGACTACCTGTCGAGGGAGGCGGGGAGGGGTCCCCTGGCGGACTGGCCCTATGTGCCTCCGCTCGGAGGGGGGGCGGGCGAGCCCCCCGCACGTGTTGGCTGAGGTTGCGCGGAATACGTGGTAGGACAAGGAGCCTTTCGACTCTCGAACGAATGAACGAAGCGCTCCAAGTCCTCCTGTCCGATGGTGTGATTGACGAAGTGGTGGGCCGCCTCAAGAGTGGCAAGGAGGCGGACGTGTACCTCGTGCGCCACGGCGGGGAGATCGTCGCGGCGAAGATCTACAAGGAGCGCGAGCACCGCAACTTCCGCAACAACTCGGGTTACCGGGAGGGCCGGCAGGTGCGCAACAGCCGCACCGCGCGAGCCATCGCCAAGGGCAGCCGCTTCGGCGTGCAGGCCGCCGAGGACGCCTGGAAGACGGCGGAGTCGGACGCCCTGACGAAGCTGTACGCGGCCGGGGTGTGCGTGCCCAAGCCGGTGATGTTCTACGAGGGCGTGCTGCTGATGGAGCTGGTGCTGGACCTCGAGGGGCACCCGGCGCCGCGCCTGGAGGAGGCCGCGCTCACGTCCGAGGAGGCGTCGGCGCTGTACTTCGACCTGCGCAACCAGGCCATCCGGATGCTGTGCTGCGACCTCATCCACGGGGACCTGTCGGCGTTCAACATCCTGCTGGGCAACCGCGGGGCCACCATCATCGACTTCCCGCAGGTGGTGGACGCGGCGGCCAACAGCCAGGCCGAGTTCTTCTTCAAGCGCGACGTGGAGAACCTGCGCCGCTACTTCGAGGCGGCGGATCCGTCCCTGCGGGCGCGCTCGGGTGACGCGCAGGAAATCTGGCGGGCGTACGTGAAGCGCGAGCTGACGCCGGACTTCGTGCCCACGGGCCGGTTCCAGGGTCCGGACTCGCGCGAGCGCCGCTTCTCCGGTGGCCCGCGAGGCCGCTTCGACGGCAACACGGGCAATGCCCAGGGCGAGCGTTTCTCGCAGGGCGGGCGTCCCCCGCGCGACGGGCGTCCCCAGGGAGACCGTCCCCAGGGAGACCGTCCCCAGGGCGAGCGCTTCCAGCAGGGCGGACGTCCCCCGCGCGATGGGCGTCCCCAGGGAGACCGTCCCCAGGGCGAGCGCTTCCAGCAGGGGGAGCGTCCTCCCCGGAGCAACGGAGAAGGGCCGCGCCAGTGGTCGGAGCAGGGCCCCCGGTCCGCGGAGCAGCAGGGTCCTCGGGACATGCGTCCCCGGGGAGACCGTCCTCCACGCGGTGACCGTCCTCCGGGCGAGCGCTTCCCTCGGGGAGACCGTCCGCCACGGGGCGATCGTCCGCCTCGAGGTAACGGAGAAGGCCAGTCCAGGTGGGGAGAGCAGGGCGCGAGGCCCTCGGGTCAGCAGGGTCCGCGGGAGCCGCGGCCACAGGGGCGTCCTCCGGAGCGGAGGCGCGAGGGGCCCGAGCGTGGGCCACGACAGGCTCGGGACGGTGGCGGTCCGGTGGTGACGTACAAGGCGCCAGCCACTTCCGCCTCCCCGCCCAAGTCGGAAGACGAGTCCTAGCGGTAGCGGTCCGAGGGCTCCGGTTGGCAGGCCACCTCGAGGAAGGTGGTGCTACGTCCGCGGACCAGGGCCCAGAGACAGCGCAGGAGACAGGTGGCTCCGAACTCCCGGTAGATGAGACCGAGGTTCTCGATCACCTCACGTCCAGTGATGACTCCGCGCATGGCGCACCCCCCTGAGGAGCATCGCCTCCCCTCCTGACGTGCCAGCGAGGCGGAGGATGCTCGCAGGGGCCCTCTGCAAAGGCCTTGCCGAGCCGTTCCTGACAGAAATACAGGGTCTGTCTGCCATTGGACTCGCCAAGCGGCCCGTCTTCCGTCTGGCGATGCACGCCCACCTGTGCCCAGGTTGGTCCCCCTGGCCTGAACCCTGGAGTTCCTACAGGCCCCTTGTGGAAAGGTCGACGGGGGAGCGGCTTCTTCTACATTCGTGGTGCCGTCCTGGCGGGACAGCCGCCTCATCGGCCGCCCCGACAGGGGCCGGGCGTGCGTGCGGCAAATGCCCGGCCGCCGCTTCCACTGCCTGGAGCCTCGTCATGTCCCTGCTTCGATGCCCCCTCGATTGTGCCCGGCTGATGGCGGTCACCACGGCCCTCGCACTCACACCGGCGTATGCGTTGAAGGACGAGGTCGTCATCCGCTCTCCGGAGCCCGGGGAGGTCCGCACGGTGGTGACCGGCCAGGGCGAGGCCGCCAGTGTCGCCTTCCCGGACGGCCCGGCCAGCATGACGCCGCTCTGGCTCGTCGGGATGGTGGACCTGCGGTGGACCTGCGCGGACAGCAAGGCCGTGAGCCTGGAGGTCAAGACGGGCAAGGGGCCGGACGCGAAGCCCCAGAGCTTCGAGCTGCTGCGCAAGCACAACCTCCAGGGCGGCTCGACGCGGACGGTGCTGTACCTGTGGGAGGCCTCCGCGGTGAAGGCCGCCTGCGCGAAGGACGGCGAGGCCCGCGTGGACTCCGTTCCGGTGAGCCTGACCCTCCGCTGCAAGAGCGGCCGGGTCCTCGAGCACACGCAGGTCATCCCCCTTCAGGCCGAGTGCCGGCCCTCCACGCCCTCGCAAGAGGCGGTCACGGGCCTCACCGGCTCCGAGATGGAGCGCAACCGGGGGGTCTATCAACTGATGCTGTCCAAGTTCTCCCGCCAGGAGCCGGATCCCTCCCCGGACGAGCTGCGCCTGGGCGGGAAGAGCACGCTGGAGTTCTCCCGTGTGCGGCCAGGGGGCTTTGTTCCAGAGGTCCAGAGCCTGCGCGTGGTCCGGCTCGACGAGAAGGGCCAGGTCGCCGAGCGTTTCCCGCCCGTCCGCCTGTCTGGCAGTGGAGACGACGCGGAGTTCGTGCCGCGGCTCACCTTCACGCCGAAGGCCGCGGGGCCGGTCCGCTTCGCGTTGGAGGCCGGGTACGCGGATGGCTCGTGGCTGCTCTCCCGGCCGGCCGAGGTCCAGGTGCTGACACCCGCTCAGGTCGCCGCCAAGGCGGCGAAGGAGGTGTCCGGCACCCGGCGCATGGCGTTCTTCAAGGAGCTGGAGGCCCAGATGGGCCAGCTGAAGTGTGGCCCGGAGCTGGTGGAGTGGCTCGAGAAGCAGCCTGTCATCGAGGACGCGGGCTTCACGGAGGGGAACGTCTGGTACACCTTCACCGACGAGGTGACCGGGGTGGCGCACTGCCACTGAACGCCGGACGGGCCCGCCGGCTCAGCGCGCGGTGATCATCACGGGGAGCTCGCCGGAGGGCCGCAGGGTGATGAGCGGCTCGGGCGTGGGCGTGTAGCCGGCCACCATCCTCGGACGGTGGCGCTGCGCGAGTGTCGCGAGGATGAGCGTGCCCTCCATCTGCGCGAAGCTGTTGCCGATGCACTGACGCGGACCGCCGAGGAACGGGAAGTAGGCGTACCTCGGCCTCGCGGCGACCTGCTCGGGCGAGAAGCGGTCCGGCTCGAAGCGCTCGGGGTCCGGCCAGAACTCGGGCAGGCGGTGGGTGAGGTAGGGGCTGATGTCGACGGTCGACCCGCCGAGCAGCTGATAGCCGCAGACCGTGTCGTCCTCCACCACCTTGCGGCTCAGGATGTAGACGGGAGGGTAGAGGCGCATCGTCTCGTCCAGCACCCGGCGCGTGTACACGAGCTTCGGGACATCGTCCGCCGTGGGCAGGCGGCCGCCGAGCACGGAGTCCAGCTCCGCGTGGAGCTTGCGCTCCGCGTCCGGGTTGCGCTCGAGCAGCATCCAGGCCCACGAGAGCGCGGTCGCGGTGGTCTCATGGCCGGCGAGCATCATCGTCAGCACCTCACTCTGAAGGTGCGCGTCATCCATCTGCTCGCCCGTCTCCTCGTCCTTGGCGAGCATGAACATGGAGAGCAGGTCTCCGTGGTCCTCCATGCGCTCGCGGCGCTGGGCGATGACGCGGGTCACCACGTCCCTCAGGGAGCGGTTCGCCTGGCGGTAGGCCCGGTCATAGGCGGTGGGCAGGATGGGAGGGATGAAGCGCAGGGCGCGGAAGCGCTCGGCGGTCTGTTCGCTGATGACGTTGAAGGACGCCGCCACGGCCTGGGTCTCCGCGCGCACGTCGGTTCCGAGCAGCGCCTCGCCGACGATGCGCAGGGTGAGCGCCATCATGTCGCGCCCCGCGTGGCGTGGCTCTCCGGCGCGCTGGGACTCGGCCCAATGCTCCGACAGCTCCGCCGTCGCCTTCACCATGTGGTCCGCCATGGCGGAGATGCGCGCCCGGTGGAAGGCCGGCTGCGCGAGCCTGCGCTGCTTGAGCCACGTCTCGCCGCCGCTCGTGAGCAGGCCATCGCCGATGATGCGGCGGAGCATGGAATAGCTGATGTGCTCCTTGGTGTAGTTCTTCACGTTGTCCTGCAGCACGTGCTTGAGCCCATCCGGGTGCGTCACGAGGTAGGCGCGCCAGGGGCAGCGGTACTGGGCCACGTACCCGTGCTCCGCCACTGTCCGCGTGAACCAGCCCAGGACGTCCTTGCGGGCCTCGAGCATGACTCCGAAGATGGGATGCCCTCGAGGGCCGGTGGGGATGCGGGGCGCGGCGGACGGCGCGACTGCGGGCGTGGCGGTCATGAGCGGACTCCGGTTTCGGGTGATGGTGCCGGTGCCATACGCTGGAATGCAAGGGGACCCGATGAAGCAGAAGATCTCTGGATTCCATCTCGATGGTGAAGCGCACTGGGTCGCGGAGCTCGAGTGTGGCCACCAGCAGCACATGCGCCATACGCCGCCGTGGATGGATCGCCCCTGGGTCCTCACGGAAGAGGGGCGGCGCAGCCGGCTGGGGGTGGAGCTCGAGTGCAAACGCTGCGACGAGGTGGGCCACGCGGTGGCCGAGGCCGTGCGCGAGGTGTTGGAGTCAGCGGCCCGGCAGGCCTATGAGGAGGGAGGCTTGAGCGGCCTGTGCGCCGAGGGGCGCTGGGACCTCGCGCTGGACGCGATCCACACGACCGGGCTCACATCGGCGATCCAGCGTGCCCTCTCCCAGGGTCGTTCCTCCCCGGATTGAAACGACTGGAGGCCGTCCATGTCCGAAGCTCCCGTCCAGGCTCTCACCCTCACCCCGCGCCAGTGGCTCTCACGCTTGCGCGATGCCGCCAACCTGCTGGCGTCCCTGGCTCCGGGTGTGTTGTTCGGCACGGCGCTCGTCCTCCTCTCCCGCGACCCGCGCTTCTCCTGGCTCACCGAGCCTGGCCGGTACCCGTGGGAGCTCTGGGTGGTGGCATTGGCCGGGACGACGGCGACCCTGGCGGGCATCTCGGACTGGCGCTACCACCGCACGGCCGGAGTGCGGGTCGGCCCCAACGAACACCGGGCGGAGCTCCTCGCGCTGGCGGGCGGGGGACTGCCGCTGTTCCTGCTGATGGGTGCCGCTTCCGTCTCGTCGCGTCCCCGGGTGTTCCTGTTGCCGGTGCTCGTCGTCCTGATGGGGACGATCGTGCTCATCTGCTACGACGAGTTCGTCTTCCATCGGCGGCGATGCGGGCGGTTCGAGTCCCTGCTGCACCGGACACTCCTGGCGGGACATGCGACGGCGTTCCTGGCCTGGGCGCACTTCTGCTTCGTGCGGGAGGGATTCCATGGCTGAGTCCACCTCCGGCGCCATGCCGCTCGTCATGGAGCGCGGGCGCACGCTGCTGGAGCGCGCGGCGAGGCTCTACGATGCACCCGGCTCTCCACTCGCCCGGTCCGCTCGGGGGGCCTGGCGCGGAGGCTTTCGGGGCGGTGCCGCCTGGATGGCCGAGGCCATGGCCCAGGTGAGGGGCCGTCCCGTTCCCGCCACGCTTTTCCGGGCGCACGGGCTGGGAGTCCTCAAGTACACGGCCGCGCTCCTCGCGGCGCTGGGGGCCTGGGGCCTGACGGCGTACGCCGGGGGACCTCTCCTGGTGGGGCCTGTCCTCGGGCTCCTGGCCTTCTATGCCGTCGAGGCGCAGATGGTGTTCCTCTTCCCCCTGGCACTCGATGGGAGTCCACGACCGTTCCGCGCGTCGCGAGCCCTCGCGCTCGGAGCCGGAGGCACGTTGAGCGTGATGGGGACGGTGCTCCTCCTGGCGGCGGTGATGCTCTTCGGCGGACTGGCGGGGAGGGGCGTGGTGCGCTGCTGGTGTCTGGGATGCCTGGCGGTCGTGCTCTGGTACGAGGAGCTGACGGGGGGAGCGTTTGTCTCTGGCTGAGCGCTGGAACCAGGGACTGGGGCGGATGATCGACCTCGTGCGGGTCAACACCGTGCGCCCGGAGTCCCTGCATGGCCGCGCCGTCTGGGTGAAGCGCCGCCGTCCGGGCATGGGGGCGGTGATCGCTCCCGGGAACCTCTTCCTGCGCCTGTCTCGCAGCCGCATCCGCATGTTCGTGTCGTGTGCGCGGTGGCAGGACTGGGAGCTCGCGTCCTTCCAACTCCTGCACCCGGGCCGGCTCGCCGAGCGTCGGAGGGGTGCCGTCGCGCTGGAGGCGCTCCCGGGAGAGAGCCTGGACCGGCTGCTGGAGCGCGGAGAGCTGACGCCAGCGATGCTGGAGGCCTCGGCCGTGGAGCTCCGCCGCGCTCACGCGCTGAGCCTGCCGGGCTCGCGGGAGCCCTGGTCCCACGGCGATGCCCACCTGAAGAATCTCCTCTACGACCCGGCCGGACGGTGCGCGCGGCTCATCGACTTCGAGACCCCGCACGAGCCCTGGCTCTCCGCCGACGAGCGGCATGCGGATGACCTGTTCGTCTTCCTGCTGGACCTGGCGGGACGTGTGCCGGAGGGGACGGTGGGGGAATGGGCCGGGGTCTTCCTCCGCGCTTATGCCCGGGTGGACGTCCTGCGCGCGCTGCTCACCCGCCCGCGGCCGCCCCGTGGACTGGAGCGTGCGCTCTGGGCGAGCCGCTCGCACCATCTCCCAGAGGCAAGGCTCGCATCCGCGCTCGGCCAGTTGCGCGAGACGGTGATACGCATCCTCGAGGACTCACCGCTTTCCATTGGAGCCAATCATGACCGTCGGTAGGCAGAAGCTGCACCCTGAAGGACTGGAGCTCTCACGTCTCGTCTGTGGTCTCTGGCGAGCCCTCCAGAGCGAGGAGACACGGGAGCCCACCGGGGTGGCCCGGTTGATGGACGTGTGTCTGGAGTTGGGAATCACCAGCTTCGACCATGCCGACATTTATGGTGACTATCAGGTCGAGGCGCTCTTCGGCCGGGCGTTGCGGGAGTGGCGTGGCGATCGTCGCCGCATCGAGCTGATCACCAAATGCGACATCATGCTGCAGAGCGGCCAGCGGCCAGCGAACCGCGTGAAGCACTACGACACCAGCCGCGCGCACATCCTCGCCTCGGTCGAGAACTCCCTGCGGAACTTCGGGACCGACTACCTCGACCTGTTGCTGATCCACCGGCCGGATCCCCTGATGGATGCCGACGAGACGGCGGCGGCCCTCGACGAGGTGTGCCGGTCCGGGAAGGTCCGGTACGTGGGCGTCTCCAACCACACGCCCGAGCAGCTCTCCCTGCTGCAATCCCGCCTGTCACGGCCGCTGGTGACGAACCAGGTGGAGCTGTCGGTGCTGCACCTGGAGCCGCTGCACGATGGGACGTTGGACCAGGCGCAGCGGCTGCGCATGGCGCCGATGGCCTGGTCTCCGCTCGGGGGAGGCAACCTCTTCAAGGGCCAGGGCGAGCGCGAGCAGCGGGTCCGGCAAGCCCTGTCCGACGTGGCGGCGGAGCAGGGCCATGACAACCTGGGAGCGGTCGCCATCGCCTGGCTGCTGCGTCACCCCTCGCATCCGGTGCCAGTCCTGGGCTCGAGCAGGGTGGAGCGGCTACGTGACCTGGCTCGCGGCGAATCGCTCGCGCTGACACGCCAGCAGTGGTTCTCCATCTGGCAGGCCTCGGCGGGACGCCCCGCTCCCTGAACACTCGCACGGTAGTGTCACAGGACTGTCAAACTGTTTTGAGGTCATCACTCCAGGTGATGTCTGTCTTCACGTGCGGTGTGGCTGACTCCCGCGAAAACAGCTAGAACGGCGCCTCCGGCGAATCGGGACAGGCCCGATTCACGGAATCAAAACAGGGGAAGCATCCACCGCCGAGGAGCAGCGTATGAAGACGACGAAGTTCGGTGCGGTTGCGTTGTTGCTGGTGTGCACCACCCCCGCGTTCGCGGGAGAGAAGGACAAGGAGGTGTGGGTCACCATCGGAACGGACGCGCTGGATCCCGCGCTGGCCTCGTTCCAGGGCCAGGGCCTGGTGGCGCCGGCCGTGGCGCACGAGAAGGGTGGAGTTGCGGTGCTGCGCGTGCGTGAGTCCCAGCTAGAGAAGCTAGCGTCGGTGATGCACGACAAGCTCAACCGGTGCGCGGGCTTCATCTCTCACGACACCGAGGAGCAGGCGCTGGCGGCGGTGGAGAGCTCCACCTCGCCCAAGCCGGTGCAGTCGCTCATCAGCTACACCATCGACAACGCGACGACGGTGAACTCGCTGCTGGGCAGCGTCCAGGAGACGAGCATTCGCAGCACCATCAGCTCTCTGTCGACGAAGTGGACGTCGCGCCGCTACAACGTGCAGTCGGGCGCGGACGCGGCCACCTGGCTCAAGACCCAGTGGACGACGCTGGCCGGCTCGCGCAGCGACGTCTCGGTGGCGTTCTTCAACCACTCCTCCTGGCTGCAGCCGTCCGTCATCCTCACCATCAAGGGCACCACGCTGCCCAACGAGGTGGTGGTGCTCGGCGGGCACCTGGACTCCATCAACGGCAGCAGCTCCACCGCCAGCGCGCCGGGCGCGGACGATGACGCCTCGGGCATCGCCTCGCTCACCGAGGTCATCCGCGTCGCCATGCTCAAGGGCTACAAGCCGGCCCGCACGGTGAAGTTCATGGCCTACGCCGCCGAGGAGGTGGGCCTGAAGGGCTCGGCCGCCATCGCGGCCCAGCACAAGAGCAGCGGCACCAACGTGGTGGGCGTGCTCCAGCTGGACATGACCAACTACCGTGGCTCCAGCTACGACATCGTCCTGGTGTCCGACTACACCAACGCGGCGCAGAACTCCTTCCTCACCAGCCTCATCAGCAAGTACCTGCCCGGGGTGACCTCGACCTCGACGCGCTGCGGGTACGCCTGCTCGGACCACGCTTCCTGGTACAACCAGGGCTACGCGGCCTCCATCCCCTTCGAGGCGCTGCTGGGCCAGGACAACCCGTACATCCACACCTCGAGCGACACGCTCACGCAGTCGGCCGGAAGCGCGCAGAACTCGGTGAAGTTCGTGAAGCTGGCCGCGGCCTACATGGCCGAGCTGGCCAAGGGCACGACGAGCACCGCCCTGGTGCCGGACGCCGAAGCCGAGCGTTGATGCGACGCTGACGGCGCCCGGTTCACTCCACGGACTGGAGCGCCGTCCTCATCGGAGCATGAAGTGAGGGCGCGGCCGCCAGGATGCTGGTGGCCCCCCCGTGCGCACTCCAACCCGCTATGACGAGCGCGGGCGGGCGGGATAGGGTCGCGCGCCACGGAGAATCCCCATGAGCATGATCATCATCTTCCGCTTGGCCCGGCGCGAGCGGCTCTCCTCCCTGCTCGCCTCGCCGGAGCAGGTGACCGACTTCCTCCATGACACCGACGGCGAGGACGCTGACGGTCCGGAGAACAGGTTCGACCTCGACAAGGCGTGGCACGGACTCCACTTCCTGCTCACGGGCACGGATTGGGGTGGCAAGCCCCCGCTGAACTTCATCGCCGTGGGTGGCGAGACGATTGGAGACGTGGACGTCGGCTATGGACCGGCCCGCGCCTTCACTCCCGAACAGCTCGCGGAGATCTCCCGGGCCCTCGATGCCGTCAGCTCGGACGCGCTGCGCCAGCGCTTCGACCCGGCGAAGATGATGGAGCTGGACATCTACCCGAGCATCTGGGACCGGGACCCCGCCGATGACGACACGCTGGGGTACGTGCTCGAGTACTTCGAGATGCTCAAGTCGTTCCTGCGCAAGGGCGCGGAGCGGGGGCTCGGGGTCGTCGTGTACATGAGTTGAGGGCCCCGGAGGTTGCCCGGGGAGCATCCGGGCGGGCTCGACCTCCGAGGGGAATGCGCAGCGGGGAACTCCTCCGGTGGGGTCCCTCCAGCGCGGGAGATGCGGCGCACGTCGGAGCGCCGGGTTAGACAGAGGGCGTGTCTCCTCCGTACTCGCGCCAGCCGCGTCCCCCCGAATCCCTCAAGGCCCGACTGAAGAACGCGGGCAGCCTCTTCCGGCAGTTGCCGGGCACCTTCCGTCTCTTCTGGGAGTCGAGTCCCCGGGGCGCGGTGGTATTGGCGGCGCTGACGCTGGTGGCGGCGGTGCTGCCGGCGGCGATCGCCTGGGTGGGCAAGCTCATCGTGGACGGGGTGGTGGCGGCCGCGGGGGGCGGAGGCGAGGCGGCACGGGAGCGGGTGCTGCGCCTGGTGCTGTTGGAGTTCGGGCTGATGGTGGGCTCGGCGACGTTGGACCGGGCGCTGTCGATGGTGCGCGAGCTGCTGCGGGCCAACCTGGGCAACCTGCTCAACGAGCGCATCCTCCAGAAGGCGCTGGAGCTGGAGCTGCGGCACTTCGAGGACTCGGACACCTACGACAAGATGCAGAACGCGCGGCGCGAGGCGAGCAGCCGGCCCCTGGGGCTGGTGATGGATGCGCTCTCCATCGTGCGCAACGCGGTGACGCTGTCGACGTACGCGGTGCTGCTGGTGTCGCTGTCACCGTGGAGCGTGGTGGTGCTGGTGGCGGCGAGCATCCCGGCGTTCATCGCGGAGGCGCGGCTGGCGGCGGAGGGATTCCGGCTGTACTCGTGGCGCGCGCCCGAGGGGCGCAAGCTGAACTACCTGGAGTGGATCCTCACGCGGGACAACCACGTGAAGGAGGTGAAGCTGTTCGGGCTGGGCCCGTTGGTGCTGGGGAGGTACCGGGAGCTCTTCCAGAAGTTCTTCCGGGAGGACCGGGCGCTGGCGATGAAGCGGATGGGGTGGGGGTTGGGGTTGGGGCTGGTATCGCTGGGAGCCTTCTACGGGTGCTACGCCTTCGTGGCGAGCCGGGCGGCACAGGGCTCCATCACGGTGGGCGACATGGTGCTGTACCTGGGCGTGTTCCGGCAGGGGCAGTCGGCGTTCCAGGGGATTCTGTCGAGCGTGGGCAGCATGTACGAGGGGGCGCTCTTCATGAGCAACCTCTTCGCGTACCTGGAGATACCGACGGGGCAGGAGTCGTCGCGGGTGCTGCCGGCGCTGACGGCGCCGAGGGGCCGGGGCAACGCCATCGAGCTGCGCAACGTGTCGTTCCGCTACCCGGGGAAGGACGCCTGGGCGCTGAGGAACCTGTCGTTGCGGCTGGAGCCGGGGGAGAAGCTGGCGCTGGTGGGCGAGAACGGGGCGGGGAAGAGCACGCTGGTGAAGCTGCTGCTGCGCCTGTACGAGCCGACGGAGGGCGACATCCTCTACGGGGGCGTGAACCTGAAGGACATGGATCCGGAGGACCTGCGCTCGCGCTTCGGGGCGGTGTTCCAGGACTTCGTGCGCTACCAGTTCAGCGTGGCGGAGAACATCGGGCTGGGGCACGTGCCGGCGCTGGAGGACCGCAACCGCATCGTCCGCGCGGCGGAGCAGGGCGGGGCGAGCACCGTCATCTCCGCGCTGCCGAGCCAGTACGACACGATGCTCGGTGGCTGGTTCGAGAAGGGGCACGAGCTGAGCGGCGGGCAGTGGCAGAAGCTCGGGGTGGCGCGGGCCTTCATGCGCGAGGACGCGGAGGTGCTCATCCTGGACGAGCCGACGGCGAGCATCGACGCGGAGTCGGAGCACGCCCTCTTCGAGCGCTTCCAGGAGCTGGCGGCGGACCGCATCGCGCTGGTCATCTCGCACCGGTTCTCCACGGTGCGGATGGCGGACCGGATCGCCGTGCTGCACAACGGCACGGTGGAGGAGCTGGGCAGCCACGCGGAGCTGATGGCGCGCAACGGGCGTTACGCGCACCTCTTCAACCTGCAGGCCCGCGGCTACCGGGACTGAGGCCCGCCCCCGGGCCCGCTCAGACGCGCTGGTCGCCCTCGTGCAGCTCCTGCCCGGACAGCAGCCGGGCGGTGCGCTGGAGGCGCTCGGAGCTCAGCTGCGAGAGCGCCTCGCGCACCCCGGCTCGCACGAGGACGTGACGCTCGACGGCCTCCCGGTCCAACCGCAGCAGCGTGCAGGCGGAGTCCGCGGACACGGTGGCGGTGGCGGGCAGGCCGAGCATCACGGAGAGCTCGCCGAACACGTCCCCCTCGCGCAGCACGGGGTACTGGCTCTCGTGCCCGTCCGGATGCTGGTGCGTCACCCGGCACTGGCCCCGGAGGATGATGTACAGGGCCGCCCCCGTCTGTCCCTGCTCGAGCAGCTTCTGGCCGGCCGCCGCGCTGTGGAACTGGAAGGAAGGGGCCAGGGCCTCGCGCTGCTGGGGCGAGAGGACGGAGAGGATCGGATTGCTGCGCAGCACGTTGGCCAGCAGGCGCTCCTCGTGGAAGGAGCGCAGCACCTGCTTCACCGAGGGGTGGAGTTGCACGAGCCGATCCACCTGCTTCCGCGTCAGCTCCAGCGCGACGATGCGCTCGGCGGCCACCACGCTGGCCAATCTCGGGCCCGCGGAGAGCAGGGCCATCTCCCCGAAGAAGTCACCCTCGCCCAGCGAGGCCACCTTCCGCCGCTGGCCTCCCGCCAACTGGCGCACCACGTCCGCGCGGCCTTCCACGATGGCGAACAGGGAGTTGCCCGGCTCTCCCTCCTGGACGATGGACTCCCCCGGCGAGAAGGTCCTCATCGCCAGCTCCTCCAGCACCGCCACGAAGGCCTCCTCGCTCAGTTGCGAGAAGAGGGGGATGCGGGGCAGGGGATTGGACGTCACCTTCTTCGGACCGCGGGTGGCCGTGTTCGTCACCGGAGCCACCGCGGACAGCCGCGGTTGCGGCGTCAGGCGCCGCGCGTAGAGGTCCGCGAGCATCTGTTGCGTCCGGCCGTGACCCGGCTCGAGCTGGAGGATGACCTTGCACAGCGCGATGGCGCGCAGCAGCCAGCCCTGTCGGGCCCAGGCCATGGCCACCTCCTCGTACACCGAGATGGCCTCCTGCTTGCGCCCCAGCCGTTGGAGCAGCTCGGCCACCTTCTGCCGGCTGGCCAGCTCTCCCGAGGAGGACTCCACCACGACCTGGTACTCGGCGAGCGCCTCCTCGAGCTTCCCGCTGGCGAAGAGTTGAGCGGCCTTGTCCTTGTGTTCACGAAGCGTCTCGAGCATGGCGTACCTTTCGCGCGGGCCTTCCGGAGCACTCTGGGGTCTCCCCGTCCGCTTGCATTCCGGTTCTCGCATGGAGGGCCCGGCGAAGATGTGATGCGTTCCACTGGTTGGATGTGGAGCGCATCACAGTGTCCGCTGGGGGGGTGGCTCACGCTGTGCCAACCCATGAAGCGGTCACACGCGTGCTCGCCTGTTGTGTATCCAGGGGTCCGTGCCTCGGGGTGTCTGGGAAACCGTTGCTGTCACAACGGGGGACGGTCTCCTCCCTGGTTCGGGGCCAAGGCTCCGGGCAGAATGAATCCCGGTGGGGGCAGGTCCCACCATGAAAGTCACGAGCCATGTCCTATTCGGAGCTCCTCTCACGGGTCCCCCTCTTCGCGTCCCTCGGGTCCGACGACCTGGAGCGACTCTCCTCCTGTCTGCAACCGCGGAACTACGACCGGGGGGAGATCGTCTTCCACCAGGGTGACGTGGGAACGGACCTCTTCATCATCCGCAAGGGCGAGGTGACCATCCGACTCAGCTCGTCGGACGGCAAGGAGGTCTCCCTGGCGCTCCTGCGGCGGGGAGACTCCTTTGGAGAGCTGGCGCTGCTGGACAGCGAGCCGCGCTCGACGGACGCGGTGGCTCGCGAGGAGACCTCGCTGCTGGCGCTGCGCCGGGACGAGTTCCAGCGCTTCCTGGAGGAGAGACCCCAGGTGGTGCCCTCCCTGCTCGCGGAGCTGAGCCGGATGGTGCGGCGGGTCACCCGGGTGGTGCACGACGCCAACTTCCTGGATGCACGGGCCCGGCTGGCGCGCGTCCTGTTGGATCTCGCCCAGACCCAGGGGCAGTCCGGGTCCGAGGGGGAGGGGGTGGCCATCGCCTCCCGCCTCACCCAGGGCGAGCTCGCCAACCTGTGCGGACTGACCCGCGAGAGCACCAACCGGTGGTTGCGCTTCTACGTGCGTGAGGGGCTGCTGTCCTACGAAGGCGGGGTCATCACGTTGCTGGACCCCCGGAATCTTCGCATGAACGCCGATTGAGCCTGGCGGGGTGCAAGGTCACCCGTGGCGGCCCCGCCGCCGCAATCGGTGGAACGGGGTGGCGGTGTCAATGCACGGACCCGCGCGGGGGCAGCAGTGGCTGTTTTCGAGCTTCCTCGCGCCGGGCCTCGGAAATGAGTCCCGCGGACTGGAGTCGCGCGAGCACGAAGTCCCTTCGTCGGAGCGCGGCCTCTGGCCGGAGGAGCGGGTCATATCGGCTCGGCGATTGTGGCAATCCCGCCAGGAGCGCGACCTCATGGAGCGCGAGCCGCTCGAGCTCCCGGCCGAAGTACCTTCGCGCGGCGGCATCGAGACCGATGCTGTCTCGTCCGAACGAGGCGCCTTCGGCGTAGGCGGTCAACAACTCCTCTGCGGTCCAGTGGCGTGAAATCCAGATGGTGAGGGCGAGTGCCTGGAAGCTCCGGTGCAGGTGCCGCTCGCCCTCGCGCCCGGGTCGGGACGCCAACCACCGGCGTGCCGTCAGCCAGGCGAGGTCCTCTCCGGTGGAGTGCTGTCCTCGTGCCAGGTTGTTCACGAGCGTCCAGGGCCAGAGGGGTTCGACCTGGAGAGGCTGGCCCTCCTCCTCGACGAGCCAGAGCACCTGGTGGGCGAAGTCCGTCCGGGGCCGTGGAGTCCGTGGCAGCTCGCCCACACGCGACAGCCCGTAGTGGTACGCGGCCTCCACGCTCCCTAGCAGCAAGAGGGGAGGGAGGAGCAGGGCGACGAGGCCCCACCTCTGGAGCCGTGAGAGACGACCGTGGCTTCGAGGAGACATGCCACGGAGGCCGTGCAGGTGGAGTGCCAGCAGCCTACCTTCCAACTTCTTGCGAGCCGGGCCCTGAGCGATAAGAGCCTTGCCCATGCCCTACACTCCCATCCTTGGCACCCTCGGCTACGTGATGTCCCCGGACGGGACGAAGGTGCTGCTCATCCACCGCAACGCGCGAGCGAACGACGCGCACCTCGGCAAGTACAACGGACTCGGCGGGAAGATGGAGCCGGGCGAGGACGTGGTCTCCTGCATGCGCCGCGAGATTCGCGAGGAGGCGGGCATCGAGTGCACACAGCTGCGGCTGCGCGGCACCATCAACTGGCCGGGCTTCGGCCCCAAGGGCGAGGACTGGCTCGGCTTCATCTTCCTCATCGACCGCTTCGAGGGCACCCCCTTCGAGCGCAACGTGGAGGGCACCCTGTCCTGGGTCCCGGTGAAGGACATCATGACCCTTCCGCTCTGGGACGGAGATCGCCACTTCCTGCCGCTGGTGTTCGATGATGACCCCCGGGCGTTCCACGGCGTCATGCCCTATTCCAACGGCCACGCGGTGAGCTGGTCCTTCACCCGCATCTGAGACGAACCATGAAATCCATCCTGCGTCTGTGTTCGATGTTCGCGAGCTGTGCGCTGCTCGCGTGCGGTTCCTCCAGCAATTCGAATGACAACGACCCGCCGGACGCGGGCCAGAACTGTGACGCGAAGGTCGTGTACGCGCGTCCGACCGCGGGGACCGATTGCCAGCAGTTCGCCTCGCCCTGCGAGATACCGGCGGGCTACGTCCAATGCTGTGGCGGATTCGCCTACGGGGCCTGCGTGACCCAGAACCTCCGGTGCGTCGATGACACCTCGGACACGTGCAATCCGGATCGCAGCTCGACCTGTCCGGGCATCTGCCAGCCGTAGCCCTGCAAGGCGGTCGTCCGAAAGGAGCCTGGGTTGGCATGCGCCGCGATGGCGCAACCTCCTCGAGAGCGATTCGGGCGGTACGAGCTGGCATCGAAGCTGGGCCGTGGTGGCATGGCCGAGACCTGGCGCGCGCGCCTGCTGGGCGCGGCCGGGGTCACCAAGCCCGTGCTCATCAAGAAGGTGTTGGAGGAAGAGGGTGGACGATTACGACAAGTCCAAACGCCAGTAGAGTGCCCGCTCCATGGCCCAGTCCGTCCCACCGCTCCCGTCGTCTTCCTCCGCCGCGTCATCCGCCAGTGCCACCCCGGAGGGCGGTGCTCCGCGCTTCGGCTGGCTGCCGGAGCCGGGCTCGTGGAAGTTCCACCTGCTGCTGAGCGCGGTGGCCATCTTCATCCTCGGGCCGCTGGGGGGCATCGCCGCCTCGTACATGAACTTCAGCCTGGGCATCTTCGTGGGCGGGCAGGTGCTGGCTGGCATCCTCGGCAGCGCCGTCACCTACGGCTACGGCCCGGACGGCAAGCACGGCGCCAACTACATGCAGACGATGGCCGCCTCGGTGGCCTCGATGTGCGCCATGGCCGTGCTCATCCAGGCCATGGTGTGGCTGGGCATGCCGCAGCCGCCCGCATGGCACCTGATGCTCTTCGTGGGCTGCGTGGGCATGTTCGGCGTGGGCGTGGGCATGCTCTACACGCCGCTGCTCGTGGATCGGCTGCAACTCGACTATCCCTCCGGCTACGCGGTGGCCAACATCCTCCGGGCGCTCACCGACAAGCGCCTGCTGAAGGTCTCCATCGCCAAGCTGGGAGGGGGCACCGGCCTGGGCTCGCTGGCGGCGTGGCTCTCCGAGCATGTGGCCGCCCTGGGCGCCGCCGGCATGAGCGCCTCCACCGTGGGCGCGGGCATGGTGGTGGGCAGCCGCATCACCGTGCCGGCCCTCATCGGCGGGCTCATCGGCGCGGCTTTCGTCCCCCACCTGCGGGAGATCGGCTGGCTGGGGAAGGAGGATCCGTTCCGCAAGGTGGGCTTCCTCATCGCCCTGGCGATGATCTGCGGCGCGGCGGTGGTGGACCTGTCGGTGCTGGCGGTGCAGGCGGTGGAGCGGGTGCGCAACCGGGCCCGGGTCCAGGAGGGCGAGGTGCCGGCCTGGAAGCAGGTGAACCTGCCGAGGCTGCTGGCCTGGGTGGTCTTCTGGGGTGTGGCGGTGGTGCTGGTGGCCACGCGGTTGCTGGAGCAGCCCCTGGGCTTCGTCGTCTTCGGTCTGGCGTTGTCGCTGCTCTTCGTGCTCATCAACGGCATCGCCTACGGCATCAGCGACCAGAATCCCATCTCGAGCGCCTTCGTCATCTCGGTGCTGCTGATGTCGCTCCTGGGGCTGAGGAACCCGATGGTGGGGATGATGGCCGCGAGCATCCTGCTCATCTCCACCTCGGTGGGCAGCGACATGCAGCAGGATCGCTCCACGGGCTGGCGCCTGGGGACCGACCGCGTCATCCAGTTCCGCTATCAGGTGGTGGGAATCGTGATGGGCGCGGTGCTGTGCGTGGGGCTGGCGCGCGTCTTCATGAGCGCCTATCCGGTGCTGGCCATCAACCAGCTGGACAGCCCGAACGCCCAGGTGGGCCAGTGGGGCTCGGCGATGACGTACAAGCTCGTGGGAGCCATCCGCGGCCTGGGCTCGCTGTCGGATTACACGGTGAAGGCGCTGCTGCTGGGGTTGGGGCTTGGCTTCACCATCGAGGTGACGCGAAAGCTGCTCAAGCGCCATGAGGGCTATCAGCGCTTCGTGAAGGGCTCGCGGGCGGGCTTCGCGGTGGGGTGGACGATGGACTCGGTGCTGTTGTCGAGCCCCTATGCCGCGTCCCTCGGCGGCTTCGTGAACCTGCCGGTGGTGGTGTGGTTCGCCGTCGGAGGCATCATCTCCTCGCTGTGGAACACGCTCGGGCGCAAGCCGGCACCGCACGCGGCGGGCTCACCCGGCGAGGGCGAGGTGCTGCCCGAGGACATGAGCACCACGTCGCTGGTGGGCGGAGGGCTCATCGCGGGCGAGTCGCTCTACTTCCTCTTCATGGGAATCGCGGGGCTGCTCGCGCTGCTGTGGTGACACATGACCATCGAGACGGTTTCTTCGATGGAGGTCTACCGGAACCGGTGGATGACGGTGCGCGAGGACGCCATTCGCAGGCAGGATGGTTCGAGCGGCATCTATGGCGTCGTCCACAAGCCGGACTTCTCGCCAGCGCCCCTGGCTACTCCACGAGGGGCCGCGTTTGAAGAAGCCGAGCTCTCCCGGAGATGTAGGCCCTGAAGGCGTACGTTTTACCGTCCTCCAGGCCGATGCTGCCCTCAGTGGCTCGATAAACCCTTGAAATGACGAGCCCCGCCGGAGGGCCTCCGCTGGCACACGAGATGCTCTATCCCCTGCTCGTGAAGGTGACGGGGTAGGACGGGCGTGAGGGGTGGGGGCGGCGGGTCGGTCGGGGTTGAGCGGTACAGGGGGCAGTAGGGGTAGGGCGGTCTTCGGGGGTGGTACGGGGGAAGCACGTCGGGAAGGGGCCGCTGGGGGGCGGCTCCTTCCCGATTCTTTTTAGAAGTTGGTGTTGCTGATCACCAGCCCCTGCTGCGGCAGCTCCTCGGCGCGGGCGCCCTTGTAGCGCAGGATGTAGAGCCCGCTGTTCTCATCGGCGATGTAGACGAGGCCGTTGTAGAGGAAGGGGTGGGGCCATACCCATACGTCCGGGCTGTTGCGGAACGGCTCCACGACGTCCGTGGCGGGTCTGGGCACGAAGACGCCCACCTCCATGGGAAGCACCGGGTTGGAGATGTCCCAGGCGCGCAGGCCCGCCGAGTACCAGGAGATGAAGAACAAGTTGGGAAAGACGAGCTGCTGGTGCGGGGAGAACTCGCGCTGGAGCGCCGGGTCTCCCGGGCCGCCGGGGAAGCAGTTGGCCTCCAGATTCTCGGGAACCAGGTAGCGCGAGACCACCTGCGGGAAGCGCTCGACCGAGATGTCCAGGATGGTGCCCCAGCTCCAGGGGCAGGTGTCCACGCCGTTGCGCTCGCCGGAGATGAGCAGGTAGGGCCGACCCGGAACGGGGTACACGGAGTGCTCGGTCCACCCATAGGGGGGCGTGACGTCCACCCGGTTGCCAGGATCCGGGTTGAGCTTGCGCAGACAGAGGTTGGGGTCCGTGTTGCTCGTCGCGTCGACGGTGACGGTGTTGGGCGTGCACGGCAGGCCCTGTGTCAGGCGCGAGCTGTCCAGGATGTAGTAGCCCGCGTGGATGCTGGCCACGTACGTCCGCGTCCCGTCCTTGGTCACGGACATGGAATGGACGTTGTTGCGCTGCGTGGCGGGCCGCTCCGAATTGAAGACGAAGTGGTCCTCCCGGTAGGCGCCCGGGTCGATGGGTTCCGTGCGAGGCACCGCCGGGCTGAGCGTGAAGGTCGCCACCGGGTTGGGGCTGATGGGGCCGTTGGGCGGGTCGCGGAGCTCGAACACCCGGAGCGAGGGCTCCCTCACATCACCCAGGTGGATGGAGGAGAAGAGCAGGAAGCGCCCCGGGTCGCGCGGGTCCCGCCACAGGAAGAACTCATGCGGCCGATCGACACCCAGGGAGATCGTCTGCTTGAGGACCGGGTTGCGGCAGTCGGTGGTGTCATAGATCTGGTAGTTGTTCACCGCGCCGCTGTCGGGCCCCGTGTCCCGGAAGTTCATGACGATGAGGGTGTTCAGGTCGGGGATGGTCCGGAGCTCGCGGGAGGTGGAGTTGAGGATGGTGGGCAGGGCCCCCACCACCTCGGGCTTGCTCGGGTCCTGGATGTCCACGATGAGGATTTCCGGAGGCAGCGCGGGGGTGCCGAAGTCCGGGCCCGTTCCCGGCCGGCGCCCGATGCGGCTGCCGACATAAAGACAGTTGCCGGAAACGCCGGTGGGGCCGTTGCGGCCTCGGGGCCGGGTATCTCCGGGATTGGGCAGGGGGTTGTGGCCGACGAGCTCGAAGTTCTCGATCTGCGGCAGCTTGTCGAGCGGCTCGCGGAGCGCTCCGATGATGGGGCGTGGCGCCTTCTTGAAAGGGGTGTCGACGATCTGCCGCACGGGCAGGGGCGAGGGCTCCGGGGTCGCGGCACTCGCGGGAGGCGGGTTGTCCTTGCACCCGGCGAGCAGGGAGAGCAGCGCGAGCAGTGCGAAGCTCCAGTGGGGGGACGCACCTCGGGACGAGATGGCGGCGGTGGCTTTCGGCATACGGGGTCCTTGCTCTCAGCGACGACACGGGGAGGGCGCAAGGTACCGGGGCACCCGCTCCCCGGCGATGCGACCCGGGGCGGGGTTGATTGCCGTGTGGGCGATGCTTCCCAGGGCAGGCGTGTCCCAAGCGGGCTGTCGTTTCAGGGCACCCCCTCGGCGGCCATCCACTAGTACGCGGAGAGGTGTCCTGGCGTCGCATTTCCCTGGCCCGGCGAATCCTCTACTCGTGGCTCGAGGAGACCGAGATGAGACCACCCGCCAGCGACTACGTCACCCTCGCCGAAGTGCTGGAGCTGACCCGCCCGTTCGAGGAATTCGAGGCGGCCGCTCAGGCGATGGCGCGACGCCTGGAAGCCGAGGGAATCCAGGAGCTGGTGATGTTGCAACTCCATGCCAGGCCGGGCTCCACCGAGGTGGGCGTCGTCCTGATCTTCTCCGACCGCCGAAGGGTCATGCAGCACATCCAGATGATCTCGGGGTGGGACGAGTTCCAACAGTTCGCCCGCACCATCAAGCTCGCTCACATGCGGGTGTACGGCAAGCTGAGCCCGGAAGCGGAAGCCTGGGTGCGGCAGTTCAATAGCTCCAACGCCATCACCCAGTTCGACACCCACGTCGCCGGGTTCGTGCGCTGAGCACCAGGAGCCTCGGCCCGGAAACTCTTCTTCGCCAAGGTGACCGCTCGATTAGTGTCGCGGCCCATGAACCGCCGAACCCTTCCCGTCTGGGCCGCGGGCATCACCGTGGCCTATTTCGCTCTCAGCCTCGGGGCGGTGTGGTCCTTTTCCCTGGGTCTGCCACCCTGGCTGGAGCAGGGACTGAGCGTGCTGGCGGCGCCCGCGCTGCTGCTCCTGCTGGTGTGGAATCCCCTGCTGCGCCCGCTCGGTCTGACCTCCGGCGAATGGGTCGTCGCGCCCAGCGGCCCGGTCTGCGTGCTCATCATCCTCCTGTACGCGAGCGGGGTCTACGCTCTGGCCCGGCTCCTGTTCGGTGGACCACGTGGCTCTAGGAATCTCCGTCACCCGTGAACCCAGGGAGGATGTGGGGGGTTGCCTGGATGCTCGGGCCGGATGGAAGATGCGGGCTTACCATTCGGTAAGTCGCTGTCCACCATGCGGTAAACCCCCACCGAGGTCCATCATGGCCGACGCACTGGTTTCCACGTCCTTGCGCCCCAGCTTCTATTCCCCCATCCCCGAGTCCGCGCGAGAGGATCTGCTGCAGGCCTACCGGAAGTTCCTCGAGCGCCGCAACGGCGACATGGACTTCACCCGGGGCTTCTCGCTGAGGGAGGAGTGGCTGCGCGAGGCCGCCAGTTGGAAGAGTGAGTTCAAGGGGAAGGTGGATGGCGAGGCCTTCAACCGGGCCTACGCGAGCTTCGACGAGGTGAGGAACCTGTCCCTGCCGGAGGTGGCGCTGCTGACGTTCGTGAAGGCGAACGCGGGCGAGGCCTACGGCGTGGAGGTGGTCAACCGCGTGCGCCAGAAGCGCCAGGATGGGACGAAGCTCTTCCACCAGGTGGAGCGGCTGCTGGGCTTCGAGGAGACGTACCACACGCGCATCCTCATCGGCGCCACGCAGCACTTCGGCGTGAAGGTGGAGGGGGCGTGGCGGCCGAACCTTCAGTTGCGGCTGCTCATCGGCTCGCTGGCCTACGCGCCGGGCCTCTTCTTCCATCCCATCCTGCTGGCCTCGGAGATCTCCGGTGTCTTCATCTTCCAGTGGATGCTGCACCGGGTGGGGGAGATCTTCAGGGAGCAGCCGGCGGTGCGGGAGTCCATGGAGCAGCGGCTGATCGAAATCCTCGTGGACGAGGTGGGTCACGTGGCCTTCAACCGCATGGCGGTGGGGCCGCTGGGTCTGTCGGCCGCGCGGAGCATGGCGTCGGGAGTGCTGCGGGGCGTGTCCGGCACCACGCCGGAGTACAAGGCGCTCGGGTTGAACGAGCATGAGATGAGCAAGCTGAACGGCTTCGACCTGCACCACCTGCCCGAGGAAGTGCTGCGCCGCGCCTACTTCGTCTGACGCCGGGGACTGGCCGGCCGCGACGCCGCGCTGACGTGTCAACGCCCCGGGCTGACATGTCAGCCGGCACGCCAGCACGGGCGCTTCCCTCCGGTCCAGAGCCCCGAGACGCCTCCTCTCGCGGGGTTGCACGAGGCTCCACCCTGGCCTGGCCCGTGCAACCCCTCCCTCCGCTCAGCTCCCTTGGCTGAAGAACGGAATGCGGAGGCAGATATGACCGAGGCAAGAGACCTTTCGTCCCAGTTCCCTTCCATCCAGTACGATTCGCTGACGTGCATCTTTCATCCGCAGAGCGAGGCGGAGATCGTTCAACTCGTCCAGTATGCCTCCGCGCACGACCTGCAGTTCCGGGTGATCGGTTCAGGCCACTCCGTGGTGAAGTCCATCCTGTCCACGGCGCAGGGGGCCATCAACATCTCCCTGGATCAGTACAGGGCGGTCACCTTCAACGATGACGGGACGGTCACGGTCCAGGCCGGATGCTTCCTGGGTCGCAATGCCCCCGCGCCATGGGAGAACACGCTCTTCTACCAGCTGGAGCAGAAGGGGCTGGCCGCGCCGGACATGGGAGGTATCACCCACCAGGCCGTGGGGGGATTCACCACCATGGGGTGTTCGGGTGGTTCGGTGCAGTACGCCTATACGGATAGCATCGTCGCCATCAGCCTCGTGGATGGGCAGGGGACGGTGCACGCGTACAGACAGGGGAAGGACCCGGAGTTCGAGGCCGTGCTCGTCTCCATGGGGCTCATGGGCATCTTCTCCACCCTCACCTTCAAGCCCAGCGAGCGCTTCAACATCATCGGGGACGAGACGTGCTACGCCCTGGATGACGTCGACTGCCCCATCGACTTCTTCGGGCCGGGCACGACCGACAAGCCCTCGCTGGAGCAGTTCCTGCGCCAGACGGAGTACACCCGTCTGCTGTGGTGGCCGCAGAAGGGCGCCGAGCGCATGGTGGTCTGGAAGGCCCAGCGCATGAAGTCCGAGGATTACGACGGCCTTACGGGGACCCCCGAGAGCTTCAAACCCAAGCCGTACACGGAGTTCCCGGTCATCCTCGGGAGCCAGATTCCGGCACAGGTGGCCGCGTCCTTGTTCTACCAGTTGTCCGCTGGCTGGCGCACGCTGTTCGAGGAGTGGATCCCGGCGGAAACTCCTCTGCGCGACCTGCTCGAGGCCCTCATCGAGGCGACCTACGAGACGCAAATCCTCCCCTTCGTGATCAATCTCTTCGCTCCCGTCTTCAAGAGGGACGTGGTGACCTCGGAGCCCGTGCCTCCTCCCCCTTGCCCCTTCGGGAGCCTGTTCTCGGACGAGGTTCGCGTCATCGAGCTCGGGAGGAATACGGGGAGCAATCCCATGCAGGGGGCGGCCGCGCAGGGCTCCGCGGGACGGCGCGCGGCTGGAGGTCCGGTCCTCCGGCTGCTCGACCTGGAGGCCGCGTCCCAGACGGGCTCGACCCGCGTCACGTCGACCCCGATCGATCTCTGGAATGATGTGCTGGCCAGGATGCCGGGCATGAACGAGCAGCTTTCCAAGCTGGAGTCCGCTCTGAGCGAGCGGGGCCTGAAGCTGCCTCGCTACTACCACCTCCATGCCCCGAGCGAAGCCCTGCAGGGCCTCCAGGCTGGGAGCGAGGCGGCGTCCCAGGAGCCGGTGGGCACGCAGCGGTTCTGGGACAACTGGTACGGCAGTCTGCCGATGGACAATGATGTCTCCGACTTCCTGATGCCCACCGAGTTCACCGAGCTGTGGATCCCCCTCGAGAAGACGCAGGAGCTGATGAACGATCTGCGTGACTTCTATGAAAAGGGCGGGTTCAAGGCCACGGGCTCCTATTCCTGCGAGATCTACGCGGCCAAGGCCAATGACCTCTGGCTGAGCCCCGCCTACAAGCAGGACGTGATCCGCGTGGATGTGTTCTGGTTCCACGACATCTACCGAAGCGAGGATGAGCTCGAGGCCTTCTACCAGCAGTACTGGGAACTGCTGCGGAAGTACGACTTCCGCCCGCACTGGGCCAAGTACATGCCGGAGGGGGACATGGGAGCCGGGTACCTGGCGCAGCGCTACCCCATGTGGAAGCAATTCCTGGAGCTGCGCGCCCAGATGGATCCCAAGCAGCTCTTCGTCACCGACTACTGGCGCAACGCCCTGGGCATCCCCCAGGTGAATCCGTAACGAGAAGCGGCCCGAAAACACCAAGGCCGGAAGCCCCTGAGCGCTCAGCGGCTTCCGGCCTCGGTTTTTGTATCCCCGACGGGAGTCGAACCCGTGTGGAGGAGGGGGGCCCGAGCAGACGTGTGCCTCCTGGGAGTTGCACCGCCTCCGCACCGGCCCGGCGCAGCCTCGGTCACATCCGCCACCGCTCGACTCCTTCTTCCGGGCAGCGGAAATCCGCGCACCCTCGTCCGTAGCCACATACCCAGGAGAGGGTCATGTCTCACAATCCTCATCGCCTCCGCGTCCTCACATGTCTCGCATTGCTGCTGACGGCCTGCGCGGCACGGCAACCCACGCTCCGGCAGGAGCCTCCCCTGGGTGCCCCACCGCCGGAGGAGCAGAGCCAGGAGCAGGCAGCGGACTACGATGATGAGTTCATCATCGAGAACCGCCGGGCGCAGTTCACGAAGTTCGGGCGGGCCGAGGCCGGTTTCACCCAGGAGCAGGAGCGGCGGCTCGAGTCCAACTGCCCCTTCGGACTCCCTCGGGCCCTGAAGGCCTGGGAGCACGGGCCCACGAGGTACGTCCTTCGTGAGGGCTATGTCCTCCAGCACAGCGGAAGCGACAAGATTCCCCTCTGGGTCTGCGAGGGGGTGGAGCGGGCCCAACTGGACGGGAACCTGCCGCGACCCGGGCAGTCGGCTTTCAAGCCGGAGCCGGAGCTCCCCAAGGGCGAGCGTGCGGAGCTCCCTGATTACAAAGGCTCCGGCTACAGCCGTGGGCACATGGCTCCCGCCGGCAACCAGACCGTGGACCACCAGCGCAAGCTGGAGACCTTCTACCTCTCGAACATGGTCCCCCAGCTACAGGTGCACAACGGGGAGATCTGGGCCGCGCTCGAGGACCAGGCCCGTGACTGGGCACATGTCCGGGGCAAGGCCTTCATCATCACCGGGCCGATGTTCTACGACCCCGCGGAGGAGGCTCCCGAAACGGCGGATGGCTTCATCGAGGTGTTCCGGATCGGCGCGAACGCGCTGCCCGTCCCCACCCACCTCTTCAAGATCGTCGTCGCCCAGAATGCCAGCGGGCAGTGGGAGGCCATTGCCTTCGTCCAGGAGCACAGGCGCTACGACAAGCCGTGGGACTTGTCCCAGACCATCCAATCCATCGACTGGATCGAGGAGCGCGTGGGGTTCGATTTCATGCCCGAACTGGAGCAGGAGCAGGAGCAGGCGCTCGAGGCCTCCCCGTCACCCATGTGGCAGTGAACGATGCCGACCATCCACAATCATCGAGGTGCCTTCCGCCCCCTGCGGGGCGGGACGGCGGTGGTGAATCCCCAGGTCAAGCACCCGGGTACGCTGGGCTTCGTGGCGGTGGACGAGAGCGACCCGTCCCAGCAGTTCATCGTGAGCAGCTATCACGTGCTCGTGCGGCTGATGGGGGAGCCAGGAGTCCAGGACGAGCCCATCTTCCAGCCCTCCCATCAGGGTCCGAGCTCCGAGGTCGCCTTCGTGGAGCTGTCACGGGCGGACGCGAGACTGGATTGTGCGGCGGCCAGGGTCGCGGTCAACATCCAGACGAGCCCGCGCATCCTGGGGCTTGGACGGCCCGGGCCGCCGCTGGTGGCGCAGGTGGGAATGCGGGTGGTCAAGTCCGGGCTCGCCACGGGAGTCACCGAGGGGGTGGTGACGGAGGTCAACGGCGACCGCGTGCGGCTGGAGTGCCCCCAGGGCTTTCCCGAGGACTATGAGCTCTCGGACGCGGCGGACTCGGGAGCCCTCTGGCTGGAGCTCGAGACGAGGGCGCCCGTGGCGCTCCATGCCCGCGGCAACCCAGATGGGGCGGAGTGGGCCGAGGGCATAGCCATCCATCAGGTCCTCCGTGCACTGAGACTCCGCATGTGAAGAAGCTCGACCTATCGGTGAGTCTCCGGCGTGGAGACATTCTGGAGACGCGCCGGGGCCCGAAAACACCAAGGCCGGAAACCCCTGACGAATCAGCGGCTTCCGGCCTCGGTCTGTGTGTCCCTTCTCAAGGGACTAATCGCCCTCCGATCTCTGGGAAGCGCTCGTAGGCCCGTTTAAGCGCGTCCAGGTGGGCAGGGTTGTCCAGGTCGAGCGGTGCATCGGTGAGCCGGACAACCCACCCGCCGGTCGCAGTGCGCCGCGCCCGCGAGAGCAGGTCCGCGTCGCGGGCCGGGTCCGGAAAGCCGATGGCCCGTGCGGCAGCATCCGACCAGTAGTTCAGCCATCCGAGGCGAGCCGGAATCTCAGGCGAACGAATGTGCTCAAAGAGCTTGAGGGCGGGCAGCCCCCGGGGAGGAACCCCCGGCTTATGCACCGGATCGATTGTTTGCCGTGCGATCTCCACCCCCGCGCTGAACGGTGTCGCATGCCCCCACAGCGCACGCGCGCCCTCTGCCATGGCTTCAAGCACATCCGCCGCCGCTGCGAGGCCAACGGCATCCAGCGGCAGCTTTGCGTGGACATCGAGCAGCGGCTGACCGCCCGGGGCGTGGCGGGCGGATGTTTGTAACCCATAAACCGTCACGGGGAAGGTCTCATCGCCGTTGCACACAAGAGGGAATGCCCCGTCCTTGATCCCCTCGATGAGCCATGTGTCGCGCTGCGGCAATGCGATGAGGCGCCCATCTTCGGAAACCTCCCACTCCATGCGCAGACCGGGGAGCGCCCGTTCCATCCCCTGGACAATCGCGAGCGTGCGCTGGTCGTTGCCTAGCAGTGCAGGAGCATAAACGATAATGCCGAGTTTCTTTCGCGCAGTCATCGTTTGCACCCCGTTGCGACGATCTTGAGTTCAGGCGCCTGGAACTCCAGCGCTTCTTTGTGTTCTTCGGTGCTAACCCCAACGACGAAGCCATATCCGCAGTCTCGCGCAGCGTCGCGCTGCTTGCGCAATTGCTTCATTTCCTTTGCAATCTCGCGTTCTTGGATGAAATCAGGGTACGTGTCAAATTGATGGGTCTTGATTTCCCACGGCACACGCACGCCGACTTGCAGTGCATCGAAGCTCACACCGCCCACGAGCACATCCATTCCGGGATAACGGTTAGGCGGAAACTGATCGGCGCACTTGTTGTGCGCGTCATCCTTGCCCGCGTGCGGTTCCGGGATGGGCTCGCACCTGGGGCGATCTCGCTCCGTGATTTCGGGTGGTTCCAGAGGAGGGAAATCCGGCCCTTTTGGCTCCGGCTTGGGCCTTTTTTCCGGCGAGGGCTCCCGCGGCGCGGGCTTTGCTTCGGGCACGGGCTTCACGTCTGGCACGGGGCGCGTTTCAGGAGCGGGCCTCACTTTCTCGGGATCGCCCCATCTCAGCTCATACGCATCCAGGGCCTTTTTGATGGCGAAGCCCACCACGACAACGCCCGCCACAACTACCGCGCCCACGACGAGCTCCGGGGCCGCCAGGACGCAGACGCCGAGCCCCATGGCAGCGGCACCCGCAGAGGCAATCGAGCATCGTCCCGTGGGGTCGTGAAACTCGATCCGGTCATGGTCGAGGGCATGAAAGCACCGCTCCACCAGCACGGGCCAGGGCTCGGAAGCTTCGCGGACGGCGCACCGCCCCCCGTCCGTCCAGGGCCGCGTCGCCGCTCGCTGGAGGTTGGCGAGCCTCGGGTCTCGGGCCGCTGGCTCTCGGGGGCTCGGTGCTGACGTCGCGCAGGAGGAGAGAAAGAGCAGAAGTGCGAAGCAAGCGCGCAGACGCATGGGCACGTCCTTTCAAGCAAGTGGTGCGCCGTGGGTCAATGCGGGTCCGTTCAACACCGCCTGGAGCGGGCACTGAGCCGAGCGGGCATCACGCGCGAGCAGGGGTGCATCACCTGGCACGACCCGCGGCACACCTACGGCAGCCACCTCGCCATGAGGGGCGTTCCGCTCAAGGTCATCCAGGAGCTCATGGGCCACGCGACCACCGAGATGACCATGCGGTACATGAGGAACCGGGGGCAAAGGAAAAGCCCAGCAACCCCGTGAGATTGCTGGGCTTCCCAGGTTGTCCCCGACGGGATTCGAACCCGTTGGATTCGGGCGCGGATTACGGCGTGGTGTTGCGCTTGTTGATGACCTCGCACTCGGTGGACAGCTCGTAGACGAGCGGCACGCCGGTGGCCAGCTCCAGGCCCACCACCTGCTCGCCGGTGAGCTTGTCGAGCTTCATCACCAGGGAGCGGTTGGAGTTGCCGTGGGCCACCACGAGCACGTTCTTGCCCTGGCGCAGGTCGCCGCTGATGGCGCGGTCGTAGAAGGGCAGCACGCGCTTGGCGGTCATCTCGAGCGACTCGCCATTGGGGGGCGGCACGTCGAAGGAGCGGCGCCACAGCTTCACCTGGTGGTCGCCCCAGCGCTTGGCCGCGTCCTCCTTGTTGAGGCCCTGGAGGTCACCGTAGTGGCGCTCGTTGAGGGCGGCGTCGCGGATGACGGGGATGCGCTGGCCGAGCGACTCGAGGATGATGGCCAGCGTCTCCTGGGCGCGCGTGAGGGCGGAGGTATAGGCGACGTCGAACTTGAGGCCACCGAGGGACTTGGCGGCCTGCCGGGCCTCGGCGCGGCCCTGTTCCGTCAGGGGCACGTCCACGAAGCCGGTGAAGCGGTTCTCATGATTCCAGAGGGACTGACCGTGTCGGACGAGAGCGAGGATGGGCATGTCCGCCCCCTACTTCAACCCGGGCCGGGCTGTAAACCGCGACGAGCGCTCCCGGCCCGGGAACGGGGGTCCATCCATCACGCCGCGCACAGGACGGGCTTCTGGAGGGTGGGATGGTGGAACACCCCCTGCGTCAAGGGGTGCTCAGGATCGTGGAGGTTGGTAACGGAAGGCAGCGTAGATTTCCGCGAGCGTCGTCTCCTGTTCGAGCTCGATGCTACCGCTCATGCCTTCGTCACAGAGGGTCAGTGGCTCATGCGCGGGGAGGGTGGAGCGGCACCAGAGGGCCAGCTCGGCGCAGTCGCGGAGATCGCCGATGAAGACCAGTGCGCTCCCGGCGCGGTTGATCGAACCATCCACGCGGGAGTGGGTCATGGGGATGCGGAACTCCAGTGCGTGACTGCTCGCCGGGTTGCTGATTTCCTCGAGATGGGTCTGGGGCCATCTCGACGTGAGCCGCTGAGCGAAGCTCGTGATCTGGATGACTCCGTCCGTCTGCGTGACGATGAAGTAGTTCAAGGGAATCCTCGCCCTCTGACGACGACTCGGCCTGGAATGCCGAACAGGTCGAGCAGTGATTGGAACAAAGGGACTGCCCTGGCGTCGTTCGTGATGACTTCGAGAGCAACGGCGGGCGTGTTTGGATCCTTGATGACCGCGGCGTAGCGGCGGAACTCGTCCGTGAGCTCTTCCTTGACCAGGAGTCGGATCCGCTCATTGCACTTCGAGCCGGGAATGAAGGGGCTTCGCTCGGGAGTTTCGACGTGCTTGGCTTCCATCAGGGTTGCGTCGCTCTTGCGCACGCCATCTGTCCAGACATGCTCGCCACCCCCCTCGAGCAGAAACTCCTCGGGGCCTGCTTGCTCTTTCTGGTAGCGGTAGGCCTCGGGCGAGGAGCGAGTGGGCCTTCGTTCGGCCTGGTTCGTCCACTCTTCGAATGCCTTGGGATCGGCTCTCTTGGAAGCCTCATTCCCATGAGGCGCATGGTCCGCGTTCGAGAGCATGCCCACTGCCGCCACGGCGGGCGCTGGCACCGCCCGCGAAGCAGCTCGCGCGACCGAGGTGGTTACCTGTATACCCTCGGCGGTCTGGAGTTGAACGGATGCGGTTGAGCCTGGACCTGCCTTTCCCACGGCCTTCTTCGTCAGGATGAAGACGACCACATTGATACCGACCATCGCGATGGCCTTCGCGAGATGGGCCGCGGCCATATCGAGGTCGGCTTCACTTCGTGCTGTCGATACACGATTCACATAGGACCAGAGTGAATCGGAGAGCGTTGCTGCTTGAAGAGCCAGTAGGGTGACTCCCAGTGCGATCAGAGTGGCATCGACTGCCTGGCCTACAATCGGGATGCCTTGGGTGCCGAGCCACGCCGCGGTCATGCTCGCCATGACCGTGAGGTTTTCGGGGGTGAGCATCGCGCCGACTTCGTGAGCCGCTTCTTCCGGGAGTTGAGCCAATGCTCTGGCGAATGAGCGGCAGAACTTCTCGGAACCGACCATCCGCGCAACTGGCTGGGGGCTGGTCTGGCACAACACTTTCTCGAGTGAATTCGCCCAGGCTGGTGCTCCAACCAGAAGCAGGATGCAGACGATGAAGTAGGGAGATGTGACTCGACGTGTGCTCATCGCATGGGCGGGTTACTCCAAAATCCCGTTCTCGCCCAGATGCTTCTGGCACTCGCGAGTCACGTCGCCCGGGTCGCTGCTATCTTCTGGCACCGCAACCCATTCCAGTTGGAGCCTCCACCGTCAGGACGAGCCGTGGTGCCAACTCCTGTCGTGCGTGCTCCTTCGAGGCGAAGTCCACGCCGTTGCGCGACTCGGTGACGAGGGCGAATCCCTGGGGCCCGGAGCCCGCCACGGCGGCCGTCACGTCGTACTCCACCCAGCTCCCGTTCGGCACGAGGCCCACGTCTCCCAGCGGGCCTCCCGTCAGCTCGGGCGCCTTGGTCCACGAGAGACTGTCCTCGGTCCAGTCCGTGGTGGCCGGGTACAGCTTCGGCCCATCCGTGCTCCCATCCAGCGCGTACAGGCGCAACGTGGCCCGCAGGACTGGCCCCGGTGGCTCGGGCACCTCGAAGCGGAGCCAGGCAGAGCGTCGCGAGAGATTGTCCGCCACCAGCTTCCGCTCGGTACCGTGGACCGTGGGGCCCTGGTCCTCCTCCACATACGAGTCCGCCACGGGCGCGAGGGCCAGCTCCCTCACCTCCAGGCCCGAGGACTCCCGACACCTCGGGTCATCCTCCATCCCGTTCACCGCCTCGCCACACCGGGTGAGCAGCATGCACGCCGCCCATCCGGCTACAACCCTGCCACCCCAACGCACACCTTGTTTCATGTCTCGCTCGTGCCTCCGAGCGCCGGGTGTGCAGCGGTGATGCCAGGGCGGTTCGTGCCCAGACAGACCCGACTCGTCCGGGAAACCCCTCGCGGATGGGGAGGGGCCGTGCTCACCGCGAGAAGGTGCGTTGCCCTTGGAGTCCGCGCGGAGGACATCTCGAGGGCGGGGAGTCGTCCGCGCGGGGTGGGTTCCCAGGCAGGCGTGCATTCGTCGTCGCCGTGTGCCCTCCTGCCCCGGCAGGCTAGGCTGGTGCCCACCGTGCAACGTTCCCGCTCCCACTCGTCTTCGGCACAGCCCATCGAGTCCTCTCCTCTGGAAGAGGTGCCCTCCCTGGAAGAGGTGCCCTCACCGCGCGAGCTGCTGGAACTGGCGCGGGCGCCGGACGCGGCCCGTCCCGAGGTGGATGCGCTGCTGCGGGGACTCGCGCTGCCCCTGAGGCCAGGAGAGGACGCTCGCGCGCGGGCGGACCTGTTGCATGAGATCCTGGAGGACAAGCGGGTCCGGGCCTTCACGGGCGGCAATGGGCACCGGGTGGCCCATGCGGCGGTGGAGGCCCTCCTGGCGCTCGGTTATCCCTACGCGCTGGAGGTCTCTCCGGAACTGCTCGCCGAGTCCCGTGCGCTCTCTCCGCTTCCGGCCGTCTCCGGGGAGGCCTCGGCATGGGGGCGCGGGTTGGCGGCCCTGGCGGGCCTTCTGGTGGGAGGGGCGGGCCTGCTGGTGGTGGGGTTCGTCTTCCGTCTCCTGGCCACCGAGCGTTCGGAGGGCTTTCTCTTCCTCTTGTCCGCAATGGGACTGGTCTCGGGGGCGATCTTCATCGGGGTGGCCAAGGTCCTGCTCGGATTGACGTGGCGGTCCGGAGCGCCCAAGGGCGAGCAGGAGGACTGACACGAGGGGCGAAGGAGCAGGCGGGCCATTGCCCCTCGGAATGCAAAGGGTGGGAAGCGTTCCTAGGTTGGGAAGGTATGCGCCGCCGCACGAGCCTCACGCTCCTCAACGCGCTGTCGCTTTCCCGCCTGCCCCTCGCCGCCGTCTTCGTCGTGATGGAGGAGCCGCTGGTCCGGGTGGGGCTGGTGGTGGCCGCGGCGCTGACGGACTTCCTGGACGGGTGGATCGCCCGTCACAAGCACCTGGAGTCGTACTGGGGAGCGCTCATCGACCCGCTCGCCGATCGGGGCTTCGTGATGGTGGCGCTGCTGGCCTTCGTGCTGGAGGGAAGGCTGACGCCGGTGGAGTTCGGCATCCTGGTGGTGCGCGACGTGGCGACGGGCCTGGGGTTCGTGGTGGCGCGCATCGTGCCGCGGTTCCGCCCGGTGAAGTTCCAGGCGCGGATGCTGGGCAAGGTGGTGACGACGTTGCAACTCGGAGCGTTGCTGGCGGTGCTGGTGGTGCCGGTGCTGGTGCGCCCGCTGGTCATCGCGGTGGGGCTGACGGCGCTCGCGGCGGTGGTGGACTACACGGCGGCGGTGTGGCGGGCGAGGGCGCGTCCCGGCCCGGGTGGACCCCACATCCCCACGCCCACCGGGGGCGGTGCGGTTTGAGGGGCCTACAGGTCCAGGGCCGGCTGACACCCCCATAGCGTGAAGTCCTCGGAGGCCGTGGCACACATCCAGCCCTTGCCGCAGGAGTCGACGTCCGTGTGGTCGCACGCGCGGAAGCAGGTGCTGGTGCCACCCCCTCCGTGCCCACAGACATATCCCTGGGGGCAACTGTCCGCGCGGAGCGGATCGCAGAGGCGGGCGCACCAGAATGCCCCGCGACCTCGCCACACCGCCTGGTTGCAGCGCTCGCCCTCGGAACACGGTGTTTCAGGACAGGTGCCGGAGATGCTCGTCAGGCACTGATACGTGCCGGTGTTGAGGCGCTTGCACTGCTGTCCCTGGGGACATCCGAGCTTCTGGCAATCTGGAACACAGCCCGGCCCGTCGAGGCTATCCGTGCACTCGTGGCCAGCAGGACAACTCCTGGGCTCGTCGAGCCGGCTCGGAGGTGCCGGTCGAGATGGCTCGACAGGCGGAGCCTGGAAAGCAGTGCGCGTCTTCCTCGCATTCGGAGGCCATGCACTCGAAGTGGCGCCTCTCCCGGTTGGGCACGCATCCCTGGCCCCGCGGGCAATCATTGTCGGTCCAGCAGCTTCCGCACTTCAGGGTTCCTCCATCCCGGGAGCAGCGCAAGGCATTGGCGGGAAGTCCATCCCGCGCGATCTCCTCGTGGCCCAGTGGAAGCAGGTTCATGGTGGCTTCGGTGGATGTCGATGTGGCGGCCACCTCGAAGCTGGCGGGAATCGTCTCTCCTCGTGCACCGGCTGGTGGCGTGACCGAAACCAGGCTTCGTGACGAGGCCGCATCAGCGGCCTTGCCAGAGGGATGATCGACGGGTGAGACGTTCGGGCTCCTGGTGGACGCCGTCGCTTCGCTGGCGGGATGCTCGTGGGTTGTGCTGACTGATGGCATGACCCTGGAGACCAGCCAGAGCGCCAACCCGAGACCTCCCAATGCGATGAGCACGACCCCGCTGGGATGTGGCTTACCAGGACGCATTCATCAGGCGCGCACCTGGGCGACGAACCGCGCCAGCTTCTCCTCGTCCAGATTGCCCCCGGTCCGCACGCTGCTGCACAGGTCGAGCCCGAACGGTCCCACCTGGCGGATGGCTTCTCCCACGTTCTCCGGACGCAATCCTCCCGCGAGGAACACGGGCACGCGCACCTGCTCGCGGATGCGCCGGCTGATGCTCCAGTCGTGGACTCGCCCGGTCCCGCCCAGCTCCTTCACCGCCAGCGACTGGTTGCCCGAATCGAGCAACAGCGCATCCACGTGCGGTGCCACGGAGCACGCCTCCTCCAGGGACTCCTCGCCGGTGACGTGGATGACCTGCACGAGCGACACGCCCGGCATCGCACCCCGTAGATCCGCGTAGCTCCCGGACGTGAGCCGGTCGCAGATCTGCACGGTGTTGGTCCGGCAGCGGCGCTGCTGCGCGATGATGTGCTCCACGTCCTGCCCGCACGTGAGCAGGAAGGTGGCGATGGGCGGCGGCACGGCCGCGGCGATCTCCGCGATGAGTGATTCGGAAATGACGCCGGGTCCGCTCGGCATCGAGGACACCAGCCCCAGCGCGGACGCCCCGGCTCGGATGGCCGCCCACGCCTCCTCGACGCTGGCGATACAGCAAATCTTGATTCTAGGGGTGTGGGTGGCTTGCATGCGACTCCTCGATGCACATCGGGGGGACCCGGGGGACGGGTACCCTCACCCCGACCCTCTCCCAGAGGGAGAGGGAGGGTTTGGGTTTGGTTTGGTTGGGGTTGGGTTGGGTTGGGTTGGGCTGGACTAGTTCTTGTCGAGGTACGTGCGGTAGGCCTCGAAACCGTAGGGCCGGCCCAGGAAGTCCTTCACCAGATCGGCCGCGGGCTTGGAGCCTCCCGGCTCGAGCACCGTCTTGCGGTACTTCATCGTCGTCGCCGGGTCCAGATAGCCGTGCTTCTGGAACTCCGTCTCCAGATCCTTGGCGATGACGAGCGACCACACGTAGGTGTAGTACGCCGCCGAGTAGCCCTCCAGGTGTCCGAAGGACAGTTGGAAGTACGTGCCGTCCCGGTACTCGTGCCGGAATGGGCTGTACTTCTCTTGCAGCTTCGCGAGCTCCGCCGTGGTGTCGAAGCCCGGCGCTCGTGAGAAGTAGTCCAGCGCCACCGCCGACAGGAACATCTGCCGCCGCGTCCACAGCCCCTTGCCGAACTCGTTCGAGGCTCGCAGCTTCTCCACCAGCGCCGCCGGAATCGCCTCTCCCGTCTCGTGGTGGCGGGCGAACTCCTGCAGCACCGCGGGGTTGGACGCCCACTGCTGCAGCAGCATGGAGGGCGTCTCCACGAAGTCCCACTCGGTGGAGATGCCGGTGATTCCCTTCCACTTCTGCCGGCCCGCGAAGACGTGGTGCAGCAGGTGGCCGAACTCGTGGAAGAACGTCTCCACCTCGTCCTGCGTCATCAGCTCGCCGTCGCGCGGGAAGTTGCACACCAGCGTGCCCTCCGGGTAGCGCTTTCCGGCCTGGCCCGCCACCACGTCGAACTGCGCCGCGTGCTTGTACTTGTCGTCGCGCGGGTGCATGTCCAGGTAGATGCGGCCCAGCAGCGCGCCGTTCTCGGTCACGTCGTAGGTCTCCACCTCCGGGTGCCACACCGTCGTGTCCTTCACCGGCACGAAGGTGATGCCCCACATGCGCGAGGTGATGTCCATCACCCCCTTCTTCACCCGGCCGTACTCGAAGTAGGGGCGCAGGGCCTGCGAGTCGAAGCCGAGCTGCTCCGCCTTGAGCCGGTCCTCGTAGTAGTCCTGGTCCCACGGCTCCAGCACGGTGGCCTTGGGCTCGTCCTTCTTCTTGCGGGCGAGCAGGTCCGCGTACTCCTGTTTCGCGCGCTGCTCGGCGGTGGCCGCCACCTTGTCGATGAACTCCGCCGCCACCTGCTGGGTGCGCGTCATCTTCGTCTCCGTGACGAACGCGGCCCAGGTGGGGTAGCCCAGGAGCGTGGCCAGCTCGTGCCGCTTCGCGATGAGCTGGGAGAGCACGTCCAGGTTCTTCGGGTGCGCGCGCTGGTGGTAGGCACGCCACACCTTCTCGCGCGCCTTCCCGTCTCGCGCGTACGTCATGAACGGGAAGTAGTCGGGGTAGTTGGAGGTGATGACCACCTTGCCATTGGCCCCCGGCGCGTGGGCCTTGATGAAGTCCTCGGGCAGGCCCGCAAGCTCCTTCGAGTCCAGCTCCACCTTGCGCACGTCCTCGGCGATGTTCTGGTTGAAGGTCTGGCCCAGCTTGAGGATTTGCTCGTTGAGCGCCTTCACCCGGGCGCGCGTGGCATCGTCCCGGTCCACGCCCGCGCGGCGGAAGTCGAGCAGGGTGCGCTGCATCCAGTACCGGGTGGCGTCGTCACTCTTGGAGAGATCCACGGCGGACAGCGCGTCATAGACGCCGCGGTCCTGCGAAATCTCCACGTTGAGGGCATCGGCCTTCTGCTCGCATTCACGGGCGGCGTCGCGGAAGGCGGCCTGGGGGTGCACCTCGCGCGTCAGGCTGGAGCGGCTGAGGGCGTTGCCAATGGCGGCCGTGGCCTCGTCGTAGGCCTCGAGGATGGCGCGGCCATCCGTGGCGGGCTTCAACGTCTTCAGGACGGCCACCTGGGCGCGGGCCTTCTCCAGGTCGGCGGTGCAGGCGGCGTTGAAGGTCTCGAGCGTCCCGGAGAAGGCCCTGGCGCCCTCGGGAGGCGCCAGGGACCCGCGGGCTTCGGCCTGGGGAAGGGAGGAGGGCTCGGGATTCTGCATGGTGGAGTGGGTGCAACCGGCCGCGGTGAGCGCGGCCGCGAGGGAGAGTGCTGCGATTCTCAAGACGACTCCTTCTGCGAGGTACAGAACGGCGGACTGTATCGCCGGGACGAGGCGGTCGCAGCCATACCGTGCTCCCGAGCCGGGCAGTCAACCAATCGTCTCCGGTCTCCCCTCTCCCCCTGGGAGCGGGGCGGGGCGCGGGTATCCTGAGCGCCCCCTCTTTCGAAGGTGTGGTGACCGTGTATTCGCGACGTGGATCGTGGCTGTCGATGTTCTGCCTCCTGGGATTGTCCCTCGGCTGTGGCTCGGCCGGGGAGGAGGTCGTGCCCGACATCGAACCCAGGGTGAGCGCCTCGGGTGCGTGCAAGGCGAACGGGCTCGTGCTCTGCGACGACTTCGAGGATGCGTCCGCGGGCGGGGCTCCCAATCCGCAGACGTGGTCGGTCCAGGTCTTCCAGCAGCAGGGCCGCATCTCCATCGATGGCACCCAGGCGCACTCCGGCTCGAAGTCGGTGTACGTCAACGGCACCGGCCAGGGCAGCTACCGCTCCGTGCTGTTCACCACCACCTATCCCTTCCCGTCCCCCAACAACAGCTTCTACACGCGCGTCTTCCTGCGCTCGAAGAACGGAATGGGCGAGGGACACAGCACCTATTTCGGCGCGGGCTCGGGGGACAACCAGCGCATGCTGCGCATCGGCTTCCACCAGTACGTGCTGGAGGCGAACCTCATCCACCCGGGCACCGAGTATGAAGTCCTCTCGGGCCCCTGGGGTCAGCCCTCCCAGGGCGTCCAGCTGCAGGCGGGGAAGTGGCACTGCGTGGAGTCCTTCTTCGATGGTGCCCGGCACGAGCTGCGCGCGTGGTTCGATGGCAACGAGGTGGGCGGCCTCCACACGACGAACTGGGACAAGAACCTGACGAGCTGGTCTCCCCGGTATGCCCGCGCGTGGTTCGGTTTCGAGACCTACCACGGCGAGCAGGATGAGCTCTGGTACGACGACGTGGCCATTGGCACGCAGCGGATCGGCTGCGACGGGTAGTCACCCATGCGAATCGGCGTCATCGGAACGAAGTGGGGTCTGATGCACGTGGCGCTGGATTGCGCATGTCGCTTCGCGTCATCCCGGTGGGAGGGGGCATCCGTCGGGTAGACAACGGCTCGGGCGCTACCCGGGCTGCTTGGGTTCTCGTGACTCTCTCCGAATTCAAGTAGTCTTGTGTTCTCAGGTATTCAAACGATGAGAGGGGTGATGACTCCCTGTCATTTCACTCCTGGTATCCCTGGCGGAAGTGGGTCCTCGAAGCACCTTCCGGGTTCGGGGGCGGAGCGGCTTCCTTCTTTCAAAAGGATGGTTCGTTTCCGCTTCCGTCGGAGTATTAGAGTGTTGAGCGTCTGACGGTGGCTCCGGCTCCCACGGGGTAGACCGTTATCGAGGGAGGTACTTATGTCCGTCGCCCGTTCGTCCGTTTCCGCTGCCGTACCGCGGGAGCGGGGTGAGGCCCCTCTTCTTCGTGGCCCCAGTCTGTCGGCGCTGCGGATTCCCTCGCACTGGCCCTCGCAGCACAGCCTGTTCGCCGCCGCCATCCAGCAGGCCAGCCGGGCGCGGCTGCTCGGGGTGAAGCTGCTGCCGGACGACCCGGAGAGCCTCCGGCGCTTCGATACGAGCAACTTCGGTCTGCTCGCGGCGTACACCTACCCACAGGCCACGCGCGAGCGGTTGGAGGTCTGCAACGACTGGCACGCCTGGCTGTTCTTCTTCGATGACATCGCCGACGAGGTCTCCGAGGTGGGCCAGCGGCCGGCGCACCTGGAGCAGCTCATGGTGGCGTGCGTCGAGGTGCTGCGGGGCGCCCCCCTGCGCGCGGGTGCCACCGCGCTCGAGCACTACACGCTCGACATCCGGGAGCGGCTGCGGCGCTTCGCGAGCGACGCGTGGCTGGCGCGCTTCGCGGATGACGTGGACCTCTACCTCTTCCGAGGCACGCTCCCGGCCGCGCAGCACTGGGCGTCGGGCACCGTGCCGGACTTCGACGCGTACTACTCCCAGCGCGCCCTGGACTCGGCGGTGTTCACGGCCCTGGACCTCATCGAAATCACCGAGGAGGGGCGCGAGCTGCCCGAGGGCGTGCTCATCCAGGACGACCTGCTGCGGATGCGCGAGCTGTCCACGCGGGTGGTGGCGCTGAGCAACGACCTCTTCTCCTATGAGAAGGAGGTGCTCTGGCACCACAACCCCAACAACCTGGTGCACATGCTGCAGGTGCACCTGTCGATGAGCCTGGAGGACGCGGTGGCCGAGGCCATCCAGGTCATCAACACGGATGTGGAGCGCTTCCTCGCGTGCGAGGGGCGGCTGACGCAGTCGGGGTGGCTCGACGACGCGCGGGTGGCCTACTACGTCGAGGGGATGAAGTCGTGGATGCGGGGGAACGTGACGTGGTCGCTCGTGTCGGGGCGCTACTGCTCGCGCACCTCGCCGTTCCCCGAGATGCGCCACCCGTAGTCCCCGCCGGGCCGCTCAGGCCGTGGGCAGGTGGTCGCGGATGACGCCGAGCCAGTACTCGCGCCCGTAGTACTGGCTCATCTTCCCGAGCAGCTTGCCGTCGCGGAAGAGGAGGAAGGTGGGGATGCCGTACAGCCCGAAGCGCCGCGCCAGCTCCTCGTGCTCGTACGCGTTCACCTTCACCACGCGCATGCGGGCCCCCTCCAGCTCGGAGAGCAGCGCGGGCTCCGCGGCCGCGTAGATGTCGCAGTTGGGGCAGCCGGGGCCCCAGAAGTCCACCACCACCAGCTCGCCCTGGGGTGCCAGCACCAGCGCGTCGAAGTTCTCCGTCGTCGCGTCGTAGCTCACGGGATGTGCCATGGCCCCTGACTAACGGCACGCGGCGCCCGCTTCAACCGGGGAAGCGGACGCTGGAGGGAGGCCAGGTGCCTCTCACCGGCCAGCGGGTGGTGGGCGTCCCTGCCGCTGCTGCGGCGGGGGCTGCGGCTGTTGCGCCTGCTGCTGCTGCGCCGGTGGCTGCTGGCTCGCCTGGGCCTGCGGCTTGACCTGGCCGAGGAGCTGGTACGCGTGGTCCCGGTGCTGGCGGAGCGTGGGCATCAGCCCGTCCAGCATCGGCGCCAACTCGGGGTATTGCTGCCGGGCGAGTGTCACCAGTTGGAGGGTCTGGTCGTGGGAGGCCACCTGCGAGGCCAGGTATTCCTGGTCGTAGAGGCTGCCCTGGAGCACCGACAGCTTGGACTTGGTGGCCTCGGTGGCGCTCATGATGCGGCGCTGCACGTCATTGGTCGGCTGAGGCATCGCGCCGAGCTGGATGCCGCGCTGCTTCGCGAGCGCCATGAGCTGCTGGTCGGCCTGGGTGTGGTCCCGCACCATGTGCTCGCCGTACTGTTGCACGGCCGGCGAGGACGCCTTCTGCTCGGTGAGCTCCCCGAGGGCGATTTCCGTCTGGTTCATGCCGTGGAGCTGCGCGAGGAAGGCCGGGATGCCATCGGCGACCATCATCCGGCCCAGCTCGACGGTCTGCTCCGCCATCGGGTCCCGCTTCTTGTCCACGGAGCTCTTCTGCTCCGGCTGCTGCTGTGAGGTTCCCGGCCTCCCCTGCGCCAGGGCCGAGCCCCCCAGCGTCACGGTCATCGCTCCGAGCAGTGCCCAACGTCCCCACCAGCGATTCATGTGCTCCACTCCTTGCAGGCTTCCAAAGGAGGAAGCTGGTCCGGGAGGGAGCGGGAGGACAGGGGAGGGGAGGCCGCCGGGCGAGGCCCCCCAGGTCGGGCCGGGGAGCCCCTCGGGACGGGGTGCCTAGCGGGCGGTGACGTCCAGGGTGAGGGTGACGGTGGCCTCGAAGTCGCCGTTGGCCGTCCGCGTCGTGCCCCCGCGCAGCCCGAGCCGGAAGTCGCCCCGGGCCAGGCTCGAATCCAGCGTCTCGAGCGAGCTGTCGGTCGGATCCATGGACACCTGGGCGCTGCCCTTGGGGTCCCGGGTCTCGGCGACCTCCACCTGGAGGCCGGTCTCGCTGACGCGCATGAAGGCCACCACGTCACCGGAGAACACGTCCTGCAGCATGCCCACGTTCTTCGACTTCGTGGCGTCCAGCTGGATGCGCGCGCCCGTCACCTCGAAGCGCGTGGGGGCCTCGCCCAGGGTGGAGCGGGCCTGGGACAGCAAGGTCTTCCACTGAGCATCGTCGGGGTCCACGCGCAGATCCCTGGCGATGGTGCTGCCCGTCACATCGCCGGGCTTGAGGTTCACCTGATAGGTGACAGTGCCCTCGTGGCCGCCACCACAGGCGGTCAGGATCAGGAAGAGGGGGAGGAGGAGACGGTACATGGCTGGGCTCCAGGAGGGGATGTGGATGGGTGTTCCCGTGGGTTTATCCGATACGGGATCAGCGGCTCGCGGGTGCGGAAAGAGGCTGCCCGCACGGGCCGTGCCGTGCACAATATCCGACGAGGCGCACTGCGCAGCAGGCCCCGCGCGCCATAAGTTGGGGCCCTTCGATGTGGAGGGGACATGTTCGAGTGGCTGGAGGGACTTCAGAAGTCGGCGAAGCGGGTGGCGGCCGGAGTGGGACACGAGGATGTCCGGCGGGCGGAGACCGAGTGTGGGGTGCCTTTCCCCGAGGAACTCGGCGTGCTGTACCGGGCGTTCAATGGCGGTGAGTTCCAGGGGGAGGTCCACCTCTTCCCGCTGCACGCTCCCGAGGGCGCGCCCAGCGTGCTGGAGAAGTCGCGGCTGAAGCTCGAGAGCCTGCCCGCCGCTGGCCTCTGGCGCATCGGGGTGAAGGGGCCGCACCGTCAGCTGTTCGCCGCGCGCAAGTCCGCCATGGTGGAGCAGGCCGACAGCCCGCTGCCGAGCTGGGCGGAGACGCTCTCGGACGATGCCTGGATCTACGGCACCTGGGAGACGGAGAAGCGCGAGCTGCGGCTGTACCGCTCTCTGCAGGGCATGCTCGAGGTGCTCGTGCCTCCCGCCGAGGTGGAGGAGTTCGGTGACAGGACCTTCGCCAAGGCCCTGTCCGCGGTGCAGGGCGCGCTGAGCGACCTCCGCGTGGAATACGAGGAGGGTGGGCAGGAGGAGCCTCGGGCCGAGGAGGAAGAGGAGACCGAGGAGGAAGAGGCCGAGGCTGACGAGGAGGAAGAGGCCAAGGAGGAAGAGCCCGGGGCCGCGGCGGAAGAGGCTCGGGCCGGGGAAGAGGCCAAGGCTGACGAGGAGGAAGCAGCCGAGGAAGAGGCCGAGGAGGAGGCCGAGGCTGGCGAGGAGGAAGAGGCCGAGGAGGAAGCCGAGGCTGGCGAGGAGGCCGAGGCCGAGGAAGAGGCCGAGGCTGGCGGGGAGGAAGAGGCCGAGGAAGATGAAGAGGCCGAGGAGGAACTCGAGACCGGGGCTGAAGAGGAGGAGTTGCGGCAGCCCGTGGTCTCCGCCGCCACGCGTCGCTTGGAACAGCTCCGGCAATCAGCCACCAAGGCTCAGGTCGCGCCCCTCTCCCCTGCTCGGAAGGCCGCGAAGAAGGCTGCCGCCGTGGTGAAGACCGCCGCGAAGAACACGGCTGAGCTCGTCACGACCCCCGCTGTCGGGACGGACGCGGCGACGAAGGCGGCTGGTGCGAAGACCGCCGCGAAGGCCCCGGCGAAGAAGGCGGCGGCAAAGGCTCCGGCGAAGAAGGCGGCGGCCAAGGCTCCGGCGAAGAAGGCAGCGGCAAAGGCTCCGGCGAAGAAGGCAGCGGCAAAGGCTCCGGCGAAGAAGGCTCCGGCGAAGAAGGCGGCGGCCAAGGCTCCGGCGAAGAAGGCGGCGGCGAAGAAGGCCCCCGCGAAGAAGGCGGCGGCCAAGGCTCCGGCGAAGAAGGCTCCGGCGAAGAAGGCGGCGGCGAAGAAGGCAGCGGCCAAGGCTCCGGCGAAGAAGGCGGCGGCGAAGAAGGCCCCCGCGAAGAAGGCAGCGAGCACCCGGACGGCCGCCAGGCGCGGGGCCGTGCGCGGCCGGCGCTGAGCCTCGCTCCCCGGGTCCTCCCCTTCGGGCGGAGGACCGGGGCTCCGGGGCTCTCAGTGGTGGATCGCGGGCGGCTCGGTGGGAGGCTCGTCGGGGAGTTTCCGGGTCTCGGGGGCGAGGATGATGCGCGTCGCCCCGTTGCTGCTCGCGCTCCACTGCTTGCGCATTTGCGACAGCCGGTCCTGTAGCAGCACCTGGACCGCGCCCGCGATGGGGAGCGCCAGCAGCGCGCCGACGAGCCCCGTCAGGCTCGTGCCCACCAGCATCACCAGGGCAATGAGCAGCGGGTTCATCTTCAAGGTCCGGCGTTGGACGAGCGGCTGCAGCAGGTTGCCCTCCACCTGCTGGTAGATGAGGAACACCGCCAGCGCGATGAGGCCCTCCTTCGTCCCCACCGAGGCGAACGTCGTCCCCGACACCAGGATGGCGCCCAGGGCGGAGCCCACGAAGGGGATGAGCCCCAGCACCGCCATGGCCAGCCCCAGTGGCAGGAAGTAGGGCACGCCCAGCAGCAGGGTGAACACCGCCGTCACCACCCCGCCGATGAACGAGATCAAGAACGCTCCCGCCACGTAGCCGCCCACCGTGCGGTGCATCTCGTGGCCCAGGGACCGCCAGTGCTCACGGCGCGACGGCTCCACCCACTGCAGCGCCTTGTCGAACAGGTCCCCTCCGAACAGCAGGTAGAAGATCGTCAGCACGGCGATGGTCACCGCCGCCGCCACGTCCCGCAGGATGTCCGTCACCATCCCGAGCACCGGCCCCGGGGCCATTCCAATCCGCCGGCGCAGCTCCTGGGAGATCCGGTCGATGATGTCGTAGCGGTCGTCGAGCGTCCTCACCCACCGGTGCTGCTGCAACCGCTCGATGTAGTCCGGTGCCGCGCGCACGAGCGCGCGGCCCTGCTCGATGAACATCGGCACCAGCGTCATCACCAGCGCCGTCACCAGGCCCACTCCCAGCAGGGACACCGCCAACACCGCCAGGCTCCGCCGCAGCCCCCGCTGCTCCAGCCAGCGCACCAGCGGGTTGGCCGCCAGCGCCAGGAAGAGGGCCACCAGCATCCACGACAGCACCGTCCACGCCGTGGCCACCATCCACAGCACGGCCACCAGCGCCAGCACGTTCAACGCCACCATCCACACCACTCGAGGGGTCAGCGGCGCGTGCCGTCGGGTCCGGGTCTCCAAGGATTCGTCCCTCGCCTACCCTTCGGGTAGATCGTTCGGAGGCAGGGGCCGCAGCGGCTCCCTCGGCCGGGCGGTGATCTCCTCCTGCTCCTCCTCGTCCTCGCCCTCGCCGCGGCGGAACTCGTGGATCTGATCCGGGAGGATGTCCCGGTAGTCCGGCGAGTCCTCCAACGGTGGGGTCGCGGTGAGCTCCTGGTCCGTGAAGTTGATGTGTTCCTGGCCGGTGACGGGGTCCCGATTCCGCAAGGATTCCGACTCACCCACGTCCTCGGCTCCGAGGTCCTTGAATCGCATGGCTCTTCCTCCGAGCACGCCGGGTTGGCTGCCCGAGTCAACGGTGCGAACCGGTTGGATTCCACGCAACAGGACGCGGTTGCTCGCCTGTCAGGTGGCTCAGCGCGACCCGGTCAGCGTCCGGCCGGAGGGGTAGCGGGGCTCCGCCTCGGCCAGCACCATGCCCAGGGCCAGCACCCGGGAGAGCGCCTCGCGCAGGGCGTAGCGGCGGGTGCGCGGCCGCCCCTCGTCCGCGGCCACGCCCCAGGCGTCGATGCCCACCGAGTTGGCGATGTAGAGGGCTCGCGTCAGGTGGAAGCGCTGGGTGACGAGCACCGCCTCGCGCACCCCGAAGACGGTGTGCGCCCGCACGGAGCTGTCATAGGTGGACAGGCCCGCGTCGTCCTCCTGCACCGCGGAGGCCGGGATGCCCCGCTCCAGCACGTAGTGCAGCATGGCCCGCGTCTCGTCGTGGAAGCGGTCCGAGTTGTCCCCGCTGAGCAGCAGCGTGTCCACCTTGCCCTCGCGGTAGAGGGCGATGGCCGCGTCCAGCCGCTGGGCCAGCACCGGCGAGGGCACCCCTCCGGGCGCCAGTCCCGCCCCGTACACGATGGCCACCGGCTTCTGGGGGGCCTCGGACCGGGGGAGGATCCGATCCGCGTAGCGCTTCTCCACATAGAGGGAAACGGCCCACACGCCCACCGCCACCGCCAGGCCCATGGCCAGCAGTGTCAGCACCCACCTGCGTACCCGACTCGCCTTGCCTCTCCCCATGGACCCCGGCCCAACCACCGGGAGGCCCATTCTCGTCCCCTCGTCCCCGGTGGGAAACCGCTTCCCCGCCCGGTTGCTCACACGGGGACACCCGCGCTGGTGTCCTCGGCCCGTTGGGCGTGCCGCTCCACCGCCTCCAGCACCTTCCGGGGGTCCGCCGGCTTGCCCAGGAAGGAGGCGACCCCGTAGCTGGCGGCGTACAGGGCCCGGTCCCTGGGGCTCATCCCCGCCATGGCCGCCGAGAGGATGACGACGGGGATGGCGAACAGGGTGTCATCCCCCTTCCGGGCGATGAGCAGCCGGTGGCCGTCCATGACGGGCAGGGACATGTCCAGCACCACCATGGTCGGCCGGGGCGAGCGCCCCATCAGCTCGAGCGCCTCCTTCCCATGGCTGGCTGATCGCACGGAGTAGCCATGGGACTCCAGGAAGTGTTGGAGCGACTCGCGAATGTCGGGGTCGTCCTCCACGATGAGTACCGGGCCGCGCGGCGGGGCCATGGTTCAGAGCTCCAGCGAGATGTGGGCCTGCCCTTGAAGGCTAGTCCCCGGGTCCCCGGGCGGCATCCCCGGGGGCGCGGCGTGTCCGCCTGGATGCCATACCCCACTCCCGGGCCAGCGAGGCCCCTTTAGTGGAAGGCCACGGTTGACCGGCTGGCACACCGCCCTATATAGGGGGCCGCGTCCGGACCCCGCCCCCCCCTTCCGCGGGGGTGCTCGGGTCCGCGTTTCCAGAGGAGTTGGTGGCCCCATGGCGTCACTTCGCGACATTCGCAAGCGCATCCGCTCGGTGAAGAACACGCGGCAGATCACCAAGGCGATGAAGATGGTGGCCGCCGCGAAGCTGCGCAAGGCGCAGGACGCCATCATCGCCGCCCGGCCCTACGCGCAGATGCTGGACCAGATCATCTCCGACCTGGTGACGCGCTCCCAGGGCGAGGGTCTGGCCCACCCGCTGCTCACCTCCCGCCCGGTGAAGAAGGTGGAGCTGCTGCTGCTCACCTCGGACCGTGGCCTGGCCGGTGGCTTCAACTCCAACGTCATCCGCCGCGCCAGCCGCTTCATCTACGAGAACAGCGGCATGGACATCGAGGTGTCCACCGTCGGCCGCAAGGGCAACGACTTCTTCCGCCAGCGCGGCCAGAAGATGCGCAAGGACTTCGGCCAGCTCTACCAGCGGCTGGACTACCTGCACGCCTCCCAGGTGGCCGAGGAGATGGGTGCCCGCTTCCTCAAGGGCGAGGTGGACGCCGTCTACGTCATCTACAACGAGTTCCTGTCCGCCATCAGCCAGAAGGTGACGGTGTCCCAGCTGCTGCCGCTGCAGACGCTGGCGGCGGGCGAGTCCACGCCCGCCCAGGCCGCTGCTCCGGAGACTGCGCCCCATTCGCTGGTGGACTTCAAGTACGAGCCGGGCCGCCAGGACGTGCTCGATCGGCTGGTGCCCCAGGCGGTATCCATCAAGCTGTACCGCTCCCTGCTGGAGAGCGTCGCCAGCGAGCACGGCGCGCGCATGAGCGCCATGGAGAACGCCACCAGCAACGCCACGGACATGATCGCCGCCCTGTCGCTCACGTACAACCGCACGCGCCAGGCCGTCATCACCAAGGAGCTGATGGAGATCGTGTCCGGTGCCGAGGCTCTGAAGTAGAAGTTCCGCTTCTGGCCGAAGGGCCGCGAAGCTTGACCCCCGGGGGAGCCCACCTGTAGAGGGGGCCCGCCCATCCCCCGGGCCACAAATTCGACGAGGGACGGAAGACATTCCATGAGCGCTCAAGTTCCGACGGTAGGTAAGGTGACCCAGGTTCTCGGTCCTGTGGTCGACGTGGAGTTCCCGCCCGGTGGGCTCCCCGAGGTGTACACCGCCCTCAAGGTGACCAACCCCAACATCAGCGCGGCGCAGAACAACCTCACCATCGAGGTGGCGCAGCACCTGGGTGAGAACACCGTGCGCTGCATCGCCATGGACTCCACGGACGGTATCGGCCGTGGTCAGCCGGTGACGAACACGGGCGCCCCCATCCAGGCGCCGGTGGGCAAGGCCACCCTGGGCCGCATCCTCAACGTGACCGGCGATCCGGTGGACGAGAAGGGCCCCGTCAACGCCAAGGAGAGCTGGCCCATCCACCGCCAGCCTCCCCCGTTCACCGAGCAGGACGTGCGCGTCCAGATGTTCGAGACGGGCATCAAGGTCATCGACCTGCTGGCCCCCTACACCCGTGGCGGCAAGATCGGCCTGTTCGGCGGCGCCGGCGTGGGCAAGACGGTGCTCCTGCAGGAGCTCATCCGCAACGTGGCCGTGGAGCGCGGTGGCTTCTCCGTGTTCGCCGGCGTGGGCGAGCGCACCCGCGAGGGCAACGACCTGTATCACGAGATGCAGGACTCCAAGGTCATCAAGATCGACAACCTGGAGGAGAGCCAGGTGGTGCTGGTGTACGGGCAGATGAACGAGCCGCCCGGCGCCCGCGCACGCGTGGCCCTCACCGCCCTGACCATCGCGGAGTACTTCCGCGACATCGAGGGGCGTGACGTGCTCCTCTTCATCGACAACATCTTCCGGTTCACCCAGGCCGGCTCCGAGGTGTCCGCCCTCCTGGGCCGCATCCCGAGCGCCGTGGGTTACCAGCCCACGCTGGCCACGGAGATGGGTGGCCTCCAGGAGCGCATCACCTCCACCACCAAGGGCTCGGTCACCTCGGTGCAGGCCATCTACGTGCCCGCCGACGACCTGACGGACCCGGCGCCCGCCACCGCGTTCGCCCACCTGGACGCGACGACGGTGCTCAACCGCGCCATCTCCGAGCTGGGCATCTACCCGGCCGTGGATCCGCTCGACTCCACCAGCCGCATCCTGTCGCCGGACGTCGTGGGCCAGGAGCACTACACGGTGGCCCGCCGCGTCCAGGGCGTGCTCCAGCGCTACAAGGAGCTGCAGGACATCATCGCCATCCTCGGCATGGACGAGCTGTCCGAGGACGACAAGCAGGTGGTGGCGCGCGCCCGCAAGATCCAGCGCTTCCTCTCGCAGCCCTTCTTCGTGGCCACGGTGTTCACCGGCGCCCCGGGCAAGTACGTGAAGCTCCAGGACACCATCCAGGGCTTCAAGGAGATCTGCGACGGCAAGCACGACGACATCCCCGAGTCGGCGTTCTACATGGTGGGCGGCATCGACGAGGTGCTGGAGAAGGCCCGCAAGATGGCGGCGGCCTAGTCGGCCGTACCGCGCCGGGAGGTCGTCAACGTGCTGCGTTCCGTCCTCATCCTGGTGCTGTTGCTGGTGGCGCTCCCGGTGTCCGCCGTGGAGCGCGCCAGCCGTACGCGGGTGAGCGCCAACGGTACCTTCAGTGTGCGCCTGGTGGAGAAGAGCCCCGGGAAGTGCACGCTGGAGGTGTCGAAGGAGAGCGGCCCCATCTGGACGCTGGCGGAGTGCGTGGGCGGGGTGGACGACCTGTACTTCGTCTCCAATGACGGAGAGCGGGTGTGGGTGTTCTTCCCGCTGGCGCCCAAGGGCACGGTGAAGCTGCCCGGCAAGAAGAACCGGAAGGTGCCCGCGTGGGCCAACACGGTGGTGGCGGCGGAGTATGGCCGTCAGGGCCGTGTGCAGGAGCGGCGCCTGCTGGAGTACGTGGGTGTACGCGAGCTGCCGGAGGTGAGGCAGATGGCGCAGCACCTCAAGTGGTTGGAGGGCGTGCTCGGGGTTCCGGGCAAGGGCCCGCGCCTGACGGACGCGGGGCGCATCGAGTTCGAGACGGTGGGTGGCAAGTCCCACCAGCTGACGTTCTGAAAAAGCGGTACCCAGGGAGCACGGAAGCCCATGGCCAAGCTGACGGTCGAGATTGTGACCCCCGAGAAGCGCATCCTGTCGGTGCAGGCGGACGAGGCGATCGTCCCCGGAGGCAAGGGCCTGTTCGGCGTGAGGCCGGGCCACACCCCGTTCCTGTCGCTGATGGAGCCGGGGCCGCTGACGCTCATCGATGGAGGGCGGCGCGAGTACTACTTCGTGGCGGGCGGCTTCGTCGAGGTGAGCAACGACAAGGTGCTGGTGCTGGCGGACGTGGCCGAGTCGGTGACGGGCATCGACGTGGAGGCGGCGCGGCGCCGGATGCAGGAGGCCTCGGAGCGGCTCAAGGGCCTGTCGTCGGATGACGTGCGCTTCGACATCGAGCAGGCGACGGTGCGCCGGGAGACGGCGCGCATGAGCGCGGCCTCGCTGCGCTAACACGGCGAAACGCCAACCAACCCCCCTCTCCCTCCGGGAGAGGGCTGGGGTGAGGGTATCTCGGGTCCCGAGTTCGGGGCCTGGGATGCCCTCTTCGCGTTTCTGGGCCCCCGATTCCCCTCGTACCGGCGGGTGACTTGACGCTGGGTCAAAAAAGGTGCATCACATATGCATCTTTAAAGATGCATGTGAAATGCATCGATACGGCGGCCCGAAGCGGGCCGGGGGAGAAGACACATGAAGGGCAACGTCGCGGAGAATCAGTCCAGCCTGTACGAGCAGATTGGCGGAGAGCCGGCGATGAGCGCGGCGGTGGAGCTCTTCTACCGGAAGGTGCTGTCGGACGAGCGCATCAGCCGCTTCTTCGAGGACGTGGACATGGAGCGCCAGGCGGCGAAGCAGAAGGCGTTCCTGACCATGGTGTGCGGAGGCCCGAGCGCCTACTCGGGCAAGGACATGCGCAAGGGGCACGCACACCTGGTGAAGCAGGGGCTGAACGACACGCACTTCAACGCGGTGGCGGAGCACCTGGGCGCGACGCTGACGGAGCTGGGGGTGCCGACGCCGCTGGTGGAGCAGGTGCTGAAGATCGCCGAGAGCGCTCGCGCGGACGTGCTCAACCGCTGAGTCCGGAGAGGGCACGCACATGGCGAGGGTGAAGCACGAGGGCCAGTGGTACGGGCTGGACGAAGGCGAGTCGGTGCTCGACGGACTGCTGCGGCGGGGCGTGGCGGTGCCGCACTCGTGCCGGGCGGGGGCCTGCCAGTCCTGTCTGATGCGGGCCGAGCGCGGAGAGGTGCCGGCCAAGGCGCAGGTGGGACTGAAGGAGACGCTGAAGGCCCGGGGCTACTTCCTCGCGTGCGCGTGCCAGCCGGACTCCGAGCTCGAGGTGGCTGGGGCCGGCGCGGACCTGCGGGTGTCCGCGCGCATCGCCTCGCTGGAGCGCCTGAGCGACAGCGTGCTGCGCGTGCGGCTGCGCCCCGAGGGGCGCTTCGAGTACCGGGCCGGCCAGTACGTGTCCCTGCTTCGAGCCGATGGCCTGGCCCGCAGCTACTCACTGGCGAGCCAGCCGCACGAGGACCTGTTGGAGCTCCACGTTCGCCGGATCTCCGGAGGCCTCATGAGCGGGTGGCTCTTCGACGAGGCCGGTCCGGGAGAACCGGTGGTGCTCCAAGGACCCGCGGGTGACTGTTTCTACGTGCCGGGGCGGCCGGAGCAGCCGCTGTTGCTGGCGGGGACGGGCACGGGCCTGGCGCCGCTGTACGGAATCGCCCGGGACGCGCTGGCCCAGGGGCACACCGGGCCCATCTGGCTCTTCCACGGCGCGGTCGACGCCTCGGGGCTGTACCTCGTGGACGAGCTGCGCGCCCTGCAGTCCCAGTACCCCCAGCTCCAGTACCGGCCCTGTGTGCTGAAAGGGCAGGAACGGGTGGGAGTCTGGGTGGGGGCTCTCGATGCGCTCATCAAGGAGGCATGCCCCCGGCCGGCGGGCTGGCGCGCCCTGCTGTGCGGCAACCCCGACCTGGTGCTATCCCTGAGGAAGAAGCTCTTCCTCGCCGGACTGTCGCTCAAGGAGATCCACGCGGACGCGTTCCTCCCGAGCACACCTCCGCCGCAGGCGGGCACAGGGGTGACGACGAGTGCATCTGACACTTCACGCTGACTACGCGCTGCGCGTGCTGCTGTACCTCGCGTCCAACCCCGACCGGGTGGTCTCCACGGGCGAGGTGAGCGACGCGTACGGCATCTCCAAGCACCACCTCGTCCGGGTGGTGCAGGGCCTGGGCCGGCATGGCTTCGTGGAGGTGCGGCCCGGGCGCGCGGGAGGGGTGGTTCTCGCGCGGCCCCCCGCGGAGATCTCCGTGGGCGAGGTGGTGCGCCGCATGGAGCCGGACTTCCACGTGGTGGAGTGCTTCGACCCCGCGACGAACAAGTGCCCCATCACCCCGGCCTGTGGACTCATCGGCGTGCTCAACGAGGCCACGCGCGCCTTCCTGTCCACGTTGGACAAGTACACGCTGGAGGACGTCCTGCGCCGCGGCCCGCGCAAGCTGTCCGCCTACTTCCTCAAGCCCGCGGCGGACGCCGGGGTGGGTTGAAGGGGCTCGCGTGACGTCGCCCGTGCTGGAGCTCTTCCACCTCATCGCGGATCCTCCCTCGGCGCTGGCGCGCCGCTACGTGGTGGACTACGCGCTCGAGGACCGCGTGCGCTTCCGCAATGTCGCCTTTCCAGAAGCGGAGGCGGATTGGCGAGAGCGGGGTGGACACAGCACACCAGCGCTCTGGGATGGCGTGCACCTGCACCAGGGCGCCGAGGCGGTGCTGGCCAGACTGCAGGCGGTTGTCAACCTCGGTCGCGACGCGTAGTCGACTCGGCTCTTGTGGTGGGAGCGCGTCCTCCCCCCAACCGGTGCGTTGGCACGAGGCGATCTCGCGTGGGATGAAAGTCGGTGCTGGTCACGGGACGCGGCTCGGTTATCTTGCCGCTCCCCATGTCGCTGACACCCGCCGAGCGCCAGGACAGGTTCCATGCCGCGTTCCTGGGACTCGCCATTGGGGATGCCCTGGGCTTTCCCCTGCGGGGCATCCCTCCGGCGAGTCTCGCGCGCCTGCCTGGACTGGCGGAGGACTTCGCGCCTCGGCCTCGGGGGAAGTTCGCCAAGGGGCAGTTCTCGGATGACACGCAGCTGATGCTGGCGGCGGCCGAGAGCGTCATCCGCGAGGGGAAGGTGGAGGGGCGCAGCGCGGCGGCGCACCTGGCGTGGCTGTGGCAGGAGGGCATCATCCTCCAGCCGCCCAAGCAGCTGGCCGAGGCGCTGCAGAAGCTGGCGCAGGGCACTCCGTGGATGAGCGCGGGGGCGCCGTTGGGAGTGAAGTGCCCCTCGGTGCTGAGCCGCGCGGTGGTGGTGGGCCTCTTCGAGAGCAAGAGCAAGGTGCGCATCCGCCACGACGCGGGCGTGCTGTCGGTGCTGACGCACAAGGATCCAACGTGCGCGGCGGCGGCGGCGGCCTTCGCGCAGGCGGTGGCGCTGGGGCTGACGACGAAGGAGCCCCTCACGCCCGCGGCCTTCTGCGAGGAGCTGGCGCTCTCCGCGGCGGCGCACGACAAGGAGCTGGCCGAGGAGCTGCGGCACCTGCCCCGGCTGCTGACGTGGGACACGGCGCGGGCGCTGGGGCAGCTGCGCAAGGTGAGCGTGCCGCCCAGTCAGCTGCGGGGCGTGGACGGGCTGCCGCCGCACGTGGTGCCGGTGCTGCTCACCTCGCTGTACGCGACGCTGAAGGTGCCGCACGACTTCCGGCAGGCGGTGGAGCTGACGCTGCGCTGCGGAGGCGAGGCGGACGTGGCCGCGGCCTGCACGGGCGCGCTGCTGGGCGCGCACCTGGGCACGGCCGTGCTCCCGGCGCGGCTGCGCAAGAACGTGCTGTACGCGGACACGCTGCTGGACGCGGCGGACCGGCTCTTCCAGGCCAGGCAGGTGCGCGAGACGCTCGCCACGGCGCTGGCCCAGCAGAAGCGCCGCCGCTGACCCGCCGGGCCCCTGTCTGCTCGCCCGCTCCAGAGGGGGCGGCCGGGCGTCTCCGTGTTCCGGCGGTCAGACTTCCCCAGGAATGTCTCCGCTCCCACCTTCCGCGAGAGAGCGGGTCGCACCCGGTACCACGGGTGGGCCCGCCGGATGCCCCGGGAGGCGGCGACGTGGAACTCGAATCGGAGCGTCTGGAGCGCAGACAACTGGAGTCACTGTCCACGGCGGAGCTCATCCGCCATGCCATCGAGGAAGCGCGGCTGCTGGCGCGCGCCGAGGTGCTGCACGCCAAGAAGGAGCTGAAGGAAGAGGTGAAGGCGGCGCGCACCTCCGGCATCCTCCTGGGGGCTGGTGGCGTGCTGGGACTCGTGGGCCTGGCGGCCCTCCTCGTGGCGGCGGGTCTGGCCCTGCCGCTGGCGCAGTGGCTCGGGGTGCTGTTGGTGGGCGTCTTCCTGGTGCTGCTCGCGGGAGGCCTGGCGTTCGCGGGCGCCAAGAGGCTGCCGAAGAAGCCCCTGCCCCACACCCAGGAACGGTTGAAGACGGACATCGCCCGCACCCGGGAGACACTGCAATGAGCGAGCAGGAGAAGGGCGGTGGGCACATCACCGCCGGCATGGACGAGCGCGAGAAGGTGGAGCAGACGGCGGATCGGCTGCGGGACGAGCTGCTCCTCACCCTCGAGGAGCTGGACCGGCGCCGCGAGCGGGCCATGGACGTGCGCTACCAGGTACGCCACGCGCTCGACAAGAACCGCGACGTGTTGATGAAGGCGGGCGGCGTCGCGCTCGGGATGCTGGTCCTGAGCATGGGCTACTCCTGGTGGAAATCGCGCCACCGCGAGGAGCTGCTGTGGAAGCACCGCCGCGAGGCGCTGCGGCGCGCCTGGGACCACCCGGACCGGCTGGCCTCCCACGCCGAGGAGCGACCCATCGGCATCGAGCTCGGCCGCAAGCTCGTCCTCATCTTCGCCTCCACCCTGGCCTCGGCCCTGGCCAAGAGCGCGGTGAAGACGCTGGTGCCTCCCTCCCCGGAGCCCCAGGCCCCGGAAGGCAAGAAGCGTCTCGGGCTGCGCATCAACCACTCGCCGGCCCACGCGTAGTGTCCGGGGCCGGACGGTGGACACGGCACCCTCCGGCGACGGGGTGTGCCGTGTTCAGTGCTGGTGATATATATAAGAATCATTGATTGCGTGGAATTGGCGCATAAAGCAGACTCATCCACGCCATGGATCTGCTCTACGCACGCGCCCAGATGGGGTTGTCGCTCGCCTTCCACATCATCTTCGCGGCCGCGGGCATCGCGCTGCCGCTGTTGATGGTGCTCAGTGACGTGAAGGCCCGGAGGACGGGCGACGCGGACTACGTGCAACTCAGCAAGAAGCTGGCGAAGGGCACGGCCATCCTCTTCGCGGTGGGGGCGGTGAGCGGCACGGTGCTGTCCTTCGAGCTGGGGCTCTTGTGGCCCGAGTTCATGGGGACATACGGAGAAGTGATAGGGCTGCCCTTCGCGCTGGAGGGGACGGCCTTCTTCACCGAGGCGGTGTTCCTCGGCATCTACCTGTACGGGCGGGAGCGGATACCGGCGGGGCTGCACCTCTTCTCGGGGGTGATGGTGGCGCTGAGCGGCGCGGCGAGCGCCTTCTTCGTCACGCTGGTGAACGCCTTCATGAACCACCCGGCGGGCTTCACGCCCACGCCGGGAGGGCCGGTGAACGTGGACCCGGTGGCGGCGATGTTCAGCCCGGGCTGGGCCTACCAGGTGCTGCACACGCTGCTGGCGTGCTACCAGGCCAGTGCCTTCGCCATGGCGGGCATCCACGCCTTCGTGCTGCTGCGGCACCCGGGCGCGGCCTTCCACCGCAAGGCGCTCTCCGTGGCCCTGCCGCTCGCGTGCGTCTCCGCGCTGCTGCAACCGTTCGCGGGAGACCTGGAGGCGGAGCACATCGCCCATGCGCAGCCGGTGAAGCTGGCGGCGGCGGAGGGACTCTTCGAGACGCAGCGGGGCGCCCCCCTGAGCGTGGGCGGGCTGCCGGACGTGGAGACGCGCACCACGCCCTACGCCCTCGAGATACCCAAGGGGCTGTCGATGCTGGCGTTCAGGGATCCGGACGCGGAGGTGAAGGGGCTGAACGACTTCCCGCGCGACGAGTGGCCGCCGGTGCTCAAGGTGCACCTGGCCTTCCAGGTCATGGTGGGCACGGGCGGGCTGATGGCGTTGCTGTCGGTGGTGACGCTCTTCCTGCGCTGGCGGCACAAGGCGTGGCCCGAGGGACGGCGGGTGCTGTGGGGCTGGCTGCTGTGCGGACCGCTCGGGGTGGTGGCGATGGAGGCCGGGTGGCTCGTCACCGAGTGGGGACGCCAGCCGTGGATCATCCGCGGGGTGATGCGCACGGCGGACGCGGTGACGCCGGTGGCGAACCTGGGCGTGCCCTTCTGGACGTTCACGCTCGTCTACCTCTTCCTGGGGGCGATGGTGGTGTTCCTCCTGGTGCGGCAGGTGTCGGGCACGCTGCCGGGCCGCGCGCCCCCGTCGGAGGTGGCCCATGTCCACTGAGCTGTGGTTGCTGGGCGGAGCGCTGGTGGGCAGCTTCGTCCTCTACGCGCTCTTCGGGGGCGCGGACTTCGGCGGCGGGGTGTGGGACCTGCTGGCCTCGGGGCCCCGGAAGGCGGAGCAGCGGGCGCTCATCGCCAGGGCGCTCGGGCCGGTGTGGGAGGTGAACCACGTCTGGCTCATCATCGGCGTCGTCATCCTCTTCGGCGTCTTCCCCAGGGCCTTCGCGGTGCTGTCGGTGGCGCTGCACGTGCCGCTGACGCTGCTGCTGCTGGGCATCATCTTCCGGGGCACGGCCTTCACCTTCCGCACCTACGACGCGCGGGGAGACAGGGTGCAGCGGCGCTGGGGGCTCGTCTTCAGCGTGGCGAGTGTGCTGGCGCCCGTGCTGCTGGGCATGTGCGTGGGCGCGGTGGTGAGCGGAGACATCCACGTGAGGGGGCTGAAGGTGGAGAGCGGCTTCATCTCCGCGTGGCTGTCGCCCTTCGCGCTGGCGGTGGGGGTGCTGGCGCTGTGCCTCTTCGCCTTCCTGGCGGCGGTGTACCTCACGGCGGAGACGAGCGAGCCCGCGCTCCAGGAGGACTTCCGGCGGCGGGCGCTGGGGGCGGGCGTGGCGGTGTTCCTCGCGGCCCTCGGGGTGCTGGTGCTGGCGCGGGGTGGGGCGCCCCGGGTGTGGTCGGGGCTGACGGGCTCGCCCTTCGCGCTGGCGCTGCATGGGGCCACGGCGGTGGCGGCGGTGCTGGCCTTCGGACTGTTGCTCACCCGACACTTCTGGCCGGCGCGCGTGGCGGCGGCGGCGCAGGTGGGCCTCATCGTCGCGGGGTGGGCGGCCTCCCAGTATCCCTACCTCGTGGTGCCGGATGTCACCCTCCAGGGCGCGGCGGCGAACGTGGCCACCCAGCGGGCGCTCTTGGTGGCGCTCGCTGTGGGCGGGGCCCTCATCTTCCCGTCCCTGGTGTTCCTGTTGAGGGTGTTCCAGTCGCCCCGCCCACCATTTTCCACCCCAGGTGCGAGTGGAAGCGCCTCCAGACCCGTGCAGTAGGGCCTCCAAATGAAATGAGGTAGCGTCCCGGGCCTCATGCACGGGGGGGAGCTTCAAAACCGTCCACCTCCCAGCACCCAAGGAGCCCGAGCACATGGCGAGCCCCAAGTTCGAGACGCTGGTCGACATCTTCCTGCAGAGCACCGCCCACTTCGGTCCCCGCCAGCTGTTTGGCGAGAAGAAGAACGGCCAATGGACGTGGATGACGTACGTCCAGTTCGGTCAGATGGTGGATGACCTGCGCGGGGGGTTGTCCCAGCTGGGGGTGACGCACGGAGACCGGGTGGCCGTCATCTCCAACAACCGCCACGAGTGGGCGGTGGGCGCCTATGCCTGCTACACGCTGGGAGCTGCCTACGTCCCCATGTACGAGCAGCAGCAGGAGAAGGAGTGGCTGTACATCCTCAACAACTGCGGCGCCAAGGTGGTGTTCGTCGCCACGGATGCCATCGCCGCCAAGTTGAAGTCGCTCAGCTCGGAGCTGCCCAAGCTGGAGCACATCATCCGCTTCACCGGCACCCCGCATGAGACGGACAGCTTCGCCTGTCTGCTGCGCCGGGGCGCGGAGACGCCCAGCCCCCTCGTGCAGCCCAAACCGACGGACCTCTGTGGCCTCATCTACACCTCGGGCACCACCGGCAACCCCAAGGGCGTGATGCTCAGCCACGCGAACGTCGCGCGCAACGTGGCCGCCATGCACGAAATCTTCCCCATGGCCGAGGACGACCGCTCGCTGTCCTTCCTGCCGTGGGCGCACGTCTTCGGCCAGTCGGTGGAGCTGCACGGCCTGTTCTCCATGGGCGCCGCCATGGGCATCGCCGAGGCGGTGGACAAGATCATCGACAACCTGAGCGAGGTGAAGCCCACGCTGCTGTTCTCGGTGCCGCGCATCTTCAACCGCATCTATGACGGGCTGCAGAAGCGCATGGCGTCGGAGTCGCCCATCAAGCGCATGCTCTTCACCCGGGGCCTGGAGGTGGCCCGGCAGCGCCGCGAGCTGACGGACCGCAAGGACAACAGCCTGCTGGTGGATCTGCAGCACACCTTCTTCGACAAGGTCGTCTTCTCCAAGGTGCGCGCCCGGTTCGGCGGCCGGCTGAAGTACGCCTTCAGCGGCGGCGCGGCCATCTCCCGCGAGGTGGCGGAGTTCATCGACAACCTCGGCATCACCGTCTACGAGGGCTACGGCCTCACCGAGACGTCCCCCATCGCCACCGCCAACTTCCCGGGCAACCGGAAGATCGGCTCGGTGGGCAAGGCCATCCCCGGCACGCGCGTGGAGATCGACCGCACGGAGACGGGTGACCCCAAGCAGGGGGAGATCGTCGTCCACGGCCACAACGTGATGGTGGGCTACTACAACATGCCCGACGAGAACGCGAAGGCCTTCACGGGCGACGGTGGCTACAGGACGGGCGACATGGGCTACGTGGATGACGACGGGTACCTGTGGATCACCGGCCGCATCAAGGAGCAGTACAAGCTGGAGAACGGCAAGTACGTGGTGCCGGTGCCCATCGAGCAGGCGCTGCAGCTCTCGACCTTCATCGCCAACGTGATGGTGCACGGGCAGAACAAGCCCTTCAACGTGGCCATCATCGTCCCGGACATGGAGTCGCTGAAGAAGTGGGCGGCGGAGAAGGGGCTGGATGCGACGTCGATTCCCGAGCTGCTCAAGCGCGAAGAGGTGCAGCAGCTCTACCGGGAGCAGATCCTCGAGCACACCAAGAGCATCAAGGGGTACGAGAAGCCGCAGCGCTTCCTGCTCATCAGCGAGGACTTCACCACGGCCAACGACATGCTGACGGCGTCGCTGAAGCTCAAGCGGCGCAGCGTGCTCAAGAAGTACGACGAGGCCGTGGAGGAGCTGTACCGCGAGGCGGAGAAGAGCGGCGAGTTCCGAGCGGCTTGAGCCTCGCGCTTCTCGAGCTAGGTGGCCACCGGCAGCGTGAAGAAGAAGGTGCTGCCGGAGCCCACCTGGCTCTCCACCCACAGCTGGCCTCCGTGGGCTTCGATGATGCCCTTGGCGATGTAGAGGCCCAGCCCGGTGCCCTCCCGCGCACGCTTCTTGGCTTGCCAGTACCGGTTGAACAGGTGGGGCAACTGCTCCGCGGGAATGCCCGGGCCGGTGTCCTTCACGGCGAACCTCACGGCCTTCCCCACCAGCTCGAGCGTGAGCTGGATGGTGCCTCCTTCCGGGGTGAACTTGATGGCGTTTCCCATCAGGTTCGACATCGCCTGGAAGATCCGGTCCCGGTCGGCTCGGATCAGCACCTCAGGATGACTCACGTGCTGTGAGATGGACAGCCGCTTCTGCTCCGCGATCGGACGTAGGCTCTCCAGACACTCCTCGAGCAGGCTCTCCAACTCCTCCGGCACGGGCTCGATGACGAAGCGTCCCGCCTCGATCTTCGCGAGGTCGAGCAGGTCCCGGATGAGGGTGTTCATCCGCTCCGTCGCGCGCTGAATGCGCTCGGCTGAGTTCTGGAGCCGCCGCCAGGGGCCTTCGTGGTCCAGAGGCAATGCCCGGAGGATGGAGCCTACCTGGAGATGGATGACCCCGAGCGGGTTCTTCAAATCGTGCGAGACGACCGCCACCAGATCGTCCCGGGCCTGGACGGCCTTCTGCTCCCGGAGCACCTGATGCCCCAGGTCCACCTCGATGGCGTAGCGCCTCAGGTCCGCGGCGGCTTCCACCTCGGCCGGCGTCCACGGCGGCGAGGTCGAGCGGACGACCTCCTTCCACAGCTCGAACGAGCGGCGCGGGTGGAGGCGTAGCTCCTGTCCCTCCCGCTCGACGGGCTTGGTGGGGTCGCCTCCCCAGTTCACCGTCTGGATGACCTCCGGCCGGAACCACAGGACGTAGTCGGGGGCGGGCTTGGGAAGGGAGACCGCGAGCAGGCCGCTGGCGACCTCCTTGAATGTCTCCGCCGGCGGGTAGAGGCCAGGCAGGGCCCTGGTGTGGAAGAGGCCCTCCTTGACCGTCTCGCGCAGCCACTCGACGAGGCCCTCGATGGCCGATTCTGGAGGGACACGCCCCACTGTCCAGCACCTGCCTTCGCGGAACACGGCCGCGCCGCTCGCTCCCACGAGCCCCAGCAGCTCTTCTGGCTGCTTGACGAGGCCGGCGAGGGCCTCTTCCTCTTCGGCCCGCATCGCTCCCACCAGGCGCTCCTGGAGCCCGCGCAGCTTCTGGCGGAGCTCCTGCTTCTCGCGCTCCTGCCTGGCCCCTATCAGCTGAGCGGTGATGCGGCCGATGAGCTCACACGCGGCCCGCAGCTCATAGGAGAGGTACCTCGGGGAGGAATGGTTCCCGCAGGAGATCAGCCCCCAGAGCTTGTTGCCATGGACGAGGGAGATGCTCATGGAGGCGCGGAGACCCAGGTTCCGCATGTACTCGATGTGAATGGGCGAGACACTCCGGAGCACGGAGAAGCTCAAGTCGAGGGGCTGCTGGTTGTCAGGCCGGAGGCTGGGAAGGATGGGCGCGGGCCTGTACTCCCTGTCGGGGATGATGCGCAGCCAGTTGAGCAGGTAGAGCCGGCGTGCCTGCTGGGGGATGTCCGAGGCGGGATAATGAAGGCCGAGATACGCATCCAGGCCCTCCAGCTTGTCCTCGGACAGGACCTCGCCATTGTCCTCCTCATCGAAGCGGTAGATCGTGACCCGCTCGAACCCCGTGAGCCGGCGCACCTCGGCGGCGGCCGTGTCGCAGAGCTCGCGCAGGTTCTCCGCCGCCTGCAACCGGGCGAGGGCCCGCTGGAGGAGTCGCTGGGGGGACCACCCATCTTCCCCCTCCGTCATGGGCCGTACCGGCTCGAGCTCCAAGAGGGTGGCGCCCTGGTGGCGATGGACGATTCCGTCGAAGGCGCGCGAGCCCACCGTGACAGGAAACGGGTTGTTCTCCTGGGGACGGTCGCTCCGCAGCGCTTCGGTCAGCAGGCCCAGCGAGGTCGCATCGAGCAGGTTTCCGAGCGGGCGGCCCAATAGCAGCTCCGGTTCGATGCCCAGGATGTCCGCCACGTTCGCGCTCACCTGAGCGACCGTCAGCGCGGGCTCGTGCAGGGCGAACAGGACGCCATGCGGCTGAATGGCGCCCGGAATGTGGATGGGTTCCTTGGCGCAGTTGGTCAGGTCGACGGCTTTTCCGGGCAAGGACGTGTCGGTCTTCATCGGGAAAGTCCTGGCGGAGACATCTGCTCGTTACTCCACAATGCTGCCTACCCGCTGACGACTGGAAGAGAGCATGGACGACTGCGAGGTCGTCGGCTCGCCTGCCTGGAGGCAGACCCACCATTCCAAGGATTGCGCACGCAATACTCCACGGACCCGATGCCGCGGATGCAGTCCCTCGGGCAGTGGAGGGCAAATGGAAGAGGGGGGACCCCCCTTGGTGGTAATGTCATGACATGACCTCCGCACCCGGACGTTCAGCGCACAGCCAGAACCAGCATCCGCGGAGGGCTGAGGACAACCACACCGTTCAGTTCTACGAGGACCCAACGTTCCTCTTCGACGTGGTGGTGCGATTCGTGGACGCGGGGTTCCAGGCGGGTGAACCCGCTGTCATCATCGCCACGGAAGCGCACCGAGCGGGCCTGGTGCAGCGGCTGAAGGCGAAGGGCTTCGACGTGGAGCGTGCCCGCGAGGACGGGCGGCTCGTCCTCCTCGACGCTCGGGACACCCTGGCCAGGTTCATGGTCGGGGGGCTGCCTGACTGGAGTCGCTTCCGGGGTGTTATCGGTGGGGTTCTCGACAGGAGTCATCGGAACGCTGGGGGGGCAGGTGTTCGTGCCTACGGCGAGATGGTGGACCTGCTCTGGAAGGAGCGAAACCCGCAGGCCGCACTGCTGCTGGAGGAGCAGTGGAACGAGCTCGGCAAGGAGCACCCCTTCAGCCTGCTGTGTGGTTACGAGATGGGAAACTTCCGCACGAAGGACGATGCGCAGGCGTTCCACGAAGTCTGCTCCGCACACTCCCACGTCATTCCCGCCGAGAAGTATTCACAAGCCGAGTCCCTCGATGCGCGCCTGCGCGAAGTCTCCGTTCTCCAGCAGCGCGCCCAGGCGCTCGAAGCTGAAATCGAGCACCGGAAGCGGATCGAGAAGGAGCTGTTGGAGGCGCTGAAGCTGCGTGATGATTTCCTGTCCATTGCCGGGCATGAGCTGAAGACACCCCTCACCACTCTCCAACTCCATGTCCAATCACTCCTGGGCATGGTGAAGGAGAGGGGGGAGGAGCGCCTGAAGGAGAAATTGGAAAAAGCGCGGCGGCAGACCGAGCGGCTCGCCGCGCTCACGGATGAGCTTCTGGATGTTGCCCGCCTCAGCACGGGCCAACTCACGCTTCGGTTGGAGGAGTGTGACTTGTCAGCACTCGTGCTCGACGTGGTGGACCGTTTCGCCGAAGCGGTGGCCCGGTCGGAATGTCAGCTCAGGGTGAGCGTGGAGGAGCACGTGAGGGGGCAGTGGGACCGGTTACGTATCGAGCAGGTGATAACGAACCTGCTCTCCAACGCGCTCAAGTACGGGGTTGGCAAACCCGTGGAAGTGCGGGTGAACGCGGGGATGGGCCGAGCGCGGCTGTCCGTCCGGGATAACGGCATGGGCATTCCGCTCAAGGATCAGGCTCGCATCTTCGACCGATTCGAGCGGGCGGTGTCCTCACGGAATTACGGCGGACTCGGGCTCGGGCTCTGGATTACCCGGCAAGTGGTCGAAGCGCACGGTGGCGTCGTTCGCGTCGAGAGCGAGCCAGGGAATGGGGCCACGTTCATTGTCGAGCTAGGGCTGGGGTGAGGGTCGTCCCCTCACCCGCGGCTCACATCATTTCGACGCGGGCACGGCCACCTTGCCGGACACGGGCCGGTACTTCATGCCCAGCTCGTTGAAGAGGAAGGCGAAGACGTCCACCGACTCTTCGATCTCCTCCGCCAGCGGCGTGCCGATGCCGTGACCGAGGTTGTTGGTGCGCAGCAGCACCGGACGCCTGGAGCCCGTGGCCGCCTGCAGCCGAGCCACCATCTTGCGCGAGTGGAACGGGTCCACCCGGGGGTCATTCTCCCCCGAGGTGAAGAGCACCGAGGGGTACTTCACCCCGTCCTTCACGTGGTGCAGCGGTGAGTAGCCGTACAGCGTCTGGAACTGCTCGGGGTCCTTCACCGAGCCGTACTCGGTGGTGTTGAACTGGCCGTTGGGCGTGAGCTCCACCCGAAGCATGTCGTAGATGCCCACGTGCGCCAGCACGGTGCGGTACAGCTCCGGGTGCTGGGTGAGCGCCGCGCCCATGAGCAGGCCGCCGTTGCTGCCGCCCTCGATGGCCAGCCGCTCGGGCTTCGTCCACTTCTTCTCCACCAGCAGCTTCGCGCAGGCGTGGAAGTCATCGAAGACGTTCTGCTTCTTCGTCAGCGAGCCGTTGGCGTGCCACGCCTCGCCGAACTCCGAGCCGCCGCGCAGGTTGGCGATGGCCACCACGCCGCCCTGCTCGATGAAGGCCAGATCGAGCACGCTGAAGCCCGGAGAGACGGCGATGTTGAAGCCGCCATAGCCGGTGAGCAGCGTGGGGTTGTTGCCATCGAGCTTCGTGCCCCGGGCATGCAGGAGGTTGAGCGGCACCTGGGTGCCATCCTTCGAGGAGCACAGGACACGCTCCACCTGCACGTTGCGCGTGTCCAGGGGCGAGGTCCGCCCCAGCGACGTCTTCGCCAGCTTCCCGTCCTTCGCCGCGTAGCGGTACACGGTGAAGGGCTCGGTATAGCTGGTGGAGGAGAGCAGGACGTCGTCACCGCTCAGCGGCACCACCGAGCCCACGCTGGACACCGGGGCCGTGGGCACCACGCCGAGCTCCTTGCCGTCCAGGCCCACCATGCGCAGCTGGTTGGGGCCTCCCAGCTGCTCCTTCACGTACAGGCGGGTGGCCGTGGGGCGGAAGCTCTCGATGGAGGCCTGGCCCTCGGGGATGACGACGGTGGCCTTGTCCAGCGACGGCGTGGCGAGCGGAATCCTCAGCACCTTGCCGCGCGGCGCGTCCTTGCGCGACAGCACGTAGAGCGCCCCGTCCCGCCCGAAGCTCGCGGCGACGAGCTTGTCCTCGAAGCGGGATACCCGCGTCCACGTGCCCTGGGGACCGCGCAGGTGCAGCGCGTACTCACCGCCATCCCCGTTGCCCAGCAGGGCCAGCACGTACGCGCCGTCCTCGGACGTCTGCAACTGGTAATTGGCGATGCGTGGCGCGTCCCGGCCCAGCTCGTAGGTGTCCTTCTCCGTCGGCGTGCCGAGCTTGTGGAAGTACACCTGCTGGTAGAAGTCCCGGTCCTCGGGAGGACGCTCCTCGCCGCGCGGGTAGCGCGTGTAGAAGAAGCCCGTGCCATCCGCGTTCCAGGTGAGACCGCCGCCAGCCGTGCCGCCGTTCACCCGGGGGACCACCTCGCCGGACAGCGGCTTGCCGGTGGCCACGTCGTAGACGGTGACATCTCCGCTCTCGGTCCCGTCCTTCGACAGCGACACCGCGACCTTCTTGCCGTCCAGCGAGGGCACGTAGAAGTCCAGCGTGGTGCGGCCGCTGGGGTCCAGCTCCGCGGGATCCAACAGCACGCGCGCCGAGGACGGGTCCTCCGAGGTCAACACCACCAGCAGCGGCTGGGGCCTGGGCGGCTGGAACTTCAGGGCGAAGAGCACGCCACCCCGCCAGGAGTCCACGGAGTGGGCCGGGGACTCATGGGAGAGCAGCGCGGTGAGGCGCGCGCGGATGGCCCCGCGCGAGGGCAGCTTGTCGAGCACCGCGCGCGTGTGCGCCATCTGCCCCTCGACCCACTTGCGGACCTCGGGGTCGTCCCCCTTCTCGAGCCACTGGTACGGGTCCTCGACCTTCACGCCATGGTAGGTGTCCACCACGGGCTTCTTCGCCGCGACGGGCGGCGGAGGCACGGCTCCCTTGCCGCCAGCGGACGACGCCAGCGGCAGGAGGAGCGACAGCGCGGCGAGCGCCGGCTTCAGGCTGTGTTGCACGGAGTCCCTCGGGTTGGTTGAGGGCCCGCAGCCTGCCACGCGGCGCCTCCGTCCGCTCGTCCCGCCGCGTCAGCGGCTCACTGCCCGCGGATGCGCGCGGCCAGCTTCGCCAGCTCGCCAGGGTCCATCGGGCTGCCGGCGAACGAGGGCAGCTCCGCCATGGAGTCGCTGGGGATGAGGTGCACGTGGGCATGCGGCACCTCGTAGCCGAGCACCACCTCCACCACGCGCTGGCACTGCGTGCGCTCCTTGAGCAGCCGCGCCACGGTGCGCACCGCCTGCATCAGCGCGCCATACGCCTCGGGCTCCATGTCGAAGAGGTAGTCCACCCCCACCTTGGGGATGACGAGCGTGTGCCCGGGCCTCAGCGGACGGATGTCCAGGAAGGCCAGGTGCCGGTCGTCCTCCCACACCTTGTGGCAGGGAATCTCGCCTCGGACGATCTTCGAGAAGATGGTGTCTGCGGCCACGGTGCTGCCTCCGTTGAAGGAAGAGGCGGCAGGATAGCGGCTGCCGCCACGAAGGGTGCCGGGCTCGTGCGGAAAGTGAGGACCGGTGACAGTCAGGCACGCCGCGAGGGGCGGGCGGGCTTCTTCTTCTGGGCGGCCCTCAGGGCGGCTTCCACCGCGCGGCGCGCCCAGGGCAACAGTGCGTGGGCGTCGTCGACCGCGTCCGGCGGAGGCGTCCAGTACGACATGGTGACGGGCTTGCGGCCGTTGCCCGCGTCGTAGACGAAGGGCTCGCCTCCCGCGGACTCGAAGGCGGGGCGCGTGGTGTCGTCCGTCTTGAGGTAGAGCCGGTCCTCGGCGATGAGGCCGAACATCCTCCCGCCCTGGTACAGGCCCCACCCGCCGAACATGTTGCGCGCCTGCACGGGGCCGAGGGGCTCCAGCAGCTCCAGCGTGTACTCCACGTAGCTATCCATGCGCGCCATGCGGTGGCCTCCGGTTCACCCCATCATGGAACCGCCGAGGCGGTGGTGGCCACGCTCTTCTTCGCCCGGGGCGGCGCGTTCGCCACCACCACCGTGCGCTCCAGCATCGCGTCCAGCTCGCTCCTCGACAGCCAGTGCCCGCGCACCATCACCCCGGCGATGGCGCGCGTGTGCCGCACGTCCTCCAGCGGGTTGGCGTCCAGCAACAGCAGGTCCGCGCGCTTGCCCGCGGCCACCGTGCCCCAGGTGCCCGCCTCACCCAGGTACTCCGCCGCGTTGCGCGTGGCCGCCTCCAGCACCCCGTAGGCCGGAATCCCCGCCGCCGCCAGCGCCTCCATCTCCCGGTGCACCGCGAAGCCCGCCACCATGAAGAGCTGCGGCGAGTCCGAGCCCACCAGCAGCTTCGCCCCCGCCGTGTACAGCCCGCGCGCCAGCTGCCGCCGCAGCTCGGCGAACCGGCGCTTGCGCTCCGCCGGCACTCCCGCCATCTGCGGGTCCGCCGTTACCATCCGCGTCCACGCTTCCACGGACGCCTGCGGCGCGTAGCGCAGCTCCGGACGCGCACGCAGCGCCTCCACACCCTCGGGGCTCGTCACCGTCTCGAAGAGGGCCAGCGTGGGCGAGCTCCACACCCCCGCCTTCCTCGTGGCCTCCGCCAGCGCGGGGATGCGCGCCGGGTCCATCCGCTCCAGCGGCTCGCCCACCTCCACCTGGCCCACCTCCGCCCTCGCGGCGTCGTTCTCCGGCAGCAGCTCGTTGAGGTAGCCGTCCAGGTGTTCGATCTGCTGCCCTGCCTCCAGGGCATGGAAGAGCCCCACGTCCGGCGTCACGTGGCCGCTCACCTTCAGCCCCTGGGTGCGCGCCTCGGCCACCATGGCGTCGTAGCTCTCTCGGCCCAGGGAGCCGTGTGTCTTCAGCAGGTCGTAGCCCACCACCTTGTACTCGCGCACCCGCTGGCGCACCTGCTCCGGATTCCGCACCGACTTGCCATGCAGTGAAGGCCCCGCGACGCGCAGCGTGGGTCCCAGCACCTCCCCGCGCGCCACCCGGTCCCTCACCACCCGGGTGGTGTCCTTGGGGCCTCCCAGCGCCCGCGCCGAGGTGACGCCATTGGCCAGCAGCAACGCGAGCACCTGCCCGGCGGGATCCTCCGGCTGCCCCGTTCCGGGCACCAGGTGCAGGTGCATGTCCACCAGCCCGGGCATCAGATATCGGCCCTGGCCCTCCACGCGCACCGCGCCCCGGGGCACCCGCGTGGAGTCCACCGGGCCCAGGGCCACGATGCGCTCCCCCCTCACCACCACCGTCTGGTGGGCGAGCAGGTGCTCGGAGTCCATGGGCACCACGTTCACATCCACGAAGGCCACCACGCTCTCCGCCGGCTCCTCGCTCGCGGGTGCGGTGGCGGAGCCCGCCGCGCAGGCCGTCATCCCGAGTACCACCCCCAGGGCCATCCACCGAAGCCACCGTGTCTCTCGCCGCATGTGTGTCTTTCCCCCTCACCCGGGTCTCCGGGCGGCGCGGCCAACAGAGCTGTCTGGCTGCTTGTTCCCGGGACCAGGGAACGAGCAGGAAAGCGGAAAAGGAGTTTGAAATACAGCAGTGGCACTCCGCCGTTTATGCGCGGCCCTCCCATGATCCTGCCTACGCTCTTCCTGCTTGCTTCCGCTCCGGCAGTCCCCTCCGCCCGCAACACCGTGGTTCCCGAGATGGGCGTCCCGTTTGCCTGTGGCCGGGTGTTCCCGGTGAGCCAGGGCCACGACACGGGCAGCCACCTCCAGAACGACACCTACGCCTGGGATTTCCGCATGCCCATCGGCACCCCCATCGTCGCCGCGCAGGACGGCGTGGTGCGCATGGCGCGCGGTGACAGCAACCAGGGCGCGTGCGATCCGAAGATGGCGCAGTACGCCAACTACATCGTCATCTCCCACGAGGGCGGCGTCGAGACCCAGTACCTCCACTTCAGCGCCGTGGTGGTGAAGCCAGGCGACAAGGTGCGCAAGGGTCAGCTCATCGGCTACTCGGGCAACACCGGCTGGTCCTGCGGCCCCCATCTGCACTTCAAGGTGGCCCAGACCCGGGGCAACGGGTGGAACAACCCCTCCGTGCCCGCGCTCATCGCCGGCTACGGCGACCCGGTGCGCGACACCCTCATCGCCGCTCCCGCGTGTGGCAACACGGGCGACATGCCGGTGATGGCCGCCAATGACGCGGCGCGTGGCAGCGAGCCGCTCGCGCCCGCCTCGGCCTCGCCTCGCGATGGCGAGCAGGCCGCGGGTGGCATCCCGGCCGGGGCCAAGGCCATTCTGGAGCGCGCGACGCCCGCCGCGAATCGCGCGTCGGATGCGGCCGGGGGCTCGCGCCAGGCCAGCCGCTCCGAGTAGGCGCGGAACGCCGTGGAGCGGCTGCCCGTCAGCTCTCCATGCTAGCGTGCACCTCATCGGTGAACCCCCCGACGAGGTGGCCATGCTGTTCTTCGACCTGGAGGCCTATGCGCCTCCGAGCGAGCGCGCCACGAGCCTGAGCTCGCTCGTCGTCAATCCCGCGAGACCGGGCCACCTGTTGCTCGGGGGCTGCTTCTTCAGCAAGCGCTTCGAGCAGTCCATTCCAGAGACGCCCGAGGTCCAGGGGCTGTGGCTGTGGGACTTCGAGTCCGAGGCCGCGCTGCTCCGGGCCATCAAGGCGCGCTTCGAGGAGGAGTGGAAGCGCCAGCGGGCCGAGGGTGTGCGGGTGCTCGGCAAGCCCGCGACGGACCTGGTGGTGTGTGGCGCGGGGATCGCCAAATTCGACCTGCCGGCGCTCTACTGCCGCTCGCTCTTCAACGAGATCGCCGACCCGGCCGAGCTGTTCGAGGTCTTCTTCAAGGCCCGGCCGATCGACCTGGCGAACGAGGCGAGCTTCCTCTTCCCCGAGGAGCCCATCCTGTACCCCAAGACGACCAAGGAGATGGCCGGGCGTCTAGGGCTGCGAGAGAAGAAGGGCTCCAGCAAGGGCGTGTGGGAGAGCTACGAGAGCGGCGACTACCGCGCCATCGAGCAGCGGACCGCGGAGGAGCTGCTGCTGGTGCTCGACATCTACGAGCGCCTGCGCGGGCGGATTGTCAGGTCCGCCCGGTAGGGGTGAGTCGAGGGCGCTTGCGAGTCCCGGGGCTTACTTGGGCTGGCAGGTTCCCTTGGCGCTACCGAGCGGAATGTCGCACTTCAGATCGAACGTGCAGTCTTCGTCACGCACGCACCCCGTGTAACGCGGGCAGTTATAACCAGAGCCGCCGGACATTCCTTCCACTCTGAGATTGTTGTTGTTGCCTGACTTTCTGATTTGGTGGTTACCTGCCGTTCCCATGCTTCTGTGTGAGAGTTGTACTTCGTTCCAGTTGATTGAGAATACGTAGACCCTGAAGCCATTGGGGGTCCCGTTGCTGATTGCGGCCGCGATCTGGTCGGCTACTTCGTTGGGATGTTTTTTGTCAGAGATGTCGACCTTGATGTTGTTTTTGGCCACTCCGTCGTTCGTTACATCGAACTCGAAGTGTAGCCGGTCCAGGACGCCGTCATTGATGGAAAACGTTGCGCCGTCCGAGATGTTGTCGGTAGGAACGGCAATGATTTTTCCGGTCGCATAACTGGCGTCTTGCCTGTTTTTGCAGTCGGCACTGCAGGTGCCGCAGTCAACGTTGTTCCCGTCGTCACACAGCTCTTTGGTGCTGACGTTCACAATGCCGTCGCCGCACCAGTTCCACTTGCAGTTGTAGTTGCAGCCAGGGTGGGCACCGGGATCGCAATCTTCTACATTGCTTTGCACGTATCCATCACCGCACCGTGCCGGCTGACACGTGCTCGTGCAACCATCCGTGTCCTCGGTATTTCTGTCATCGCACAGCTCTCCGGCACTGGTGTTCACGATGCCGTCGCCGCATTCTGGCTTCGTGCAGTCGTAGTCGCAAGTTTTTGACGGGCCCCCAGTATCGCACTGCTCGGTACGTGGCGCCTTGCTGTCTACCTTCCCATCGCCGCAGGTGGCGAGCACGCAGGTGGTGAGACAATCGTCTTCATCGCTGGTGTTCCCGTCATCGCACTGCTCGTCAATCTCGCGAATGCCATTGCCGCATTCCTTGCCCGAGCGGCAGTCGTGGTTGCAGTCGTCACCGCTTTGTGTGTTCCCGTCGTCACACACCTCGCCTGCTTCTCTGTCAACGATACCGTTGCCGCAGGTTTCGTTGGACAGGCAGTCAGCGTTGCAGCCATCTACGCTCTTGGTGTTCCCATCGTCACACACCTCACCCACGCTGTAGTCCACGATGCCGTTGCCACACGCCTCATTGGACTTGCAGTCGGAACTACACTGGTCCCCGCTGTCGTTGTCCCCGTCATCGCACTTCTCACCGGCGACCATGTCCACGATGCGGTTTCCGCAGGTTTCGTCGGACAGGCAGTCTGAACTGCAGCCATCTCCGCTCTTCGTATTGCCGTCGTCACACACCTCGCTTGCCTGGATGACATTGTCGCCGCAGTCGTTCTTGATGCACTTGTCCTCCTTGGCGGCACACTTCTGTCCAGCCGGACAGACCAGACCGGACGGACAGTCCACGCTTTCGGGCTGAAGGCAGGCCGCAAGAGGCAGGACCAGGAGCGCCAGCGCGAACGGGAGCAGGGGCGCCCGAAGAACAGGAGGATGGGTTTCTCGTCTCATCGTGCACCTCAGAATCGGAAGGTGGCCAGGAGTCCGTTGGTGTCGCCGACGAGCGGGGTGACGTTCACCACCTCCGCGCCCGTGGCCGGGTTGATGCGATGGGGCTGGGGCCGGTTGAGGTAGAGAAGCACCGCACTGCCCACCAACGCGGCCCCTCCGAGCGCATATGCGCCGTATGCCGCCGTCTGCAGGGTGTCGCCCCGGGCTCGCGTGTTCGCGAGCCCCGGCTCCGGCTCGCAGCCGCCGCACTGCACGATTCCCGCATCGAAGCCGCGGTAGTCCTTGTCGGTCTGCAGGTGCAGCAACCCGCCTCCCGCCGCCACCGCCAGTCCCGAGCCCATCACCGCCCAGGGGATCCAGACCGGCCACCGGCTCCGATGCACGATGAGCTGCTCCTCGGTGTACAGCTTGAGGTTCAGGTTCGCCCGCTCGCCAGGGTTCAAGACCAGGCTCGTGTTGTCGACGTACACGTAGCCCTTCTTGATGGCGACGAGGCTGTGCATGCCGGGATGCATCAGTCCCTCGAAGCGACCCGGCGCCACGAAGAGGGCCCGGCCGTCCAACGTCACCGTGGCGTCGGGCTCGTCACAGGTGATCTGCACCCAGGTCAATTGATTCTCGAGCAGGTTCTTGTATTTGAGCGCGTGCTGGTACTTCTCGGAATCCAGCGGGTCCGGGCCATAGTGCGTCGCCGCCACCAGTTGCGCATGCGTCTCGGTGGGCTGATTGAAGTTCATCAGCGCCAGCGCCAGGTTGTAATGGATGGCGGGGTGCTTCCAGTGCTCGAGTGCTGCACGGTACTTCTTCTCGGCCTCCACGAAGACCGACTCCTCCATGAAGGCATTGCCCGCCTGGAACAGCTCATCCGCGGCCTTCCGCTCCCCGGGCGAGACGCCCTGCGCCCACGGGCCGTATCCAAGACTGGTGTTGGATTGTTGCTCGTCCGCCGCGACAGCCCAGGTCGACAGCAACACCGCCGTCGAGGCGAGGACGAGCGGCAACCCGTTCATCGTCCTTTTCATGGTTGAGCCCTCACTTTCAGCTGCCTCATGATGGGACTGCCGAGCTGTTCTTCCCGGCGACGGGCCATCTCGCGTTCACGTTTCAGCGCCTTTTCGAGCTCTTGTGCCGCGCGGGTCGCCTTTTCCTCGGCCTCGAGTGCCTTCTTCGCGTTCATCTCGGCTCGCACCCGGGCGCTCCGGGCACGTTTCTCCAACTCCCGGGCCCTCTTCACCATGGCCAGCAACTGACTGTTCTTCCCCAGCAGCGCGTTGTTGGTGCGCTCCACTTCCGCCGCCGCTTCCTCCGCCGCCAGCTGGGCCCTCTTCGCTTCCTCCGCCGCCTTCTGGCGCTCCAACTCCTTGGCCTGTACCTCCGCCAGGTGCTGCTTCGCTTCCGCCTCGGCTCCTCGCGCCAGCGTCTCGGCTTGCTTCGCCACCTGGGCCTGGTGCTCGGCCTCCTGCTTCGCGCCGCGGATGACCACCAGTGCCACCGCCGCCGCGACGACCAGCAACCCCAGGAATGTCGTGGCGCCGATGAGCAGCGCCCGTTTCAGCCGGGTGGCCCGCTTCGCCTGCGTGAAGACCGCCTCGAGGAACTCCTGCTGCAGCTTCGGCAGCTCTCCGCGATAGCGGCGCTGGAAGCGCTGCGCCTCCTCCACCATCTCTCCGCGCCACAGCAGGTTGTCGTCGAAGTGCTTCGCCTGCCACTGCCGGGTCGCGTTGCGCAGCTGCTCCAGGAAGCCCGCGTCCTCCTGGCCCTCGTCCAACCAGCGGCGCAGCGTGGGCCAGCTGTGCAGGAGCGACTCGTGGACGAGCTCCACCGTTGCCCCCGTGGCGCCACTTCCCGTCTGTACGACCAGCAGGCGCGCCTGCACGAGGTGGTCGATGAGCCGCTGCATCTCCCCCGCGTCCTTCGTCAGCTCGCGCAGCTCCTCCAACGACACGATGGCACGCGTGCGCTCGGGCGTGACGAGGCGCAGGAAGAGCGCTCGCACCAGCGTGCGCTCCTGCGTGGACAGGCCGGACAGCACGCTGTCGGCGTGGCTGGCGAGCGCTCCGGCGATGCCTCCAATGGACTTGTAGGCGCTCTCCGTGAGCAGCTTGAGCGAGGGATCTCTCGCCTCCCACAGCTGGGTGGCGGCGAACTGCAGCAGCGGCAGCGCTCCCTGGGCGGACTCCAGGTGCTCCAGCATGTTGTCCACCATGGCTGGAGTCTCGAAGCGGTAGCCGGCCATCTCCGCCGGTTGGATGAGCGCGTCGCGCAGGCCGTCCCGGTTGGGCGGGGTGAGGAAATAGAGGCCCTGGCTCAGCTCGGCCATGAAGCGCTCGTCCTCTGGCACCCGGTCCAGGAAGTCCGAGCGGATGGAGAGCACCACGCGGATGGGCGAGGTGGCGTCATCGGCGATGCCGGAGAGGCACGCGGTGAAGGCCAGGCGCTCCTTCGCGTCCGGCACCAGGGTGTAGAGCTCTTCGAACTGGTCGATGAAGAGCAGAATCCTCTGCTGCTTGCGCCGGGCGCGGCTGCGCAGCACGCTGCCCACGTAGCCGGGCTCGACGCGCAGACGCTCGACCAGCTCCTGCTGCTCCCGGATGTCCTCCTCGATGCTGGGAGAGGAGCTCACGAGCGGCGCCACCACGCCCGCCAGCGCCGACAGCGGACTGCGGCCAGGGCGGATGACGAACGATTCCCAGGGCGTGCCGGAGCGCTTGAGGACCGGCACGACGCCAGCGCGCACGAACGAGGACTTGCCCGTGCCCGACGGCCCCACCACCGCCAGCAGTGGCTGGTCGTTGATGCGGTTCACCAGGGCCGCGATTTCACGGGTGCGGCCGAAGAAGCGGTTCGCGTCGGCCTCCTGGAAGGAGCTGAGGCCCGCGTAGGGGCTCCCATCGATGCGCAGCTCGGGGCCGCCCTGGCGCCCCGGCAGGAAGGGCTCCAGCGCCCGCAGCAGCGAGTGCGCGTCCGGGAAGCGCTGTTCCTTGTGCTTGAGCAGGCAGCGGTCGACGATGTCGGCCAGCTCCTTCGGCACGTCCGGCGCTACGGTGCGCAGGCCGGGCATCGGCTCGTCGAGCAACCCGGTCACCGCCAGCTGCGGGCCGCTCGTCGTCCCCAGCGGATGCTGGCCCGCGAGCATCCGGAACAGCATGATGCCCACCGCCCAGATGTCCGTCCGGTGGTCGATGGGCACGCCGTTCCCCCACTGCTCGGGGGACATGTACGCCATCGTCCCCAGGATGGCGCCGCGGCGGGTGAGGTCTCCGGCCTCTCCGTCGAGCAGCCTTCCCACGAACGTGTCTGAGGAGGTGCTGAGCGCGGGCCGCTCCTCTTCCTGCAACACCTTGGCGATGCCGAAGTCGAGCACCTTGATGCCGCCCGAGTCCGTCACGAGGATGTTCTCGGGCTTGAGGTCCCGGTGGACGATGTTCTGGGCATGGGCGCAGGCCAACGCGCGCACCACGGGCACCATCAGCTCCACCGCCCGAGCGTGGGGGGTCCGCTGGCCCGCCACGAGCTTCTTCAATGGCTGGCCCTGAAGGTACTCCAGCACCATGAACGGACTGCCGGCGTGCTCGTCGACCTCGTAGATGATGACGATGTTCTCGTGGCTGCACCGCGCGGTGGCTTGCGCCTCGATGATGAAGCGCTTGGTGAGGTCCGTGTCCTGGGTGTGCAGGAACTTGATGGCCACGCGGCGGCCCAACCGTGTGTCGCGGGCGAGGTAGACGGTGCCCATTCCACCGCTGCCGAGCTCCCGGATGAGCTCGTAATGCTTGATGCGCGTACCGGGTCCGAGCTCTTCGCTGGAAGGGCCCGGGGCTCCGGTGGATGGGATCGAGCGCAAGGCACTGCTCTGGTTCTTGGTCATGTCTGGCCGGCCTCCCCAGGACATTCAGGGACTCGATGGGCGTAGATGGACGTCGACGCTCCCTTCCGGAAGCGTTCAATTCCTCTCACCTCGGCCTGGTGGGGCGGAGCCAGCGCGGTGTGGTGGACCGCCGAGAGAGCGAGGAACAAGCAGGCGCTTCGACGGGGGGCCTTGCTTGTCTGGTTTGGGGCAACGACGGCTACACGATGGCCATCCCCTTGCACCCTCGCCTACCCCCGACACGAGTGCAGGGCTTCTGTTCGCTGTTCAGCGAAATCGTAAAAATGCACAGGGGCATCTCGTCCGGGGAGAAGGCGCTCCTGGACGGGCTCACTGGAAAACCCGCTCCAGAGGCACCTCCCGGCCGCGTACTGCTCGAACTGGTCCGACCATCGGACCACTTGCTCGAACTCGAGCCCGGAGGCCGCCTTCTTTTCGCTCCGGGACCATGTTGAAGAACCTGTCGGACACTCCACCAGCGGGCACACACATGACGCCTCGAGAAGAGGCGCTCTGGGAACGGAACCTGCTAAGTTGAGGTCCTGGGAGGTAGGCCCATGACCTCACATCCGCATTCCCCTGTTCCAGAAACCAGTGACACGAGGGCGCCATGAATGAGCTCAACATGCCGCCACTGCCGCCCGGCACGCTCATCGCCGGTGACGTGGTGGAGGCCGTGTTGGGCGCGGGTGGCTTCGGCACCGTGTACCAGGTGCGTGGCCCCGAAGGACGCCGCGCCGCCCTCAAGATGATTCCGCTGGAGAACGGCGAGGACAGAGCTTGGCGCGAGGCCCTCATCGGCTCGCGCCTGAGCCTGCAGCACCCCAATCTGGCGCGGGTGCTGGGCGCGGGCAGCTGGCCCGCCAAAGACCCCCGCTTCGTCTACCTGAAGCAGGAACTGGTGGACGGCGTGACGCTGGACGTGTGGGCGCGCGAGCACGCCGTGGACACCAGCCAGGTGGTGGACAGGGTGCTGGAGGTGGCACGGGCCCTGGCGGTGGTGCACGAAGCCAGGGTGGTGCACCGGGACGTGAAGGAGGCCAATATCCTGGTACGCCGGAGTGACGGGCAGGCGGTGCTGGTGGACTTCGGGGTGGGCTACTACGCCGGGGCACCCACTATTACCGAGGGCCTGTTTCCCCCGGACACGCCCCGTTACCGCAGTCCCGAGGCATGGCGCTTCGGCCGGGAGAACAAGGACGTGCCGGGCGCGCACTACCGGGCCGGGGTGGGCGATGACCTGTACGCGTTAGGTGTCGTCTTCTACCGGCTGCTGACAGGCAGAGACCCCTTCCTGCTGGGCGAGCGTGGAGGCGTGGACGTGGAGGCCGTGCTGCACGAGGCGCCGCTGCCGCCGCACCTCGTCAACCCGCGCGTCCCCCGGGCAGTGGAAGAGATGTGCCTGCGGCTTCTGGAGAAGACGCCCGAAGCGCGCTATCCGGGCGCGGTGGCGCTGTGCGCGGCCTTGGAGGCGCTGAGGGCCCAGGCGGACGAGTCCTGGAAGGTGCCACTGCTCGGCGGGGGGCGTGTGGCCGGCAAGGACAAACAGTGGGCACGCGTACGCGTACGGCGTGCGGCGACCTGGGCGGGCGTGGGGTTGGGGTTGGGGTTGGGACTGGTGCTGGGCGGCGCATGGCTCGCCGGACAGCGGAGGGCCGGGCGCGAGACGGCCACCGTCTCCTCACCCGTCACGTCACCCGCTGAGTCTCCAACCCGGGAGGCCAGTGTTGGCCAGGAAGTGGCGGCCTCGGAGTCACCGCCGGAATCTTCACGGGCCGCGACTCCGCCGCCGGTGGATCCTCCCCCCGCGGCCGCCGCTTCGCCCGCGGCGTCCGGAAAGGACACAGCTCCCGTGAAGAAGCAGCAGAAGCAGCAGACGAACGGCCCCCAGCGGGAAACACAGCCCAGGAGCGCAGGGGCCGCCGCGCGCAACGTGTGTCTGGGCCTGACGGGAGCCGCCCTGCAGGCCTGCCTCAGTGCGCAGCAGCAGGTGCCGCCGGTGCGCCCGATGCCTCCACCCCAGGAGTGCCCTGCCGGCGCAGTGGAAACCATGACTCGCACGCTCGGCCTGCACATCGGGGACGTCACCAGTGGCCAGTGGTCCGACGTGCGGGGCCGGCCCGTTCCCGTGCGCGAGGACACCCCATTCACCGTGGCCGGTATCTGGAAGAATCTCCCAGATGAAACTCGCCTCTACGGGCGGCTCTATTTCGGCGAGAAGCGCGTGTACGGCCGCTTCACCGAGGCCCGCACAACGACTGGAGAGACGTACAAGGTCTGCCTGCGACTGGGCTACCGCGGTGAGCCCGGCACGCTCATCCAGCCCGGCAGCACGCCGGAGAACATGTTGGTCGGTCCCATCGCGGAGGTGGAGGTCGTGGACCACTTCGACTAGAGCCGACGGAGTACCTGTCGATAGCGAGCCGCCATGCACTACCGGGCGGGAGGTGTGGTAGAGGCCCACTTCTCCGGTCTCATCCACGTCCCTGGAGGTTCCCGTCCCGTGTTCGTCCTGTCCTCCGCCGCCCTCCTGGAGTTCGTCCTGCTCGCCGCACCCGCTGGCGCCGCCGAGTGGCTCCCGTTCCCCACCTGCGAGACGGGCACACGCCACATCGAACTGGAAGCGGATGCCCCAGACAGTTCCCCAGAGGTGTGCATCCACCCGGAGCTGTCCACCACCCTGGTCTTCGACTCGAAGCTGGCGCGTGTGGAGTTGGCCTCGCGAGAGCGGTTCCGGGTGATAGAGGGGGACGTCGGTCTCACGCTCGTCCCCACGGAGGCGCTTCAGAATGGGGAGCGCGTGCCGCTGATAGTCCATTTCCGGGATGGTGCGGCCCCGGCGAACATCACCTTCCAACTGGTGGTGCATCCCTCCGAGGCTGAACGGCAGGTGGAAGTGACACGCCACCCGCGCACGCTGGCTTCCTACCGGCAGGGCGAGCAGCAGGCGCGGGCGGAAGCTCAACAGTGCCGGGAGGACAAGGCACGCCTCCAGGCCGAGTGCGGCGGGCTGGCGGGGCTCACGGGCCTCATCGCCCAGGGGCGCCTGGGCGAAGGGGGCGTGGCTTACAGAGACCTCGGCTTCGACATCACCTCACGTCCCGGCAACACTGTCACCAGCCAGTACGCGAGCAGCTACCGCTCCGACACCTATCGCGAGGGCAAGAGAACCGGCGTGGTGCGGCTGGCCGTGAAACAGGAGCTTTGGAACAAGAGAAAGACGCCCTGGACGCCCGCCGGTGCTGCACTGGTGGGTTCCAGGCGCAAGGAATTGAAGGCGCTCAGCGTCTGGCCAGGGGAGTCCATTCCGCCGGGGCAGAAGCGCCAGGTGGTGGTGGAGGTGGAGGCGACGGAGAGCGAGGCACGAGGCACCTTCACGCTCGAGATGTGGAGCCAGGAAGACGCAGTTCGGGTCGAGCGCTTCGATGGCGTGACGTTCCCGTAGGCCGTCACACATGACCAGCGAGCCCGACCCAGGGCTAGCGCTCCGCGCCATGACAGCTGGCAAAGGCGCGAATCAGGTCATCGAACACCTGCTCGATGTCGAGCTCCTCAAGTGCGTGCGGGAGAGCTATGAGAGCGGCGACTACCGCGCCACCGAGCAGCGGACCGCGGACGAGCTGCTGCTGGTGCTCGACATCTACGAGCGCCTGCGCGGGCGGATTGTCCGGCCTGAGCGGCGAGGCTGAGTCACGCCTCGCCAGCTTCAGCCCGGAGTCCGCCCGTGGACCGTTGAACGTCAGTCCGTGCAGCGGCCGTTCTCGCAGTCCAGGCCGCTTTTGCAATCACTGTCGAGTCTGCACGAAATCCCCTCCCCGCATCCTTCACCACTGCCTCCGGCCATTCCTTCTGTTGCGAAGAGGTCGTGATCCACCGTGTCGGTGATGGGTTTATTGCCACCAGAGCCCGCTGCGTCGTTTTCGAGATTGATGACATTCCAACGGACCGAAGTTACCTCGATGTCGAGGCTCGAGTACCTGATCTCGCCTGCGAGGGCATCAGCTACCTCGTCCGGCTGTGGTCGGTTGCGGATGTCGACACAGCGAGTGTTGTCGGAGCATCCCTTGTCGTCTTTGTTGAACTCGAAGGTCACGCTCTTCTGGCCATCGTGAATGAATATTTTCTCGCCATCATTGAGCGCGTCTCTGGGGAGGTTGATGATGCTTCCCTTCGCTGGTTTGAGGTCCTGCCACTGCTTGCATGAGCTGTTACAGGTGCCGCAGGGCAGATTGTTCCCATCGTCACATACCTCACCAGCACGGGTGTTCACGATGCCGTCGCCGCATGCGGAAATCGTGCAGTTGAGGTTGCAGTTCGGGTCGTTTTTGGGATCGCACTTCTCTTGGCGCAAAGAGGTGCTGTCGACGTTCCCATCGCCGCAGAAGGTCACCTTGCAGTCGTTGCTGCAATCATCGGTGCTGATGCCGTTTCCGTCATCGCACTGCTCCGTGGGATCCAGTTTGCCGTTGCCGCATGCCACGCCCGGACCCTTGCAATTGGCGCTGCACGCATCGCCATCCTGCTGGTTGCTGTCGTCGCAGATTTCACCGACGGATATGTCCACGGTGCCGTTGCCGCACTTCTCGTTGGACTTGCAGTTGGCGCTGCAGCCGTCGCCAGCTTCATTGTTGCCGTCGTCGCAGACCTCACCGACGGATACGTCCACGATGCTGTTGCCGCATCTCTCGTCGGATTTGCAGTCTCCGCGGCAGCCGTCATTGCTATCGTTGTTGCCGTCGTCGCAGACCTCTCCCTTGGAGCGGTCCGTATAGTTGTTGCCGCAGAGCTCGTTGGACAGGCAGTCTCCGCTGCAACCATCGTTGCTCTCTTTGTTGCCGTCGTCGCACGTCTCGCCCACCTTCGTGTCCACGAGCCCATTGCCGCAGAACTCGTTGGACAGGCAATCGGCACTGCACCCATCTCCATCCCGGGTGTTGCCGTCATCGCAGGCCTCCGTCTTGGTGCCACTCGCCGTGCTGACGACATCCACGATGTTGTTGCCGCAGCTCTCATTGGACCTGCAGTCGGAGCTGCAACCGTCGCCATTGATGGCGTTGCCGTCGTCGCACGCCTCCGTGGCCTGGACGATGCCATCGCCGCAGTCCGTCTTGAGGCATGAGTCTCCATTGGCGGAACATCTCTGCCCGGCGGGGCAGACCCGGCCGGACGCACACTCCACGCTCGTCGGCTCGAGGCAGGACGGGAGTGACAGGGCCAGCAGCACCACCAGGAGCGTGGGAACGACGGCGATACGAGCAAGGTGAAGGGGCTCTTGTCTCATCGTGCACCTCAAAATCGGAAGGTGGCCAGCAGGCCATTCGTGTCGCCACCGATGAGCGGTGTGACGGTCACCGGCTCCACGCGCTGTGCCGGGTCGATACGGTGGGACTGGGGTTGATTGAGGATGAGGAGCACCGCGCCGGTGACGAGCGCGGCTCCGCCAAGGGCATACGTGCCAAACGCCACTCTCTGCAGGGTGTCGCCACGGGTTCGCGTGGCCGCGAGCTGCTGCGTGGGAATGCAGCTCCTGCCATCCTTCGCACACTCCAGGACTCCGGTATCGAAGGTGCCATAGCTGTCAGCCGCTCCTCGATGAAGGAGCGCACCGCCCGCGCCCGCGGCCAGCCCCGAGCCCACCACCACCCAGGGCATCCACACGGGCCACCGGGTCCTGTACTCGATGACATCGAGCTTGATGTTCAGCGTGACCTGCTCCCCCGCCGTCAGGGTCCGGCTCCTGTCCGTGAGCGGGTGGCCTGCCTTGTTGGCGATGATGCTATGGGGCCCGGGGAGAACCATCGCCTCGTGCCGTCCAGGTGCCACGAAGAGGGGACGGCCATCCATCGTCACGGTGGTGCCGGGTTCATCACAGGTGAGCGTCAGCCGGACGAGCTGTTTCTCGACCAGGGTCTTGTAGTTGCTGGCGTGCTCGTACAACCCCGTCTCCAGGGACTCCGGTCCATGGCGCAGTGCCTCCAGGAGGTGCTCGTGCGTCTCGATGGGCTGATCCAGCCGCAGCAGTGCCAGCGCCAGGTTGTAGTGGATGGCCGGGTGGTCCCAGCGCTGGAGGGCCTCGCGGTACTTCACGATGGCCTGGGCGAAGACGGACTCCTTCAACAGGGCATTGCCCGCCTTGAACAGCTGGTAGGCGGCCTGCTGCTGCTGGGGGGAGACGCCGTGTGCCCAGGGCACGGGTCCCGTCGTATCCAACTTGTTCTGGAGCTGTTGCGCCGCCGCGGGGGTCATCCACGCACAGAGCAGTGCCACCGTCATGACGAGACCGGGCAGGGCCCCATTCATCATCCTTCTCATGGTTGCCTTCCCTTCAATTCCTCGGCGATCGGGCTGCCGAGCTGTTCCAGCTGGCGGCGGATGCGCTCCTGCTCGCGCAGCAGCAGTTCCTGCTCACGTTGCAGGAGCGCCTCCCGCTCCCTCGCCGCACGGATGGCTTCTTCCTTGGCCCTTCGCGCCAACGATGCGCTCTTCTCGGCCCGCAGCCGGGCGAACCGGGCGTGCTTCTGCAACTCCTGGGCTCTCTTCAGCGCGGACAGCAGCTCGTCGTTCTTCCGCTGCAACTGGGACCTGGCGTCCTCCGCGGCCTGCTGTGCCTTCTGGCGCTCCAGCTCCTTGGCCTGCACCTCGGCGAGCCGCTGTTTCGCCTCCGCCTCCGCGCTGCGCGCCAGCTCCGCCGCGTCGCGTGCCGAGCCCTCCGCCTGGCGCGCCACCGCCTCGGCCCGCAGCGCCGCCGCCGCCTGACGCTCGGCCTCCTGTTGCGAGTTGCGGATGACCACCAACGCCACCGCAGCCGCGATGACCAGGAACACCAGGAACGTCGTGGTGCCCATGAGCAGCGCCCGCTTCAGCCGCTTGCCCTTCTTCTCCTGGGCGAAGACCGCCTCGAGGAAGTTGCGCTGCAGCTCGGGCAGCTCCCCCCGGTAGCGGCGCTGGAAGCGCTGCGCCTCCTCCACCATCTCTCCGCGCCACAGCAGGTTGTCGTCGAAGTGCTTCGCCTGCCATTGCCGGGCCGCGTTGCGCAGCTGCTCCAGGAAGCCCGCGTCCTCCTGGCCCTCGTCCAGCCAGCGGCGCAGCGTGGGCCAGCTGTGGATGAGCGACTCGTGCACGATTTCGATCGTCGCTCCCGACGCGCCGCCTCCCGTCTGCACGACGAGCAGGCGCGCCTGCACGAGGTGGTCCACGACGCGCCGGAGCTCTCCCTTCTCCTTCGACAGCTCGCGCAACTCCTCCGCCGAGACGATGGCTCGTGTGCGCTCGGGAGTGACGAGCCGCAGGCAGATGGCCCGCGTCAACGCCTGCTCCGATTGGGTCATCCCCGCCATCACGCTGTCGGCATGGCTGGCGAGCGCGCCCGCGATGCCGCCGATGGACTTGTAGGCGCTCTCCGTGAGCAGCTTGCGCGAGGCGTCCCTCGCCTCCCACAACTGCGTGGCGGCGAACTGCAGCAGCGGCAGCGCGCCCGGTGTGGACTCCAGGTGCTCCAGCATGTTGTCGACCATCGCTGGAGTCTCGAAGCGGTAGCCGGCCATCTCCGCCGGTTGGATGAGCGCGTCGCGCAGGCCGTCCCGGTTGGGCGGGGTGAGGAAATAGAGGCCCTGGCTCAGCTCGGCCATGAAGCGCTCGTCCTCCGGCACCCGGTCCAGGAAGTCCGAGCGGATGGAGAGCACCACGCGGATGGGCGAGGTGGCGTCATCGGCGATGCCGGACAGGCACGCGGTGAAGGCCAGGCGCTCTTTCGCGTCCGGCACCAGCGTGTAGAGCTCCTCGAACTGGTCGACGAAGAGCAGGATCCTGCGTTGCCCACGCCTCGCGCGGCTGCGCAGCACGTTGCCGACGTAGCCGGGCGTGGTGCGCAGGTGCTCGACGAGCTTCTCCTGCTCCTGGATGTCCGCCTCCAGTGACGTCGAGGAGCTCACGAGCGGAGCCACCATGCTGGCCAGTGCCGACAAGGGGGTGCGGCCGGGGCGGATGACGAGTGCCTCCCAGGCTTCTCCGGAACGCTTGAGGACAGGCACCACGCCCGCGCGTACGAACGAGGACTTGCCCGCGCCCGAGGGGCCCACCACCGCCAGCAGCGGCCGGTCCTGGATGCGGTTCACCAGGGCGGCGATCTCCCGGGCGCGGCCGAAGAAGCGGTCCGCGTCGGCCTCCTGGAAGGAGCTGAGGCCGGCGTAGGGGCTCTCGTCGATGCGCAGCTGCTCCCGGTTGTACCTGCCGGGGAGGAAGGGCTCCAGGGCGCGCAGCAGCGAGAGCGCGTCCGGGAAGCGCTGCTCCTTGTTCTTGAGCAGGCAGCGGTCGACGACGGCGGCCAGCTCCGTGGGGACATCCCGCGCCACGTCGCGCAGGCGGGGCATCGGCTCGTCGACGAGCGCGGTGACGGCGAGCTGAGGGCCGCTCAGCGTCCCCAGCGGGTGCTGGCCCGCGAGCATGCGGAACAGCATGATGCCCACCGCCCAGATGTCCGTCCGGTGGTCGATGGGCACGCCGTTGCCCCACTGCTCGGGGGACATGTACGCCATCGTTCCCAGGATGGAGCCGCGGCGGGTGAGCTCTCCGCCCTCGTCGTTGACGAACTTCCCGACGAAGGTGTCCGACCCCATGCCCGCCACGGGCTGCTCCTCGCCCTGGAGCACCTTGGCGATGCCGAAGTCGAGCACCTTGATGCCGCCCGAGTCCGTCACGAGGATGTTGTCGGGCTTGAGGTCCCGGTGCACGATGCCCTGCTCGTGGGCGCACACCAGCGCTCGCACCACGGGCACCATCAGCTCCACCGCGCGGGGGGCCGGCGTCCTCTGGCCCGCCACGAGCTTCTTCAACGGCTGGCCCTGGAGGTACTCCAGCACCATGAACGGGCTGCCGGCGTGCTCGCCGACCTCGTAGATGATGACGATGTTCTCGTGGCTACAGCGCGCGGTGGCTTGCGCCTCGATGATGAAGCGTTTGGTGAGGTCCGTGTCCTGGGTGTGCAGGAACTTGATGGCCACGCGACGGCCCAGCCGCGTGTCACGGGCGAGGTAGACGGTGCCCATTCCACCGCTGCCGAGCTCCCGGATGAGCTCGTAATGCTGGATGCGCGTGCCGGGTCCGAGCTCGTTGCTGGAAGGGCTCGGAGCTTCGGCGGGTGGAACCGCACGCAAGGCGCTACTCTGGTGATTGATCATGTCTGGCCGGCCTCCCCAGGACATTCAAGGACTCGATTGAGGGTGGATGCACGTCGATGCTCCCAGCGGGGAGCGTTCCATCCCCCTCACCTCGGCCTGATGGGGCGGAGCCAGCGCGACGGAATGAACCGCCGAGAGAGCGAGGGACGGACGGGGGTCGAACCTGAAGGAGCGGGCTCGGACACGACTGAGAGCCCCAACCTTCGCGTGGGGCGCGAGGGGGGCTACATCCAGGGTGTGTATCCTTGCTTCAAGACATCACGTCGCGCGGACGCATGGGGTGCTCCTCTGGTGGCGTGCACGGCTCCACCGTGCCGTGGAGGAGTCTTGCCTGTTTGATATAGGGCAACAACGGCAACATGATTGCTACGCTCCTGTTCCCTTGCCTACCCCCCGACGCGAGTACAGAGTCGTTGTTGTTTGTTTAGCGAAACCGTAAGAACGCACGGGCCGCTTCTCGCCCGGTGAGAATGCTTTCCTGGACGGACTCACCCATCCGGCCCCCGAGCGCCCCCAGGAGCGCGACGAAGCGCTCGAGGCCCGCGCGGCGCACGGCGCGGGTGGTGCCCGCGAGGCTCAACGAGGTGAGCAGCGCCCCGGCTCCCGCGAGCAGCGCGAACAGCGCCCCCGCGTTGAGGAAGTAGTCCACGCCCAACAGCGGGCCTTCCACGTACGCGCGCACCACGCGGTAGCCCACGTGTCCCATGAGCGCCAGCAGGGGCAGGTTGACCAGGGGCAGCAGAAGCCAGCGTGCCGTGCGCCACCAGCGCGCCACCGTCTCGGCCACCGCCGTGGTGAGCGTGTAGCGCCAGGCGCTCGCGCGCGCCGACCTCAGCTCCGCCAGCAGCGTCTCCACGTCCGGCAGGCCCAGCGTCTCCGGCGACAGTCCGCTCGCGTGCGCCAGGCTCCTCGCCTCCGCCAGCGCGGTGCGCGCCGCCGACTCCACCGCCAGGTCGTCCTCGAAGGGCTCCACCACCGCCGTCTCCGCCGCTCGCGCCCGCGTCCTGTCCCTCACCGCGTCCAGCACCGTCGAGGTCGCCGCCACCGCCAGCCCCACCGGCAGGTTCCGCCGCGCCACCAGTGTCGCCGCCCCCAATCCCCCGGCCCCCACGTAGGAGAGCCTCATGCCCCACGCGGCCGGGCCCCAGAAGCGCCCCGCCGCCTGACTCCGCACCTCCGAGCCCAGGTGGCCCTGCGCCAATCCCAGCCGTGAGTCGAAGTCTGTCTTCAGCGACTCGGAGGCGCGCGCGAGGCCCGACTCCAGCGCGCCCCGCGTCCGCGCCAGCGTGTCCTCCGTCTCCTTCAGCGCCCCCTCCACCCGCGTGATGATTTCCTCCAGCACGCCCCGGGCGTTGGTGCGCCGCACCCGCTCGGCCACCGCCTGCGTGGCCAGGGATTTGAGGTGGAAGAGCAGGGCGCCGAACTCGCCCGAGGGGTCCTCTCCCCGCTGCGCCGCCCGGGCGCTGATGGCGAAGACCGGCACGGACTCCAGCGGCAGCCCGTACTGCTCCGCCGCCAGCCGCCGCGACTGGGACTTCAGGGCCTCGCGTGACTCGGGGGACAGCTCGTCCGCGAAGTTGATGAGGAACACGAGCGCCCGGCGCCGGGCGAACTCGGAGAGGAACTCCACCTGGGTGGCCTCGGCCACGCTGCCCCTGTGCATCACCACGAGCGCCACGTCCGCGCGCTCCAGCGCCGCTCGCGCCACCTCGCGGTGCACGGTGGCCACGCTGTTGAGGTCCGGTGTGTCGATGAACACCTGGCCGCTCCACAGCCCCTGGGGGCCCGGCGTGTAGCGCACCACCTTCGCGCCCGCCTGGGCCAGGGCGTCGAGCCCCGCGCCCTCGGGCGCGAAGACGGTGGCGGCGGAGCTGGTGGGGCGATCCTCCCCCTCGCGCGCGAGCGACTGTCCGGTCAGGGCGTTGAGCAGGGTGGACTTGCCCGCGCCCGTGGCGCCGACGAGGGCCACGGACAGGGGCGCGTCCTTGCGCTCCAGGCCCCGTGCGTAGTCGCGCAGCAGCCGCTCGAGCCGGGCGGCCTGGGGTTTGAGCGCGGGCAGCGCCAGCGCGGCGGAGAGGAGGGGCTCGAGTTCCTGGGGTTCGGGCAGGGTGTCCACGGGCCCCAGCCTCGCCAACGCGCGCGCTCCTGCCCAGCACGGAATTGGGGAGAGCTTCCGCCAGCGGGCACTTGTGTCAGTCACCGGGGCGGCAACCGGCAGGTGGAACAAGGGCGTGGACGTGGTGGATCCGGCAGGCTACCAGTACGAGATTCTCTCCAGCTCGGAGTCGAATCTGGCGCGGCATGGCAGGCGCATGGTGGGCGAACTCTTCTGGATGCTCACCTTCTGAGAGGCCAGCGTATGCTCTACAACAAGGTATTCTACGAGGACCGGGAGATCGAAAACGAGCGGCTGGAACTAACGGACAAGGGCTCGCTCTACTTTCTTGGCTCCAATCTGACGTTGCGCAACTGCACCCTCGTCCTGAAGGTGTCTGCCAAGAACCTGTTCCTGACCGGAGCACGTTTCATCGACTGTACCTTCGAGGTGAAGCAGGAGTTGAAGAACCACCAGGCCTGGGTGAAGGCCTCTCTCGAGGGGTGCCGGTTCAAGGGGCCTCTCTCGGGCTGTGACTTCGGTCATTGGCCTGGTTACGCAAGAGGCTGGGAGCACGGGGCCATCCAGGACTGCGACTTCACCGAGGCCCGGCTCAATGCCTGCCGCTTCATGGGTTGCGACCCCGCGACCTTGCGCTTTCCCAGGTGGCCCTGCTTCACCATCCTGGACCCCATCGGGCGAGCCCCCGAACTGCGCGGCGTCAAGTGGCCGGACCTGTTCGGCCGTGTCGTTGTGCAGGACCTCCACAATGAACCGCCCTCGACGGTGGCTGTGAGCTATCACGCTCCCACTGTCGCCAAACAGCTCGAGACCACGTCCGAAGAGCTCAGGGCCGTCATCGAGAAGCTCGACTGCATCGTGTACTGACGGGGCATGCCGGTTTCGCGCCGCCGGGCAGTCACCTCGATTCGTCCGGGCTGCATCCCCACAGCGTCATGTCCTCGGACACCGTGCCGCAGGTCCAGCCCTCGCCGCAGGAGTCGAGGTCTCGCGGCTCGCACGCGCGGAAGCACGTGCTGACGGTCGATGCCGCCCTTCCACACACGTCACCGGAGGGGCAGCTGTTCGGGACGAGCGGATTGCAGGGGCGCGCGCACCAGAAGGCACCACGGCCTCGCGACATCCATTTGATGCAGCGCTCGCCCTCGGGACAGGGCGTCTCCGGGCAGGTGCCGAAGACGCTCTCCAGACATCGGGATTCCGAGTCGGTGATGCGCTTGCACCGTTGTCCCTGGGGACATCCGAGCTTCTGGCAGTCCGGGACGCAGCCCGGGCCGTCCCTGCCTTCTTCACAGCTGTAACCGGAAGGGCAGCTCCCGGAGTCGTTCCGCTGGCAGGGCAGGCTGCACACCCCATTCACGCACCGAAGTCCCTCGCGGCAGGCCGCACCGGGGGAGATGAAGCCCGAGTCGCAGCTCTCACCCTCGCGCCGTACTCCTTCGGGCGTGCACCTTCGAATGATGGAGCCCGTGGCCTCGTTGTTGGCGACGCGGCAGACGAAGCCTGGAAAGCAGTGGGCGTCCTCCTCGCAATCCGAAGGCATGCATTGCATGCGGCGCGTCTCGCGATCGGGCACGCAGCCTTGTCCTCGTGGGCAATCCCCATCTGTCCGGCAGCTCCCACAGGTGAGCACTCCTCCATCGAGGGTGCAGCGCAGGGCGGCCGCGGGAAGTCCGTCGGGTGCGAGCTCCTCGGCGGACGTCGGGAGCGCGAAGCTGGCGAGAGGTGGGTCGGGTCTCGAAAGTGGTTCTGGCGAGACTGTCCACTCACGGGTCTGTTCCAGGCCCGTCTCGCGCGAGGTGTCCGGGGAGGCGGAGCGTGTCTCCCCGCGCGGAGTGTCGTGATGAGAGGTGCGGGTGATGGGGTTTTTGTCTTCGTGAAATGACGGAGCAGCATCGGACGGGAGCGCCTCGGTTTCACTCGAACCCGGCAGTGCCGTGGTGAGCATCCAGCTGAGGAACACGAGCGTTCCCGTGAGAGTCGCGAGTCTGGCACGCATCGATGGACGTCCCTGATGGCTGGTGGGCCTTTCCGCCATGTCGATCTCTGCGAGAGGCGCCTACTGCTGGCACGCGTAGTTCTCACAGCACATCACGTAGCCCCCGTCCTCGGCGCAGCCACAGGGCCAACATCTCCAGCAGTCCTTGGACAGCGCGTACGCCGCTCCACCCAGCAGCGTGCCTGCCGCGACAGCCGCCGCCATCCAGCGGCGAACGACCTTCTGTCTGCTCTTCATGGCGCCTCCCCCCGTTGGAACTCGCTGAAGATTCTGGAACCCCCGAGCGCGCGGCTCAAAGGCCGGCGGGTACGAGCGTCCAGTCCACCACCTTCGCTTTTCCAATCCGCTTCACGTTTTCCAGGGCTGGAAGAACTGGAAAGCCAGTTCAACCGCTTTTGAACGCGAATCCATGTCAGAGGGCCATGCCAGTGTGCCGCGCGGAACGGGGCGCGTCGTTCCCGAGCCGTTCCCTCACTCACGAAACGAGGACGAAGCATGCACGCTGTCTTCAAGAGACGCATCCTGCACACGCTGGCGCTGGGCCTGTCGCTGACCGCCGTCGCCGACGCGCACGCCGCGGCCAAGGACCTGGTCCCGCGCGCCGCCGCCATCAAGCCCAAGGGCGCCGAGCTCCCTCGGGGCATGTACGTGGAGCGTCTCGTGGTGAAGTTCCACGAGGGCACCCGGGTGCGTCCGCGCGACGGCCGGCTGGTGGCCCTCGCCTCCGAGCGCGGCCCCGACGAGCGCTCGCTCCTGGCCCGCAGCGGGCTCGATGATGCGCGCCTCGCCACGGACCTCGCCTCCGTGTCGGACCTGCTGGCCCGCGTGCCCCGCTCGGGCTCCCTGAAGCCTCTCTTCAAGCAGGACGAGGCCTCCCTCGCCGAGCTCAAGCGCTCGGGCGAGGAGCGCGGTGGCCGCCAACTGGCCGACCTCGGCCTCTACGTCGAGGTGCCGCTGCTGCCCGGTACCACCGTCGGCGGCGTGCAGGACATGCTCGAGCGGCTCAACGCCCTGGATAGCGTGGAGGTGGCCTACGCCGAGCCTCCCGCCGAGCCCGCGATGGTGGGCTTCGGCTCCCTGCTCGCCTCGGGGTTGCTGGCCGCCGCGGACATCCCGCCCGCCACCGCCAGCTACGAGAGCCGCCAGGGCTACCTGGAAGCGGCCCCGAGTGGCGTCGACGCGCGCTACTCCTGGACGGTGCCCGGCGGCAAGGGCGCGGGCGTGCGCATCGTCGACGTCGAGGGCGGCTGGAACACCACCCACGAGGACATGCCCGGCCTCTTCCGCATGAATGGCACCCAGTACAGTGACATCGGCTGGCGCAACCACGGCACCGCCGTGCTGGGCGAGATGGTGGGCGCGGCCAACGGCTACGGCGTCACCGGCATCGCCCACGAGGCCTCCGCCGGTTACGAGAGCATCGGCAGCCAGAGCTCCGCGAGCGCCATCGCCAACGCCGCGGCCGCCGTGGGCCGCGGGGGCGTCGTGCTCATTGAATTGCACGCCCAGGGCCCCGCCGACAGCACCGCCTGCACCTGCAACACCAGCCAGTGCAACTACATCGCCATGGAGTACTGGCAGGCCAACTACGACGCCATCGCCACCGCCACCGCCAACGGCACCCACGTGGTGGAGGCCGCCGGCAACGGCAGCGCCAACCTGGATGACGCGGCCTACGGCGGCGTCTTCAACCGCGCGGTGCGCGACTCGGGCGCCATCCTCGTGGGCGCCAGCACCGCCACCACCCGCGTCCCCATGTGCTGGACCAACTTCGGCTCCCGCGTCGACGTGCACGGCTGGGGCGAGAGCGTGACGTCGCTCGGCTATGGCGACCTGTTCGGCTCCGCCTACGGCGAGAACCAGTACTACACCGCCTCCTTCAGCGGCACCTCCAGCGCCTCGCCCATCGTCACCGCCTCCGTGGCCGACCTCCAGGGCGTGGCCCTCGCGCGCGGCAAGGGCGCGCTGGAGCCCCGCTACCTGCGCAGCATCCTCGCCTCCACGGGCACCCCGCAGGCCTCCGACTCGCGCAACATCGGCCGCCTGCCCAACCTGCGTCAGGCCATCGCCCAGCTGTCCGACTTCACCTGGTCCCAGTCCGGCGCCCTCGCGGGCCAGTACTGCGTCCAGTTCATCGAGACCTCGGACCCCAACGCCTGGAACGACAACTACCTGTGCTCCACCGTGAACCACGGCATCCAGTGGAGCAGCGCCGGGCCCATCTCCGGCATGCGCTGCACGCAGATTCACGAGGGCGCCGAGCCCGTCGAGCACACCTGGAATGACAACTACGTCTGCGTGCCCACCAGCAGCCCGCTCCAGTTCTCCTGGTCGTCCGCGGGCCCCATCTCGGGCAAGCAGTGCGTCCAGGTGTACGAGGACTCGGACCCGCACACGTGGAACGACAACTACCTCTGCTACTGAGGTAGGGCGGGGTTGACGGGAGGGCCGCACGTCCAGAGACGGGCCGCCCTTCCGCCGCTCAGGCGGGCTTCTTCTGCTCGTCCTTCTCGAAGAGCTCCTCCAGCTCCTTGCGCGCCTGGTTCGCCAGCTCGACGAGCTTCTTCTCGTCCCCGTGATGCTTGTAGGTGGCCTGGATGAGGGCCTCGTCGTGCTCGCGGAAGCGGTCCAGCGCGGTCTTGGCCTGCGACCAGGTGAGCCCCAGCTCCTGCAGAATCTCTCCCGTCATCTCCAGGCTGCCCGCGTACGTCTCGCGCATGACGTGGGTGATGCCCAGGTTCAACAGCCGGTAGGTGTGCTGCCGGTTGCGGGCCCGCGCGAAGATGGTGAGGTGCGGGAAGTGCTGGCGCACCGTCTCCGCCGTGCGCATGGAGGCCTCCACGTCGTCGATGGCCAGCACGAAGAGCTTCGCCTTGTCCGCGCGCGCGGCCCGCAGCAAGTCCAACCGCGAGGCGTCGCCGTAGTGCAGCTTCGTGTTGCCGAAGCGCTTGAGGAAGTCGATGTGCTCGGGGCTGGCGTCCAGGGCGGTGAAGCCGATGCGCTTGGCGCGCAGCAGCCGGCCCACCACCTGCCCCACGCGCCCGAAGCCCGCGATGATGACGGGATGGTCCTCGTCGGGGGCCACGTCGAACTCGCGCTTCTCCTTCTTGTGGAAGCGGGGCCGGATGAACCGGTCATAGACGAGGAAGAGCACCGGGGTGACGGCCATGGAGAGGCTCACCACCACCACCAGCAGATCCGCCAGCTCGCGCTCCATCACCCGGAAGCCCACCGCGAGCCCGAAGAGCACGAAGGCGAACTCGCCGCCCTGGGAGATGACCACCGCCATGCTCAGGGCGGGCTCGTCACTCTTGAAGGCCCACCTGCCCAGGGCGTAGAGCACCAGCGCCTTGAGCAGCACCAGCCCGAGCACCAGCGCCACCACGCGCACCGGGCCGCTGGTGAGCAGGCCGATGTTCACCGACATGCCCACCGCGATGAAGAAGAGGCCCAGCAGCAGGCCCTTGAAGGGCTCGATGTCGGCCTCCAGCTCGTGGCGGTACTCCGAGTCCGCCAGCAGCACGCCGGCCAGGAAGGCCCCCAGCGCCATGGACAACCCCACCTGACTCACCAGCAGCGCGGTGCCCACCACCAGCAGCAGCGCGGTGGCGGTGAACAGCTCCTGGCTGTGCAGCGAGGCCACGAAGCGGAAGAGGGGCCGCAGCACATAGCGGCCTCCCAGGACGACGCCGGCCAGCACGCCCACCACCTCGAGCGCCGACACCCACCCGGGCTGGGTCGACTGCGTCACCGGCTCCCCGAGGAAGGGTAGCAGCGCCAGCAGCGGGATGACGGCCAGGTCCTGGAAGAGCAGGATGCCGAAGGAGGCCCGCCCGTGCTCCGTGGGCAGCTCGTTCTTCTCCGCCAGCAGCTGCAGGGCGAAGGCCGTGGAGGACAGCGACAACCCCAGCCCGGCGATGAGCGCGGTGGGCAGCCGCAGCCCGAGCAGCAGCCCCACCGCCGCGAGCAGGGCCCCCGTGGCCACCACCTGCGCCCCGCCCAGGCCGAACACCGAGCGGCGCAGCTCCCACAGGCGCGAAGGTTGGAGCTCCAACCCGATGAGGAAGAGCAGCAGCACCACGCCCAGCTCGGCGAAGTGGAGGATGCTCTCCACGTCCGAGATGAGCCCCACTCCCCACGGGCCGATGACCATCCCCGCCGCCAGGTAGCCGAGGACCGAGCCCAGGCCCAGTCGCTTGAAGATGGGAACGGACACCACAGCGGAGGCCAGGAAGACGAGGGCCTGGTGCAGGAAGGACATGGCGTCTTCTTGTCATGGCCGCTCGCCGGTGGGCAATCCCAGGTCCCCCGCACAGCGGGCGGACGGGCGCGCCGGATGGAGTACCCCCTTGCCAGCGGTTCTCCTCCTCCATGCTGCCGCTCCACCCGTTTCCCCTCCCAGACAGGACCTCCGCCACGTCGGAGGAGACGCCCCTCGAGGGTGTGTGTTGCTGTGGCCACGGCGTGTCTCCCTTCACCGGCTCGCCTCACGAGGGCCAGGGGCCCTGGAGGAGATCGCCGACGCCCGCCAGCCCGGACCGCGACGAGGACTTCCGCCTCCTGGTCGAGAGCGTGGAGGACGCCGCCCTCCTCATGCTCGACCCCGGTGGCCGCATCACGAGCTGGAATGTCGGCGCCGAGCGCATCAAGGGGCACCGCGCCGAGGACATCCTCGGGCGGCACTTCTCCGTCCTCTTCTCCGAGGAGGACGTCGCCGTGGGCCGGCCCCGGCGGCTGCTGAGCACGGCGGAGGCGCGGGGCAAGGCCCGGGACGAGGGCTGGCGGGTGCGCGCGGACGGCTCGCGCTTCTACGCCCATGTCGTCCTCACCGCCCTGCGCGGCCCCGACGGCGAGCTCCGCGGCTTCGCCAAGGTGACACGTGACATCACCGCGCGCCGCGAGACCGAGGCCCGGCTGCGTGAGGCGCAGGAGTCGCTGCGCCGCGGTGAGTCCCTGTCCCGGATGGGCACGCTCGTGGCCGGCGTGGCCCACGAGGTGCGCAACCCCCTCTTCGGCATCTCCGCCACGCTCGACGCCCTGGAGGCGCAGCCCGGTCATCCCCAGCCGACCGCGCACTCCCTCACCCTGCTGCGGCGCGAGGTGTCACGCCTCGACACGCTCATGCGGGAGCTGCTCACCTACGGCCGCCCGCGGAGCACCGAGCTGCAGCCGGGCCCGCTCTCCAGCGTGCTGGACGCGGCCTTGGACGCCACCGCCGCCCTCGCCCGCGAGCGCGAGGTGCGCGTGGAGCCACGGGTGGAGCCGGACCTGCCCCGCGTGGCCATGGAGCCGGGGCGGCTCACCCAGGTGTTCCACAACCTGCTCACCAACGCCCTCCAGCACTCCCCGCGCGGCGGCACCGTGTGGCTCACCGCGCGGCACGTCGTGGGCGACGGGGCCCCCCGGGTGGAGTGCGGGGTGAGGGACCAGGGACCTGGCTTCCCACCCGAGGAACTGCCGCGCGCCTTCGAGCCCTTCTTCACCCGCCGGACGGGCGGCGTGGGCCTGGGCCTCCCCATCGTCCAACGCATCGTGGAGGAGCACCACGGGACGGTCTCCGTCGGCAACCGGCCCGAGGGGGGCGCCGAGGTCCGCGTGTGTCTCCCCACGGGAGGATGAGGTTCCTCTCCCTCCATGCCGACCCATCCGCCTCGACCCTCGGAATGCCCCGGTGAGCAGCCCTCCTGTGCGTTCCCCAATCCCACCCCCCCGGACTGCGGTGAGGACTTCCGCCTCCTGGTCGAGAGCGTGGAGGACGCCGCCCTCTTCATGCTCGGGCCCGATGGCCGCATCACGAGCTGGAACACGGGCGGCGAGCGCATCACGGGCTACTGCGCCGCGGAGGCCCTCGGGATGCACTTCTCGAAGGCCTACCTCGAGGAGGACCTCGCCACGGGTCTGCCCCAGCGGCTGTTGGAGGAGGCGGAGTCCTCGGGCAAGGCGCGGACCGAGGGCTGGCGGGTGCGCAAGGACGGCTCGCGCTTCTACTCCCGCACCCTCTACACCGCGCTGCGGGGCCCGGATGGCCGGCTTCGCGGCTTCGCCGGGATGACCCGCGACATCACCGCGCGCCGCGAGACCGAGGCCCGGCTGCGCGAGGCGCAGGACTCGCTGCGCCGCAACGAGACCCTGTCGCTGATGGGGGCGCTGGTGGCCGGCGTGGCCCACGAGGTGCGCAATCCCCTCTTCGGCATCTCCGCCACCCTGGATGCCTTCGAGGCGCGCTTCGGCCAATCACGGGAGCACGTGCCCTACGTCTCCATGCTCCGGCGCGAGGTGTCGCGCCTGCACCAGCTCGTGCACGGGCTGCTCACCTATGGCCGCCCGCCCAGCACCGAGCTCCACCCCTGTACGCTCTCCAGCGTGCTCGACGAGGCCGTGTCCGTCACCGCCGCCCTCGCCCATGAGCGCGAGGTCCACGTGGAGGTGCGGGTGGCGCCGGACCTGCCCCGCATCCCCATGGATCCAGGCCGGCTCGCCCAGGTGTTCCAGAACCTGCTCGCCAACGCGCTCCAGCACTCCCCACACGGTGGCACCGTGCGGCTCATCGCGCGGAGGAGCCCGGACGAGGAAGCCACCCGGGTCGAGTGCCTGGTGATGGACCAGGGGCCCGGCTTCTCACCCGAGGATCTGCCGCACGTCTTCGAGCCCTTCTACTCTCAGCGTCCAGGGGGGGTGGGTCTTGGCCTCTCCATCGTCCAACGTATCGTGGAGGAACATCGTGGCTCGGTCTCCGTGGGCAACAGGCCCGAGGGGGGCGCCGAGGTCCGGGTGTGCCTGCCTGCCGAGGGGGCGCTGAATGCAGCGACGGATTCTGGTGGTCGATGACGAGCCGGCGGTCCGTTTCGGCATCCGCCACTTCCTCGAGGCGCACGGATTGGAAGTCGTCGAGGCGGAGGGTTGCCGCCAGGCACGCGAGCTCTTCCGTGGCTCCCGGCCCGACCTGGTGCTGCTCGACTACCGCCTGCGGGATGGCACCGCGCTCGACCTGCTCCCGGAGATGCGGGCGATGGACCCCTCCATCCCGGTGCTGGTGCTCACCGCACATGTCTCCATCGACACCGCCGTCCAGGTCATCAAGCACGGCGCGGAACACTTCCTGCCCAAGCCGGTGGAGCTGCCCACCCTGTTGATGATGGTGGAGCGCCTGCTGGAGGCCCAGCAGACGCGCCGCCGGCAGCAGGCGCTCGCCGCGAGCGGCCCCGAGGCGCTCAATCCCTTCCTGGGTGGGAGCCGCGCCATCCGCGAGCTGGAGTCCACCGCGCGCCGCGTGCTGGACAGCGACAGCGCCGTCCTCATCCAGGGCGAGACGGGCAGTGGCAAGGGCGTGCTCGCCACGTGGCTGCACCTGCACGGCTCGCGCGGCGCGGGCCCGCTGGTCCAGCTCAACTGCGCGGGGCTGTCCCCGCAGTTCCTCGAGACGGAGCTCTTCGGCCACGAGCGAGGGGCCTTCACCAGCGCCGTGAGCCGCAAGCAGGGCCTGCTGGAGGTGGCCCACCGCGGCACCGTGTTCCTCGACGAGATTGGCGACATGGACCTCCTGGTGCAGCCCAAGCTGCTCAAGGTGCTGGAGGAGAAGCGCTTCCGCCGGCTGGGCGAGGTGGAGGACCGCTCGGTGGATGTGCGTCTCATCGCCGCCACCCACCAGAACCTGGCCGAGGCCGTGAGCGTTCACCGCTTCCGCAGCGACCTGTACTTCCGCATCAGCGCCCTGCCGCTGTTCATCCCCGCGCTGCGCGAGCGGCCCGAGGACATCCCCGTCATCACCCGGGACCTGCTCGCGCGGCTCTCCCGCGAGCTCGGACGCCCCGGGTTGGACCTGACGCCCGAGGCCGAGGCCGCCCTGCGCGCCTACTCGTGGCCCGGCAACCTGCGCGAGCTGCGCAACGTGCTGGAGCGCGCCGTGCTGCTCTCCTGCGCCCCCGTCCTGCGGCCGGACGACCTGCAGTTCAACCATGTCCTCGCGCGAGCGCTCTCCCCCTCGCCCGCGGAGCCCAGGCGTTCTTCCTCCGAGCCCGCGGAGCTGGACCTGACCCTGCGGGAGGTGGAGCGCCGACACATCGAGCGGGTGCTCGCCGCCGAGGGCGGACACGTAGAGCGGACGGCCAGACGGCTCGGCATTCCGCGCAGCTCGCTCTACCAGAAGCTCAAGAGACTGGGCCTCTCGTCCAAAATCTAGAATCCAGAATCCATGTTTCAGACTCGGGCCGTCGTGGGACGTCCCACGGTTGTGATTCCAAGGAGTTGTCCACCAGCGGACACTGGCGTGGAGATTGCTCTTGACGCGGGCAGATGAAGCCCGAGTTGGAGAAGGTCCATGCCGTCTTCCTCACGGAGACGGAGGAGCAGCTCACCAGCCTGGAGCAGGACCTGCTCGCGCTCGAGGCGTCTCCCGGTCCGGAGACCTTGCGAGCGGTCTTCCGCACGGTGCACACCCTGAAGGGCGGCGCGGCCGTCATGGGCCTCTCCGAGGCGGTGGAGCTGGCGCATACGCTCGAGGACCTGCTCACCCGGCTGGAAGGGGGGGCGCTGGTGCTGCACTCGGGGCTGGGCACCCTGCTGCTGCAGTCGGTGGACGCGATGCGCGAGCTGGTGGGCCTGCGGCCCGTGGCCGAGCCCGACCTGCGTCTGCCCGCCCGGGACGTGCACGCGCTGCTCGACAGCACGGTGAAGGCCGCCCGGCCCATGGCCCCGCCCTCATCGGCGGGCGGCATGGAGCGGGCCTCGCGGGAGCCGTGCGCCGAGTCCTCCGAGTCCTCTCCGGCCCGTGAGCGCACCCTGCGCGTGGGGCTGGACCGGTTGGACCGGATGCTGGACCTCACCGGGGAGATCGCCATCGCGCGCGGGCGCCTCACCTCCATGCTCGTGCAGGCGCACCGCTACACGCCGCAGCAACTGCTGGAGGCGCACCGAGAGGCGGACCGGCTCTACCTGGACCTGCAGGAGCTGGTGATGAAGGTGCGGATGGTGCCCATCGGCCGCACCTTCCAGCCCTTCACGCGCACGGTGAGAGACCTGTGCATGGCCACCGGCAAGCTGGTGCGGTTGGAGGTGAGCGGCGAGGACGTGGAGGTGGACACCACCGTCGCCGAGCTCATCCGCGACCCGCTCACCCACCTGGTGCGCAACGCGATGGACCACGGCATGGAAACGCCGGAGGTGCGCCGGGAGCGAGGCAAGGACCCCACCGGAACGCTGGCCCTGCGCGCCTTCCACGAGGCGGGCACCATCGTCATCCAGGTGTCGGAGGACGGGGCCGGGCTGGACCGGGCCCGCATCGCCGCCCGGGCGCGTGAGCGCGGACTGCTGCTCTCCGAGGAGATGCCCCCCGACGCGGACCTCTTCGCCTTCATCTTCGAGCCGGGCTTCTCCACCGCCGAGCGCATCACCGAGCTGTCCGGCCGCGGCGTGGGCATGGACGTGGTGAAGCGCAACGTGGAGGCGTTGCGCGGCACCATCACCGTGGACACCTCGCCCGGCCAGGGCGCCACCTTCAGCCTCCGCCTGCCGCTCACCCTCTCCATCATCGAGGGCTTCTCCGTCGGGGTGGGGGAGGAGACGTACGTCATTCCGCTGGAGAACGTGCTCGAGTGCGTGGAGCTGCCCCCCGACGAGCGCCGCCCCGGCCGCACCGGCTTCATCAACCTGCGTGGCGAGCCGCTGCCCTACCTGCGCCTGCGCGAGCACTTCCAGCTCGGCGGCGAGCTGCCTCCCCGCGAGAACATCGTCGTCATCGGCCATGAGCGCGGCCAGGCGGGCATCGCCGTGGACACGTTGCTCGGCCAGGGCCAGACGGTCATCAAACCCCTGGGCAAGCTGTGCCAGGGATTGCCCGGGCTGGCCGGCTCCACCCTGTTGGGCGATGGCCGGGTGGCCCTCATCCTCGATGTGCCCGCGCTCCTGCAACAGGCCTTGAAGGCGGCTCAGCCCGCCGTCGCGGCTTGAACCTCTCTCCCCCCTCACCCCTGCTCCCATGACCTGGTTCTACGACCTGAAGATCTCCTTCAAGCTGATGCTGGCCTTCCTCTTCTTGAGCCTCCTCAATCTCCTGCTGGGGGTCTTCGCCATCGTCCAGCTGGGCAAGATGAACGATGCGACCGATGAGGTGACCGACAACTGGATGCCGAGCATCACTTATGTCTCGAGCGCGAATACCGACACCTCGGACTTCCTCATCTTCGAGCAGCAGCACGTCCTCACGAACGACGCCGCCCAGATGGCCCAGTACGAGCGGGACATGCGGCGGGAGTTGGAATCCGTCAACGACAACTTCAAGAAGTACGAGCCGTACATGACCACCGAGGAGGAGCGGCGCCTGTCCGCGGAGTTCCTCGCGCTCTGGAAGGACTACCTGGAAGAGCACGAGAAGATCCTCGCGCTGTCGCGCGCCAACCAGAAAGAGGAGGCCCGCGTCCTCAGCCACGGCCGTGCGCAGCAGACCTACCAGGCCGCCTCCGACAAGCTGGAGGATCTGGTGGTGTTCATCCTCAAGGCCTCGCAGAAGGCGTCGGACGACTCGGATGCCACCCATGACCTCGCGCGAGGGTGGATCTTCTCCGCCATGGGGGGCAGCTTCCTCGTCGGCCTGCTGCTCAGCGTCGTCCTCGCCCGGGTCATCTCCCGGCCGCTGAGCAACGCGCTCCAGGTGGCGGACCGCATCGCCGAGGGAGATCTCACCGTGCGCATCTCCTCGGAGTCGCAGGACGAGACGGGGCGGCTGCTGACGGCCATGCAGCGCATGGTGCAGAAGCTCGCCGAGGTCATCGGCGAGGTGCGAGAGGGCTCCGATGCGCTGGCCTCCGCCTCCGCGCAGGTGTCCTCCTCCTCGCAGAGCCTGGCCCAGGGCACCAGCGAGCAGGCCAGCAGCGTGGAGGAGACCACCTCCAGCCTGGAGCAGATGACGGCCAGCATCACGCAGAACCGGGACCACAGCCGGCAGATGGAGCAGATGGCCATGCAGGGCGCCCGGGACGCCGAGGAGAGTGGCCGGGCGGTGAAGGAGACGGTGGAGGCCATGAGCTCCATCGCGCAGAAGATCTCCATCATCGAGGAGATCGCCTACCAGACGAACCTGCTGGCGCTCAACGCGGCGATCGAAGCGGCGAGGGCGGGAGAGCACGGCAAGGGCTTCGCGGTGGTGGCCACGGAGGTGCGCAAGCTGGCCGAGCGCAGCCAGACGGCGGCGAGGGAGATTTCGGGGCTGGCCTCGGGCAGCGTGAAGGTGGCGACGCGCTCGGGAGAGCTGCTGACGGAGCTGGTGCCCTCCATCCGCAAGACGGCGGACCTGGTGCAGGAAGTGGTGGCGGCCTCGACGGAGCAGGCCGGTGGGGTGGGGCAGATGAACAAGGCGATGGCGCACGTGGACCAGGTGACGCAGCGCAATGCGTCGGCCTCGGAGGAGCTGGCGTCCACGGCGGAGGAGATGTCCGCCCAGGCGGAGGCGCTCAGCCAGCTCGTGTCCTTCTTCCGCGTCGCCGATGGGGGGCGCGGCTCCCGGCCGGTGCAACGTCCTCCGGCCCAGAAGGTCTCCGCCGCGCACGGGCTGAAGGCCGCGGCGCATGGGCTCGGGTCCACGGCTCCGGCTCCTCGGGCCACCCTCCCCGCCGCGCTCCCGGATGAGGACCGCGAGTTCAAGCGCTTCTAGGAGACATCCATGAGCGGACAGATTCCCGCGGCATCCATGCAGTACCTCAGCTTCATCCTCGCCGGAGAGGAGTACGCGCTTGGCATCCTCCAGGTGAAGGAGATCATCGAGTACGACACCGTGACGCGCATTCCCGGAGCCCCGGTCTGGGTGAGGGGCGTGTTCAACCTGCGAGGCAGCGTGGTGCCCGTGGTGGACGTGGCGGTGAAGCTGGGAATGCCACCGGCCACGCTGACGAGGTGGAGCTGCATCGTGGTGGTGGAGTTGAAGCTGAATGGGGAGCGGCTCGTGCTGGGGCTGCTGGCGGATGCCATCGGACAGGTCATGGAGCTGGACCCCGGTGAGGTGGTGCCGCCGCCGTCGTTCGGCACGCCGGTGCACGTGGACTACCTGATGGGGATGGGACGGCCCGGCGGGGGGAAGAAGTTCGTGCTGCTGATGGACATCGACAAGGTGCTCAGCAGTCAGGAGGTGCTGGTTGCCAGCACGTTGCGGACCCAGGCGGAGGGGCCCGCCCAGAAGGACGCATGAACCAGGTATCGGCCATGGGTGACGAATCCATCCGGGGGGACAGGCCGCCCGCCCCCCTTCACGAGCCACTGGAGCTCACCGAGCGGGAGTTTCTCGGCTACCAACGGCTCGTCCATCGAGAGGCGGGCATCTGGCTGTCACCGGTGAAGCGGGCGTTGCTGGTGGGGCGGGTGTCGCGGCGGCTGCGCGAGCTGGGCGGCATCTCGTTCAGCGCCTACTTGAAGCGGGTGGAGGACGACGACGCGGAGCGGGTGCGGCTGTTGGATGCGCTCTGCACGCACGAGACGCACTTCTTCCGCGAGCCGCGGCACTTCGAGCTCCTGGAGCGCGAGGTGCTGCCACGCTGGCGCGCGCAAGGAGACACCGGCAGCGGCGAGGGGCGGCGGGTGCGGGTGTGGAGCGCGGGGTGCTCGACGGGGGAGGAGCCCTTCACCCTGGCCATGGTGCTGCGCCACCACCTGCCGGCCGGGGAGGGCTGGCACATCGACATCCTGGCGACCGACCTCTCCACCCGCATCCTCGAGCAGGCGCGCCGGGCGCTCTGGCCGTTGGACAAGTCGCGGGAGATTCCCAAGCCCTACCTGCGCTACATGTTGAAGGGCACGGGCAGCCAGGAAGGGCGCATGAAGGCGGGCCCCGAGCTGCGCTCGCTGGTACGCTTCCAGCGAGTGAACCTGAATGATGGCCAGGGCGTGGCGGGGCGCTTCGACATGGTCTTCTGCCGCAACGTCCTCATCTATTTCGACGCGGCCTCGAAGGCCCGGGCGGTGGAGCGGCTGGTGGGACACCTGTCGCCCCGGGGACTCCTCTTCCTCGGGCATTCGGAGAGCCTCTCCGGGCTCGGATGGCGATTCCGTACGGTGATGCCTACCGTGTACGCGCTACGAACTCCGGTCATCGACGAGACCGCCACGAGCGGGTGATGCATGGCTTCCGTGTTGCGCGTGCTGGTGGTGGATGACTCCGCGGTGGTCCGCCAGGGCATGCTGATGCTGCTGGCGCGCGAGCCCGGCCTGGTGGTGGAGGTGGCGTCGGACCCGCTCATCGCCCGGCAGAAGATGATGAGCCACCGGCCGGACGTGCTCCTGCTGGATTTGGAGATGCCGCGCATGGACGGGCTGACGTTCCTGCGCGAGCTGATGCGCGAGGACGAGCCGGTGCCGGTGGTGGTGTGCTCCGGACTGGCGGGGCCGGGCTCGGAGATGGCCGTGCGGGCCCTGGAGGAGGGGGCGGTGGAGATCATCTCCAAGCCCTCGCTGGGCGTGGGGGACTTCCTGCGCGAGTCGAGGAGCCGGTTGCTGGAGTCCCTGCGGGGCGCGGCCCGGGCACGTTCCCGCCTGGCCCGGCGGATGCCCACCGCGCCCGAGGAGACACGGCAGCTGGAGAAACCGGCGTCCACGCTGCTCTCGGTGACGACGGACAAGGTGGTGGCGCTGGGGGCCTCGACGGGAGGCACCGAGGCGCTGCGGCAGATCCTGATGCCGATGCCTCCGGACTGCCCGGGGATCGTCATCGTGCAGCACATGCCCGAGCAGTTCACGACGGCCTTCGCGAAGCGGCTGAACGAGCAGTGCCGCATCGAGGTGAGGGAGGCGGCGCCGGGAGACCGGGTGCAGCAGGGCAGGGCGCTGATCGCCCCGGGCAACCGGCACCTGCGGGTGAAGCGCAGCGGCGGGTACTACCGGGTGGAAGTGCTGGATGGGCCGCGGGTGTCGGGGCACATTCCGAGCGTGGACGTGCTGTTCCACTCGGTGGCGCGAGCGGCGGGCGCCAACGCCGTGGGGGTACTGCTGACGGGGATGGGCGAGGACGGCGCGGATGGGCTGTTGGCGATGAGACAGGCGGGCGCGGCGACCATCGCCCAGGACGAGGCGAGCTGCGTGGTGTTCGGCATGCCACGCGCGGCCATCGAGCGCGGCGCGGTGGACGAGGTGTTGCCGATCTCGCTCATCGGCGAGTCCGTGCGGCGCAAGGCATGGCAGCACGTCAGAGCAGGGCGCTAACGTGGCTGTGCCCCCGGAAGGTGGGCCGGGGGGAAAGGACAGTCCATGTTCGCGATGCTGGATGTCTTGCTCGGCGTTACCTTCATCTACCTGCTGATGAGTCTCATCTGCTCGGCGGGCGTGGAAGCGATCGAGATCATCATCAAGAAGCGCGCGAAGGCGCTCCAGGACACGCTGTACGGGCTCCTGGGAGACCAGGGCGCCCAGCAGTTCTACTCGCACGCGCTCATCCAGGCGCTCTACAAGGAAGACGGCAGGCCCCCTTCCTACATCCCCACGAACACCTTCGTGCTCGCGATGATGGAGGGCGTGCTGCGCCGAGGCGCCCGCGGCTCGCTGACGGAGCTCGAGCAGAAGGTCCAGGCGATGCCAGAGCAGGCCTCGCGCCTCAAGGAGGCGCTCCTCGCGCTCATCTCCTCCGCCGATGGGGACCTCGCCCGGTTCCAGGCGGGCCTCGCGGGTTGGTTCAATGCCTCGATGGACCGGCTCTCCGGTGCGTACAAGCGCCGTACCCAGGTCATCGTCTTCGCTCTCGGCCTGGTGCTCTCCGCCGCGTACAACATCGACACCATCCAGATCGTCAACCAGCTCTCGCGCAACGCTTCCCTGCGGGCCGCCCTGGTGCGCGCCGCCGAGACTCAGCAGGGGGCGGGCTTGCCGGGCACCGGGACGAGGGCGGCTCAGGAGCGCTTCGAGCAGCAGATGAAGGTGCTCGGAGACCTCGGGCTGCCCCTGGGCTGGAGTGATGGCGAACAGACGGGGGGCACACCGCTCGCGGATCTCCGCCGGCCACCGGCCACCCCCGTGGGATGGGTGCTGAAGGTGCTCGGGCTGCTGCTGACGGGCCTCGCCGTCTCCCTGGGCGCGCCCTTCTGGTTCGACGTGCTCAACAAGGTCGTCGTGGTGCGCTCGACGGTGAAGCCCGGCGAGAAGAGCCCCGAGGAGCGCTCGAAGGCCTGAGCCGGGCGCCCACCTACTCCTTCTTGTCGGCCGGCGGGCCCGCGTAGCCCACCTGGGCGAGCCGCTCGGCGCTGCGCTGGTAGACCTCGACCGGGTGCTCGCGCACGCCCATGGCGTCGTTCCACCGGTTGTAGAAGTTGAACAGCGAGCACACGGTGATGGCGTCGTAGACGGCCTCGTCCGTCCAGCCCGCCGCCTTCACCGCCTCCACGTCCTCGCGTTGGATGCGCTCCGACTCGCGATTCACCTTCTCCAGAAAGCGGAACAGCACCCGCTCGGCCTCCGGAATCGGGGCCGTGTCGAGGTCCTCCAGGACGGCTCGGACCTTGTCCTCATCTCCCAGCAGCTTCGCCGCGACCGCGGCGTGGGAGTCCGTTCAATACACACACTGGTTGCGCCGCGAGGTGAAGGCGGCGATCAGCTCGCGCATCCCGGGCGACAGGGGCGAGGGGCCTCGCATCGCCACCTGGGTGAGCTGCGCCAGCGCGTTCGTCATCTCCGGCTTGAAGGCGAACAGGTGCCAGATGCCCGCCAGCGGCATGCCCTGCCCGCGCGCACGGCGGATCAGCTCCGAGTAGGGGCCCGTCCCTTCGTGCTTCTCCACATCCTCGAGGAACATGCGCTGTCTCCGTTGGAGGACCAAGGGGCTCTCACCCTTGTCTTCTCCTGAATTCCCAGTGTAGCACGGAGAACAGTGGCGCCAGCTTGCATGGAGCGGGTGGGCGGCCGACAGAGGGCAAAGCATTGAACCGACGTTCCCAGAGAAACCAGACGCGCGTCTTCGCGGCCGCGTTGTCGCTGGGCGTGTGCCTGTGGATGGCACCCGCCCTGGCGCAACAGGGCACCTCCGTGCTGACCGGCACGGTGGTGGACGCCAGCAGCAAGCAACCCGTTCCGGACGTGGTGGTGACCGCCACCTCTCCCAATCTCCAGGGCGAGCAGGTCGCCGTCACCGACGCCACGGGCCTCTACCGGCTGCCGCAGCTTCCCCCGGGTGTCTACACGCTGCGCTTCGAGAAGGAGAGCTTCCAGCCCTACGCGCGCGGGGACATCACCCTCCTGCTCAACCGCACCATCCGCCTCAACGCGGAGCTCCTCCCCGACTCGCTCGGTGAGGTCATGGTCATCCAGGCCGCTCCGCCCGCCATCGACGTGGGCTCCACTCGCACCGGTGTGAGCGTGGACAGCGAGCTGTCGCGCCACCTGGCCGTGGTGGGCCCCACCTCCAAGGGCTCCGCGTCCCGCTCCTTCGAGAGCCTCGCGGAGCTGGCTCCCGGCGCCAACGCGGATGCCTACGGCATCTCGATGAACGGCACCACCTCGCCGGAGAACGGCTTCCTCGTGGATGGCCTGTCCGCTGGCAACCCCGCGCTCGGCCTGCTCGGCACCCCCCTGTCCATCGAGTTCATCCAGGAGGTGAACGTCATCACCGGTGGCTTCATGCCCGAGTTCGGCCGCGCCACCGGCGGCGTGATGACGGCCGTCACCAAGTCTGGCTCCAACGAATTCCACGGCTCGGTCTTCGGCAACGTCACCCCGGGCGCGCTCGAGAGCGCTCCCACCCGCGTGCCGCGCGAGGGCTCCGTCATCACCACCCGCCAGCGGCTGTGGAACCTGGGGGACTTCGGCGCGACGGTGGGCGGCCCCATCCTGAAGGACAAGCTCTGGTTCTTCGCGGGCGTGGCGCCGTCCTTCACCCGCCGGGCGTTGGATCGCAACGTGAACGCCTATGTGCTCGGCGAGGACGGCAAACCCCTCAAGGACGAGAATGGCTTCTCCCGCACCGAGCTCATCCCCAACACCACCACCCGCTACTTCGCCGACCAGCGCTTCGTGCAGTACCTCGGCAAGCTCACCTGGCAGGTGGCCACGGACCACAGCCTCACCCTGTCGGTGTATGGCACGCCGGGTGGGTCCGGCGGCCAGGGCCGCTTCGGTTACAACCTGGACAGTGGTGCCGTCGAGGTGGACAACCTCAATGGCAGCTACGAGGCGCTCGCCCACCGCTACGACCAGGACGCCCGGGACGTCACCCTCAAGCTGTCCTCGTCCTTCCTGGACAAGCGCGTGCTGCTCGACGCCAACGTAGGCTGGCACCACCAGTACGACTCCACCCTGCCGGTGGATGGCAGTGGCATCGGCAATGCCTCGGGGCTGTCCGGCACGCCCCAGTTCCAGATGCAGCGCACCGGCACCAGTGTCGCGCCGCGCCGCTACTCCATCCGTGACTTCGAGCAGTTGCCAGACGACTCGGGGTGCGAGCCCGCTGGTACGACCAACGCGGTGCGCTGCCCCGCGGGCATCTACCTGATGGGCGGCCCCGGCTTCCTGATGGAGCGCACGACGGACCGCTACCAGGCCAACGTGGTGGGCACCCTGCTGCTCAACGCGCTCGGCCACCACGTCATCAAGGCTGGCCTCGACGCCGAGGTGATGACCAACCGCGACGCGCGCGCCTACTCCGGCGGCGTCCAGTACGTCCAGTCCACCGATGGGGCGACCTTCCAGGACTATCGCTCGTTCGGCTATCTCACCGGCCCGGACCAGGCGGTCCTCCAGTCCGTGGTTCCCACCTCCACCCGTGCTGATGCCCTGGGCGCCTTCGTCCAGGACAGCTGGAGCGTGATGGACCGCGTCACCCTCAACGCGGGCCTGCGCTACGACACCCAGGCCATCTACGGCACCGGGGGCGACCTGGCCTTCGCGCTGCCCAACCAGCTCTCTCCGCGCGTGGGGCTCGTCTACGACTTCACCCAGCAGGGCCGCTCCAAGCTCTTCGCCAGCTACGCGCGCTACTACCAGAACGCCGTGCTGGCCATGGTGAACTCGCAGTTCTCCAACATCACCCGCCTCACCGCCACGCGCAGCAGCACGCCCACCGCTTCGGGCGGGCCGGGGTGTGATCCGCTCAACCAGGCCGCGCCGTACACGGACTGCCGCGACGTGCGCAACATCCCGGTGCCGAGCGGTTCCAGCACCACCCTCAGCCGCCAGTACACCCAGACCTTCGCCATCAACAGCCCGGTGGACCCGGACCTGAAGCCCCAGTCCTCGGATGAGATCGTCCTGGGCGGCGAGTACGAGGTGCTCCCGCGCGCCAGCGTCGGTGCCACCTACACCCGGCGCTACATGAACGAGGTCATCGAGGACATGTCCGTCAACGAGCGGACCAACTTCTTCATCGGCAACCCGGGCCGGGGCATCGCCTCCCAGTTCGACAAGGCCGTGCGCGACTACGACGCCGTCAGCGTCTATTTCAGCAAGGCGTTCTCGGACCAGTGGCTCGCCCAGGCCAGCTACACCTGGTCCTACCTGCGCGGGAACTACTCCGGCCTCTACCGGCCGGATGCCAACCAGCTCGCCCCCAACGTCACCTCGGACTTCGACCTCATCTCCTTCATGGAGAACCGGACGGGCACGCTGCCGCTGGACCGCACCCATGCCATCAAGGTGTACGGCTCCCGCGAGTTCCAGCTCTCGCCCACCACGAGCCTCGACCTGGGGCTCTCGTACCGCAGCAACTCGGGCACGCCCCTCAACGTGCTGGGCACGAACTTCGCCTACGGCACGGGCAACACCTTCGTCCTGCCGCGCGGCAGCGGTGGCCGGCTGCCCTGGGTGCACAACGTGGATGCCCACCTGGGCCTGCACTACAGGTTCGCCCGCGGCCTCATCGCCACGCTGACGATGGACAGCTTCAACCTGTTCAACTTCCAGGCCGTCACCGCGGTGGACCAGAACTACACCTTCGACACCGTGGACGCGATCGTCGGCGGCACGCCGGCGGACCTCGAGAACCTGAAGGTCCGAGGCGGGACGACCGCGGTCGTGGTCAATCCCAACTACCAGAAGCCCCTCTCCTACCAGGCGCCTCGCAGCATCCGCTTCGGCGCGCGTCTCTCGTTCTGAGTCCAGGCGGAGCCATCCATCATGAAGACACGACAAGCGTTTGCATGGTTCCTGCCGCTCGGGTTGGCGGCCGGGTTGAGTGCGTGTGGCGCGGAGCAGCCGCTGCCCCAGTGCACGGTGGGGCGCGGCGAGCATGCCGTGCGCTACACGTTGAAGACGGGCACGGGGGCGTGCGCGCGGAAGAAGGCGGAAGTCCTGGGCGCGCAGGCCTTCCGCGTCCCGGGTTCGCATGTGCCGCCCACGCTGGCGTTCAAGCCCAAGCCCCTGGCGGACCTCGAGGGGAAGGATCCGGACTCCACGCATTCCGCCATCGCCTCGGGAGACTTCACCACCGAGTACCCGAACGCGGAGGGGGAGTGCGTGGTGCCCCAGATGTCCGAGGCACGGCAGGTGGTGAGCGCGGACCCGGGCTCGACGGTGGACCTGCGCTACCAGTGGAGCAACCTCCACATCCAGGGCCGGGCGACGATTCCCGGCACGCAGTGGTGGGCGGAGCTGACCTACTCGGAGGGGGACTGCACGGCCACCTACGAGGCGGTGGGGGTGTTCCCGGCCATCCGGTGCGAGAAGCAGGCGCCGGATCCCAACAACCCCGGGAAGACCATCACCGTGCGTGACCCGGAGGTCTGCAAACAGCCGCGCTCGGGGTCGTCGCTGGACCCGCTCTTCCCCATCACCTGCGAGGAGACCACCAACCTGTGCGTGCTGGACGGCCAGCCGCCCGCGCTGGTGCACTGAGCCAGGCGCGTGACGAAGGGCGGCCCGTGCGTGAGCCGGGCCGCCCGGGTGCTCTGACCGCCTGACGTTGGACCGCGCGGTGGAGACATGCCGCTGCCCGAGCCTCCAGCTCCCGAGGAGCCACCCTCCGGGCCTCCCCGGGCCAGGGCCTCCTCGAGCCGTCGCTCCAACTCCCGGATGTCGAAGGGCTTGCGCAGGGAGGCGAAGGCGCCCAGCGCGCGGTGTTGCGCCTCGTGCGAATCGAGGTCCCGGTGCGCGGAGATGAGGATGACGGGCACCTGGATGTCTCGCTTGCGCAGCTCCTTCAGGAACCGGGTGCCGTCGAGCACGGGCATCATCAGGTCGAGCACCACCACATCGAACGTCTGGGTCTCCACCAGCTCCAGCGCCACGGCGCCGTCCTCCGCGGCGGTGACCACGTAGGTGAGCTCGAGCAGCAGGGTGAGCGAGTCGAGGATGTCCGGGTCGTCGTCGACGAGGAGCACGCGCTTCATGTCGCCACCTCCGCCCGCACCTCGGGGAGGAAGACGGTGACCGTCGTTCCCTGGCCCTGCTCGCTCTGGATGCGGAGCCGGCCGCCGTGCGCGTCCAGGATGTCCTTGACGAGCGGCAGCCCCAGCCCGAGCCCCGGGAAGTTCTCCGCGGAGACGTTGCTCGCGCGGAAGTAGCGCCGCGTCAGCGAGGGGATGTCCGCCTCGGGAATGCCGATGCCTGGGTCGGAGACGGACAGCTCGAAGCCCTCGCCCGCGCGGGCCAGGGTGACGCGGATGGTGCCTCCTTTGGGCGAGTACTTCACCGCGTTGCCCAGCAGGTTGTTGAGCACCTGCTCCAGGCGCTGGCGGTCGGCCAGGACCCGGTACGCACCCGGAGCGATGGAGAGCTCGAAGGCATGGCGCTGGCGGCCCCGGACCCGGAGCGCGCCGGTGTTCCGGTGGTGGTCCACGACGGTCTGGACGAGCCCGGCCAGCTCCAGCTCTTCCTTGTGCGGGAGGAGCGGCATCTGCGCGTCGATGAGCCCGGTGTCCTCCAGGTCCTGCACCAGGGTGGAGACCCGTTCGAGCTGCAGGCCCATCCGCGTGAGCGCGCCGCCCGTCGCGGGCTCCTCCTCCGGGTGCTGCCGGCGCAGCGCTTCCAGGTACATCCGCATGGAGGTGAGCGGCGTGCGCAGCTCGTGAGCGGCGAGGGCGAGGAACGTCCCCTTGGTCCGGTCCGCCTCGCGGCGCTCGTGCACGTCGATGCAGCTGCCGATGAAGCCGCCGAAGCGTCCCCTGTCGTCGGTGAAGGGAACGCCCCGGTCGAAGATGTAGCGGAAGACGCCGTCATACCGCCGCAGCCGGTACTCCATCTCGAAGGGCTGCCGCCGCTCGAAGTTCTCCAGATAGGTGTCCATGCAGCGGCGCAGGTCGTCCGGGTGGACGCCGGAAACCCATCCCTCGCCGACCTCCTCCTCCAGGCGGCGCCCCGTGAAGTGGAGCCAGGTGGCGTTGAAATAGTCGCACCGGCTATCCAATCCCGAGCGCCACACCATCGTCGGGGCGTGCTCGACCAGCAGTCGGTATTGGTCCAGGGGGAGGGCGGTCTCCATGGTGGCCTCTTCGATGAGACGTCGTGATGCGGGCCAGACGGGATGGTGCCGTGAGCTGAAACGACTACCCTGCTTTCAACCCCTCACGGGGGCCGGTTTCCTTCTGACAAATCCTTTCTTGTCCGCTTCCTGACCGAGGGAGGTGGGTGACCGTGTCCGGAGCGTGCTCGGGGCCCGTGCCTATCTTGAGAGGGTAAGGCGAGCCGGGGACCTCCTGGCACGCGTTGGAGGAGGTGACGGAACATGCGACGGCGCTCGTGGGCGGCATTGGCGACCCTGGGCCTGGTATTGGGGGCGGGGTGTCGGGAGCGGGACGAAGGACAGGCGACTGCCCCTCCATCGGAGAGTGAGCGCGCCGAGGCCCGGCAGCGGCTCCAGAAGCAGGCGGACGAGCTGGCGGATGCCGCCTCCCGTACCGCTCGGGCGGCCGGCGAGGTGGCGAGGCAGGAGGCCACCGAGTTGAACGAGCGGGTGAAGGAGGAGGCTCCCCAACTGCACGAGGACCTGAGCCAGACGGCGCGGGACGTCAGTCAGCAGGCGCATGAGGTTGCCCGCGACATCCGTGAAGAGGGTTCCACCGCGGCGGAGCAGGCCGTGGAGGATCCGCTGACGGGCTCGGTGTCCGGTACGGTCGCCAGCGCCAGCGGCGGTGCACTCCACCTCCGCGATGCGGATGGAAAGCAGATCGTCCTCACCACGGACGGCGATACGCGGGTGATGCGGGGCGGGCATTCCACGACGCTCCAGGCGCTCCAGCCCGGCGCCGAGGTGCGGGCCTCCTACGTCATCCAGGGGGAGGACTGGATGGCGCGCCAGGTGGAAGTGGTGTCTCCCGCGAAGCGGTGAGGGGCCAGGTCTGGAGGGTTCAATCGGGGGCGCCAGTTGGTGCAAGCTGCGCCTCCATGAACGCTACCGGAACCGTGCTGCTGCTCTCCCTCCTGGGGGCTCCGCCCGCCCCCTCCTCGGACCCGCTCTGCGCGAAGCGCGAGCCCTGCACCGTCACGGAGACGCTCGACGCGGGCAAGGACGCGCGGGGCAACTCCTTGCAGGTGAAGCACCTGGACCTCGGGTGGGCGGACGTGGAGACGGCGAGCGGGTCCATCGGCCGCAAGTTCGGGCCGGGTGGGCGCAAGGCGAAGGGCTCCCGGGCGCAAGGCCAGTGCGAGGCCGCCGAGTGGTGGCTGGTGCGCTCGGGCCAGCCCGCCCAGCTCCTGCTGTCCGTGTGCAATGACGGCTATGGCGCCGCGGGCGTGGGCCAGGACACGGTGACGGTGACCGACAACCTCTTCTCCCATGAGCAGACGGGTGGCAGCCGCGAGCGGTGGACGCAGTCTCACACGGTGCAACTCTCCCCGCTGCTGCCGATGAGCGAGGCGCGGCGCTCCTCCTCGCCCTCGGAAGGGGAGGCGAAGGAGGATGGAGAGTTCTGGGACTTCGAGGCGCTGCGCGGTGAGGTCGCCCGGGCCGCTCCCACCTGCGAGGCGGGTGAGGCCTCCCCTGGCGATCGGTTCCTGCCGTACCTGCCCCAGGTGCAGGTGGACAAGGCGTACCTCCAGGGCGGGTGGAAGACGGCGGGGCTCGGCGCGTGCGGCTTCGAAGCGGGCCACTTTCTGCTGGGCAACCAGGACGACCCGAAGGACGCGTCCCTGAAGGCGTTGCTGGTGACGCCGGACACGCTGCTCGTCGAGGTGCATGACGACAAGTGGACGGGTCCGAGCGCGAAGTGGCTCACCGACGACCACGTGGAGTTGTGGCTGGCCCCGCAGGCCCCCCAGGAGCTCACCGGCTGCGGCAAGCCGACGGACGCGCAGAAGCCCGTGCAGTGGGGCATCCGCATCGTCGATGGACAGGTGTTCCCCGCCTTCGGCTCGCCCAAGCAGACATTGCAGGTGGAGCGCGCGGAGCTGTCCGGCAAGCAGGGCTACCAGCTGCTGGTGAAGCTGCCCCCCTTCAAGGGCATCGCCGTCGTCTACAGCGACAGCGACAGCGGGAAGAAGCAGGAGCTGATGCTCGCCACCAGTCCGGTGAAGTTCGGCCGGCCGGAGATGCTCAACCCCGTGCGCGTGGTGCCCCCCGAGGAGGCCACGTGCGGGGTGAAGAACGGGGAGCTCGCCGTGGTGCGGGGGCCCGTGAAGAAGACCGAGCCCGACGTGGCCGTCATCCGCGTGGAGTGAGTGGCGCGCGAGCGGTTCAGGGGGCGGGGCTCTCCGCGTCGCGGGCGCCCGTGCCCCGCACCACGCCCAGCCGGCAGGGCACGTTCAACGTGAGGCCCACCTCCTCGAGGGACACGGGCGATTGCTCCACGGGGCCGGGCAGGGAGCAGTCCACCACCTGGAGCGGAGCCTCGGGAGAGCCCGCGGCGGTGGCGAGCTCCCGTGCCCGCGCGACGAAGCGGCGGAGCAGCTCGGCGCGGTGGGCCTCGGGCTGAGCGACGAGGGCTTCCATGGAGCCGAACTGGAAGCGGGGGCGCTTCTTCTCCTCGCGGCTGTCGCGCTCCACCTCGTGGCACACGCGCACCAGGGTGCCCACGCGGGTGCCCCGGGCCCAGAAGTCCAGCTCCGCCGGGAGTGGTACCGACAGGCTCCCGTCCACGGCGATGAAGGCCCGGTTCTCGTCCTCCGGGAGTGAGAGCTTCTTCGGCGCCGAGCGGTTGAAGCGCACGTCCCGGAGCTTCAGCGTCACCTCGGTCCCGAGGGCATCGCGCACGCGCCGCTGGAGCTGCTCGCTCGTGCGTTGCAGCAGGGGCAGTCCCTGCTCGATGCCTCCCACCTCGAGGGAGATGGAGAAGGAGATGCGGAGCACGTCCGGCCGCACGACGAGCTCGGCCCGGACAGGGGGCGTCTCGTGGAGGCCGGAGTAAGTCTCTTTATAGAGGGACATGGCGAACGGGAAGCCTACCCGCACCCGGGCCGTGCGGCACATGTCCCTGGTGCTTCGCGAGGTACCGGCTCAGAGGGGCTCGGAGGGGGCGGGGGCCTCGGTGTCCTCGTCCAGGGCGCGCCGGAGCGCGGCCGCGCCGTCGTGCAGGATGGGGTGGCCGTGCGCGAAGCAGAGCACCTCCAGCGGCAGGTGGTCGAGGATGCGCCGGATGCTCATCCGGGTGCGGCCGGGGTCATCCTGGTACTCGCTCTCCACGAAGCGTGGTGTGCCCTGGTCGAAGTGCGTGAGGAGATCCGAGAGGAAGATGACGCTCCGGGGCCGCTCCAGCCAGAGGGCGTACATGGACAGGGCGGGTCCGGGCGTGTGGTAGGCCACGAGGCCTCCGGGGAGGTTGTCTCCGGGGCCATAGGTGGCGTCCGGTGTGTCCTCCAGGCCGTATGCGTCCTGAGGGGCCCAGACGGGAGCGCCGAACAACTTGCGGAAGTGCCACGCGGCGCGCTGGTGGTTGCCGGCGGTGAGCACGATGGCCTCCACCCGGCCCAGCTTGCGCAGGGCCTTGTCGTCGATGGGAAGTGGATCGATGAGGGTGACGGCTCCGTCCTCGGCCACTACGGCGTAGGCCTCGCTGTCCATGCCGCCGATGCGGTCGTCCTTGACGCTCCAGCGGTGGACGCCGGGAAGCACCTGCACCGTCCGGTGGGCTCGTTCCTTGGGCTCGCTCATGCGGCAAAGCTAGGCACCCCTCTTCACGGAGCGTGGCGGCCCGGCTGCTCGGGCCCTTCCGGGGCGAGGGGGTGGAGCCGGTGGACACCCCCTCCCTGGCACTCCCAGGTTTGAGGCGGTGAGGAGGAGCCTCCATGCGAGCTGCCAGCCCTCAGGGCGCCAAGGCGTTCTTCCAGATGCTCGGCCACTTGCCCAGCGGACGTCCGCGTCGACGCGCGCGGACGCGGGTGGGGAGATGGCTCGGCATGCTGGCCGGGCGCTCGGTGGCGCCGCCGCATCACCGGCTCGTGCGCCAGGTGTTCTTCCAGTCCCTGGGCGGCCTCTACCTCATCGCCTTCACTTCGCTGGGGAGTCAGGTGCGGGGCCTGTACGGCTCGCGTGGCATCGTGCCCATCCAGGAGCTGGTCTCCTCGAAGCGGCTGGCCGCGATGGGTCGCGAGCGCTACCTGCTGGTGCCCTCGCTCTTCTGGCGGGACGCATCCGACAAGACGCTGGAGCGCGGCATCCGCGCCGGACAGGTGCTGTCCGTGGCGGTGATGCTGGGCCTCGCGCCCCAGGCCGCGCTGATGGGGCTCTGGGCCCTCTACCTCTCCTACGTGTCGGCGGGGCGGGAGTTCCTCTCCTTCCAATGGGACGCGCTGCTGTTGGAGATGGGTCTGCTCGGCATCCTCACCGCGCCGGCGGGAGTGAGGCCGGGGCCGGGACGCCATGAGCCCTCCGCGGCGCAGGTGGCGCTGTGGCGGGCGCTCGTGTTCCGCCTCTACCTGGGCTCTGGGGTGTCCAAGCTGAAGTCCGGTGACAAGACGTGGCGCGAGCTCACCGCCTGCAACTACTACTACGAGACGGCGCCGCTCCCCACGCGTGGCGGTTGGTACGCGCACCACCTGCCGCCCAGGTTCCAGAAGCTCTCCACGCTGGCGGTGCTGACGCTGGAGGCGGCGGGCCCGTTCCTCGCCCTCGCCCCGAGGCCCTTGCGGCTCCTCGGCTTCTGGCTCTTCGCCGGGCTGCAGGGAATCATCATCGCCACGGGCAACTACGGCTTCTTCAACGTCCAGGCGCTGGCGCTCGGCCTGTGGCTGTTGGACGACGAGGCCCTGCGGCGCCTCCTGCCGCTCGCGTCCCCGCGGCCCGCCGAGGAGAGGCCCCTCTGGCGCACCGTGGGAGGATGGCTCCTCGCCCTGCCGTTCCTCGCGCTGGGCGCGAACGAAATCCTGGCCCGCTTCAATCGTCCGCGCCGCTCGCCCCGGTGGCTGGACTGGCTGGAGGCGCGGGCCCGCCCGCTGCGCGCGGTGAATCCCTATGGCCTCTTCGCGGTGATGACGGTGCGCCGCCCCGAAATCACCCTCGAGGGCTCGGACGACGGGGAAACGTGGCGCGAGTACACCTTCCGCTACAAGGTGGGTGACCCGAGCCGGGCTCCGAGGCAGGTGGCCCCGCACCAGCCCCGGCTGGACTGGCAGATGTGGTTCGCGGCGCTGGGCTCGCCGCCGACCTGGCTGCTCGCCCTCGTGTTGCGCCTGCTCGAGGGCTCGCCGGAGGTGCTGAAGCTCTTCGCCATCAACCCCTTCCCGGAGCACCCGCCGCGCTATGTGCGCGCCGTCCTCCTCGACTACCGGATGACGGACCTGGAGACGCACCGGCGCACGGGGGCGTGGTGGAAGCGCGAGGAGCTGGGGCTCTACCTGCCGCCGCTGAGTCTCGCCCCGGGTGGGACGACGAGCCGGTTGCAGTGGTACGCGGGGGACTGAGGACTCAGCGGACGGGAGGGGGAGGGACCTCCAGGCCGGGGTACTCCCGGGCCTCGAGGTTCTCGTGGTCGTCGGCGGAGGCGTAGACGCCGCGGTACTCCGGGGGGAGGAGCTCGGCCACCCGCCGCATCATCGCGTCGGCGAGGGCCTGGCGCGGGTCCTCGGCTCTGGCGGCCTCGGCCTCGAGTCCGGCCATGCGGAACGGCTTGCCGAACTGGACGGTGAGGTGGGCCCGGCGCACCCGCTCCCGGCCCATGTCCTTCTCATCGATGGGCATGAACTTTTCCGTCCCGGTGAGCGCGACGGGGACGACGGGGACACCGGCCCGCCGGGCGATGAGGGAGGCGCCCTTCTTGGCTCGGATGAGGGCCCCCGTCCGGCTGCGGCCGCCCTCGGGGAAGATGAGGACCGAGTGGCCCGCCTTGAGCGTCTCCACCGCGCGCTTGATGGGCTCGATGTCGGCCGAGCTGGGGCGGATGAAGATGGTGTTGACGGCCTCGGTACCGAGCCGGGTCATCACGGTGCCCTGGAGCTTGATGCCGGCCAGGAAGAACACGGGCCGGGGCCGCAGGGCGCGGTCGAGCGTGAAGCCGTCCGCGTTGGACAGGTGGTTGCAGATGAAGAGGCAGGGCTCGTCGGGGAGGTTCTCCCGGCCGATGACCTCCGTGGTGGTGCGGAGATCCCAGACGGTGTCCATCAGCTTGCGGACGGCGCTGCGGCGAGGGCCCGCGGGCAGGAGGGACAGGAGCGAGAAGACGTTGTGGATCACGGTCGGAACCCCCGGTTTCCGAGGAGAAACGTACGTCTTCGAGCGAACCCCGGCTTCCGGGAGTGCATTCCACCCGGCAGAGCAGGCAGCCGTCCGGGGGAGGTGCTTGCAAATGATTGCGCGGTGGCCGTATGGGAATACAGTCGAGAGCGCCTTTCGTTGAAGGCACGCTCGTGCGCCCGCCCGCCCTCCCTACCGACGTGAAGACCTTGCCGTCCGCCCGCTCCCTGCTCCTGCTCTCCGTCCTCGTGCTCGGGGCCTGCCGTTCCGCCCCGGACTCCCTCACCCTGGCCATGCCGGAGAACCGGCCGCTGCACGCCTCGGGTGAGTCCATGACCCTCAAAGTCGTCGCGCTCGATTCCAAGGGGCAGCCGGTGGAGAACCCCAAGCTGCGCTGGGTGAGCTCGGCGCCGGAGGTGGCCAGCGTGACGGACGGCGTGGTGGTGGCGCGCCGCTCCGGCAAGGCCACCATCGCCGCGGCGGTGGGCAAGGCGCGGGCCTCGGTGGAGGTGCAGGTGTCCATCCCCAGCGTGGTGGACATTCGGGTGGATGGGGCGGACTTCCTGCTGGCCGGCAACTCCATCTCCATCTCCGCCGTGGTGAAGAACGAGCTGGGCAAGCCGCTGGTGGACGTGCCACCCCAGTGGAGCACCAGCGATGCGACCGTGGCGCGCGTGGAGAACGGGCGGCTGGTGGGTGTGGCGCCCGGTCGGGCCACCATCACCGCCACGGTGCCGCCGCTGAGCCGCACCCTCCAGGTGCAGGTGGTGCGCTCGGACTTCGCCCGGATGGAGGTGGAGCCCACCCACCTCGTCTTCGCGAAGGTGGGGCAGGTGCAGCAGTTGCGCGTCAGGACCTTCAACAACCGGGGCATCGCCCTGAGCGACGTGCCCGTCACGTGGTTCAGCTCGGACTGGTCGGTGGCGACGGTGTCGCCCACCGGGCAGGTGACGGCGGTGGGTCCGGGCCGCACGGTGGTGACGGCCACCGCTGGTCGGCGCAAGGCGGCCGCCGAGGTCGTCTTCGAGGTCAAGACGGCGAACCGGTGAGGCGCGTCGCGCTCCGGTCGCGCCGTCTTTCCCGTACTCCATGAATAGCGTGTGCCGCCGGGGGTCTTTCGACCTCCGGCGTTGCCCGTGCGGGGCCAGGGCCAAATCCGCTTCTCACCGGTGAGAAGTGAAACCGGGTGGGCCAAATCCGCTTCTCACCGGTGAGAAGTGAAACCGGGTGGGCCAAATCCACTTCTCACCGGTGAGAAGTGAAACCGGTCCTCCGTAGCGGTTACGCGGAATTTTCCCGTTACAGGCGACGGCGGCGCGCCTTGAGATGAGCGCTCCCGGGAGGCAGCGCCGCCGTGGGACTCCTCAAGGAAGGGGCGCGGCGGCCTTTTGCTCCGCGGGGAGCCGGCGACCCTTCTTCATCGAGGACGGTTCCTGCTCCGCGGACGGATCCGGCGGGCAGGGCGGCAGCGCACCCTGGGCGGGCGGCTGGATGGTGAACTCGACGCGGCGGTTGAGCGCCATGCCCTCCTCGGTGTTGTTGTCCCCAACGGGGCGGCTGCGGCCGAAGCCCGCCGAGCACAGGCGCTCCACGGCGACGCCGGTATCGAGCAGGTAGTTCATCACGCTGGCGGCGCGGCGGCGCGACAGGTCGAAGTTGTACGTGTCGCTGGCGCGCGCGTCCGTGTGGGCCTCGACGAGCACGCGTTGAATCTCGCGATGGTCGATGAGGATCTGCCCCACCTCCTCGAGGATGGGGAAGGACTCGGGGAGGATGATGTCCTGGCCCGTGGCGAAGTGCACCTGGTCGAGGATGAGGATCTTGTTGCCCTTGATGTGCGCGAGCGGGCAGCCGTCACGGCCGCGCGGGCCCTGGGGAACGTCGGGGCAGCGGTCGAGTCGATCCACCACGGCGTCCTTGTCCGTGTCGGGGTCGGGGCAGCCACCGTTGTCCACGAGGCCCGCTTCGGCCGGGCAGCGGTCGAGTCGATCCACCACGGCATCATTGTCCGCGTCAGAGTCCGGGCAGCCGCCGTTCTCCACGAGGCCGGCGATGCTCGGGCAGCGGTCGCCCTCGCCAATGACGGAGTCTCCGTCCGGGTCCACGGGCGGCTCGGGGGGCTTCTTGAAGCGCTCGAGCGCCTCCCACTCGCGGGTCTTCCCGGGCACCCAGACGATGGAGGTGAAGACACGCAGCGTGGGGACCGTCAGCGAGCAGCCGCAACCTCCGCCACCGCCAACGGTGAAGGTGAGACCGGTGGAGCTGTACCAGCGCAGGCCGAGGAGGAACTCGGCGGGAATCTGCAGCGCGCTGTCGGGCAGCTTGTCGAGGGGCATGCTGCCGGTGAGCGTGCCGAGGGCGGTGATGCCGCTGCTGCGAAGGACGGGCACCTCGGCGCCGAGCCCGAAGGTGGCGGCGTTGCCCCACTGCACGCCCGCGAACTGGCGGTCCGGACGCAGCCAGACGCCGGTGTTGAGCGACAGGAGGATGCCCGACTCGAAGCGGTAGTCCAGCAGCAGGCCGGGCGTATAGGTGAGGTCCCCGTCACTGGTGAAGGCATCCTGGATACCGGTGGGCAGGCCCAGTCCGAAGGTGAGCGAGGCACCCAGTCCCGAGCCCTCGGCGGCGCGGCGCAGGCCAGGCACGGCCACCTTCGCGGTGAGGCGCAGGTCTCCGGGGGCGAAGGACTGGATGAAGCCCTCGGTGCCGATGGCCTCCAGGTTGTCCGAGCCCTGGGCCAGCACCAGGGGCATGTCCAGGCCGAGCTCGATCCAGTCGAAGAGCCCCACGGCGGCCATGACGTCGAGCTGGAGGCGGTTGCCCACCACGCTGACGGCCTTGGAATGGGTGCCCGCGGCGACGAGCACCAGCGGATCCAACGCGAAGTTGAGGAAGGCCCCGCCGGAGATGGAGAGGTGAGAGAGGGGGCGGGACTGGCCGACGACGACCAGGTCCTGGGGCGCGCCGAGCGGGCGGAAGGACTGCACGTCGAAGCGGGCGTCCTGCGCCGAGGCGGACGCGGCGGCGAGTGCCAGGACGAACGCGAGGGCGAAGGAGCCGGAGCGCTTCATGCGGCGCCTCGGTGACGGAGGGCGAGGAAGGCGGCCACGAGGAGCAGCAGGCCGAGGCCGCCGGGCGTGCTGTCGGCGGTGGTGCCGCAGCAGAAGGCGCCACCTTGAGGCTCGGTGCCGGGTTTGCGGCGGCCGCGCTCACACTGCTGGGTGGTGGCGGAGCAGTGCTGGACGCCAAGGCAGTCGTCGCTAGCGTCGCACGAGGTGGAGCAGGTGTTGGTGGCGGTGTCGCAGGTGCCGCCGCAGGGGCAGTGGGCATCGGCGAAGCACTGCACGCAGGAGTCGCCGTGGCACACCTGGCCCTCGGCGCAGCTCACCGAGCAGGTGGAGGTACCGCAGGTGCGGGTGGTGGGGTCGCACGTGCCACCGGGGCCGCAGTCGGAGTCCTGGCGGCAGCCTACGCAGGAACTGCCCTGGGCGGTGCCGTCCGTGAAGCAGAAGGGGGACTCGGTGGGGCAGGCCTCGCAGCGCGAGCCGCAGCGCTTGTCGGTGGTGCACGAGGCGCACTCGCCACTGAGGCAGAACTTGCCGTCACCGCACTCGAGGTCGGAGCGGCACTCGACGCACACCTGGCCGTCGAGGCAGAAGGGCCGGTCGGAGGGGCACTTCACGCACTGCTCGCCGCAGCGCTCGGAGGTGTTGCACTCGGCGACCTTCTCCACGCAGCGGCCGTTGGCGATGTCGCACGTCTTGCCCTCGCCACAGTCGGCATCGGCGGTGCACTCCACGCAGGTGGGGGAGGCGCCGGGGGCGGTCGAGGCGCACTTGAGGGCGCCGGGGCAGCAGTTGCACGAGGTACCCGCGCAGCTGTCCTTGGTGCCGCAGGTCTGGCACGTGTTGTCGGAGCAGACCTGACCGCGAGGACAGTGCTCGTCCGTGACGCACTCCGTGCACGTGTGGTCGGCGGCGCAGTGCTGACCCTTGGGGCAGTTCGCGTCGGTGTTGCACACGACGCACTCGTTCTGGGAGAGGTCGCAGACCTTGCCCTCGGCGCGGCAGTCGCCGTCGTCGTTGCAGCCCTTGCACTGGTTGGTGGCCAGGTCGCAGCGGCCATTGGGGCACTGCGAGTCCTCGGAGCACTGGACGCAGGTGAACTTGCCGTTACGGTTAAGGCACAGCGGCGTGGATGCGCCGCAGGGCGAGCAGGTGTCACCGCAGAAGAGGGACGAATCACAGGGGGCGCACAGCGCCGCCCCGTTGCAGTAATAGGCCGGGCCGCAGCCGTTGTTGCCAGCCCTGTTCGCGTACTCGCGGTTGCACTGCTGGCAGTAGGTCAGGTCTGGGTAGGAGGGGCGTCCACTCTCGGTCTGATAGAAAGATGCGGGCTGCATGAGGGCGAAGCCCGCGCCCCGCAGCTTGACCACCGGAGACTGGTTCGCCGGCCGCTCGAAGTCGCTGAAGGTCCCGACCAGGACCGACATCTCCAGTGCGGCATGCTCGCCGACCTCGGCATAGAGCACTTCGATGGGGTAGAGGCCCGGCTTCGTGAAGGTGACGCTATTGGTCGTGCGCCAGGTCGGGTATCCGAGCTGCGGCGGACGGTTGATGACCCGGTATGCGCGGGAACTGCCGTCGTAGAGGGTGAACGCGACGGCGTCGTCCGAGTAGAGCCCGAAGTGGACGGGCAGGCCCACCATGTCCGAGGTGATGTTCAGGTAGCCGCGCAGGCGCGTGGCGAAGGCGGCGGCGCGGTCCACGCCGAAGAAGTCGCAGCCACCGTCCGGGCATCCCGGGACCACCTTCTCGTAGTCGCCGTAGCTCAGGTAGGTGCCGTTCACCTGGCCCGAGGTGTTGTTGTTCGACAGGTCCAACGCCGTCCGGAGTACTGAGGTGACCCGGACGTTGGCATTGGCAGCGTCGGGAGGGCTCTCCAGGAAGGAATTCACTCCGCCGCTGAATTCGGAGTTCTGCTGCGGGAAGTCCTTCGAGGGGTCCGTCGACGTTCGCGAGGCCGCGCACAGACCCGTTCCCTCCTGGGTCGGCGACTGGGCCACCGGATCCCCGGTGACGACCACGGTGGGCAGCACCTCGGCGTGGACCGCCGGGGCCAGGACCACCATCAACATCGCCGCGAGGGCGGCCATTCTTCGGGAAGGGTGCACGGACAAGGGCCTGCAGAATTCCCCGGCCAACCTCTCTGGTCAAGTTGAAGCCGGGGACACTGTATGGGGTGGGACGAAAGTGTACCCGGCTCCCGGCTCGGCCTCTAGTCTTCGTGCGGTCACTCCTTCTTCAGGGCGACCGCCAGGCGGCCCAGCAGCTTGATCTGCCCGGAGTCCAGCTGCCGCAGCACGCGCAACACCGCGCGGACCTCGGGCTTCTCGCCCTGCTCGTTCGGTGGCTCGGCCAGCTTGAGCGAGCCATCCGGCCCCGCGAGCCCCAGCAACTCGTCCGCGGATATCCTGAGCGCGCGGCACAGCCGCAGCAGCGTCGGAACGCTCGGCACCATGCCGCCGCGCTCGATGCGCCCGTACACCTCGGTCACCAGGTCGACCATCTCGGCCACATCCGCCTGGGTGAGCTGCGCACGCAGACGGGCCGAACGGGCGGCCTCCCCAATCGTCTTCGCCAGTTTCTTGTCCATACCTGAACCCACCCTACAGTGTAGGCAGGGCGGAATACGACGCATCAGGTTGTCGGAACAGGACCGTAAAGGTCATTTCTTTGACCCTATGTTTGAAGTCAACCCGGTCCCTCGGGCCTCCGCGCGCACCGCACCGCACGGCGCGCGCTCCCCTCGACCATCCCCGTCCTTCCCTCTGACAACCCGTGTACGAAGCACTCCCACCCGCCTCTTGTGGTCCTCGAGTCGCGGTTGGACACAGAATGCCTGGGGGGTCTGACACGGTGGGCGCTCAGCAGGAGATCCGCCGGGTCGTGTCGGACAGGGCGGAAGCGGTGCGCGCCCAGGCCGAAACCCGCGTGTCCAACTGGCCCAGGAGGTCCGCGAAGAAGCGCGCTTCCAGGGCGCGGGCGAGGGTGGCGCCATGGGCGTCGGCCCACTTGGAGGTGACGCGCTCGCGGATGTCCGCGCCCAGCAGGTCCACGAAGCGCTCCAACAGGGGCGTGGACAGGAGCGTGCCGGCCCAGATGACGGCGTCATGGCCGAAGCCGCCGGTGGCCACCGTCACCACCGCGGCGGCCCCCGAGGGCACCGAGTAGACGAGCGTGGTGAGGGTCTGCAGCAGCTCCTCGCGCATGCCGCCCTGGAGCTCGGTGGCCACCAGCCCCCGGCAGAAGGCGTAGAGGCTGTCGCGGTCCGCCGCCTGGGCATGGAGCGCCTCGAAGCCCAGGGGCTCGTCCAGGCGCGCCAGGGTGGTGGGCCCGAAGGACTCGGCGAGGAGCGCGTGCGTCCGGGAGTCGCCATGCCACGCAGCCACCTCCGGGGCGAACAGCTCCACCATGCGCCGCACCCCATCGCGCAGGGTGTCCTCGGTGAGCTGCGTCACGGGGGCGGCGATGGGCTCGGGGCCGGTGAAGGAGCGGCGCACCTGGCGCGAGAGGAAGGTGAGGGCGGTGGCCAGTCCCCGGAAGGGCAGGCGCACGTAGCGGTGGAAGGCGCTGCGCGCGTCCAGCTCGTCGCGGAAGGCCTCCACCAGCACGTCCGCGGGGACCGCCTTGAGGGCCGCGTGCCGTCCCACCGTGAGCAGCTCGTGACGCACCCTCTGGCGCAGGCGCTCCGGCTCGTGGGTGGCGGTGGTGGCGGCGCGGGCCAGCTGCTCCATCTCCGCGCGCGCGTCCCGGAGCGAGGCGGCCAGGGCCTGGGCCTTGAGGGCGCGGGCGTGCTCGGCCTCGCCCAGCAGGGCGGCGAGCGGAGGCGAGGCATCCAACGGATTGGTGGCGAGCGGCTTCTCCCCGGCCTCCACCTCCGGCTGGTGCGGGGCGAGGTAGCGCGCCAGGGGCGGGTGGCCCACGTCCGAGGCCAGCTTCTCCAGGTGTCCGCGCGCCACCTCCTCGCGCGTGGCCTCGTTGTAGACGAGGAGGTAGGGGCGTCCGTGGCCCACCGCGGCGCGCAGGAAGTCCACCAGGGCGGCGTTCTGGTACGTCTGCCGGCTGACGACGAAGGCGAGCACGTCCACGGTGACGAGCAGGGCCTCGGCGCGCTCGCGATTGTCGCGGTAGACGCTGTCGAAGTCCGGCGTGTCCATCACCACCAGGCCCCGGGGCACGGCCTCGGCGAGCACGAGGTAGAGGCGCCCGGAGGGCCCGGGCTGGTCCACCGGCGCGGCCTCGCCCGAGGAGACGGGGACGATGTCGTAGCGGCGGGTGAGGAAGTCCTTGAGCGAGCCCGTCCAGGTGTCCGGGTGCGCGGCGGCGAGGCACTGCTTGGTGAGGCCTCCCTCGGGGCGTGCGGGGGACAGGGGCGTGCCCACCAGGGCGTTGAAGAGGGTGGACTTGCCTACGTTGTTGGGCCCGGCGATGGCCACGAGCAGCAGCGGGGCGTCCGCGCCACCGAGGCGGGGCAGCAGGTCCCTGCGGAGCCTCTCCAGCAGGCGGCGGGCGGTGTCCGCGTCGGTGGCCTCCGGGAAGTGCTCGGGGGGAGGGAGGGCGTCGCGGGCGGACTCGAGGGCGGTGCGCAGGTGGGCGAGGTCGTTCATCCGGTCGCCCGAGGACAGCATGGGTGGGGCCGGAAGCCCACGACAGACGTAACAGGTGTGTCGGCCCTGGACGGATGCGCCAGGTCCCGAGGCCCGGGGCTCAGCGGCGCGAGCGCAGCGCGCGGCCCACCTTGCGCGCCAGGTCCGTGGGGTCCACGGGCAGGGGCACGTAGTCGTACACCCCGCTCGCGACGGCGCGCGACATCAGTGAGAAGTCCTCGCCGCTCCCGCACAGCAGCACGGGCGGGGCATGGGGCCGGGCGGCCAGGGTGCTCGCCAGGGTGAGCGCCTCCTCCTGGGCCTGGGCGCTCCGGGGGACGACCACCAGGGCGTGCATGCCCTCCAGGGAGCTGTCCGCGCTGGCGGAGACCACTCGATACCCGGCCACCGCGAGGGCGGTGCCGATGCCGTGGGGATTGTCGGGGCCTCCCGGCTCGATGACGGCCACGGGCCGCGCGAGGACCTCGGGCGAGGGCGCGGCGGGCGTGGTTGTCACAGCCCGGGAGCGCTCCTGCTTCTTGCCCTCCCCGCGCGCGGGAGCCGGGGGTGCCAGTGTCTCCCGGAGCCGGGCGGCCAGCTCGCGGGCGCTCGCGGGGCGCTGGGCCTTCTCCTTGGCGAGGCACGCGAGCACCAGTGTCTCCAGCGCCTCGGGAATCCCGCGCTCCGGCCGCAGTTGGCGCACGGGCGGAGGCGGCCGGTACAGGTGGCCGCTCATCACCTCCACGGCGGGCGAGTCCCCGAAGGGCGCGCGGCCCACGAGCAGCTCGTGCAGCAGGCACCCCACGGAGTACAGGTCGGCGCGAGCGTCGAGCGGCTCGCCCCGACACTGCTCGGGAGACATGTACGCGGGGGTGCCGAGCACCTGGCCGCTCCCGGTCAGCCGGGAGTGCTGCTCCTCGTGCATGAGCGCGGCCAGCCCGAAGTCGAGCACCTTCACGGAGGAGGCGGAGAGCTCGCCCACCCGCATGACGTTGGAGGGCTTGAGGTCGCGGTGCACGATGCCCAGGCCGTGCGCGGCGTCGAGCACCTCCAGCACCTGTGCCACCACCTCCACTGCCGTCTTCACTTCCAGTGGCCCGTGGGACTCCAGCACCTCGTGCAAGGGAGTGCCGAAGACGCGCTCCATGGCGAGGTAGAGGTCCTCCCCGTCGGCGCCGTGGTCGAACACGTGCACCGCGCCGGGGTGCTTGAGCCGGGCCAGGAGTTGGGCCTCGCGCTGGAAGCGGGCAGCGGCGCCGGGCGTCCGCGCGACATGCGGGTGCAGCACCTTGAGGGCCACGTAGCGCTCGAGGCCGAGTTGCTCGGCCTCGTATACCGTCCCCATGCCGCCCTGTCCGAGCGTCCCCGTCACCTGGTAGCGCCCGGCCACCACGCGCCCCAGCCAGGAGTCCGCCGTGCCCGCCATGGACTACTCCCCCGAGCCCTTGATGCGGTCGAGCTTGCGGTAGAGCGTCTTGCGGTCCAGCCCGAGAATCTGTGCGGCGAGCGACTTGTTGCCCTTCACCTCCTCCATGACGCGGAGGATGTAGCGGCGCTCGACCTCTTCCAGGGTGGTGAGCTCGGAGGGGTCTCCACTGGCCACCACCACGTGCGAGGCGCGGTAGGCGCGAATCTTCTCCGGCAGGTCCTCCACCGCGAGGCGCTCGGTGACGGTGACGGCCACGGCGCGCTCGATGCAGTTGCGCAGCTCGCGCACGTTGCCGGGCCAGCTGTAGCTCATCAACCGCTCGGCCACGGTCTCGTTGAGGCCCGTCACCCGCTTGTTGGCGCGGGCGGCGAAGTGCTCGACGAAGTGCTGGGCCAGCAGGAGGATGTCCCCGCCGCGCGCGCGCAGCGGCGGCAGCTCCATCTGCACCACGTTGAGGCGGTAGTAGAGGTCCTCGCGGAAGCGGCCCTCCTCCACCATGCCCTCCAGGTCGCGGTTGGTGGCGGCCACCACGCGCACGTCGAAGGACACCTCGTGGTCTCCGCCCACCGGGCGCACCGAGCGCTCCTGCAGGGCGCGCAGCAGCTTGGGCTGGAGGCCCAGGGGCATCTCGCCCACCTCGTCGAGGAAGAGCGTGCCGCCGTGCGCCTGGACGAAGAGGCCCGAGCGCGCCGTTTTGGCGTCGGTGAAGGCGCCCCGGGCGTGGCCGAATAGCTCGCTCTCCAACAGGGCCTCGGGCATGGCCGCGCAGTTGATGGCGACGAAGGGCCCCGAGGCGCGCCGGCTCTTCTCGTGGAGCGCCCGCGCCACCAGCTCCTTGCCCGTGCCGCTCTCGCCGTTGATGATGACCGAGGCGTCCGAGTCCGCGATGCGGGTGAGCAGGTCGTACACCTTGCGCATCGGCGGGCTGGAGCCGAGCAGGCCGCCCAGGTGCTGGGACTCGGCGACGACCTTGGTCAGCCGCACCACCTCGCCCTTGAGGTGGTAGTTCTGCACGGCCCGGGAGAGGGTGTGCACCAGGTCGTCCACCTCCACGGGCTTGGTGATGAAGTCGTAGGCCCCGGCGCGCAGGGCCGCGACGACCGTCTGCATGTTGCCGAAGGCCGTCATCACCACCACCGGCAGGTCCGGCAGGTTGGCCACCACGCGCTCGCACAGCTCGGTGCCGCTCAACCCGTTCATGTGCAGGTCGGTGAGCACCACGTCGAAGGGCTGCTCCATCAAAAGGGGCAGGGCCGCCTGGGGGTCCGTCAGCGAAGTGACCTTGAAGCCCCGCCGGGTGAGGTGCAGGGACAGCAGCGCCACCATGCTCGGGTCATCGTCGACGAGGAGGACTCGGCCACTCATGGGCTCTCGGGAGGAGGAAGGGGCGGGCGAAGGGAAACCGGTACCATATAGAACCTTGGCATCCCCTGGGGAGCGGATGTCGTACCTTCTCCGCCGCCTGCCTGCGGGGTAGGTTGCCGGGCTGATGAAATCGCACCTCTCCAGCCTGCTCGTCGTGGGCCTGCTGGCCTGCACCACCGCGCGCACCTCGGCCGTCTCCGAGACGCCGGCCGCGCACGCCAAGGCCCCCCTGCCGTTCATCGAGGATGACTACTCGCGCGCCCTGTCGGAGGCGAAGTCGAGGGGGTTGCCTCTGTTCGTCGATACCTGGGCCCCGTGGTGTCACACCTGCCGCTCGATGCGAGCCTATGTCTTCACGGACGAGGCGCTCGCGCGGCACGCGGGACGGTTCGTCTGGCTCGAGCTCAACACGGACCTTCCAGGTAACGCGGGCTTCCTGGAGAAGTACCCGATGGAGAACTGGCCCACCTTCTTCATCATCGATCCGAGGGAGGAGAAGGCGCTCGTGCGCTTCGCGGGCAGCGCCACCGTTGCCCAGCTCGAGAGGCTTTTCGAGGACGGGGAGCGCGCGTACCGCGGGGTGGCGCAGGGGCCGGAGGCGCTGCTGGCCCGGGGCGATGCCCTGTATGGCGAGGGCAAGGCGGCCGAGGCGGCGGACGTGCTCGCCCAGGCGCTGGCCGAGGCTCCGGCGGACTGGTCCCGCCGTGGCCGCGCGCTGGAGTCGCTCCTGATGGCGCAGTACGGGGCGAAGCGCCACGAGGCGTGTGCCCGGACGGCGCTGGCGGAGCTGCCCCGGGTGCCCCCCTCGCCGTCGCGGGCGAACGCGGCGGGGCTCGGGCTCTCCTGCTCGCTGTCGGTGGCGGGCGATGTGCGGGACGTGAAGGAGCTGCGGGCCTCATTGGAGGAGAAGGCGCGCGAGGCCATCGCTCCGGGCATCGCCATGCCGGCGGATGACCGCTCGGGCGTGTTCGAGGTGCTGGTGGGGGCCCGCGAGTCCGCGGGCGACGAGGCCGGTGCGAAGACGGTGGCCGGGCAGTGGCTCACCTTCCTCGAGGGCGAGGCCGCGAAGGCGCCGAACCCGGAGGCGCGCACCGTGTTCGATTCGCATCGCATGTCCGCGGCGCTGGTGCTGGGCGACCTGATGAGGGTGGTGCCGGCCATCGAGCAGAGCGAGAAGGAGCTCCCGAACGACTACAACCCGCCCGCGCGTCTGGCCAACCTCTACCGGAGGCTGGGACGGTTGGACGATGCGCTGGCGGCGAGTGACCGGGCGCTGACGAAGGTGCAGGGAGGCCGGCGGCTGCGCGTCCTCTCGGAGCGGACGGACATCCACGTCGCACGGGGCGAGAAGGACGCGGCGGTGCGCACGCTGGAGGACGCGCTCGCCTACGCGAAGACGCTCTCCGGGGCGCAGGCCTCTCCGCGCCAGGTGGCGGCGCTGGAGAAGAAGCTGGCGGACGTGAAGGCGAAGCCGTGAGGGGACGGGCCCGTGCTCAGGGCCCGTCCTCGTCGAACAGGTCGCCCGGGTCGTTCTGCCACCGGGCGAGCTGCTCCTCGGTGGGGAAGCCCTGGACGCGGTAGCGCTCCGGGTAGAGCCCGTTCACCGGAGCGAGCAGCTTGCCGGCCACCTTCGCCACCTCGTCCCACCGCGCGATGCCCACGGGCGGGGCCTCGTCGCCGAGCGCCGGGTCCATGAAGAAGATGACCTCGGCCTTGGGGAGGAGGGCGTCCACGCCCTTGAGCCAGACGGCGTAGCTGATGCTGCGTCCGCGCTCGTCCTGGTAGGGGGTGAAGGAGGCCACGAAGACGTCCTCGCCCCGCTCCTCGAAGTGCTTCTCCAGTTGCTGCGTCTGCTCGGAGTAGTCGCGCGCCCGGGTGAAGAGCTCCAGCTTGCGGAAGTCGGCCCAGGCGTTGCTGAGCCGCTCGGGCATGAAGGTCACCCAGCCCTCGGGCGACAGGCGCATGGCGCGGCCGTCCAGGGCTCGCGGGGCCATCACGGCCTGGAGGGCGCGGCTGGCCACGCGGCGCAGCCCATCCTCGTCCTCGGAGCCGGTGATGAGGAGCAGGTCGCGATGGGGCGCGAGCACCACGGGGGCGCCTTGCACCTTGCACCCGCGCACCACCTCCTCGAGCAGCAGGCGGGAGGAGGCGTAGTTGTCCTCCCAGGGGGACTCACAGGTGCCCGGGGCCAGTTGCACGAGCTTCTCGGTGCTGCGCTGGCGCAGGTTGCCGAGGGCGGCGTCGAGCGCCTGGTCGAAGGAGACGCCCCAGCGCGCGAGCTCGTCGGGCCCGAGGTACTGCAGGGTGTCCGGCCCGTCGAAGGCCAGGCCCACGCCGAGGAACCCGCTCAGGGGCTTCCAGGGGATGGGGACCGGCGTGCCGGGGCCGCTCTTCACCACCAGCCGGAGCTGCTCGAAGAAGGTGCGCCCGCGCACCACGGGCATCAACTTCGACCGGGCCTCGGCGAACGTCTTCGGCAAGGCCGGCATGGTGCGCACGCGGGTGAGCCGGGCGAAGACCTCGTCGCGCTGCTCCGGCGGGGAGGCGAGGTACTCGTCGAAGAAGTTGGACAGGAACACCGTGTCGCCGGAGTTGCCGTCCTTGGGCCCCAGGCGCAGCAGGAAGCCCGTGGCGTCGTACTGGATGTCCCGTGTCTCGCCGGAGGCGCGCAGGCGTTCGATGGCTCGCCGGGCGAAGGCATCCCGCTCCGACTGCTCGTCTCCAGAGGTGGGTTGTCCGCTTGCGTCCGAGTGCTCCGACAGGCGCTCCTCGGTCTCGTGCGCTTCCCGGAGGGCGGGCGTCGAGTGTCCGGCACACCCGGCCAGGCCCAGGGCCCCCACGACCGTCAGGCCCACGAGTCTCCGCGTCGTCCTCATCATCCCTGTCCTCCCTGGTGTGTTGCCTCGTGCGGCCGTGCGGGTGCGCGGGTGTCGAGGTCGAAGAGCTCGAACAGCTCCAACGGAGACTCGCGCATGCCGCCGTCGGTGAAGACGAGCACCGCCTCGCCGGGGCCGGTCGGAGGCGGCGTACCGGGGCGGTAGTGGAGGGAGGTGCCGTTGGTGACGAGGTGGCGTAGCACGCCGTCGCGCATCTCCTCGAGGGGCAGCGAGAGCAGCTCGCGGCTGCGCTTGTCGCGCGTGTGGCCCACCACCTGGACGAGACCGGGCGGCAGCCGATGCGGATCGAACCGGCGGCGCGGCGTGGCGACGCGGTGGGCGGCGTCCTCGGGTTGCAGGCTGGGGCGCTGATAGAAGATGCCCCGGCCCTCGCCATACGTGGCGCTGCCGGGCTGGTACAGACCGGGAATGGAGAAGGGGCCCTGCTTCCAGGCGGCTACCGCGGTGTCGAGCACCCGGTTGAGCGTGTCGGCCACCGCGGGAGCGCGGGCCTGGAGGGACTCGGGCATTCCAGCGGTGAGGAGGTCCTCCCGCGTGACGCCGGCATGCAGGACGAGCAGGTCGTCCGCCGCGGCGTGGGCCACCCGGAAGCGCCCGGCGCGCAGCAGGTACGCCACCCAGTCGCGCTGCACCTCGCGGAAGGTACCGAAGTCGCGGGCCACCAGCTCCACGTTGGGCACCTCGGGGTAGCGCGAGAGGAAGTCGCGCTCCCGGGCCTCGTCGGTGTGGTCGCCCTGGTAGATGAGATCCGCCTCCACCTGGGCGGCGGCGAAGCGCGCGTCGGTGAAGCCGGACAGCTCGCCCACGCGGCCCAGGTCATGGTTGCCCAGCAGCAGCACCGCCTGGTCCGCCGGGTGCGAGGCCATCCAGGCGACGAGCCTCGAGGCGCTGGTGGCCACGGCGTCGCGCTCGTGGGCCTTGCCCCAGTCGAAGTGGTCTCCCACCGAGACGAGCTGGACCTCGGGGAGGAGCCTTCCATCCGAGCCGAGCAGACCGTGGCGGTCGAGCAGGGCGAAGAAGCGGGTGATGTCCGCCTGCGGGTCGCCGATGGCGAGGTGCCGGGAGCGGGGATGGCCGTCGGGCGGCGCGGAATGGGGACCACGGGCGGCGGCCTCGGTGGCGCGGGCCAGGGCGGCCTCGATGCGGGGGATGCTCACGAGCGCATCCTAGTCCCGAGCGACCCCGGGCGCCGCTTCCGTCCGGGGCCGGGGCCGCGCTTTGCCTGGTTGACTGGCCGGCCCGCTATCCTTCCATGACTCCACGCGAGAGCCCGCGCCGGTCCGCGAGGGGGCGCGAGTACACGCCCGACGCCGCGCCGATGAACATGCCGACGACGTGGAGGGCGGTCCAGCCCCAGAAGCCGAGCCCGTACATGAAGTAGAGGAGGTCGGGCGTGTCGAAACCATAGAGGAAGGCGATGATCGCCGGCACCGCCACCGAGGCGATGGCCGCGGCACCGAACGCGCGGCCCCAGCGTTTGGCGAAGAAGCCGCCGAAGACGCCGCCCAGCAGGGCATTGAGGAATGGGATGTAGAAGGTGATGAAGCTCACGGAGATCATCGTGAGCGCGCCGATGATGAGGCCCCGGCGCTTGAACTCGACGCCCTCGGTGGGCGTCGGGATGACCACGACATCGCGGTAGCCGCTCTCCTCGAAGTCGGGCATGGGCTCGGTGGCGGTGGCGTGGATCTCCGGTCCCCAGACGCCCTTTTCGCAGTAGCCCTTCTCGAGGAGCTCGCGGCGGGTGGTGGGCTTGGGGCTCTTGGGGTCGATGGGCTCGGACATGCGTGCTCTCCCGGTGATGGGGGCGGAAGGCTCCGCCGCGGATCGGATGCCGTTGAAGATGCGACATGCCGGCGTGGGAGACAGGTGGGGAGGCACCATTGGAGGCCGGGCATCCGGGCAGGCGGGGCGGTGCTTGGTGGCTGAAGCCGCCCGCCCGGTATGCTGCGCCTCCCTCGTACCCCTGACTGCCTGGATGGAGTGACCATGCGTCCGATGCGTTCCCTGTTGCGGCTCTCCCTGCTGTCCCTCGGTGTGCTGTCGGCCTGTACGTTGCGCCCGTACTACCGGCAGGTGGTGCCGCCCGACGTGGCCCGGCTGAAACCGCAGCAGGCCCAGGGGATGAAGGACGTGACGATGCGCGTGGTGGATCCATCCACGGGCCAGCCCATCCCGGGAGCGCGGGTGCTGCTCGATTCGAGCCGGGGTCGCGTCATCGCGACGAGTGACGCGAACGGCCTCATCCAACTGCCGGTGGCGCCGCACCTGCTGGCGGACAATCCGCTGGTGGAGGTGTCGTTGCCCAAGGGCGTGCGGAGCTACTCCCTCCAGGTGGTGAATCCGGAGCCCGAGCCCGCGCAACAGCCCGCGACCGAGCCCGAGGCGCCGCGGCCGCCCCAGGGTTGAGGCTCGCGAGTGTCGTAAGCGCGACGTTGGCCTGGAGCTGGGGTAATCTATCGGCCCATGCGTCGCGCATGGGTATTCGTTTGCCTCGTCCTGCTGGCCGCTTGTTCGAACAAGGTGAAGGAGAGTGCGGTCGCGCTCACCATCACGTATCCGAAGCCGGCGGGGTATGTCCCTGCATGTATCCGGGTGACCGCCCTGGATGCCACGGCGGAGAACCTCAAGAGTTCCGAGCTGATCGACTCGGAAACGCTGACCAGGCACGCTGAAGACCGGACACTGGTCCTCGCGGTGTATCGCGAGAGGGGGTGGAGCGAGCAGCTCCAGATCGAGGTGTCCTCCTACTCCACGGAGAAGTGTGAGGGGCAGGCCATCGAGACGCGCCGCCTCGCCGCGGCGGTGGCGCTGCCCGAGAAGGGCGCCGTTCCAGCGGGAATCGTGCTCAAGGCCCAGGACGCGGACCAGGACCGCCATCCCGCCACCTCGCTGGAAGACAAGGCCATCAACGGTACGGACTGCAACGACGGCAAGGCCAACGTGTACCCCGGTGCTCAGGCCGTATGCGATGGGTCGGGAGTCCTCAATGTCGACTTCAACTGTGACGGGAAGTCGGACTGCAACGGTTCGAGCTGTGCGGGCACTGCGGACTGTGGCTCGGGCTTCTGTGTGGCAGGGGTCTGCTGCGAAAGCGCGTGCAACACCCCGCCGCAGTGTCACGGCGCGGCGGTCTGCGGCGGGGGAAAGTGTTCCTATAAAGTCGACAGCACCCTGAGCTGTGATGACGGAAACGCGTGCACCACCAGCGACAGGTGCAGCGCGCAGGGAACGTGTGCGGGCACACAGAAGACGTGCAACGGCCCGACGGACCAGTGCCGCGAGAACACGGGCACCTGCAATCCCGCGTCGGGCGCGTGCGAATACCCTCCCAAGCCCGCGACGGCGACCTGCGACGACGGCAACAAGTGCACCGATTCGGACAAGTGCAACGGCAGCGGGATGTGCGCGGGCACGGCCAAGGTGTGCAACAGCCCGACGGGTCAGTGCTACGAGAGTACGGGCACCTGTAATCCCTCTTCGGGAACGTGCGGCTATGCCCCCAAGCCCACGACGGCGGATTGCAATGACGGGAATGCCTGCACGCTCGTCGACAAGTGCAACGGCAGCGGGTCATGCGTGGGTTCGGCCAACAAGACGTGCAACACGCCGACGGGCCAGTGCTACGAGAACACGGGTACCTGCAACAACACGACAGGCGAGTGTTCCTACCCCGCCAAGCCCACGACGGTGGATTGCAATGACGGGAATGCCTGCACGCTCGTCGACAAGTGCAACGGCAACGGGTCATGCGTGGGTTCGGCCAACAAGACGTGCAACACGCCGACGGGCCAGTGCTACGAGAACACGGGCACCTGCGATCCCTCCTCGGGGACGTGTAACTACCCGCCCAAGCCCACCACGACGACCTGTGATGACGGCCAGCCCTGCTCCAAGGATGACCGGTGCAATGGGGCCGGTGGATGCGCCGGCACTGATTACACCTGCGCGCCGCCCAACGCGTGCCAGATGCCGGGCAATGCCTGCTCGGGCAATGGTGGCTGCCTCTACGTAGCGGACGCCTCGAAGAACGGGGCGGCTTGCACCTGGAACACGACCACGGGTCAGCCGGGCACGTGCGTGCCGAGCACCGAAGGAAAGTGCAGCCTCTTCCCGTATGCACCCAGCAACTTCGACCCGGATGCGCTCACGGCCACGGAGGTGACGGAGCTCAAGGAGGTTCGTGTGTCGTGTAACGTCACACTCAATACCTCGGGCTCGGGCCCCTTCGTCTTCACACCGACGGGGACTTGCGCGACGCCTCCCGTGACTGCGCTGGCCAAGACCCTCACGCCGTCTGGAGGTGGACCAGAGGTTCTGGTCCTCTACATGAAGCGCCTCGATATCGATTATGGCGTGATGGTGACCGTGCAGGGCACCCGGCCCGTCATTTTCGCCATCTACGACCAGGCCTACATCCATGGCTCCATCCTGGCGAATGCCACCAAGACAGACCCAGGTGCGGGAGGGAACGCCGCGACGTGTGGTGCTCGGGTTGGCGGAAATGGTTCGGGCAGCATTGAGGGCCGCGGTGGAGGGGGTGGTGGTGGCTTCGCGACCGCGGGCGCGGGTGGTGGTGCGGGGGATGGCGGTGGAACCGCGGGGGCGGCTGGCTCCTTGCTGACGAGCACGCTGGTGCCGCTGATCGGTGGTTGTCCGGGTGGCGCGGGGGGAGACACCTTGGCGGGAGCGGGTGGAGCGGGAGGTGGCGCCGTGCAGATCTCCGTGGCGAGCCTGCTGAGCGTGGATGGCACCGTGTCCGTCAGTGGAGGGGGCGGCAAGGGAGGCGGTCAGGACAGCAACGGCGGAGGTGGAGGTGGAGGCGGAGGCAGTGGTGGCGGGATTCTGCTGGAGGGTAAGTCGTTGCAGGTTCTCGACCTGGCCCGTCTGACGGCCAACGGAGGAGCCGGTGGCGAGGGCGGGTTCGAGGCCCACAACGCGGGCGTGGATGGTTCGGATGGCTCGACCACCCAGGCGGCCGCGGCCTCGCCGGGCGCGAGTACGTCACCGGCAGGGGGCGACGGTGGCTCGGGTGGAGCGTTGGGGGCTGCTCCTACTTCGGGCTCTTCCGGTGGAAATCAAGGTAACGATAATGGCGGCGGTGGCGGCGGTGGTGGCGCCGCGGGTGTCATCCGGCTGCGCGCTGGATGGACGTCGTCCTGCGCCATCTCCGGGGCTGCCGTCATCAGCCCGGCGGCCACCCGGGTGTGCCCGTAATCCCGTGTGACCCGGGCCGGGCGAGGGCCCCGCTGTCCCCGCCCGGCCAGTTCCCTCGGCTCAGCCGAGCTTCGCGCGGAGGAACTCCACCGTGCGCTTCCACGCGAGCTCGGCGTTCTGGGGCGAGTACACCTCGGGCCGCTTCTCGTTGAAGAAGGCGTGGCCCGCGTCGTAGCGGTGAATCTCCGCCGGCACGCCCGCGCCCTTCAGCTTCTTCTCCAGCGCGTCCACCCGGTCCGGGGAGCACCAGTCATCGATGTTCGCGTAGTGCCCCAGCACCGGGCAGCGGATCTTCGTCACGTCCGCCGCCTCCTCGGGAGGAATCCCGTAGAAGGGCACGGCGGCGGCGACTTGTCCGTCATGGGCCGCGGCCGCCAGCGTGAGCGCTCCGCCCATGCAGAAGCCCAGCACCGCCACCTTCGTGCCCGGCGCGTGCCGCCGCAGCGCCTCCACGGCGCGCGAGATGTCCTGCACGGCCTGCCGGCGGTCCATCGCGCCCATCAGCTTCTCGGCCTCGGCCGCGTCCTTCGTCACCCGGCCCCGGTAGAGGTCTGGTGCGAACACGGTGAAGCCCTCGCGCGCCAAGCGGTCCGCCACGCCGCGTAGCTGCTCCGTGAGGCCCCACCACTCGTGGATGACGACCACCGCTCCGCGATTCGTGCCGCCCTGGGCCCGCGTCAGGTAGCCCGGAAGTTCCGTTCCATCGGCCGAGGTCAGCTTCGCCTGCTCCGTCATGTGCACACCCCTTCGTGGTTCAGGAAAGGGGGCGCAGCCTAGACGGCTCGCGTGCCGGTTACGTGAACCAGCGCACCATCCTGTGGCCCTGTCGACGCCGCCACGTCTGGAAGCGCTGGCGGAAGCCCTCGGCTCCGGAGGTGAAGCGCACGCCGTAACGGCCGCGCACGGTGGGGCCGCCTCCCTCCACCCTGATCCACACGACCTCGCCCTCGAAGGGGAGCTCCTCGCCGTCCAGGGTGAGCGAGCCCCGCACGGTGCTCCCCCGGTGCAGGGGTTGGAGCATGTCCGCCTGGAAGCCGCCGTCGGACACGTCGTGGGTGCGCACGGGCAGCATCCCCCGCAGCCGGACGACGAGCCGATGGGAATGACGCGGGAAGGCACGGAGCTCGGACATGGTCCGGAAGGTGCCATGTCACCTGAGTCCCACAAGTTTTCCGTGACGTGGTTATGGTGGATGCGTCTCGATTCGAACGGAGTTCCCCAACATGAAGAAGGTCTTCCTCTCCGCGCTGCTGCTGCCCGGCCTGGCGCTGGCCCAGCCGCAAGATTTTTCGAAGGTGCAGGTGAAGTCCATCCCGGTGGCGGGCAACGTGCACATGCTCGAGGGCGCGGGGGGCAACATCGGCGTCTCCGTGGGCCCGGATGGAGTGCTCATCGTGGATGACCAGTTCGCGCCGCTGGTGCCGAAGATTCGCGCGGCGTTCAGCAAGCTGGCCAAGAGCCAGGGCAAGGGCGCCAAGGCGTCGCTGGAGTACGTGCTCAACACGCACTGGCATTTCGACCACACGGGCAGCAACGCGGAGTTCGGTCACGAGGGCCGCATCGTGGCGCACTCGCACGTGCGCACGCGGCTGATCAACGGTCTCGAGAGCGCGACGCTCGGGATGAAGATTCCCCCCGCGCCCAAGGAGGCGCTGCCGGTCATCACCTACGACCAGGGGCTCTCCATCTTCTTCAATGGCGAGGAGATCCAGGTGACGCACCTGCCCTCGGGCCACACGGATGGCGACAGCATGGTGTACTTCACCGGCTCCAACGTGCTGCACATGGGGGACCAGTTCACCGTGGACAAGTACCCCTTCATCGACCTGGAGAGCGGAGGCTCGCTGGAGGGCTACCTGCGCAACGTGGAGCGCGTGCTCCAGACGTTGCCCGCGGGGGTGAAGATCATCCCGGGCCACGGTGCGCTCTCGGGGCGTGAGCAGCTCGAGACCTTCGCGGAGATGCTGCGCGAGACGGTGTCGCTGGTGAAGGGGAAGATCGCCGCGGGGAAGACGATCGACCAAGTGAAGGCCGAGGGGATGCCCGAGAAGTACAAGACCTGGGGCGATGCCTTCATCAAGCCGGACATGTGGCTGACGATTGCCTACCGGAGCTTGAGCGGGCAGAAGCCGGAGCCGGCGAAGAAGTAGGCGGCCCTGTCCGAGGGTTGAATGAACCCGGGGGTCCTCCGTCGAAGCAGGCAAGAACGATGACGGAGGACACGACGATGACGCTCCAGAACGGACTCTTCACCCTGGCTCTTTCCGCCCTGCTCCTGGCTCCCGCCGCCGCGCGGGCCGATGATTTCCGCGGTGGTCAGCACGATGCGTCCCCGGTGGGCACCTCCGTCCGGTACGGCCACACGGGCGGCGACTACCGCCCCGCGCCGCCGCCTCCTCCCCAGCCCCCGCGCTCGCGAGGGCCGCGCGACTCGGGCCGCTACGAGCTGCGGACGGTGCAGCAGTGGGTGCCGGGTCACTACGAGAAGGTCTGGGTCGAGGAGACCTGCAAGTACAAGCCGCGCCGTGACCGGGTGAAGTGCGAGGGCGGTTACTACGAGCAGCGCTGGGTGGAGGGCTACAACCAGTCGGTGCAGGAGTGGGTGTGGGTCCCCTCGCATCGTGGTGCCTACGTCGCCAGCAACCGCTGGTAGGCCCCTCCCCTTCGAGAACCCCCGTTTCCTCGGACGCCTCGGCCCTCCCGGCCGGGGCGTTCGTGTTTGCTGCCTCCCGCTCCCGAGCCGTCCGGCGCTTCTCCGGGTGAACCCGAGGCGTCGGCCTCTGTGAGCCTCCGTGCGACGTCCGCCGCACGCGTGAGCGGGTGTCGTCATTCCGAAGCCAACTGACAATCATCAGGTGGGCTTCTGGTTGGGGCCACAAGTTCTCGGAACTCCGTGCCTTGCCTCCTCCGCCCACGAACGGGCGGGCGACCTGGGGGGAGCGCAGGGGGAATGGAAAGCGGATGGGTCGTGTCCGGCGCGCGTCCTCGCGGTTCCCCCAGGGACCGCGGCTCACACAAGGAGTGCGGATGCGCATCAGGTGGTTGCTGCCGGTCGTCCCTCCCGCTGTCCTCATCGGTGCCCTCGCCTGTGGTGAGCGGGGCGGGTCGATTGCTTCCGGCGACGAGCTCCCCGTTTCCGAGGGGTCCGCCACCGCACCGCAACCGACGGCGAAGCCGCCGACGTCGCCTCCATCCCCCACGCCCACTGCTCCCACTCCGGGCCCGTCCCCTCAGTCTCCGCCACCTCCCGCGCCTCCACCGCCGCCCGAGTTCTCCCGCATCCTCTGGGTGGCGCCCAACGGCAACGACACCGCGGCGGGCACGGAGCGCGCGCCCTTCCGCACGGTGAGCAAGGCGCTCTCGCTGCTCCAGCCGGGCGAGGCCGTCTTCCTCAAGACGGGCACGTACACGGAGCGATTGCGGCTGGACTCGAGGGATGGCGCGCCCGGCCGCTATCTCACGGTGAAGGCCGCGCCCGGCGCGAAGCCCGTCATCAAGCCCGCTGGCAGCGGCACGACGCTGTTGGACGTACGCCGCGCGTACTGGCGCGTGGAGGGGCTCACCCTCGACGTGGCGGGAGAGGACTCCTTCGCCGCCTTCTGGCGGGGCGCGGGCGCGCACCACGGCATCCTGCGCGGCTGCACGTTGAAGAACGGCACCAGCGGCGCGGGCGTCAACGTCGCCGAGCGGGCCAGTGACGTCCTCATCGAGGACAACGCCATCTTCAACTTCCAGCGCTCCGGCGACAGCCACGGAGTCGTCGTGCAGACCAACTCGAGGAACGTGGTCGTCCGTGGCAACGACATCCACCACAACTCGGGGGACGGGGTGCAGTGCCTGGGGCCCGAGGGCGGCGCCACCGAGCCCGGCACTCCCTTCGACAACCTGCTCGTCGAGGACAACGACCTGCACGAGAACCGGGAGAACGGCGCGGACATCAAGACGTGCACGCGCGTCACCCTGCGTGGCAACCGCATCTGGGGCCACCGCCGCTCCGCCTCCTCGGCGGGAGAGGGCGTGGTGGTGCACCTGTCCGCGCGCGACATCACGCTCGAGGAGAACGAGGTGCGCGACAATGGTCGGGGCATCAACATCGGCGGAGTGCGTCAGGGCTCGCCGCCCACCCACATCGTCCTGCGGCGCAACCTCGTCCTCGACGGCTACGGCGCGGATGGCAACGAGGGCACCGGCATCCGCATTGACACCGCGGTCAACGTGAAGGTGCACCACAACACCGTGTGGAACATGCCTACCCACTGCCTGGGCCTGGGCAACGGCGACTCCGGCCCCAGCCAGGACGTGGAGGCGCGCAACAACATTTTTGGTGCCTGCGCCATCATGGTCCGGGCCGGCTCGGCCCGGTCCGGGGTCTCCTTCGACGGCAACCTCTACTTCTCCCCCCAGGGGCACGTCTCCTTCCGGGTGGACGGGAAGTACCCCGACCTCGTGGGCTGGCGGAGCGCCACCCGCTGGGACGCACACTCCGTGGAGGAGGAGCCCGGTTTCCAGGACGCGGAGGCTGGGGACTTCCGGCTGGGGAGTGCTTCCGCCGCCCGGAACGAGGGCCTGTCCCTCGGGCAGGCCTACTGCGGTTCGGCACCGGACATGGGGGCGCGGGAGTCTGACTGCCCCTGAGGCGGGACCCGGGGTAGAGTCCGGGGCGTGTCTCACCACGATTCAACCCTGGGTGTTGTCCTGGTGCCCGCGGCTTCGGCCGCGCGCGAGCCGCTCGTCCGCGCGGCGGCCCGGGTAGGATTGTGCGTGGTGGAGGCGCCGGAGCGGGCCACCATCGGCCTGGTGGACCTGACGGTACCGGAGGGGAGGGCGGCCCTGTCGGCGCTGCTCGCCACACCCGTGGGGGAGAAGCTGTCCCTGGTGGCGCTGGTGGCGCCGGGCGAGGCGGCCTTCGCGGTGCTGGAGTCGCTGCGGCCCGCCGAGGTGATGACGGCCGGGGCCGAGCCTTATGAGCTCGCGTACCGGCTGCGGCGCGTCGCCGAGCGCCACCTGGAGCAGCAGGAGCAGCAGCGGCGGCAGGAGGACCTGACGCTCCTGCTCGAGCTCACCGCGGACTACGCCGAGAGCCTGGACGTGGAGGGGCTGCTGCACGACGTCACCCGCAGGCTCGCGGACAGGCTCGGCATCGGCCGCGCCGCGCTGGTGATGTTGGATCATGACGGGGAGGCCGCCCGTGTGGTGGCCGCCAGCGACGCTCCCGGCCAGGCGGACGTGCGCATCGAGCTGGAGCGCTACCCGGAGGTCCGCGAGGCGGCGCGCACGGGCCTGCCCGTCATCGTGGAGGACGCCTCCCACCACCCCCTGCTGGAGGGGGTGCAGAGCGAGGTGGCGGCGCGGGGCATCCACACGCTGGCGGCGCTGCCGCTGCAGATTCGGGGAGAGGTGCGGGGGGTGCTGCTGCTGCGCGCCTCGGGTGGGGACCGGCGCACCTTCGCACCGGACGAGATCGAATTCCTCAAGACGGTGGCACACGCCACGGCGGTGGCGCTGCGCAACGCGTCGCTGTTGCAGTCGGTGCGCGGGCAGACCGAGCGGGAGATGTCGGCGCGCATCGCCGCCGAGGCGAAGGCGGCCTCGCTGGAGACGTACCACCTCTTCTTCGCCAACGTGCGCGAGGGCGTGGCCATCCTCGATGACCGGGCGTGCGTGCTCAGCCTCAACCCGGCGGGAGAGAACGTCCTGGAGACGTCCTCCGAGTCCGCCTATGGGCGCCACCTGGTGGACGTCACCCAGCCGTTGGACGAGTCGGTGCTGATGGAGCTGGTGACGGCGGCCCGGCGAGGCGAGTCCCGCTCGGACGTGGACCTGATGGTGCGCACGCCGAAGGGGCGGCGCCTCACGCTGAGCTTCTCCGCGGCCCCGCTGGAGGATGGGCGGCGGGCCATCATCCTCTCGTTCCGCGACGTGACGCAGGCGCGGCTGCTGGCCGACGAGCTGAGCCACACCAAGGACTTCCTGGAGCGGCTCATCGACTCGTCGGTGGACGCCATCGTCGCCTCGGACATGCAGGGCCGCATCATCCTCTTCAACAAGGGGGCGGAGGCGCTCTGCGGCTACACCGCGCAGCAGGCGCTCAGTGGCATGCACGTGAGCCAGCTGTACCCGGAGGGGGTGTCCCAGCGCATCATGAGCCAACTGCGCAGCCCGGATTACGGTGGGCGCGGACGGCTGTCGGTGTGCAGGCAGGACATCGTCCACCGCACGGGGCAGCTGGTGCCGGTGAACATGACGGCCTCCATCGTGTACGAGGGAGGCCGCGAGGTGGCCAGCGTGGGCATCTTCACGGACCTGCGCGACCGGATGGAGCTGGAGCGCAAGCTGTCGGACGTGGAGACGCGGCTGGAGGAGAGCGAGAAGAACGCCGTCATCGTGGCGCTGGCGGGCACGGCGGCGCACGAGCTCAACCAGCCGCTCACCTCGGTGATGGGGTACGCCGAGCTGCTCAAGCGCAGGCTGAAGGAGGAGGACACCTCCTACAAGCCGGTGGACATCATCTACCGCGAGGCCGAGCGCATGGCGGAGATCGTCCGGAAGATTGGCCGCATCACGCGCTACGAGACGAAGGCGTACATGGGCTCGCAGCAGATCCTGGACCTGGACAAAGCCAGCTCTCATGACGAGTGACTCCCGCGTGCCGGGGGGCCCATCCGCCGAAGCCTTCCGAGCCTTCTTCGAAGCGGTGGAGTTGCCCGCGGCGCTGTGCGACCTGGGACTGAGGCCGAGGGCGCTCAACGCGGCCTTCGCGCGCTTCTGTTTCGAGCACGGGGCGACGGTGGAGCAGATGATGGAGTCGGTGGCGGGGGCGCGGGTGCCCGAGGACGGGGCCTCGTGCGTGGTGGATGTGGCGTTGCCGCCCGGGGGCGTGGTGGTGGTGGAGCTGGTGAGGCGTGGGGAGTGGGTGTCGCTGGTGGGGCGGCGCGAGTCGGAGCTGATGAGGGGTCAGCTGGTGGTGGTGGAGCAGGCGCTGCTGGAGCAGGCGCGCACCGAGGGCGTGTTGTTGGACCTGGGGCGCAGCGTGGCGGAGGCGGGCAGCGAGGAGGAGCTGGTGGCGGCGGTGGCGCGAGGGGTGAAGGAGCTGTTCCCCGGGCGCACCTTCTGCATCCGCATCATCGACGCGAGGACGGGCGGGCTGACGAGCCTGTACGCGGAGGGGAGGCTGAAGGAGGGCTCTCGCGAGCCGCTGGTGCTCAAGCGCAGCGCGGTGGAGAAGATGCACCTGTCACAGGAGTCCATTCCCGCTGGGGGCCGGGTGGTGGTGGGGGCGCGGGTGCCGCTGCTCTTCGAGGGGAGCACGGGCGGGGTGAGCGCGCCGCTGGTGGCCAGCGGGCAGCTCTACGGCGCCATCAACCTGGAGTATCCGGCCACGCTGAAGGAGGAGGGAGACCTGCTGCAGGACGAGCGGGTGCTGGTGCAGCTGGCCAACCAGGTGGCGGTGGCGGTGAAGAACGCGAAGCTCATCGACGAGCTGACGTTCGTGCGCAAGTACCTGGAGGAGCTGCTGGAGAAGGCGAACGCGCTCATCCTGGTGGCGAACCGGGACAAGAAGGTGGTCGTCTTCAACCAGGCGGTCAGCCGGCTGACGGGCTTCAGCAAGGAGGAGGTGCTGGGGAAGGACGTCTTCACGCTGGTGCCGGAGGACGAGCACCTGCGGTTGGCGTCGCTGATGGCGGCGGTGCTGCGAGGCGAGTCGGTGCCCAACTTCGAGCTGCGGCTGCGCACGAAGACGGGGGAGGCGCGGGCCTCGTTCGCCACGTCCTCGACGCTGACGTCACAGGGGGAGGTGGAGGGGGTGATGGCGATCGGGCAGGACGTGACGGTGGTGGCGCAGCTGGAGCAGCGGGTCATCCAGGCGGAGAAGCTGGCGTCGATGGGGCAGTTGGCGGCGAGCGTGGCGCATGAAATCAACAACCCGATGACGGCGGTGGTGGCGTACGCGGAGTCGCTGTTGCAGCGGGCGATGATGATGGGGAGCTCGGGCGCGTCGGACACGGACAAGCTGAAGAAGATCATGGAGAGCGGGCAGCGCATCCTGCGCTTCACGAGGGACCTGACGTCATACGCGAGGCCGGCGAAGGACAAGCCGGAGCGGGTGCAGCTGCACACGGTGTTGGACAGGGCGGTGGGGTACTGCGAGCACGTGGTGACGCAGTCGAAGGTGAAGGTGGAGCGCGACTACGGGGAGTTGCCGCTGCTATCGGCGGTGCCGGCGAACCTGGAACAGGTGTTCGTGAACCTCATCACCAACGCGTGTCACGCGATGCAGCCGGGCGGGAAGGTCTCGCTGCGGACGAGGCAGGAGGGGCGCGAGGCGGTGGTCTGTGTGAAGGACACGGGGAGCGGCATCTCGCCGGAGAACCTGTCGCGAATCTTCGAGCCCTTCTACACGACGAAGACGGAGGGGAAGGGGACGGGGCTGGGACTGTCCATCGTGCAGCGCATCGTGGAGAAGCACGGTGGAAAGCTGAGCGTGGAGAGCGAGCTGGGGCAGGGAACGACCTTCACGGTGCGCCTGCCAATCCCAGACTGAGCCCCAACCCCGCCAACTCCTCCCTCCCTCCCTCTCCCTCTGGGAGAGGGTCGGGGTGAGGGTATGTCATTCCCCGGGTTGCGAACCTGCCCGGATCAGCTCTCGTCATCCAGCTCGCGGGTGAACTCCTCCTTCGTGAGGAGTCCCTTGCGAGCCATGATGCGCATGAGGGCCCAGAACTTGCGCTCCAGCTCCTCCACGGGGTCCAACGGCTCGGGCGCGGCGGGCACGACCTCGCCGAACAGCGAGTCCAGCTCGGCGCTGATGTCCCCGGCCCGCTTCACCGAGGCGGGCCTGGCCTGACCCCGCTTGAGCTTCCGCTGCTGCTCCCGCTCCTGGATGAGCTGCTCGAGCGACACGCGGCGGGTGTTCTCTCCGGGGGGCAGCTCCTCGCCGACGATGATCTCCTCGACGTCGTCCTCGAGCGCCTCGGGAACGGCCTCCGAGGCCGCCGTGGAGGCCGGAGCGGCCGCCGCGGTGCCCTGGGCGGCCCGGTGGTAGTAGCGCTGGATGGCGCCGCGCACGGCGGACAGCGGGGCCACCCGGGGGCTCACCTTCAACCCGGTGGTGAACTCCATCTCCTGAATCGCCGTGGAGTCGAGCGGGTCGGCCATGGCCACCACCAGCAGCCGGCGCCCGCCCACCGTCTCCAGGGCCACGGGGAACAGGTCGTGCTGCTCGCAGAAGCGCGGGCGCAGAAGGTGGATGGCGCTCCAGTCCGGCTGGCGGGCCATCAAATCCATCACTGGCACGCCCAGTGCTTCGCTCAGCGCGTGCGCGAGGGTCTTCTCGGTGATCGCCCCCAGGGACACCAGCGCGACGCCCAGCCGTTGGCGCGAGTGTTGCTGTGCCTGGAGCGCGGCCTCGAGCTGGGCCGGAGTGATCGCCCCCCGCTCCAGGAGCAGCTCGCCGATCCGCTTTCTGGCCATATGGCGGCCGCCATTAGCCCCAGCCCCGGGTGCCGTCAAGCAGGCAGAGAGGCGTGACGCACCGTGTACGTCCGACACCAGACCGGCCTACCTGTCGGTGTCTGATCGCAAAATTCTCATGGGATTTCAGCAACTAAGAGCACTGGGCGTGCCTTGACACTCCAGGAGGTGCGTTCCTAAAGTCCGGCGTCCATTAATGCCATTCCCGAGCCAGGGAACCGTGTGGGTGTCCGCACGGGGAACTGTCTGGGGTGGTACAAGGCCCGCCATGACGGGCCCGCCCCTCTCTGGAGGCCATAAGCGATGAACCTGGGGTTTCTGACGAATCTGACCGTCCTCGCCAACGCCGGCGGTGCCGAGCGCACTTTGTTCGAGGAGATCGCCAAGCGCTGGGAGGCGGGCCAGTGGGGTATGTACCCCATCGCCACCTGCCTCGTGTTCGCGCTGGCCATCATGATCGAGCGCGGCATCATGTTGTTCGGCAAGGCATCCATCAACAAGGACGCGTTCCTGCGCGGCCTCAAGAAGCACATCTACGCCGGTGACCTGGACAAGGCCATCAACTACGTGGCCGGCCAGAAGCAGACGCCGCTCACCCAGGTCATCAAGGCCGGCCTGATGAACGTTCCCAAGGGCGAGGAGGAGGTCCAGGCCGCCCTCGACGAGGCCAGCCTCCGCGAGACTCCGAAGATCGAGGCCCGCACCGGCTACCTCGCCATGCTCGGCAACGCGGCGATGCTCGCGGGTCTGCTCGGGACGGTGTCCGGTCTGATCGCCTGCTTCGAGGCGGTGGCCAACGTGAACCCGGCCGACAAGGCGACCATTCTCGCCAACGGTATTTCCGAAGCCATGAACTGCACCGGCTTCGGTCTGCTCACGGCCATCCCGGCGGTTATCGCCTTCTCCATCCTCTCCGGCCGCGCCACCGCGCTCGTCAACGACATCAACGAGACGAGCGTCGCGGTGCTCAACCTCATCGTCAACAACCGCGACAAGTTCAAGAACGCCACCGTCTCGGCGTCCTCCCGCGAGGTGGAGGAGTAGTTCCTCCTCCTACCTGGGAACCTGAATCCGGGCGCGTTGTCGGAGTGTGTGACGCGCGCCCTTCTTCATTGAACGTCGTACGATCGCGGGCGGAAGGAGAGTTCCATGGCCGGCGGAATGGACCTCGGGGGAGGTAAAGGCAAGAAGTCGCTCGACGTTGCCATCAACCTCACCCCGTTCATCGACCTGATGGCGGTGACCATCAGCTTCCTCATCATGACGGCCGTCTGGACCCAGATTGGCCGTCTCCAGGTGGCACAGGCGGGTGGCCCTGCCACGGACGAGGAACAGAAACAGGAGGAGCAGACCAAGACGGTCCAGCTCACGCTCTTCGTCACGCCCACCGAGTTGCGGTTGGCGGCGGACCAGAGCGAGTTCCCGCCCATCGAGGCCAAGCGCGGTGCCAACGGCAAGTTGGACCTGGCGCCGCTGTTGGCCCGGTTCAAGGAGCTCAAGGCGCAGTTCCCGGATCAGTCAGCCATCACGCTGCAGACCGAGGACAAGGTCCGTTACGAGGACCTGGTGCGCATCATCGACCAGTGCATCGGCGCCGGCCTGCCCCAGGTCTCGGTGTCCGCCATCATGGGCTAGGGAAGGTAGAGACTCATGGCCATCAAGGCTCCCGGTAAGCGCTACGGCAAGCGGCTGCAGCACTCCAAGGTGTTCGGCCACGGCGCGGCCCACGGCAAGCACGGCGGCAACGCGGACGTGCTCATCACCCCGCTGGTCGACATGTTCGTCATCATCGTGCTCTTCCTCATCGCCAACTTCTCGGCGACGGGCGAGGTGCTGATGATGACCAAGGACATCCAGCTCCCCGAGGCGACCAACGTCAAGGAGGTGGAGATGAACCCGGTGGTGATGGTGTCCGGAGAGGAAGTCTCCATCTCCGGCAACGTCGTCGGCCGGGTGCAGGACCTGGTGAAGGAGGAGTACCTCAACATCCCCGCGCTGGAGGAGAAGCTCCGGGACATGAAGAAGCAGTTCGAGGACCTCCACGCCATGGCCGAGGGCAACACCAACGCCTTCAAGGGTGACGTGAACATCCAGGCCCACAAGGACGTGGAGTTCTCCATCATCAAGCGGGTGATGTTCAGCTGCGCCAGCGCCGGCTACAACAACATCAACTTCGCCACCCTGCAGAAGGGTGACGCCTCGGCGGGCGAGCCCACTGCCGCCAAGACGGAGTAGGTCTCCTCACACGGGCGGCCTGCTTCGAGCCCACGCCCCGCGCCTCGGACTTGTCCGGGCCGGGGCGTTGGTGTTTCTAGGGGCATGCCTCCTCGCGCCGCGCTCTTCGACCTGGATGGGACGCTGCTGGACTCGCTGCACGACATCGGCGCGGCGATGAACCACGCGCTCACCACCCAGGGCCTGCCCGTCCACCCGCTCTCCGACTACCGCCACTTCGTGGGCGAGGGCGTCCAGGTGCTGGTGTCCCGGGCCGTTGCCCCGGAGCACGCGCACCTGCGCGAGCCGGTGCTGGCCACCTACCGCGCCTTCTACGCCGAGCACATGATGGACCACACCCGTCCCTTTCCCGGGGTGCGCGAGGTGCTCGATCGGCTGGTGGGCGAGGGGGTGAAGCTGGCGGTGCTGAGCAACAAGCCGGACGCGTCCACCCGCCGGCTGGTGGAGGCCCTGCTGCCGGACGTGCCCTTCGGGGCCATCTACGGCGAGCGGGCCGGCGTGCCGCGCAAGCCGGACCCCACGTCCGCGCTCGGCATTGCCGCAGAGCTGGGCGTGGAGCCCGGGGACTGCGCCTTCGTCGGCGACACGGCGGTGGATATGGACACCGCGCGGGCCGCCGGCATGTACGGCGTGGGCGTCACCTGGGGCTTCCGCGACGTGGAGGAGCTCCAGTCCCACGGGGCCCGGGTGCTCGCCCGGACGGCGGACGAGCTGCTCCAGGCCCTGCTCGGCGCGCATCGCGCCGCTACACGACCCTGACGCGCACTCCCTTCTCCTTGTCCTCGGCGCGGTTGTGTGCCGTGGCCGCGGAGATGAGGTGACACACCCAACCGAGGCATCCGCCGGTGCCCAACCAGAAGCCCGGCGTGATGATGAGCCAGAAGAGACCTCGGAGGATGTCCCCGTTGTAGATCTGACCCAGTCCGGGGATGAAGAACGACAGGACGGCGGCGATACCAGGGCGGGACATTGTGGTCTCGATGACCTCCTTGCTCTTCCCTACGGAGAGCGTGCCGGTCCATTGCAGGCGTAGGACGGAGAGTGAAACCGCGCTCGCTCATGTGTTGGGTGGACGTACAGGCGAGCGGGAGTGACGTTTCCCTCATCCCCCGGTCGGGGTAGCATGCCGCGTCAATCGCCACCTGCTGCACGGCGAGCGTTCGGGGGGAACCGCCATCCAGTCGCCATCACAGCACCTCGACCGCTCGTCCGCATCCGGCATGCGGGTTCTCGCCGAGATGCTCGCGCTGGCGGCCGTGTACTTCGTCGCCGCCCGGCTGGGCCTGTTGGAAGCCACCATCGCTGGCACCGCGAGCCCCATCTGGCCGGCCACCGGGGTGTCGCTGGCGGGCCTGTTCCTGCTGGGTGTGTCGCGCTGGCCGGCCATCTTCGTGGCGGCCTCCCTGGCCAACCTGCTGTTCGCCTCCGGGTCCCCGGCCGTGGCGCTGGTCATCGGGGTCGGCAACACGCTGGAGGCGGTGCTGGGGGTGCTGATGCTCAGGCGGCTCGGCTTCTCCTCCGCGCTGGCTCGTACCCAGGACGTGCTGGTGTTCACCGCCGTGGCGGTCACGTGCACGCTGGCCAGCGTGTCGGCGGGGTCCCTGAGCCTCGTGCTGAGTGGGAGGGCGTCCTGGAGCGAGGTCGGCATCACGGCGTGGGTGTGGTGGCTGGGCAATGTCATGGGGGCGCTGGTGGTGGGGTCGGCGGTGCTGGTGCTCGCCCAGCCTCGCCCGGAGCCTCGCTGGTGGGAGGCCCTGGGGCTGGCGGCCCTCATCGTCGGAGTGGGCCTGTGGTCGTTCCGCGGCGACGCGGTGGCGCCCCTGGCCTATGCGCAGGTGTTCCTCCTCTTCCCGCTGGGGGTCTGGGCGGCCCTGCGCTTCGGGGTGCGGGGCGCGGTGGTCTCCATCCTCCTCACCGCGGGCATCTCCATCTGGGGGACCGTCTCGGGTCACGGGCCGTTCTACTCGAAGGCGGACGGGACGACGGTGGATCTGCTGGAGCTGCAGCTCTTCCTGGCCGTCACCTCCTTCACCGGCTTGCTGCTGGCGGCGGCCCGCGCCGAGCAAGGCAAGGCCCATGCTCAATTGGAGCTGCTGGCCAGGGCCGTGAGCGGCGTGCGCGACGGGGTTCTCATCCACCAGCTGCTCCCGGACGGAGGGCTGCGCGTGGTGTACGCCAACGAGTCTTTTTGCGACATGGTGGGCTTCGGGCTGGAGGAGTTGGTGGGCCGCTCACCTCGGGGGCTGCTCATGGGCGGGGCGGAGACGGAGGAGCACCAGCGCCTGGTGAAGGCGGTGCGCGAGGGCTCCTGTTTCCGCGGCGAGGTGGTGATGGCGCACAAGGATGGCTCTCGCGTGCAGAGCGAGGTGCTGGTGTCGCCGGTGCGCAACGCACGGGGCCAGGTGACGTACTTCGTGGCCACCCACCGCGATGTCACCGCGCAGCGGCAGCTCCAGGCGAAGCTCATCTCCGCCGAGCGCATCGCCGCCGTGGGCACGCTGGCGGCGGGCGTGGGACATGAAATCAACAATCCGCTCGCCTACCTGGTGCTGAACCTGGAGGGCGTGGCGCAGAGTCTGGAGCAGGGTCCCACGGGGCTCGCCGAGGCGCGGGCCCGGTTGGATGCGGCCCGCGAGGGGGCCGAGCGCATCCGCGTCATCGTGCGGGACCTGAAGGTGTTCAGCCGACAGGAAGGGGAGGATCGGGCGATGCTGGACGTCAATGCGGTGGTGGTTCCCGCGCTGCGCATGGCCGCGCACGCGGTGCGCCCGCGGGCGCGCCTGGTGGAGGAGTTCGGTAATCCGCCGAGGGTGATGGGGAGCGAGTCGCGGCTGGGGCAGGTGATGCTCAACCTGCTCGTC